>JANMES010000153.1:0-13282 GCA_031377185.1 Phycisphaerae bacterium
GGCTGAACCCACACTCCCCTACGCTTCGACCAAGCTGTCGGCCCCAACGGCCGATCCGCCGAACGACGGATCGCTGCTGCGCGGGTTGCAACTGAAGAAAACCTTTCGCATGGGCGAGAGCGATGTCATCGTGCTCAAGCAAGTTGATATCTCGATCAAGCCCGGCGAGTTCATTGCGATCGAAGGGCGGTCGGGTTCAGGTAAGAGCACACTGTTGCACATTCTGGGCGCGCTTGATGAGGCCGATAGCGGCTTAGTTGAATTCGACGGCCAGGAGATCCAGAAACTTTCCAGCCGCGATCGCAGCAAGCTGCGTAACACGCAGTTCGGTTTCGTGTTTCAGTTCTATCACCTGCTCCCGGAACTGAACGTGCTGGAAAATGCAATGCTTTCGAGCATGATCGAACATTCATGGGTGTCGTTTAAGGCCAAAAGCGCAACGCTGAAGGAGCGGGCGACAAAGATTCTGACCGATTTGGGCATGTCGCACCGCCTGAAGCACCGCCCGAACCAGCTCAGCGGCGGCGAGCGGCAGCGGGTGGCGATCGCCAGGGCGCTGATGAACTCGCCGAAGGTGCTGTTCGCCGACGAACCGACCGGCAACCTTGACGCCGAAACCGGCAGGCAGATCATGGGTGTTCTCGAAGGGCTCCACCAGAACGCCGGGCAGACGATTGTGATGGTCACGCACGACCGGGCATTAGCCCGCGAGGCCGACCGGGTGCTGGTGTTGGTGGATGGGAAGTTGGAGCAGGCAAAATAGGAATTGATTCATTGCCGATCGGGCCATTGACGATTGAGAAATCCAATCGTCAATGAATTCAATCGTCAATGACAAAATCGGAGTGACGATGTCTCTCAAAATCTGGCTCGACGGCCAACTCGTCGATCGGGCTGATGCGAAAATCTCAGTTTATGACCACGGCTTGCTGTATGGCGATGGCGTGTTCGAGGGCATTCGTGTCTATGCGGGCAAGGTGTTTGAAGCAGATGCGCACCTTCGCCGCTTGTACGACTCGGCCAAGGCGATTCGGCTCGAAATCCCCATCCCGCCGGAGAAAATGCTGGCCGCCATCGAGCAGACCTTTAAAGCCAACGGTTTTTCGGACTGCTACATCCGCGCCGTCGTGACGAGAGGCGTCGGCGATCTGGGGATCAACCCCCGCAACAGTAAGTCGCCTTCGGTGTTCATCATCAGCGATCTGATCAGTGTCTACCCCAAGGAGATGTACGAAAAGGGGATGTCGGTGATCACCTCAAGCTACATCCGCAACCACCCGGCTGCGCAAAGCCCTCGGATCAAGAGCCTCAATTACCTGAATAACGTGCTAGCCAAGATCGAAGCCAATGACGCGGGTGTGCCCGAGGCAATCATGCTCAACCATGCAGGCAACGTCGCAGAATGCACGGCGGACAACATTTTCATCGTCCGGGGATCGCAGGTACAGACGCCAACGACATCGGACGGGATATTGGAAGGCGTGACCCGCAGGGTCATCATGGAGCTGTGCGCCAAGAATAAGATCGAATGCGTCGAAAAAACGCTGCAGCGGCACGATGTCTATATCGCCGATGAGATTTTCGTCACCGGAACCGGTGCGGAAGTGATGCCTGTTACCAAAGTGGACGGGCGATCGGTTGCAAAAGGTGAGCCCGGTCCGATTACGAAACGGCTTTTGGAACTATTCCACAAGCACGTTCGTGGCTAAAAACGCTGAAATTGGCGATTTGACACGCTTTAGAGGCTCCATTAGCATTTTACACAAGGTTAACAAGCACATTGGAGGTTACCCATGACGGAATATGACACGCTCAAGCGTTTGGTGGCAGAGGCGGAAGAAGATGTGAGCAAGGCGATCGGCGGCAACAAAGCTGCTGGAACCCGCGTTCGCAAGAAGATGCAGGAAATCAAAGCCGCCGCCCAGGATGTTCGCAAGAAGATTCTGGAAGGCCGTGAAGCTGAGCCTGCTTAGCCCGGATTTGATCCGGAACGCGATATTCATTCACCTAAGAGGGTGCATTAAGAGTCCTGACAGGGTCATCCTGAGCGTACTCGCGAGGGATCTCGGGTGACCGAAAACCGATCAATCGCCCGGCATTCCTAGCGGAGTACCGCTAGGAATGGCGGGGCTTGATCAGGACGCGGACTTTTTAGACACCTTTGCAGGCCATTGCCGCTTGCGGCTTCGCGGATGCAAACGAATTTGTGTTCGCGCAGCCGCCGAGCGGCATTTTTAATCAGGTTTCTGTCCAGAAACGATCCCCATGCCTCCACAACTCGTCTTTGATATCAGCCATCTTGACCTGTCCAAGCCGCCGATGTGGGACATCGAAGCCGTTCGGGCGGTCAACCCGCAGCGTGGCGACATGGAGCACATCAACGGCGTGCTGTGGGCCAAGCCCGAAGAGGGGAAGATTGTCTCGTACAAAGACGTGCGCGCGGACGAGTTCTGGGTCCCCGGCCATATCCCCGGCCGGCCGTTGCTGCCGGGCGTCATCATGATCGAAGCGGCAGCGCAGATGTGTTCGTTCTATATGCGCATGTTTACGAAATGGACTGGCTTCATCGGGTTCGGCGGGGCGCAGGACATCAAATTCCGCCAGCAAGTTCTGCCCGGCTGCCGGATGATCATCCTCGGACAGAAGATCTGGGAGCGACACAGCCGCTTCGGCTGCAAAACGCAGGGGATTGTCAACGGCAATATCTGCTTCGAAGCGGAGATCATCGGGACGGCGTTAGGATAGAAGAAAGCGATGAGCGATGAGTGGATGGAATTCACTCATCGCTCATCGCTTTTCACTTTCCACCAAAGGGATAGAATCCCGTCATGCCGTTCTCGCTCGTCCAATCCCTCAAAGACATCCCCCTCGCGGTGATCGACTTCGAGACCACCGGCGCTGCCGCTGAGCTGGGTGATCGGGTGACGGAGATCGGCATCGTCCGCATGCACGGCGGGCAGGTAGTCGATCGCTACTCGCAACTGGTCGATCCGCAACGGCGGATCAGCCCGGGTGCGAGCTACATCACCGGCATCACCCAGGAAATGGTCACCGGCCAGCCGACGTTTGCCGACGTGCGCGATCGGGTGTGCGAGTTGCTGAGCGGTGCGATCGTCGTCGGCCATAACGTGGCGTTTGATCTGACGTTCCTCCACCGTGAATTCGCGAGGCTGCAACGCGATCTCTGTCAGGAGTTCGGCCAGACGCACGTGCTCGATACGGTCCGCATCGCCCGGAAGCGTTTCGGGCGTGGCGGGAACGGCTTATCTCGCCTCGCAGCCAGGCTCGAAGTCCGGCAAACCACCGCCCACCGCGCCCTGGCCGACGCCGAAACGACCGCGGGCGTGCTCGAACGCCTGCTGACCCCCGTCGGCGGGTGGGCCTTGATGCTCTGCGACGCCTTAGCGCAGCAGGGCGGTCCGCTCCCCTTCAAGCCGGCCGAGCGGGCGCGATCGCTGCCGATCGAACTGGACGAAGCCCTCGAACTGCAAAAGCCGGTGATGATGGAATACCTCGACGCGAATCAGCACCGCACGAAACGCATCATCTCCCCCATGCACGTCAAAAAGCTAGGCGGCGAACTGCTGCTGGTTGCCCACTGCCAGTTGCGCGATGCCCAACGCACCTTTAAGGTGGGGCGGATCGTCAGCGTCTCACGGATCGACGAGCCGCAAGCGGCGACCGAGCCGACGCTTTTCGGATGAAAAAGAGATAAGCCGACACAGAGTCAAAGAGGCACAGGGCAAAACACAGAGAATGAATTCAACTTTCTTCTCCGTGCTAAACTCTGTGCCTCTGTGTCGCATGGTCCGCATTCGAGGTTCAGAATTTGATCTTCAACGCCGCGGTTCGCCGATTTTTCTGAGTTCAGATGCAACTTTTTCCGCGTTCGGGTCTATTCAATGGTGCGGGCGCAGCCCACATTCCCCGTTGCGAAGGCGCAGGCGACCGGCCTTGTAAATGTCGGTATGAACGCCGCTTGCGCCTTCGCAGCGGGGTGCTGGTTCCTTGACAGCACGACACGCCCGCCATACTCATTTGCAGACTTGTTCAGTGGCGGAGGGGTTGGCCATGAGGATTAACGCGTGATATCGGTTTCGAATCTCACCAAAATCTACGGGCAGACGCTGGCGGTGGATCATGTCAGCTTCGAGGTGACTAAGGGCACGATCGTCGGCTTTCTCGGGCCCAACGGCGCGGGGAAATCCACGACCATCCGCATGCTGACCTGCTATCTCCCGCCGACCAGCGGCACCGCCACCATCAATGGCTGTGATATTTTCCACGACTCATTGAAAGTTCGTGAGAACGTCGGGTATTTACCCGAAAGCGTGCCGCTGTATACCGAGATGCGTCCCGAGGAATACCTCGATTTCCGCGGCCGGCTTCGCGGGATGGATCGGGCAACCCGCAAAAAGCGAATCGAGTACGTGCTGGAACGCTGCTGGCTGACAAACGTCCGCAAGAAGCTGATCGGCCATTTGTCCAAAGGCTATCGCCAGCGCGTTGGGTTGGCTGACAGCCTGCTGCACAACCCGGCCGTGCTGATCCTGGACGAGCCGACCGTCGGCCTTGACCCGACGCAGATCCGCGAAACGCGAAAACTGATTAAAGATCTGGGCGGCGATCACACCGTCATGCTTTGTACGCATATTCTGCCGGAGGTGGAAGCAGTGTGCGACCGTGCGATCGTGATCGCAGGAGGCAAGGTGGTCGCGCAGGGCACGCCCGACGAACTCAGGACCAGTCGTCGAAATGTAGCCCGCGTGCTGGTGGAGTGTCGCGGACCGGCCAAGGACATTGAAGTCGCACTCGCCCGCGTCAGCGGCGTACATAGCGTTGAAATTCTCAGCCCAAACGGCCAAGCCGACAAATACATCACCGCAGCGGTCAAGCCGAAGGAAAGCTACGACGTGCGTGAAGAAGTCGCCCGAACGGTCATCCAAAACGGCTGGCCGCTGCGTGAAATCCGGCTGGAGCACGCGACGCTGGAAGAATTCTTCGTGCAGGTCGTGGCCAGCCAGGCTGTGGCAAAAGGATAAAAGGAGTCATTGGTCATTTGTCATTGGTCATTTGTGAATTCACTAATGACCAATGACAAATGATCAATGACTAATGACAAATGACTCGTTCCCCAACCATCGCTCGCCGAGAACTCGCGAGCTATTTTCATTCGCCGATCGCGTACGTCGCGATGACGCTGTTTTTGCTGGCCTGCGGATTCTGGTTCCGCGACGATTTTCAGTCCGGCCAGCCGGCGGAGATGCGGTCGATCTTTAACCAGATGATCTTCATGCAGGTGCTGATCATCCCGCTGCTGTGCATGGGCCTGCTCGCCCAGGAATGGGCCACCGGCACGATGGAATCGATGATGACCGCGCCGGTGGAAGAAACCGACGTCGTGATCGGCAAGTTCCTCGGCAGCTTCGGGTTTTTCATCATTTTGCTGCTGCCGACGCTGATCTACGTTGTCATGCTCCGGCTGTACTCTACGCCCGACTACGGGCCGATCTTCAGCGGCTATCTCGGCATTACGCTGGTGGGGGCCATGTTTGTGTCGATCTCGCTGTTTTGCTCGAGCCTGACCAAGAGCCAGATTGTGGCGGCCGTCAGCTCGTCGGCGATTTTGTTTCTTATCACGATCGTCCCCTGGTACGCCAGCAGCACTGCGACTCTCAGCAGCTTTTGGCGCAAGGCGGTCGATCAGGGCGTGTTCGCCAAGTACGCCGACTTTACCAAGGGCGTGATCGACACCGGCAGCCTGATGTACTTCGTCGCCATCACGGCGGTGTTTTTGTTCCTGACCGTCAAAGTTCTTGAATCCCGCAGGTGGAAGTAACCATGGACGATAAACCTTTGCCCGAAAACCAACACCAGCGCTGGCTGAAGTACGGCCTGAACGTCGCGATCGCGACCGTCGTTGTCATCGCGCTGGCGTCGGTGCTGATTTACCTCACGCAATCCCGCAAACGCCGGTTCGATACCACCGGGCAGAGTGTCAACAGCCTGAAAGAACAGACCAGGAACATCCTCAAAGACCTCAAGACCAACGTCACGCTGGTAAGCCTGTACACCCGCACCGGCACGAACCGGGCCGAGGACAAGGTGGACTATGTCGGGCAGGTCGAGGACATGCTCGATGAGTACAAGCGCAACAGCAGCCGCATCGAAATCGAACTGATCGACCCTATCGCCAGCCCGACCAAAGTGGATGACCTCATCCACAAAGTCACTGAGAAGTACGGCGGCGAGGTGAAGAAGTACAAGGAATTCCTAGACCGTTACCCCAAAAAATACGAATCCATCAGCAAAACCGCCAAAGAAGAGGCGGCCAAAGTGGCCGAGTTGCCGTTTAACGAAATCAAGACGCAGGACTTGGCAGAGACGGTGCTGATCACGATTGCCACGGTGCAAAATTTCCCCAAGGCATTGGAAACCGGCAAGCAGCGAATCGACCGTCAGTTGAAGCAGAAGCCGCCGGACTACAAGGGTGCGACCGAGAGCATCAACAGCACCATGTCCAACTTTTCGGACATGCTTGCCCGCATCATCGACGACTTTAAGACCGCCAAGGACAACACCAAGGTACCTGCGTCTTTCCGCGTTTACATGACGCAAAGCCTGCCGCGGTACGAAGGGCTCAAGAAAGAGGCCGACGATTTCGTGGCGGAGATCGGCAAGCTGGGTGAACTAAAACTCGATTCGCTGCGTCAATCACTGCGCGAGCGGGATTCGATCCTGGTGATGGGCGATAACGATTTGAAGGTGCTTCCGTTCGACAAAGTCTGGAAGAAAACCGTCGACAAAAAGCCCGCGCCCGGCGGCGATCCGGTCAAGCCGCAGTTCGCAGGTGAGCAGCAGATCAGCACGGCCATTCTGGCACTGACCGCGACGAAGAAGCCCAAGGTCTGCTTCATGCGGCCCGGCGGTCCGCCGGTGACGGAGCAGTCGCCGTTTTCTCGAGGCGGGCCGGTGTCGTTCGCGGAAGTCGCTGGCCGGTTGCGGGATTACAACTTCGCCGTCATGGAGAAGGATTTTACCGGCATGTGGGCGATGCAGTCGCAGATGCAGGGCATGCCCGCCGCCCCCGAGCCCAGCGATGCGGACGTGAAAGACGCGATCTGGATCGTGCTCAACATGCCCACGCAAAGCCAGATGGGCATGCCGCCTCCGTCGATCGCCGCGAAGCTGACCGAGCACCTGGCCAATGGCGGGTCGGCGATGGTGATGTCGTTCCCTCAAGCGGATGACCTCAGCGTGGCTCTGTCGCCTTGGGGTGTGAAGATCAACACCGACTTGCTCGCGGTAAAATCGCTGATCGCCTCCAATAGCGGTCGCGAAGGCGACCAAATCGAGCAGGCCGAGCGGAAATACCAGCACGTGTTCATCCTCAAGGAGTTCGGCGATCACCTGCTGACCAAGCCGCTACGCTCCCTGGAAGCGGCCATCGTGCCGATCACGCCGGTAGAGTTGAGCAAGAAAGACGGCTACACCGCGTTCCCGATCCTGCCAATCCCCACCGCGCCTCCCAGTTGGGCCACCGCACTGGATAACTATCGCGGCGGCGGGGAAATCAAGTTCGACAAGGCCCGCGGCGATAAGCCTTCGCCGATCTTCGGCGGGGCCGTTGTAGAGAAGAACGGCGGCGGGCGACTGGTGGTGATCGGGTCGCTCGATTTCGCAAACGACAATCTCGTCATGATGCCCGACGAGGAAATGTGGAAGCAGGGTTATCGCGATATCCCACGTTTCCCAGGCAATGCTGAGTTGTTCGCCAACAGCGTTTACTGGCTGGCAAAGCTCGAGCCGATGATCGCCATCAGCCCGTCGGCGATGCAGATCAGCCGAATCGCCCCGATGACCGACGGCGCTGCCCGCATGTGGACCGTCGGTGTGCTTTTGATCGGCCTGCCGGGTTTGGTGATCGCGGCGGGGGTGATGATGTATTTGGCTAGAAGAGATTAATGGAGTCATTGGTCATTTGTCATTGGTCATTAGTAAGAAGCCAATGACCAATGACCAATGACAAATGACCAATAGGCTATGAATTTCAAAACGACATCCATTCTCCTGCTGTTGCTCGCCGCTGTTGGTATCTACGCGTTTTTGACGCGGGACGGCGGGCAGCCGGCATCGACCGAAAGGCTGACGAACAAAAAGCTGCTTTCGATTACCTCCGCCGACGTTCAATCAATGACGATCACGACGGCCGACGGGAAGGGCGTTACCTTCGAGCGCGTCGGCACGAACTGGAAGATCATTCAGCCGCTCACTGGAGCGGCCGAGAGCGGAGTGGTGCAGGCGCTGGTGACGGACCTGGCCAATCTCGAATCGCTTTCGAGCAACGATGTCTCCGACGGCATGGGCCTGAAGCAGCCGCGGTTTGTGGTGTTACTGAAGTCCAAGGACGGCAAGGAAACCATCCTCAACATCGGCGACAAGTCGGGCATCGGCGACCGGCTGTATGTGCAGTTGAAGGGCAATCAAAAAGCGGATGTCGTGGCGTCGGGCATTGAGGAGCAGCTTGATAAGCCGCTCGACGATTTCCGGCAGAAGAAACTCATCTCGCTTGGAATGCCCGAGGTGAAGTACGTCGCGATTAACAGCCCGACGGGCAAGTTGGAGTTGGTCAAGTCCGGTGAAAAGTGGAGCGTGACTTCGCCGATGCCGATGCCCGCCGATGGGATGACGGTGAGCGATCTGATCATGGACGCCACCTCGCTCAACGCTGCCGAGTTCGTGGATGGCGACGTGGCTTCGCCGTTGTTCGGATTGACCGACGGCGTTTCAACGGTCATTTCGCTTTCCACCACGGGTGCATCGACTCAACCAGCAACGCAGCCTGCGCCGGTCAAAATTGCCATCGGCCGAGCGGATATCCTGGGGAAGACGTTGTTTGCAACAGTCGTCGGCAGTAACGTGATCGTGAAAGTGCCCAAGTCGTCCCTGGCGTTTTTGGAGAAAAAGCCGCTCGACTACCGTGACAAGCAGGTGGTTGACATAGAACCGAAATCCGTGAACAAACTCAAGGTCTCGATCGACCGCCCGGCCACCACGCGACCGACGACCAAGCCTGCGGAGAAGAGGACGACCATCGTCAGCCGTCGCCCGCCACCGGCGACGATGCCCGCCACCACGCAGCCCAGTACAATGCCTGCCCCGAGCGTCTGGATCGCCGCCGGCAACGCCGCCGATGCCAGTGACACCGCTGTCGAGGCGATCCTGTCGTCCCTTCATCCGCTTCGGGCGGAGAAATTTGTGGAATCCGCCCCGACATCGGGAACGACCATCACCTTCACGCTTGAAACTGGTGGCGGGGGCGTTTGGGCGATGGGCAAGACCGAACTGCAGATCATCGACCCCGGCGAAGGCAAGCCGCCCGTCGCCACCTTCGGCGATCTGCATTTTGAGATCGAACGGAGTCTGCTGGAGAGCCTCGAATCGGATTTTTCCGACAAATCCGTCCGACCCGCCCGCCCGGCGATGCCCGAAATGGGCCCGCTGCCGGACATGCAGTAATGCTGTCCTTGGACGATCTTGTCGTTCTGAAAGAAAAGACAGGCAGAGACCGCGAAGGCCGCAAAGAACCAGAGAAGTACGCAAAGAATTCAAATCGACGAGTTTTTTCGCGTCCTTCTCTGCTTCTTCGCGTTCTTCGTGGTCTCATTTTTCCGTTTGGTAAAACTCAAAAGCCCCGCCTTGTTCGGTTGGAGAGATGCCAAGAATCGCGACTCGGGGTATGCTGTATCGCCTATGAGTCAGCCCACGCATTTAGGTCAGAAGTCGATCCTCACGCCCGAGCAGATTCTGCAGCCTCGGACGATCCTCGATACGTTCCCCAACCCCCGGCCGGAGCGGGATTACACCGTCAAGTTAATTTTTCCGGAGTTCACCAGCATGTGCCCCGTCACGGGCCAGCCGGATTTTGCCACGATCACCCTGGAGTACGTGCCTAATGAAAAGTGCGTGGAGATGAAGAGCCTGAAACTGTACTACCTGGCGTACCGGAATAAGGGGATCTTTTACGAAGGTGTAGTCAATACCATCGCCGACGACCTGATCGCGGTGCTTTCGCCACGGAAACTGAGGCTGGTCGGGGATTTCGCAGTCCGAGGCGGGACTGCGGGCGTTGTGACTGTGAACATGGGGCAGTGGTAACTCTGATTCCTGCGGCGGGCGCAAAATGACTATTATTTCTACGAGATGAGGCCTATTTCGACGCGATCCGATGAGTTTGGACCCGCAGAATTCCTCTAGAATCTTCCACTGTAGCGATTATCGACCCTGGGATGTGTCAAGATTTTGTGACAATTTGGAAAAAAGTGACTAAGATGTCGAGAGGCAAACGTTTTTCCCTCAGTTGTAGCTTGTTGAGGTCCCCATGACTCCTTCGCCGTTCGGCCCGGGTCCAGTCGATCCGCAGGGTGCATTCTCTCCTCCTCCGCCTCCGTCGAGTGGCATGCCTCCGCAATTTCCGTCCGGCGGTCCGCCTGTATCCCCATCGGGATTTTACGGGCAACCGATGGTGATGATGGCAGCACCGCCTCCTGCGCCGCCGAAGGGGAAGAGCTTCACACGGGCGATTTTCTTGACGCTCGCGACGACGATCTTTGGTATCTCCCTGTTCTTGAATTTCTATATGCTGGCGATCAGCGGTGTGTTGAGCGCCAAAGACATGCAGCGAGAGACGGTCATCGAAAAGGGCGATCTGCTTAACAAGATCGTCGTGCTGTCCGTCAACGGCATCATCAACGAGAAAACCTCCCAGACGTTCCGCAAGCAACTGAAGTCCATTGAGGACGATTCAGCGGTGAAAGCGATTGTCATCGAAGTCGATTCCCCGGGCGGGTCGGTTACCGCGTCGGATGAGATCTACCACGACGTGATGACCTGGAAGGCCAAGTCCGGCAAGCCCGTCGTTGTTTCGCAGGGCGCGCTTGCGGCTAGCGGCGGGTACTATGTGTCGTGCGCTGGAGACTTCATCATCGCCCAGCCGACGACGTTGACCGGGAACATCGGTGTACTGTTGCAGCGGTTTAACGTTTCAAAATTGATGGATAAATGGGGAATCGAAGAGACCACGCTGAAATCGGCAAAATCGCCGTTTAAGAACGTCGAATCGATGTTCAAACCCGAAACCGAGGAAGCCAACGCCTATTTGCGAACCATTGTTGACGAGGCCTATGTGCAGTTCAGTACCGTCGTCAGCACCGGTCGAAGCGGGCGGCTTAAAGGGAAGATCGAAGACATCGCCAATGGCAAGGTTTACACCGCCAATCAGGCGTTCAATCTTGGACTCGTGGATAAGATCGATTATCCCGAATCTGCCTACGCCGAAGCCATCACCCGGGCGAATCTCGGCGGTGTAAAACCGACCATAGTGCGATTGAAAGAGTCCGGCGGATTGCTGGAACTTCTGAACTCGCGTACGGGTGTTTCCGATCCATCTGCCAGTCTGGCAGGCGGGAAAGTGGAACTCAACGCGGTTAAGATTGACGCGGGCTCGGTTTATGAAATGCTGTTGCCAAAGGTGATGTATTTGTGGGACGGGCATTAAACTGTCGCGTTCTGAGGATCGGTGTGGTTAGTGAGTTTGTTTTGGACCGTCAGGAGATCATTCTTATGTTGTTCGGACTGAGAAAAAAAATCTTGTGCATCGTTATGACGGGAATGATCTGCACCTTGGTATTCCATCACCCGGCCACCGCCGCCACGACCGAGCAGGTGGATGAAGCGATCAAGAAGGCCGTTGAATTCATCTATTCAAAGCAGACCGGCGACAACTGGGAGCCGCCCGTCCCTGCGAATATTGCTCCTGGAAAACAACCCCCGCACCACACCGGATACACAGCCATCGCAGCGTATGCTTTATTGGCCGCTGGGGAAAGTCCCGCATCCAGCCCGAAACTGAAAGCCGCCATCGAATGGCTTAAGAAGAATGAAACCACCAATATTTATGCACTGGGAATGCGTGCACAGGTTTGGAATCTGATTCCGCACGATAAGGATCAGACCGTCATCGACGCGATCAGAAAGGATACCGAGTTCCTGCTGGAAGGCGCCCGTAAGGCCAAAGGCCCCGGTTTCCGAGGCCTTTATCACTACTCGGTGGAGGCCCGAGATTACGATGCAAGCTGCAGCCAGTACGGTGTACTGGGGATGTGGGCCATGGAACAGGCTGGACGGGAAGTTCCAGACGCGTACTGGGCATCGGTTGAGGATGCCTGGCAGAAGATCCAGACCCCCGATGGTGGATGGGGATACACCAAGGCGGCCCCCACCACGATCACTATGACGGCGGCTGGCATTGCGACGCTCTTCATCACGCAGGACTACCTCCGTAGCAACGACGGAATCAGTTGCAAGGGGAACACCGTCAACCTGCCGATCGCCAAGGGGATGGAGTGGATGGAGAAGGCGCTCCCCGAAATGATCAAGACCGGTAAAGGCGTCGGGTCGTGGACCTACTACATGTGGTACGGTATCGAGCGCATCGGCGTGGCCAGCGGGTACAAGTATTTCGGAACCCTCGATTGGTACAAGGAAGGGTCCGACTTCATGGTCAAGTCGGCCGCCAAAACAGGCGGGTGGGGCTCGATCCCCAATACTGCGTTCGGAATGCTCTTCCTCAGTCGCGGACGCGCTCCGGTTGTGATGAATAAACTGCAGTATTCCCTGGATGGTAAGGAAGCCAACTGGAACCAGCGTCCCCGCGACGCCGCCAATGCCGTCAAGTACGTTGCCAGGCAGATGGAGCGTGATCTCAACTGGCAGATCGTGAATCTCGAAGTAGACATTGATCAGTTGCACGATTCGCCGATCCTCTATATCTCCGGGAACCAGTCACTGAAGTTTGCCGACGCCGACCTGGCCAAGCTGAAGAAATTTGTTGAGCAAGGCGGAATGATCCTGGGCAACGCTGACTGTGCCGAGGAAAAATTCGCCAAGAGCTTTAAAGCACTGGGGATGAAGCTTTTCCCCAATGCCGGAGAGTTCCGCAAACTAGAGAACGATCACCCGATTTACACCCGTCAGCAGTTCCTGGCGAAAAATTGGCGGGATAAGCCCAATCTGCAGGGGCTTAGCAATCACGTGCGGGAGCTGATGTTGCTTATTCCCACCGGCGATCCCGGCAAGGCCTGGCAGTTGGCCGACAACAAGAGCAAAGAAGCGTTGTTTCAGATGCTCAGCAACATCTTCCTTTACGCGGTGGAAGGCAAAGATCTGCGATTCAAAGGATCAACCTACCTGGTAACCCCTGATCCAAAGATCAAAGTGAGCA
>JANMES010000028.1:0-2905 GCA_031377185.1 Phycisphaerae bacterium
CAACGTCACGCCGTTGATCGACGTGGTCATGGTGCTCATCGTGTTCTTCATGCTCGTCGCCAAGATCGGCGTGAGCACGGGCGCGGATTCTAAAATCAGCATCCCCGCCACCATCCTCGGGAGCGAAATCAGGGACATGGGCAACGTTCTGTACCTGAACGTCTCGCCGATAACCAAGGATTCGGACACCCCGATCGTCACGGCGAACGTCAAGAACGCCACCACGGGTAACACCGAGCTCACCGAGCTCAAGCTGCAGGACCCGAGCGGCCAGAATCAGGTCACCAACACGCTGAAGTTTTATCGCTTCGGCAAAGACCTGAAAAAAGGCGGCACGGGCGATGCATCCGATAACGACAACTTCCAGGTCGTCATCCGGGCCGACAAAGAAATGCGCTTTGCCGCTCTGGAGCCGGTGCTGCTGAGCTGCGCCGAGGCGAACGTCAAGGCATGGAACTTCAACACCGCCAAGGTGACCGAAGCAGTGCCTGCCGCACACTAGACCATCCAACTCGCCGGACTGGTGGCCTCTGCAACCAGTCTTGTGCGAAGACTGAGAGATTCATATGAAAATGAAAGGCGCTAAAGCCGTTCATTACGAGTCAGGCCCGAACATGACGCCGCTCGTAGACGTCGTGATGGTGATCCTGATCTTCCTGATGCTCGCCGGCCAGTTCGGCGGGGCCGAGCATTTCCTCGCCAGCAACGTACCCATGAACGGCGGACCGGGGTCTGTTAAAACTCCTGCGGAGATCGATGAGCCGATCGAGATCCGGGTGGACAGCCCGTCGCCCGACCGCTTCACCGCCGTTGCCGGCCGTATCAGCGCCAAAGACGGGCCGACGCTCCCCGTGGCGCTGAATCGGCTCCGCGAGGATTTAAACAAAGCCGGCAGGAAAACGCCGGACATTCAGATCAAGATCGCCCCGGGACACAACGTGAAGATCGATCACATCGTGGCCGTCCAGGAAGCCGCGATGCGGGCTCAGTTCGAGAAGATCGGTTACGCCAAGGCGCACTGATCGATCGACGAGACGAACCATCACTCCGCCGCGTGCGGCTTCGCGATCTTGCTGATGCGATTCTGCGGGCGAGCGTTTACATCAACCGACCACTGCCATGAAACCAACCATTCGATACAACCGTTTAACGCTGTCTCTGCTCAGTTCAGCCGCCGCGATCGCCGTTGCGGCGCTGCCGGCGATGGCTCAACCCAAATCCACCGGCGGACTCGACGCGCTGGACGAAAACCGCACGCGCGAAGCCCTGGCGACGTTTGGCATGGAAGACCTGCTCGAACGCTCGTTTGAGACCGGTAAAGTTCCACAGTCCGAGCGCGACGGCATTCGAGGGCTGATTGCACTCAACCGCCTGATGAACCAGAACATCGACAAACTCACCGCCCGTCAGCGGAAAGAAATTGTCGCCAACGTCACGGCCGGCTTGGATAAAGCGCTGGTGAGTATGAAAGACCCCCGGGCCCTTATGAATCTGGCGGGCAAGTTGTACGGCTTGGGCGTGGCAAACAATGTCGCACTTCTCGAATACTGGGGTGAAGACACCGCCACCCAGGCCGACACTCGACCCGCCGCCGAGGCAGTACTGAAAGTCTACAAGAAAGCTGAAGTTGAAGTTACCACAAAACTTAATGCGATTGCCAATCAGATCAACAATGCAGGACAATTCGCGCTGATCGCACAGATGGATCAATTGCAAACCCTGCAGACCACGATCCAGTACACGCGTGTCGGCTCGCAATACCCGCTCGCTCTGTCGCTGGACAAAGCCGACGCCAACCGCAAGAAGCTCGTCGATGAGTCGATCGAGTTTCTCAAGCAGTACGACAACCCCGAATCCACGATCCAGCCGACCATCAAAGTCCAGATCGGCAAGCTGAAAATCGTCAAGGGCGATTTCGCCGGCGCTATCGAGACGTTCAAATCGCTCTACGATGACCCGAGCAAGATTACGCCAACCCCCAAGCCGTTCGACCTGAACGACGCCCGCTTCTTCGCCGCCAATGCATTACTGCTCAGCGGCAAGCCCGACGAGGCCGAAAAGCAACTGAACGAAACCGTCACCTGGCAAAAGGCCAACATCACCAACCCCGGTGACCTGCGGCTGGTGACCGACACGGTTGAAGTACTCAAAGCCCGCATCGCCTGGTACCGCGCCGAGCAAGCCACCGACCCGGCCGACAAAGCCAAGTTCAACGATCAGGCGTCTGTCATCCTGACCAAGCTGATGAAGGACAATCCAGGCCTCAAGTCGCTGATCCTCGATCGACTTGTTTCGCGTCTGCCGGCCAATGTGGAGATGAAAAAGCTCGATACGCTATTGCTTCAGGCGCTGATCGAGCGGGCACGCGGGGAGTACCGCAAGGATCCGAAAGAGAAATTCGACCGCCCGACCATTGAAAAAGGAATCGCCGCCGCCAGGGAAATCCTGTCTCGCAAAGGCGCTGCGGGCACGGATAAGGACGCAGTGAACACGGCCTACATGGTGATCCCGTACTTCGCGCAGAAGATCGATCAACCCAAGGTCGCCGCGACCGGATTTTTGGATCTTGCCGAATCGCAAATCACGGTTGATCCCAAGAAAGCTGATGACGCATGGGGGCAGGCGATGAACATCATCGTCGGCGATTTCAAAGCGCCCAACACCACCGACGCGGAGATTTCGGCGTTGTACGACCGCGCCGTACCGATGGGCATTAATCCGCCATTCAATCACAAGGAGTTCGCCTACTCCTGGGCCCGTCGCCAGCAGGCACTGGGGAACACCACCGAGGCGATCAAGTATTTTAAGATGGTTCCGGACGATGCGCCCACTGCGCTAAACGCCAAATACTGGCTGACGTTCGCGCTCAACGCCCGGCTGGACGATCCCAAGCTGAAGGAAGCTG
>JANMES010000080.1:0-20249 GCA_031377185.1 Phycisphaerae bacterium
GTTTCCCCGCGATCTGTACAATTCCCCGCTCTTTTGAATCGGAGCAGCACATGGCAGTAAAGACCGTAAAAGTAACTATCAGCAAAACCATCAACCGTGAAGGTGCCCGCAAGACGATCGAACGTCTGTTCATGCAGGACAAGGCGATCCACCGCCCGATCGAAATCCGCAGCGCAAACTTCAAAGAACTCCCCAAGCGTCGCGGCGGGCAGATCTGGACCAAACGCCCGAATAAAGTTCACCCAATCCTGGTCAAAGGCCTCGCCGCCAACGTCAAGGCAACCCCGCAGGCGCTTCGCGATCTCGCGAGCGTGTCGACGTTTGTGACGGTTGCCTGAACAATCGGACTGAAGTGGAAAGTGAAAAGCGATGAGCGATGAGTTGAAACACTCATCGCTCATCGCTTTTCACTTTCCACTAGAATTCAGTTCAGCTGCCCGCCGAGCATGTTCAGCAGGGAGTCGAGGTTGAACGGCTTGGCGAGGAACTGCACCGGCTGGCCGGTGAGGACGCCGGCTTCGTATTCGCCGCTGATGGCGATGATTCGACTGGGACGTTTGGTGTCGGGGAGTTTCATCGCGTGATTGAGCAGCTCAAAGCCGTCCATCACGGGCATGCGCAGGTCGGTCAGTAACACATCGAAATACTGCGTCAGCAACAGGCTCAATCCTTCTTCACCGTCGCGCGCAGTGGTGACTTCCGCACCAGCCTCTCGAATCAGTCGGCTCATCGCAATTCTCGTCGGGCCGTGATCTTCGACAATCAGGATCCTCAGCTTCTTAACCTGGATTTTGGCTGATGCCTCTGGCATTAACAATACAAACTCCTGCACTTGTTCTAATTAACCGGGACAGGTTCCAAGATGTACCACGCGCGATGGATGGAGGCAAATCCGATTGCGTCAAATGGTTTTCATTTCGGTTTTGTCGCCCTCGCTCCATGTGCCATCAGTTCCGAGTAACTCGCAAGGCCGAAAGCTTGATTTGTAACGCATGGCTGCGCAATCTCGGACCCAGTAGCCCAGATAATAGTGATGCAGCAGTTGCGATCTGGCGTAATCCAGCTCGAATAACGCCCCGAAAGTCCCCAGGCTACGCTGTTTTTGCTCGGGATCGAAATAGAAGTAAACACTGCTGAGCGAATCATCTCCGATATCACAGATTCCCACCGCCAAAATACGGTCCTCCGAATTTCGATAGACAAACTCCGCTGTTGCGACCGGAGAATCGTAGAGGAACATCTTGAGGTCTTCGGTGTCGATCGTGGAGCTGGATCCGTGCCACTGATCCACGTATTTCTCGTACAGCAAGTACTTGGCGTCATTGAATTCAGGTGGGCCGATTTCCACACGGAGATCGGCGTTCTTTCGCCAACAGCGGCGTTGCGACTTGGATGGCGTGAACCGCATCACCGGAACGCGGATGGGCACACACTGCCGACAGCCAGCGCAGATCGGCTGATACACCACCTTGCCACTTCGACGAAACGCGGCGTCCATGAAATCGCGATACAAATCGCCGGGAATCTTATCCGCCCAGAACCCGCGATTCCGCGCGATCCTGCCCGGCAGGTACGGACACGGATGCTCGGGCAACTCCGTCAGTTTCAGCGGGATCGGCGGTGGGAGGGAAGGGCAGTAAGAAAATGCAGTAGGATGAATGCTGAATGATGAATGCGAAGACCGTGATTGGTTTTCATTCATCATTCGTCATTCATCCTTCTGCATTTCTGATTCAGTGCGGCATCGGGAACTTGCTCGCGAACGACGCCACATCTCCGCGGAGTTTTTCGAGCGCGCCGTCGTCCGACTTGGCCAGAATCGCTTTGTGGATGAAGTCGGCGACCGTCACCAGGTCGGCTTCCTTCAATCCGCGGGTGGTCAGCGCTGGTGTGCCCAGGCGGATACCGCTGGTCGTACGCGGCGGGCGCGGGTCGTTCGGGACGCCATTGTAATTGCAGATAATGCCCGCCTTCTCCAGCGCGACCGCCACTTCCACGCCTGTCAGATCAGGGCTCAGCGCCCGCAGGTCGACCAGCATCAGGTGGTTGTCCGTCCCGCCGCTGACGATGCGGTAGCCGTGGTTGATCAGCGCACCGGCCAGCGACTTGGCGTTCTTCACCACCTGGGCGGCGTAGGTCTTGAACTCGGGCTTGAGGTCTTCGCCAAACGCGACGGCTTTGGCAGCGATAATGTGCATCAGCGGCCCGCCCTGGCTGCCCGGGAAGACGCTGCGGTTGATCGCTTTGTTCAGGTCGTCGTCATTGGTCAGGATCAACCCGCCACGCGGGCCGCGAAGGGTTTTGTGCGTGGTGGTGGTGACGACATGAGCGTGCGGAAACGGCGACGGGTGCGCCCCGCCGACGATCAACCCGGCGATGTGCGCCACGTCGGCCATCAGGTACGCGCCCACTTCGTCGGCGATTTCTCGGAACTTGGCGAAATCAATCGTGCGGCTGTAAGCGCTGTACCCGCAGATAATCATCCGCGGCTTGATCTCCTGAGCTTTGGCACGCACCGAATCGAAATCGATGAATTCGGTTTTCGGATCGAGCTCATAGTGCGACGGCTTGTAGAAGATCGCAGACGTATTGAGCTTCATCCCGTGCGACAGGTGCCCGCCGCTGGCGAGGTTGATGCTGATGAACGGCTCGCCGGGCTTGAGCATCGACATGAACGCCGCCATGTTCGCGTTCGCCCCGCTGTGCGGCTGGACGTTGGCGTATTTGCTGCCGAACAGCCGCTTGGCGCGGTCGATCGCCAGGTTTTCGACCTGATCGTAGTAGCCGCAGCCCTGGTAGTACCGTGCGCCGGGGTAACCCTCAGCGTACTTGTTCGTCAGACACGAGCCGGCCGCTTCCATCACGGCGCTGGAGACGTGGTTTTCGCTGGCGATCATTTCCAGCGTGCTGGCCTGTCGCTTGGATTCGAGGCTGATCAGTTCGGCGATCTTCGGGTCGGCTTGTGCAAGGCTCATGGGCGCTCCTGTCGGGAATAACTTTCCAAATTCGAGCCGGGAATTGTAGCGGAAGCCGGCCCATTCAACAAAAGGTGAATCAGAGGATCGGAGGCCGAGTGGTCACCTGTACCACGGGCCTCCGGCCCGTGCTGGTTGCGCTCAAACTACAATCACGAAGCATCATGAGATTTCAACGCCGCTGGCACGGGCCGGAGGCCCGTGGTACGGGTGGGGCCATTCAGGATTCTCGATTGCAAGCACGCCGGCAAATCGAATAATGCGCCGTACGCCATGATACTGGCTTCACTTTCCAACCTCGTGATTGTAGTGATCGTTCTGATCGCTTTGCCGATCGTCGCCGGCGTCGCGCAGCCGTACGTCATTTGGGCAAAACTGGAGATTCTTAAATCACTGGGCAAACTCAACGGCTGGCGGAATCGGGCACAATATCGCTTTAAATACTCCGGTACGTTCGCGTGGATGTTCGCCTGGTACAAGATGCGGATGGATCCGATGTTCATCGACCTACCAGAGTTTATAAAACTCGCGCCCCCGCCCCGGGTCGCGATGGATCTGGGCTGCGGGTATGGCGTGGCGGGCAACGTGCTGCTGGAGTGGTGCCCGGACGTGACGATCTACGGGCTCGACCCGAACCCCCGCCGGGTGAAGGCGGCGAATCGATCGTTCACGCCGCGCGGGCAGGCGTTCGTGGCCGGTGCTCCGGATTTCGAAGTCGCCGGGCTGCCGGCGAAGTTCGATACCGCGTTCTGCCTCGACATGATCCACTATCTGACCGACGCAGAACTGGCCACCACATTCAATCGCCTGCACGGGCGGATGGAGACCGGCGGGTTCTTCTTCCTGCGGTCGCTCGTCCCGCCGACACAGGAAGGCTCCTTCCTTTGGCGGCTGCAGGTGCAGAAGCGCAAGCATCTCGGCGGGTCGGTCAATCACCGCTCGATCGAAACCATCCGCGACCTGCTGATCGCCGCTGGGTTTACGATGGTCGAGTCGCGGCACACCACCGGCAACCCCGAGTTGCACTGGTTTATCGCGAAGGCCTGAAGATCAACCAGCAAATCCACGCGATCAGTAGAATCGACAGGATGTGCATGACGATCATCGATCGCCACCGCCGATGGCTGAACTCGTCCCACCGCTGAGAGAAGTACATCCCGCCGAACCACCGACGGACGCGGTCGAGCTTCAACTGCTTGTCGTTGTCGGTTGACGCCCCGGATTGAAACGCAAACGCCGGGCAGGCCATGAAGTATTGGCCGGCGTCGAGGTCGCGGAGCAGATCGTCGAACGCCACGCCGCTCCACGGGATCGCGACGAGTTTCTCCGCCATCGCCCGGCTGACGGCGTACGCGTGGGCGGTGCACTTGTATCGGATGCTGCGGACGGCGGGGTTGCGCGTGGATGCAGATGATCGCACGTAGCAGCCGAAGAAAAACCCCTGCCAGTTCGGATCGCCCTTCAGAAATTCCACTGCCCCCGCCAGCGTCTTCGGCCGAAAATGCTTGAACCGCACGTCGTCCTCAAACACCACGATCGGCCCGGCCCCCTTCGCCAGACCGTCCCGCAGGCAGGCCATGTGCGATTCGTAAATCCCCTGCTCGCTATCAGTTGGGTGTTTGTCGGCCAGGAAATACGTCACGCGTCCGTCGAGCCCAACCTCCCGAAACGCGGCGGCGGCCGCTTCGCGACGATCGGGGCGGGTCTTGAGCGAGATACAGTAGATCGGCCCGAAGAACCCCCATGCCCCGCCCGCATCGGCTGCCGCCGTCGGTTCGATCCACTGGCTCGACTCGAGTTGGGGTGGTATGGTCACGCGACTCCTGAACGGTTCGTGCGACACTACCCGTGAACTCATTCGCCTACAAGATCGGCCTGCGACTCACCCAGATCGGCTACATCCGCCGAGCCATTGACGACAAAGCCGACCTGTCGGCCTTCAAAGAACGGCCCGACTGGCGCATCTTTTTGGGTATGTTCCTGATCGCGTTGAGCTTCGTCATGTGCTGGCCGGTGATTACGGTGCTCGGCGCATTGTCCCTTCGATGGGACAGGCCATGGATTGGCGTCGTCGGAGGGACGATTATTTACTTCTCCTCGCACTTAGTCCACATCGCAGGGATGTACCTGTGTGGCGCGAAGTATTCGGCGATCGTCTTCCGATGGATGACGCGTAAGGGCGTGGAGAAACTGCTTTCGCGTGGATCGAGCGAACCGGTCGCCCCTATTCAGCAGGGCGCAGCGTTCTCTGAAGAATCAAGGACTCGCTGAAGCGAGTCGACTGATCCCGCATTACTGATTCGTGTAAACCTTGTGCTTCGGGCGCCCGCGAAGGATTTCGGCTTTCCCCCACGCAACCGCCTTCTTAAACGCGTCCGACGCCATAAACGCCTGGAAATCTTCCATCCGCGTCCACTCGCTCAGGATGACGTAGCTCCCCTTGATGGTGATGTCCTCAAACATGCGGCTTTCCACATGGCCGGGGAGGGTTTTCATCAGTTCGATCGTGGAGAGGAAGCCTTTTTCGAATTCTTCTTCCTTGCCGGGGATCACGTCGTAATGCATGCCGATGGTGGTCATTGAAGTGCTGAGTCCTGAGTGAGGAATGAAAACTCAGTCCTCAGCACTCAGCACTCAGCACTTCCTTTTACCACAGAAGCTGCGACGCGTAAAAGACCGGCCCGTCGGTGCAGGCCAAGCGGTAGCACCAATCGCTGCCGGGAAGCGGCGGCTGGGTGGGGTCGGGCTTCTTTACTTTGATGCAGCACGACTGGCAGGTGCCCATGCCGCAGGCCATCGCACGCTCAACAGCGATCTGGCAGGGGATGTTGCGGCTCATCGCGATCTCGGCGACGGCTTTCATCATCGGCTCGGGGCCGCAGGTGTAAATCACTGGGTTGAGTGCAGAGGGCTGAGTGCTGAGTGAATCGAGGTAGGATTCAAGGGCCTGGGTGACGTATCCCTTGCGGCCGACGCTGCCGTCGTCGGTGGTGACGAAACTCTTTAGGCCATTGGCGGCGAAGTCGCCGATGGGGAAATCTTTGTCGTCGGTCAGCTTCAACGGCAGCAAATCGCGCGACAACGCCCCGCAGAACGCGACGGCGGACGTGTGGGCGAGCTTACTCGCCAGGTATAGCATCGGTGGAATCCCCACTCCGCCGCCGACGAGTAACGCCTGCTCGTTCTTTGTCGGCAGGATGAACTTATTGCCGAGTGGGCCCAGGACGTTAACCGTATCGCCGGCCGACAGTTGGCTCAGCCAATCGGTGCCGATACCGACGACGCGGTGGATCAACTGTAACTCCACCCCGCCAGCCACATCCTGCCGACCCGCCAGCGAGAACGGACGTCGAAGCGTCGCCTGCGGGTGTATGAGATCCGGATCGCTGAGCACCAGCCGATCGCCCGGCTGCCACTCGTGAACCACGTCTTCCTGTGCCATCGGCTCGCGACAGGACACCTGGACGAACTGCCCGGGCTCTGTCGCTGGGAATCGATCGACGCGCAGCACGAGCAGGTAATGCTCGCGACAGAGAAGGCGGTTCTCGACAACGTGTGCCAGGTATTGATCGCGATGCAACGAGGAAGTGACAGCGAGTTCGGTCATGAGTGGCAGGGATTGTACGGAAGTTCCAAGGTAGGAAAAGACATCTGACCGCCGCCTGCGCCTTCGCGGAAACAACCGCCCGAGTTATGCGATCAAACGGTAAAAAAAAACTTCCGGAGGGGTGGCTCCAATCCACCTCCGGAAGTGCGCCACGGCATAAAGCCGCTTGTGTTGTGCTTGGCGACGGTTGCCGCCATTGCTTTTCGGACTATACCTTTGCCAAAATCCAGTGTCAATCAACGAATTCGGCTGGGGGAATATTATTATTTCGGCCATAAAACCATGATGGACAATGCCTTACAACTAACCACCTTCCCTAGTCTGTAGAGCCCGCCATCCCCCCATTAGCAGTGGTTGGGAAGCGAATTCGACAGGACTTAACAGTTCGGTAGACTGGGGTAAACCGTGGCTCTGGAGGGCTTTTATGAAGCAAATCGACGCCGCCATCGCCATCGTCGCCCGCGGCGGGAAAATCCTCATCACCCAACGCAAGGAAAACGACTCCTTCGGCGGCTACTGGGAATTCCCCGGCGGGAAGCGCGAAAAGGGCGAATCCCTCCACCAAGCCCTCCACCGGGAGATGCAGGAAGAGCTGTCGATCGTCGTTAAACCGGTTCACGCTTTTAATCCGGTCGTCCACGACTACAAATCCGCTATCGTGACGCTCCACCCATTCCTCTGCCTGCTGGAATCCGGCGAGCCCCAACTCATCGAATGCCAGGCGGCTTTATGGATCGATCCGCTTCAGCTACGCGATTACCGCTTCCCCCCCGCCAACGAGGGACTGATCGAGGCGGTCATTACCCATATCGCCGACGGCGGCCTCGACTAAATACTGTAAGGTAGCACACGATCGATCACAGGGATTCATCCGACATCGCCGGCGAGAGATGCGCCAGCGTGCCCGGTTGCCACTTCAATCCCCAGTCGCGCATCGCTTTGAGAATCGGGAGCAAGGCTCGCCCTTTCGAGGTCAACTGGTAAGCCAAGTGCTTTGAGCCATCCGCGGAGGTCGTGGTCTCGATGATTCCATGCCGAATCAGACGCGATAACCGCTCGCTGAGCGAGTTGGTGGGAATATGTTCCGGCGAGCCGGCCAATTCCTTGAATCGTGACCGCCCGCAAAACAAATCTCGCACGATCAACAACGTCCAGCGGTCGCCGAACAAGTCTAAGCCGCACGAAACCGGGCACGGTGAGCGCCTCTTGTCTGTCAAACGTTGTCGCTTCACTTCCGCCATCCAAGCATTATGCCAAACATTTTACTTGCATTCCACAAGCAACTTACTTTAGAATTGCAAGCATGTCAAACTTATCTACCACCGCTGCTCCTGTGCTTGCCGCGCCGGGTCAAGGTTTACCGAAGCTTGAATTGTGGATTGCTCGCTTGATGGTCGGCTGGCGGGCGCGCCGCACGTCGCGAGCCGATGCAGCGGAACTGTTTAGCCGCGAGCGGAATGCGATATTGCGATTGGCACGGTCGGTTGACGTCGCGACGGGCAGCCGGTGTGTTCTGATCAAGCGGCTACGCGGGCTCGAGGACAGCAGCCGCTTCTGGTCCGCTTACATGGTTCTGGACCATCTGCGGATTGTGAATGAAAACACCACGGAATTGATCGGCCAACTCGTCCGTAGTGACAAGCCCACCAAGATCGTGAGCACCGCCGACGTCAAACCGTCCCCTTCGGTGGACGCTAAAGTGATCGACAAATTCTCCGCAGTCTGCGATCGCTTCGAGCAAAACATCGCGGCGATCAGCAACCTACAGACCGAACTGCGTTGGCCTCATCCTTGGTTCGGCCCGCTGGATGCGGCGAAGTGGCATTTCTTCACCGGGTTTCACATGTCCCTGCACCATCGTCAAATGAAGACAATCCTCAGAGCGGCGGAACAACACAGCACCATCAACTTTCGGGCGTAAGCGTGATCGATTCGCCTGGCTTCGTCGTTAGAATGAGAACCGATGCTGAATCATTCAGCTGCCCAGCCGAGCTGCGCACACCCACTCCCGCCGGCCAGGGGTTAGCCAGTTTGAACTCACCGCCACGTTCGCTGACGACGGTAACCGAACTGACTTGTCCTGCCTGACGGGTTGCGCTGACCAAAAACGCACCCGGACATCGAACGCCAGAAAACGACACGTCCATCCACGATTTCGGAGCACCCGCGAACAGATGGATCATGCCCTTGCGCGCCTGGGCCATTCCTTCCAGCAGCGTTGCGGTCACGCCCATGCCTCCGTCCATCTGCATGATCTCGGCTTTGGTTTCCTGGCTGGCGGAGGTGGAGATGCCCATCAGTGTCAGGCCGGCGAATTGGCAGTCATGCAGCGTGCCATGGCCGGTGTTGGTGAAGACCGATTTCCAGATCTTCAGAATTATCACCGACATATCCACATTCCCAACCCGCTGATGCAGCGCCGACGCCCAAGGCATACACCAGCCGGACCACAGACCCATCCCTTTGCGGATCCAATGGTTAATGGACTGCGCGACCACATCCTTCCACGCGGAGTCATTCGGATCGATCACGTCGAACGGCGTGATGCCGGCCAGATGGCTGTGGTGGCGATGACTTTCCTCCAAATCGGTCCCCGACCACAGATGGATTCGCTGCCGTTGCGGTTCCCCTTCAACGCACGCCATCGGCAGCGATTTTTCGATCTCCCCCCAGATCGGCCGAGGGGTTTCGCCCAGCACGCGGCAGCATTCTCGTAAGGCCCCAATCAGCCAGTGGATGCACGCCAGTTGGAAGCTTGCGTTGCGGCCCCAGGCGTTCATCGCCGCACCGCGATACTCAGGCGAAACACTGATCGGCAAGCTGAACGCGCCGCTGGCGTCGCGATCGAGCATTTCCTCATACACGCGCATTGCGCCGTGTAAAAATGGATAAACCGTCTGACGCAAGAACGCATCATCGCCACCGCCGAACTGCCAGTAATCGAACATCATCTTGCCGACCCACGCCGTGCAACCGTGGTCGATCGTACCCGTCCAGAACGCGCCGATGATGCGACACCGATCGTCCACCGCGTGAGGCAGCACCAGTCCGTCATTAATTCCGACAAACTTCTTCGCGTTATCGCGCAGGATGGGCATCCACGACTGGATCAGGTCGAGCATCGGCTTGAGATTGGCCAGCCGATTCCCTGCATACGCCGGCTGATAGCACATCTGCACATTGATGTTGAAGTGATAGTCCCCCGACCAGGGAGGCAATTGATACTCTTCAATCCAAGGCCCCTGCAGCCCCGCGGCCAAGCCGGACGGGTTGGTCAGCCCCGCGAACTTGTACATGCCATAGTGGTACAGAAAATCCAGATCCGCATCGGGCATCTGCAGCCGCGGCACATCAGCCCAGTAGCGTTTCCACCACTCACCGTTGGCCCGCTGCAGCTCGGTTCTGCCCGCTTGAACGACCCGTTGCAGTGTTGAGCGAGCTTCCGCTCTGGCCGACGCGACATCAGCCCCGTACTCCAGCGACAGTGCCACGCTGCATGATTTGGCGTCCTTCTTCCCCATCACACACAACGGCCGATCACCCGCAGCGACGCGGGATTGGACCCAGCCGAACCAGCCGTCTTCCTCAAACTTCTCCGGCTCGACAAACCCGATCGCCACAAGTTTTTCCGCGAGCTTCGGATATTGCCAGCAGGTAACGATCCGAACCTCCGGAAACGGCAGCCCCGCGTCGTGCTGCAGCCAAAGCACCGGCCGATCCATCGCGATTTCGACTTTCACGTCGCGAGACGTTCCGCGCCCATCGCTCAGCGATGCCACCACCGTACCTGTGCTCAGTTCGATCCGCCCAGTCGTCAGTCGCCATTCGCCAGGGAAAACCAATTCCACCCGCCCGAGCGGCAGCAGACTCGGCCTTTCCGGCTCTCTCGGGCCCTTCGTAGGGATCTTGAACGCCTCGAGCAGCCCGTCTCGATCATTGCGCTCCAGTCGATCGCGGATGTTGTCGAACGACATCTGGTCGGTCCATTCCTTCCCGCCGCGATGATCCCAGAAATCGCCGCGGTTGACGGTGATGCGAAGGACATTGCCTTCTCCCCAAACCATCACGCCCAGCACGCCATTTCCCATCAACATGCCGGTATGTGTCCGAGGTAGCGGGAAAGACCAGTGAAGGGTTTTGTCCATAGTTGGGCTCCTGTGATGATTGTTTCCGGATGGTAATAGATGAACCCAGAATGGAGAACCCCGGCGGAAACGCAGTTTGGCCAAGCGATTCAAAACTCGAATCCACCGGTAATCCACCCCACGGCCAACCCGACTTAAAAGGCTCGATGGATTCCCATCCCGACGGATGATCGAAATCGATAGGTGGAACAAAGTTGACGCCCGAGTTAAGGGGGTTTACCATCCTGCGGAAATCAGCGACTGACCACCGCTTCGGGCGATTAGCTCAGCTGGCTAGAGCGCACGGATCACACCCGTGAGGTCGGGGGTTCGAGCCCCTCATCGCCCATTCCCGTTCGTTCCCGTCGATGCCCGCCGACTCCCCTTGATGCCCGTTTTTAAGCGAATACCGGGGATCGGCGTCCCCTTGATGCCCTTCCGTTCCCGTCGATTGCCGTAAAGAGTGCGCCGCTTTTTGCGCCGCTTTTTCATCCCACTTCACGCCGAGCTTATCGAACACTGAATCGGGCAGGTTCTGGTTGTAGTGCTTTCGGGCGACCGTCGTGGTATGTCCGACGATCGCGTCAGCGGCTGCATCGCCGACCGACATCCGAATTTCGGTGTCGTAAGACGCCCTCAGGCTTTGGAACAAATCCGGCCAGCGCTTCACACCGGCCTTGTTGATCGCCTGCTCGATCAGCTCCTTATGGCGTCCATTGAGCTTGCCCACCCGGCATACCTTCTCTTCATCCCCTCGCCGCTGTGCGAGGCGTGCGAGCAGATGCGGCAATAGTTGTTCATCGATGGGGCATACACGGTGGCGGTTTCTTTTCTGGTCGAAAAAAGCCATCCTTCCGTTAGCGAAGTCGACATTGGACCACATCAGGGTCTTCGGCTCCGAGTCCACCCGCAGACCAGCAAAGCGGCAAAGTGCCAAGCGAAGCTTCAGTTCGAGCTGGTCCGTCGGCAGTGCGTTTATGACCTTCTGTATCACCTCTCGCTCAACGAACTGTGAATCTTGCCGTGATGTCGAACCGCTGGCGAGGCCCTCCATCGGCGACTCGGCCAAGAGCTTCTTCCTGACCGCTTCTCTAAAGATTCCCTTCGCATTGCCGCAGTGAGTCTTGGTGGTCGCGATACTCAAGTGTTGCCGCATTTCATCGCACCATGCCTCTGCATCAGCCGCACTGATCTCCCGCAGGGGCCTGTCCTCGCCGAAGTAGGTGACGAGCTTGCTCCGTGTCTGTTCGAGCTTCAGGCGGCCACCGTCAGAAAGCGTCCTCCGTTCGATGTAGCCATCGATCCACTTACCCAGTGTGGAGACCGTGCGTTTTTGGATCGGCAACGACTTCGCCAACCGATCATGTAGCCGGTCATCAAGGCTTGACAGCCACCGGACTTGATCCAGTAGCAAGCCGCCGCCCGTAGCCAGCTGGCCGCACAACTGGTCAACCATGCCCGTAAAGGCAGCGGCCCGCTGCCTTTGATCGGCCTGTCGCTTTCCGGGCATCTTGCCTAGACGGAGGCGCGTACGCTTCCCGTTGAAACTGAAATCGTAGGCCCATCGGTCTGGCGAAATTAAATACGGTAGCGCCATTAGTGGTTACTCCTCTCGATTGTCAGGCCAGCGACATACGCCTCGTAGCTCTCACGGACGATGCGGACCTGCCTGATCCCCGGAACTTGCTTCAGGTGACCGAGTTTCACCAGATTCATGACCGTTTTGCGACTCTTCACGCCGATGCCTTGGCCGACTTCTTCCCACGGCATCGGGGCGGTAGATTTAGGAATTTGTTGATCCATACGAGGTCTCCTGTTGTATCGCTAAGTCACGCTTGACTCGTGACCCTTATCATAACCAAGGCGGCATTTTCGGTGGCTGATCGCAAGCTATCGCATTGAATGAAAAGGTGATTGCGCTCCACGAATTTATCGTGACAACGAACTAACCTGCGAAAGCGTTGCTTGTGACGCATGTTATTTCCCGTACCGTTCGGCAACATGAACTTCAGCGGCGATTGGCAGCCCTTGCGCCCACGCAGGGGTTGACGACATCACCTGTTCCATGTCGGCCTTGGCCTCGTCGGCCTGACCGGTGGGAACCTGCAGAACGATCTCGTCGTGCACATGGAAGACAACGCTGTAGCCGTCTGCTTCAAGCTTAAGGACAGCCTCGACCAGCAGGTCGCGGGCGACTGCCTGGGCGATGTTCTCGGTGAGCTTGCCGCCGTAGATGGTCGTGTCGTTGCCGTAGACGATCGAAGCAGTGTCGGGGGTGAACTCGGCAACTTCTCCGTCCTTGAGGTAGGGAATCGTCCGGGGCGTTAAGTCGTATCGCGGGTCTGCATATCGCAACCGCCGGCCCGACGGTAAGGTGATCTCGACACTTTCACCGTTCCGGCCAAAGCTGACGGGACCGACGCTGACGGTCGCACCACTCATCGCGTTGCGGAAGGCCTCTTCTAGGTCATTCCAGAGCCGAGGAATGGCATCGTACTGCGTGCGGAAGGCCTGGGTGATCTGCTCGCAGATCAGTGGGCTAAGCGTGCCATCCCCGAACAGTCTGGCAGCGTCCGGGTCCTGCCCCAGCGTGTTCAGGAACTTCAAAGCGCCCATGCCAAATCCCAGCCCGAGAACGGCCTGCTTGCCGACCTGCCGTTTTGCCTTCAGTGCGGCGGCGTCGGCTGCGGAATCATCCTTTGTTGGCTTACGCACGGTCCATCCCAGTGCCCGGCTGATGAACGCTGAGTAAACATCCTGGCCGTCCGCGAAGGCCGCGAGCAGGTCTTCCTGTCCAGCGAGCCAGGCGGTGATACGGGCTTCGATCTGCGCAAAATCGCCGATCACGAACATCTGGCCTGGTGCAGGTCGGAGCAGGGCACGAACATCCCCGCCAGAGCCGCCTCGGCCGAGGTTTTGGATGTTGAATTTTCCGCCCCCGGAAAAACGCCCAGTGTGGGCACCCGCGTAGGTGATATGTACAGGTAAGATGCCGCCTGTCGCCTTCGCGATTGCTTCCAGCGTGTCCAGCCTCGCAACGAGTGACTGAGCGCTGCGATGACCGACCCTCGCTGCCACGAGTGCAGCGACTAGTGGATCGTCATCGTCCAGAAGGGTCGCCAGCTCGGGGTCTTTCTTTGCGATGGCCGGAATCGGGCCCTTCTTACCCTGCTTCATGGGCACCAGCCGACCGGTTCTGCCGAGGGCTTCACCTAGTGCGGTCGCGAAACGGGCATTGGAAGAAGCGTCTTCCTCTCCCAGACCCGCTGTGTTGAGCAGCGCCGCCGTGTCCGCCACGATCTTCGCTCGCAGGGTCTGCAGTTCGACCAGGTCGACCACAACGCCGCGTTCGGTGAACAGGCGAACCGTGTGCTGCAGGATCGGCAGTTCAACCTTCGGCAGGGAAATCGCTGGCAGTAGCTTGAGTGCCAGTTGATAGGTCAGCTCAACGTCGTTGACGGCGTAGTCCGTGAGCTGGGCAACTTGTAAGCCGGTGGGGTTGCGAACAGAGAGCATGAACTCGAGGTCGCCCTTAGCCTGAAGGCCATAGCGGTCGGCCAGACCCTTGAGAGAGGCATCGGCTCCGCCCGTGGCGCCTTTTCGGCCATGGACTGCATAGCTGAGGAGCATGGTGTCAATGAACTTGGCGACGCGAATCCCGAAGCGGTGATTCAGGATGTACAAGTCGAAGGCGGCGTTGTGGCAGATCACTACCGCCTTCTCGAAGCCTGCTCCGTACAGCCCCTGTAGCTCCAGCAGGCACTTTTCGACATCAGCGCGGAACTCCATCCGGCCGTCAGGATGCCGGATGGCCAGGCCGTGGACGTGGAAGCGCGGGTCGTGAACGTACTGCGGTACGGTCAGCTTCCTCAGGCTGTACGTTGCGTCGTAGTAACTCTCGAAATCGAGGGTGAGGAGGCTCATAGAAGGCCTCCTTCCCGAAGGGCTTGGTCGGCGAGCTCAAGATCGTCGCCCTTCGGGGTTGACGCTGGCGGGTCGGCGGCAGCCTCTTTGGGCGTTAAGCCGTTCTGTGCGGCAGGGAGCTGTTCGTTGAGGACCTCTGTCCCTCGGAATACGGTCTGACCGGGGTTACCCCGGAATCGGAAGCCCCACTTGTTTCCGTGCCGGAGTGTTTCGATTCCTATGACAGGCGTGTCGATGCCGAGGACGTCATTCCAACTGGCGGCTCCCAAATCGTTGGCGACCCGTTTCTGATACTCGGACAGCCGCTCGTTGTCGTCTGAGTTGATGGGGAGCAGCTCCCCAAGAATATGCTTCGCCTGCCCAGTGGTCAGGTCGATCCAACCCTTGCTGAATTTTCGGTCGTCCTTCTTAAAGAACACACGGTCGCCCCGCTCGCCACGGGCGTATTGGTAGAGCTCCAGCAGGAGGTCTTGGTCCAGCCCGCCGCCCGCGCCACCGAGGTGGCCGACGCCCAAGGAATCGCAGGTGTCGCCAAAACTAAAACCGTTGCGACGGCAAAGTTCGTGAACGTGAGCCAAGAGCGAGTTGCCGACGCGTGCGTTTTCTTCCGTCCGATCCCGCCAACGCGCAACATCCCCTCCGGCGGTTGACCTCCAGTCCGGGACGCGACGCGCAAGCGGGTATTGCCGTACGCGACGTGAGAACTCGGGGCTGTCAGCGAGAAAAGGCGGGACGAGGATCGTCGTCATTACCAGAGGTGCAGTGAGCCGAGCAGTCTTCCTCACTTTGCCGAAGAGATCGCGATAGCTGGTCTCCGGTGCCAGTTCAAGCAAATGCTGCCATGTCTTGTGCAGGTCGGCATTCTTGCCGAATTCGTCGATGTTGAGAAAACCGCAACCTTGGACGGTCGTGGTGCAAACGGCCCTCAAAAAATCCTCTCGGTCCTTTTCGAGCGGGATTTTGTCGGCGGTCTTGCCGAGCAAACTGGCGGCCAGCCGCAGCGTTGCATTTTTGCCACTACCGGTCGGGCCGGTGACCATGATCATCGGCAGCAGGCCCGCTTCGTGCGGTGCACAAAAGGCGGCAACCAGAAGCACGACAAGATAGTTGTAGTCGAGGCCAGGGAACGGTGCTTGTAGTGCCTCGCGAATCTCCACCTCTGAAAGCGGATCCGTCGACAGCTCAAACGTGAACTTCGTTGTCGATGGCATTGGCACGTGGAGGTACCCATCGGCGCCGTCCAGCAAAAGACCGCGGTACGGCATGATTGGCGTATATCCGGGCAGCATCCGATGGACTGCCTGTGACTGCTTTGCCTTGTCGACTTTGATCACCGGCTCTCCGTCTGATTTCTCGTCGAGGTATTGCACCGCGGGCAGGCATGTCGCTACATCCTTGTCAACGGCCGTCGGATACAGGTTGGTATCCAGCCACCCGATTTGGCCGCGCACAAAATCCAGTGACTTGTTAAACACGCCGTTCACACGCGGGTCGTATGCGCCGTAGCGTTCTTCCAATGCGAGGCGATAAAGCTCACGTCTGAGTTCATCACCGAGATTTGCGTGGTCTCTTGCGAGCTCGTGCTGGGCGTGTGTCCAGTGCACACGCCCGGAGACCAGACGATCGATGCTGGTGAAGTCGACGTCATTGCCGCCTGGGAACGGGTAGAAACCCGGACGAAGGTAAGGCCTGTGTCGGACCCCATGTCCAGCGCAACGGTGGCAGAACACGCCGCCATCCAGGACGTGCACACACCCCGCAGCCTCACTGCTGCACGGATCGATCGGGCAGCGGCCGTGGTCGTAGCGGCCACCGGGCTCCATCCCGAGCGCTTCGAGCGCGGCGTCGCGAGCTTCGGGCGTCAGCAAGCCATGACCGCGAAGCGTGAACGGCCGGCTCGGGTCGCGGTCGAAAAGCTGGACCGGGCCGCAGGCGCGACCGCAATGCCTGGCGCTGCTGCTGGCCGATCGCGGGTGGCGTGCGGTCTTGATGATTTCGACCCTGAAGGCTTTCGGGACACTCAACGCAGCGGCTAGAGCACGCTCGCGGTGGCCACTTCCGACAAAGACAAGCTTGAAGCCGCCGCCATGGGTTACCCAGCCAGCGTCGGCGTCGTGCTTCACGTCGGCCAGATACGCCATTGCCTGGGCCGCCGTCGGCGGGACGGTCCAATGATGGGCGTCGGCATCGAGGACGGTTACATCGCCGGCGAACTCGATGACCGTGTCCACTGTGAGGTTGTCCATCGCGAGCAGGTCAGCAAGGATCGGATTATCGAGGGGTTCGACGTCCTCGTGACGCTGAAGCATTGCGCGGACATAGACGTGACCTGGCACGCGGACCGCCGTTGACGCGCGGCGGTAGGCATCAGCCGTAGGCTCGGCTTCAGCAGGTTCGGTGGCCGACGGTTCCTCGCGCCCGGCAGTTCGGTCCGAAGTGAAACCAGCGGGATTTGGGGCGTCCGGCACGTCCGGCACCGTTTGGGGGTTGTCTTTTACTCCCACAGCAGAAGTCCCAGACATAGCGGGGTCTCTAGTATTCACCCTCTGGGGGAATACTTCCTGAGTAGAAGATGTAGAGAAAAGCATGCCGGACGTGCCGGACGCCTGGAAAACGACGTTTTCGGGGCTGCCGGACGGCTGCCGGACGCTGCCCAACGGCTGCGTTGCGGTTGGGGAGATGCGGCCCGCAGCGTTAAACGGGCGTTCGGCGGCACCGCAGGAATTTTCTGCTACAAACGGCACGGATTCAGCGATATACTCAGGCATGAGAGGGTCCTTGCCACTGGTTGCCACCAGCGGTTCTTATTGGCTGTTACTCACAGGACTCGCGAAGATTGTTTCGCGATCCCGGGCTAGACGTCGGTTCCAGACCGGGCGCTAGGGTGGATCGACTTCGGTGAGCATTACGATCGCGGATCCAGTTTTCACTTGGCGCCGCCCTTCGCGATGAACGTGTCGATGTCAGACTGACGGAAACGCACTGCCCGCTTGCCAACAGAGATGGGCGGTGGAAATGCGTCAGACGCCACCATACGGCGGAGCGTCCGCACGGAGACGGCGATCTGCCGCGCAGCCTTGGAGAAACTGCACAGTCGGTCGCGTGATGCAGAAGAGTTTTTGTGCATTCCTTGATTTTATTGCAGGCCGTGTTTTTGGGTTTGCAGTTTTGACCGGACAAGGGTGTCCAAAACCCTCAAACCGGTGACAATTGGGAGCATCAGGCCTAATCCGGACGCAGGAAACGCGTTTTTCCCTGTTGCAGATGACGGTTTCGGTACAGTGAAAAGGCCTACGCCCAAAAAAAAACGCGCTGGAGTAGGCCCTGTTCTGTGCAGCAAACCTGATTTATGTGACAAATGTTGCAGATACAAGAACGCGTTCAACAAACTCGATCCGTCGTCATAACGACCGTGTCGGTTGACTTGCAATCCGCAATGTCACAGAGCGACGACTGCGATTGCCAACGGCTGCCTACCTCTGAACAGGCTCCAGCCACTGAACTCGCACTTTCCAACCCTGATCCCGCCCTACGGAATCCAGCAGCCGCTCTGTTCGCCTCTGAGCTTCAATCCCGAAAGAAGCACCCTCGCCTGCACTCCGGACCGCCTGTTCAGCACTGACATACGCCCTGTTCACGACGGCCTTCTCCGCCTCCGAGCCCGGGACGACAATCCACAGCCCGTGGACCGTCAGCGTCGCTATCTTGGTCTTAGCAGTATCGATCCGTACTGCATGTAGGGTTGGCGGTGGCAACACGACAGTTACCGTCCGTGAAACGGAGTTGATCTGCTCCAGTCTGGCAGCCACCACGTCGGTCGCCCACTCAACCTCTCCGCCCACCACGAGCACTGCAGTCACGCCGCCTGTATAGCCGTGTATGTCTGTTACGAGTACGTCGCGGACGGTCACCCGCAGTGTTACCAGCGACGACAACCCCTGTACGGCCTCGATGAGCGGCCCGGCTTCGGCCTCCCATCGGGCATTCCAGTACCTTCGACCGCATTCAATGGCCCCGGCCACGCTCACCAGGAGCAGGCCGGAGACCCACAGGCATTTCCAACGGCTTCGGAACCCCATACCTGGGCCCTCCTTCCTCTGTACTCTCCACTCCCCTGGCGCCCAGTGCGGTTGAGCGGTCAAGGCAACCCATGAACAACACCAGCAAGACGAGAATTACAATCCAGTCACGCATGCCTATCTCCTATAAAAACGAAAAAGGCCCGCCCCGCCGAGCAATGTCTCGGACGATGCGGGCCTGTAAGGCTCCACGTTCACTTCAGTTCATGCCCGCCAGCTCCAGTGCCGACCGATACGCCGATGCCTTGAAGTCGGCTGACGTGCCGAACCATATGCTGTCCAGCCGGTTTTCTGCTTTCGCAGCCGAGGTGGTGCCCCGGAACCGCCTTTGATGGTCCGCAAACTCCGTTGCCGCGTTCAACGCCGCCCACAATGTGCCCCGCATCCCAGGCAGCGTATTGAGCTCGTTGGTGAAGTTGGCGTTGAGCTTGTCCATAGCAGCCAGACGGTTGTTGCGTTCCCGGTCTGTGGCGTCCTTGGCTAGGGGTGGCAATAGGCCGTCGAAGTAGCGCTGCAGCCGGCCATTCACCATCGGCACCTGTCGCAGGACCTCTACTTCTTGTCCGAAGGTCTTTACTCGGCGATTTACCAGGCCGAGGGTTTCTCGTGCGGCGTCCACCCGACCCTGCAGATCTCCCCGATGACGGATGGTGACCCCTTCACCTCGGGATTGGCCTAGTGCCAGGTTCAACGTGTTCTGACAAACGACGCGGACGCTGGTCAGGATGGCCCGCAAGCAGCTGCTGCCATCAAAGGTGTTGTAGACGAGCATGAACGGCTGGATCAGATCCGAAGGGCCTACCTTCAGCTCGTCGGGCAGCTTGAGAAGCATCCAAACGCGTTTGCCGCTTCGGAGGGCACCTGCGGTCTCGTACCTGGCCAAGCCTTCGCCGACGACGGCGTCGCAGAAGCTGAACGCCTCGCGGTTCTGGAATGGCTGGTACTTACGCGACACCACGCCCAGGACGGACTTGGTGTCGGTGCGCACGTTGGCCACGTGGCCCTTGGCTTTGACCGTACCCCAACCATCAGGGGCGACGGCGCTGATGGGCCATTGGTCTACCTGCCAGTCCAGGCCGGCCAGTTGGATGGCTTCGTGGCTGGTGACGGCTTCGGCCACTGTGCGGCCCAGATTGTGCCAGGGTGGCTTGCCGGTCGTAAAGACGGCTGCAGAGCCGGTGGTTTGATCGATTTCGTGTGACATAGTTTTCTCCATTAAAAGAAAGTGCCCTGACTGGGTGTCGTCGGGGCTGGGATCAGAATGAACGCGTGAAAAGCGGTGTAGGGAAATCCGACCGCCACGAGCCGACGGGAACAGAAGCAAAGGAAGGAGCAACGCCCTTAACGCCGATTCAGATGAGCCACCGCTCAGCCGTGTCGGCGGACTCCTTGCGGATGGCGGTCATGCTGGCGGAGGATTCGATGATGGGTGAGGATGCCCGACAGGTAATCTACGTCCGCTGTTGCAATTGAGGGGTTAATCACGGATCAGGCCCGCCTCTTGAAGAGCTTTTCCACGCGAATCTGCCGGCTCCACATT
>JANMES010000081.1:0-4807 GCA_031377185.1 Phycisphaerae bacterium
AAGCGACAGGCGATCGACGCACTGCCGTACGTTGAAACTTTCGGATCTTGTGTAGTCGCTGGCACGCATTAAACTGGCCTGCAAGCTAGATTTATGCGACATGTAGGACTTGAACCTACAACCCGCTGATTAAGAGTCAGCTGCTCTGCCAATTGAGCTAATGTCGCGGCGAATCGTGAGGGGAAGAATGTATCCGTCTCACTCGCGAAGTCAAGGTTATGGGGTGCGTGTTGCCGATTAGCTGGAACTCTTTTCCTTCTTCAATTCCGACTTGTATTGCAGACGCTTTTCCACTTCCTTGGCGTCGAACCAGGATTCGCGGAAGGAACGCTCCAGCACGTTGCTCGTCGGGGCAGCGAAATAGGCTTCGAACTGGTAGGCCATCTCAGCTGGCCAGAGTGGGGTGACTTCGGCGAGCGAAATCAGCATCACCTTGCCGTCACGGGGCAGTTCAACGACGGCTAACGCCCTACCGGCGGTGATTTCGGGAACTTTCTTGAGCAGATCGAGCGAGGCTTTGGCAAGTGTACGCTCGGATTCGGGCTTGAGCGTGAGGTCTTTTGTCGGCGAGAGCCCCTGCGACGTGACGCGATCGATCGTCTGCACCTTGCGGCCGGTGGAGAGGGCGGCGGCGTCTAGGCCGGAGGACTGGGCGATCGGCAACAGCTTGTCGATGGCGGCCTTGGCTTGGGTGGTGGCGGAGGAGGTTTTGTAGTTGGCTTCCACCTCGGCGGTGAAGGTTCCCATATCAGTCGCGGCGTGGGCGGGATCTACGGCAGTGATGCGGAAGAAGTGAAGGTTTCGGGAATCGTCTTCCAATCCGGGGGCGGGTGAAAGAATCGATAGCGTGGGGGCCGGATCCCGGGAGCTGGGGACGTGTCCCAATGCGTCCAGCAACAAAGTGGCGTACTGGGGGAAAGGCAGCGGTCGCCCGCCTAAGCGGAAGTCGGTTTCAAACTGGGCGCTGCCCAGACCGGGCAGGCCGGCCAGATCCTTCTGAGTCTGCCAGTCTCGATTGAATCGCAGCACCTGAGGCAGAAATTTGAATTCCTGTTGAATTGTCAGTGCCAGCTTGGGGAGATAATCGGCGCTACCGTAAGGCACACCGATCGACGCATTCGGACCGGCGGCGGGTTGGGTTGTGGGCTTGGTCGTCGGGTTGACGGCTTGCTTGTAGGCGGCCCAGTCACCGGCCATGGTCGAGGCGATCTTTTTGCGAACGTCGTCCAGCAGTTTCTCTTCGGCGGCGTCCTGCAGTTGGCTGACGATCTGGTCGCGGTAGTCGGCAAACGCCAGAGGACGGGTGGTTGGCTGAGTTGACGGAGCGGCTACGCCCACGGGAAGGGCCGGGGCGCTAGGCCGCGAAGTCGGGTAATCTCCAGCGTTTCGGATGTATTGTTTTCGGGCTTCCAGCTCCCAATCCGCATCCGCCTTCGATTTTTTCACTGCGTTTCGCAGGTCTTCTCGGCGAACGGATAAATACTCCAACTTCACCCGATCCGGATACTTGTAACCAAAGCCGAATGGATTGGTCTCGGTCGGGCGATCGGCCAGTTCATTGGCGTACTTGTCGAACTGTGCCTTGAGTTGATCAGCCGACGGCGCGGGAACGGCGGGTTTGAATTCGTTGGCGTCGTAGGTGATGAGGTTCACCTTGAGCGATTGGCCCATCATGGCGGCGTCATATTTTTTCTGCGGCGAAGGGGTTTTGATCACGCTGACGGCGCGGTCATAGCCGGCTTTCACCAGCAAGAGAGCGGTAAAGGCTTGACGGGTTTCCAGCACCTGCTCGGTGGATGATTTTTCATTCAGGGCGCGCTGGTTCTGCATCAGTTCTTCCACGCCGTCATTTGATGCCGTCAGACCCATTCGCTGCGCTTCTTTTTGAAGGAGCAGAAATGAATCCGGATCGCGGCTGATGAGTTCAACCGCATCGAGGCCCAAAATGGACGCTGCCGAGACCATTTGGCCCGGGCGCTCGCCGGGCAGATTGGCGATCGGGATTTTCTGTAGTCTGTCCCAAAGCCGTCGCGAATCGCTGATTTCCTGCGCGTGCAGTTTTTCGCTCCCGATTGTCGCCCAAACCGGGTCCGACGCTCCGCCGTTGAAACTCGAGGCGCTGGACATCACAAAGATGACCATCAACCCGGCGGTAAACACAGCCAGCAACTTCTTCTGATGCTTCTTGACTAATTTATTCATGATAATTGATCAGCTTCCTGCTTTGAGACGAGTGATCGCTTCCTGGGCGGCCTTGGCGGCGGAGCTTGAAGTGTATTGCTTTACCACCTGTTGATAGACATTGATGGCTTTTTCAGATTCTTTCAGTTGTTCATAACAAGCGCCGGTGCGGGTGAGTGCATCGGCGGCCAGTGGTTTCTCGGGAAATTGTCCAACCACACGCATGAATGCGATGGCGTTGTCCTGCCAGACGGCTTTTTCGGTGGCTTTGTTGGCAATCGAGGTTTGGTATTTCGCTTCCGCTAGGATGTAGAGAGCGGCCGCCTGCTGGTTGGGGTCGTTGAGGATGGCGCGGGCTTCCTCGATCTGGGCGGTGGCTTTGGCGTACTCTTTGTTTTCCATGGCCATTTGTGCGACAGCGATTTTCAAGTCGCCGAACTGCTTTTGGGTGGCCGGGTCGTTGGCGCTGAGCCCGCCGGACTTGAGGATCAGTTCAACGGTGGCAGCAGCGCCTTTTCGATCACCCGCAGCGTTTTGCAATTCCAATTGAAACTGCAACAGCGTTGCCCGGCGATCGGCGGGGAGTTTGCTGTCGCCCAGGGCCTTTTCGATATCGGTGATGGCGGAAGTGATTGCTTTTGGATCAGTACCATCGGGGATGACCGGTTTCACGGTGGCGGCCAGCGTCGGGTTGCTGGCAACCAGCGCAACGTATCCTGCGGCCGCGACGTCGAAACGCTTGGTCTTACCAGCCAAATCAACAAGCCGGAGGCTGATGCGATCGCGGATCCAGTCCTTTGTCGTGGACCTCAGTGCCTTGTTGTACAGGTCGGCCGCCTCGGGCCAAGTTTCCGCGGCGTAGGCGGTTTCGGCATCGTTGAAGGCGGTTTCGCCTTTGATCTCGATGCGAAACACATTCGCCAGCGGGCGTTCGGCGTCATTGCCTCCGGACGAGATGAAAACAAGGTTCTCGCCTTTCACGCCCTTGATGTTGATGCCGGTGATGGTCTGCCTGGAGGTATCGCGCCGGATTTCGATGGTGTCGGCGATCAGCGGAGAGGCCAGAACCGCCAGCAATCCGGCGGTAATAGCCCCGGTCAACCGGTTTCGATGAGTACGCATCATGTCGATTCCTTCTTTACCAGTGGATGCAGGAGAGGGGGGTCGAACCCCTACGCCTTTCGGCACAGGATCCTAAGTCCTGCGCGTCTGCCAATTCCGCCACTCCTGCGTGACCCGTTAACGAGACGGGCGGTCCACCAGTGTACCGTCAAATAGCGGTCACTGTAAAACGATCCGACAATTGACAGTTTTGGTCTTCCGTCCGAATATAAATGCGTCACAGAGGCACGGAGTCGCATAGACAAGCACAGAGAATTTTCTTTTCCCATACTCTTTGTCTGCCTCTGTGTCTCTGTGCCTCTGTGTCGCATGGCATCTTATCATCGAAGGAGAACCGCAACATGGCCCGTCCTGTCACCCTATTCACCGGCCAATGGGCCGATCTACCGTTTGAAGAAATCTGCAAAAAGGCCAAATCGTTCGGCTATGACGGCGTTGAGCTTGGCTGCTGGGGCGATCACTTCGAGGTCGACAAGGCCGTCAAAGACAAAGGCTACGTCAAAAAGAAATGGGAAGTGCTTAAAGATCATGGGCTCAAGTGCTACGCCATCTCATCGCACCTGGTGGGGCAGGCGATTTGCGATTTGATCGACGAACGGCATAAGAGCATCCTGCCACCTGACGTCTGGGGCGATGGTGAGCCCGAAGGCGTACGCAAGCGCGCGGCGAAAAAGATGATCGACACCGCCAAGGCAGCCCGGCTGTTCCGGGACGCATCGCCGGACAAAATCAGCTTCCCTGCCGTCGTGAACGGGTTTACCGGCAGCAGCATCTGGCACAGCATTTACGCCTTCCCGCCGACTGATCAGAAGTATTGGCAGAAGGGATTTGACGATTTCGCCAAGCGGTTCGGGCCGATCCTCGAGGCGTTCGAGAAGAACAACGTCAACTTCGCGCTGGAGGTGCATCCGACCGAAATTGCGTTTGACCTTGCCAGCGCCCAGCGCGCCATCGACGCAGTGAAGGGTCACAAGCGGTTCGGGTTCAACTTCGACCCGTCGCACTTCGGCTACCAGGGCGTCGATTACGTCAAATTCATCTACACATTCGGCCCGCGTATTTTTCACTGCCACATCAAAGACGCCTGGTGGGGCAAAGGCGACGGCTCGGTCGGCGTATTCGGCGGGCACGTGAGCTTTGGCGACCCGACTCGATTTTGGGATTTCCGCAGCCCTGGCCATGGCGACGTGGATTTTGAGCGAATCATCGTTGCGCTTAACGATGTGAAGTATCAGGGTCCGCTCAGCGTTGAATGGGAAGACAGCCGCATGGACCGCGAGCACGGCGCGACAGAGTCGGCGGCCTTTGTGAAGAAGATCGATTTCAAGCCGTCAGCGATTGCGTTCGACGGACAATTTGATCGATAAGGCGCTGGTCAGCGACGTAAACAAAGTCGGCGGACGAAGAGGTTTGTTAGTCCGCCGACATTCGTTTCAATGCGTTGCTCAATTGCAATTGAGAATTTTTGCCGATACAAAGCTGCTGATGGTTGGGTGGTGGTCCC
>JANMES010000131.1:0-40472 GCA_031377185.1 Phycisphaerae bacterium
CCCCCCCGCGTCTCTGCGTTCATCAATTCTTTGACCAGCAAAAAAGAAGACGCCCGATCGGCCTTTCAGCCATCGGGCGTCATAAAAATACGGACGGATCCTTGATTGCCGTGTGAGAGCGGTTTTGACCGAACCCTTCAGTAAGGTGGGTGATGATAACAGCAGGGTTACTGCCGAGGCGTCTCACTTCCACTTCCCGTCTGCCAGTTGTAAACAACCAACTGGTCTGCGGGCATGCGTCGGTTTGACGATCATCCCCAAGGGTCGATTATAGGTTCAGCCAAATAGTTGCTCTCTAATCACCAACAACAGAGAACATCCGTACTGATGTATTATATCGGCGCTTTTGCGGTTGGACAAACAGAAATTGGTCGGGGAATGCCTGAAAATCGGTGCCGGGTAACGAGTGCTGAGTGCTGAGTTACTCGGGATTTTTCTTGCATTTGATTCGACAATCACTCTGCGGTTCTCGACCGTGTTTGTACGTCGTCCGTTTCTTGGAGTACAGTTTGTGCATGCGAATCGATCAGATATTGGGTCAGGGCAAGCCGGCCGTCTCGTTTGAGTTTTTTCCGCCGAAGACCGACGCAGGGTGGAACCAGTTGCTAGAGGTGATTGGCGAGCTGCGGCCGCTGCACCCGAGCTACGTGTCCGTCACCTACGGCGCTGGTGGCAGCACGCGCGCAAAAACCGTTGATCTGGTGGAGCGCATCCAGAATGAGCAGCAGATTCGGGCGATGGCGCATCTCACCTGCGTCGGCCATACCGCTGACGAGATCGGCAGTATTCTTGATGATCTCTGGAGCAAAGGCATCCGCAACGTGCTGGCGCTCCGTGGTGATCCGCCGGCCGGGCAGAGCCAGTTCGTCGCCACGCAAGGCGGATTTGCATTCGCGAGCGACCTGGTGACCTTCGTCCGTGCCCGTCATGACTTTGCGATCGGCGTGGCGGGGTATCCGGAAGGACATCCACAGTGCCTCAATCGCACGCGCGACCTGGAGATGCTGAAACTGAAGATTGACAACGGCGGGAACTTCGTCGTCACTCAGTTGTTTTTCGACAACGCCGACTTCTACCGCTTCCGCGATACGGCCAGGGCGATGGGCATCAAGGTGCCGATCGTGGCCGGGATCATGCCGATCAGCAACGTGGCGCAGATCAAGCGGTTCGTGAGCATGTGCGGGGCGAAGATCCCGCAGCACATGCTGCTGAAGCTCGAGTCGATCGAATCCGACGCCGAGGCTGTGCAGGCGTACGGCATTGAGCATGCCACCCAGCAGTGCAAAGACCTGATCGCCCACGGCGTGGACGGGCTGCACTTCTACACGTTGAACAAGAGCAAATCGACCGTACAAATCTGCAAAGCGCTCGGCGGCGTCCATGCTTCCTAGAAAAACAGCCACAGATCAGCGCAGATGGCGCAGATCAGAAAATACAGTGGCGCAAGCCGATCTGCATTTATCTGCGTGCATCTGCGGCTACAATCATCCTTGATGCGATTTGCACTGATGTTAACCTGCCTTTGCCTGCTGAGTTTGATCGGCTTGCCGTCTGCGCAGGCCGAAACGATCAACATCGCAGCCGCCATCAGCATGAAGGAAGCGCTATTGGACGCTGAGATCGCCTTTGCCAGGCAAACCGGTGATGAAGTCGAGTTTTCATTCGGTGCTAGCGGGGTGCTGTTGACGCAGATCAAGAACGGCGCACCGATCGACGGCTTTATCTCCGCCTCCGTGGAGCAGGTGGATGAGGTCGAGAAAGCCAAACTGGCCGTCGTCGGGTCGCGACGAATCGTCGCGATGAACACGCTGGTAATGATCGTACCGGCCGGGTCGAAACTGAAACTGACGAGTATCAAGGACCTTGCCCGCGACGACGTCAAAAAAGTCGCTATCGGCCAGCCCAAGACCGTACCGGCGGGGCAGTACGCGATGCAGACGCTGGCGTCGCTGAAACTCGATCAGGCTGTTGCGGGGAAAATCGTCAACGGGGCCAACGCGAGACAGGTGTTGGATTACGTCCAACGGGGCGAGGTTGATGCAGGATTCGTCTACGCCACCGACGCTCAGCGGATCGGCGACCGCGTCAGGATCATCGCCAGCGCTCCGGACGATTCGCACGACCCGATTGTCTACCCTGCGGTGATTGTGGCGGCGAGTAAAAAGCAGACGGCCGCAGATCGATTCCTGAATTTCCTCGGCTCGCGCGACGGAAAGCGTATCCTGGAACGGCGTGGTTTCATCACCGAAGCACCCGCCAAGCCCGTCACCCAACCGGCGTCGAAATAACGCATGAACGACCTGCTGAGATCACTCGCCCTGTCGCTGAAAATTTCGATTGTCGCCACCGTGGTGACGGCGGCGCTGGCGATCCCGCTGGCATTTTTCCTGGCACGCCTTCGCTTCCGGGGCAAAAGCCTGGTCGAATCGATCCTTACCTTGCCTTTGGTGCTTCCGCCTACGGTTGTGGGGTATTTCCTCGTTGTCCTGCTCGGCGTACATGGGTGGATCGGGCGATGGTTGAATACATGGTTTGATCTCCATCTGATTTTCGACTGGCGCGGGGCGGTGGTTGCGGCGGTGGTGGTGTCATTTCCCTTACTGTTCTTGCCTGCAAAATCCGCATTCGCTTCCGTCGAGCGTGAATTGGAAGATATAGCAAAGCTAATGGGTGCAGGCCCGCTGCGGATCTTCTGGCATGTCTCGCTGCCGATGGCGCGGCGGGGGATTGTCAGCGGCTTGCTATTGGCGTTTGCCAGGTCGCTGGGCGAATTCGGGGCGACCGTCATGATCTTCGGCGACTTAAGCGGGCAGCAAACCTTACCCATCTCCATCTACAGCGATTACACGTCCGGCCGATCTTTGGAATCGGCATGGCCGACGTGGTTGGCGATTGCATCGCTGACTGTCATCTCGTTGCTGCTTATCCTCGCCTACAATCGATCGGCGGCCCTGTCGCAGGAGTAGCCGGGCCGGTCGGTGAAGCGCTGAAATCGGATCAGGAGAAATCTTACTTTGTAATCAAACTTCACAAAGTTTATTTCGTCTTATTAGTAGTGCTAAGGTTGTACCGATAGAAGTGTTTAACGGGATCGGAGCCAGGTATGTTCAAGATCAAGCATTTTCTGGACGCGGTTGAGCCGGATGATGGTCAGCGGATATGGATCGAACCGATCGGCATTACGCGAGACCTGCGCCAGATGTGCAACGTGACCAACGTGCTCTCGCATTACGGCCCGCCGATGTCGCTGTGGGAATGGTTCGAGAAACATCCTGACGGCTACGACTACTTCCGCGCTCAGTACCATGAGCACCTGTCCAACAGTCCGAATAAGAATGAGCTGAAGGAACTGGTGTTTTTGGCCCTCCGCGACAACATCACCCTCCTGCATCAAGGCGATGATCCGGCCCGAAACACCGCCACGGCGCTGTATGAGTTTTTGAGTGAACTGGAAGCGTATATCAAGCCGGAATAGGGCGAGTGGAAAGTGAAAAGCGATGAGCGATGTGTAGTCCACTCATCGCTCGTCGCTTTTCACTTTCCACTCTTTTTCCGCTAAAATCCGCGACATGCCCCCCTTCAACTACGAACCGACGTTCCAGTACGGATCCGACGACACCACCTATCGCCTGCTCAGCAAGGAAGGCGTCAGCACCGTTGATTTCAACGGTCGACGCTACTTGAAGGTGGAGTCTTCGGCCCTTCGAGCGGCAGCGAAGCAGGCGTTTGTCGATATCAATTTCTTCTTCCGCACCCAGCACCTGGCCAAGTTGGGGGAGGAAGTGCTTGATCCCGAGGCCAGCGACAACGACCGGTTCGTCATCTACACGCATTTGCAAAATGCCGTGGTCTGCGCCGCCGGACAGTTACCCAGTTGCCAGGACACCGGCACGGCCATCGTGATGGGCAAGAAGGGTCAGTTCGTATTGACCGATTTTGACGAAGCGGCGGCGCTTTCTGAAGGGATCTATGAAACCTATCAGGAAAAGAATCTTCGCTATTCCCAGCTTGCGCCGCTGGAAATGTTCAAGGAAAAGAACACCGCCAGCAACCTGCCCGCGCAGATCGACATCCTGGCCACCGAGGGTGATGAATACAATCTGCTGTTCATGGCCAAAGGCGGCGGCAGTGCGAACAAGATGTATCTGTACCAATCCACGCCAGCGGTGCTGAACGACAAGGACATGGAAGCGTTCGTCCGCGGCAAGCTGAAGGAAATCGGCACCAGTGCCTGCCCGCCGTACCACTTCGCGGTGGTGATCGGGGGCACAAGCGCCGAGACGACGATGAAAACCCTCAAGCTCGCGTCGGCCGGGTATTTGGATCACCTGCCGACCACCGGCAGCGAGGGCGGGCGGGCGTTTCGCGATCTGGCGTGGGAGGAGAAGATCCTCAAGATCACGCGAGAAAGCCGCATCGGCGCCCAGTTCGGCGGGAAGTATTTCGCGCACGATGTCCGCGTCATCCGTATGCCTCGCCACGCCGCGAGCATGCCGATCGGCATCGGCGTCTCGTGCTCGGCGGACCGACAGATCAAAGCCAAGATCACCCGTGAGGGTGTGTACATCGAGCAGTTGGAAACGAACCCCGGCAAGTTCCTGCCCAAGGAACAGCCGCACCTTGCTCCGCCGGTGAAGATCAACTTGTCGGTGGGCATGGACAAGGTCCGGGCGATCCTGAGCCAGTTCCCTGTTAAAACGCGGGTCGAACTGACTGGCACGCTGATCGTCGCCAGAGACGCCGCCCATGCGAAGTTGCGATCGTTACTCGAGCAGGGCAAACCCTTGCCGCAGTATTTCAAGGACAACCCCATCTACTACGCCGGCCCCGCGAAAACTCCGGAAGGCATGCCCTCCGGTAGCTTCGGCCCCACGACGGCCGGCCGGATGGACGCGTTCGTCGACCTCTTCCAGGCCCAGGGCGGCAGCCTGGTGATGATCGCCAAGGGCAACCGCAGCAAAGCCGTGACGGATGCCTGCAAAAAGCACGGAGGCTTCTACCTCGGCAGCATTGGCGGCCCGGCGGCGATCCTGGCGCAGACCAATATCAAGAAAGTTGAACTCGTCGATTTCGAAGAAATGGGCATGGAAGCGATCCGCAAAATCGAAGTCGTCGACTTCCCGGCGTTTATCGTGGTGGACGATAAGGGGAATGATTTCTTTGAGGAGTTGTGATGAGTGCGAGATGGGCTGATGTAAATGCGGTAGTCACGGAATTCCGGCGATATCTATCGACGGACTTCCCATCCCTTCAGGTTACACCCCTCTACGATTTCAACTGGAGTCAAGAAGAATACAAGGCATCACGAGAGGTTTCTGCTTACAATTCCCCGGGAGTCTATTTGTTCTATAACGAAAGCGGCGAGTTGTTGTATATCGGCAAGGCTTCATGGACGTTCGATAAACGGGTTTGGAAGCATCCCGAAATTGTCGATGCTCGCCATATTGATGTTATCGCTTTTGACTGGCCCACCTCTCACTTTTGCCTCGCGTTAGAATACTTCTTAATCGCAAAGCTGAATCCTCGATACAACAAACAGGGGCGGGAATACGGATATATCGAATAAGCAATAGGGGCGTGATAGCAATCCCGCCAATCCTCACTCGCAATACTTGTGGTATACTCCAAGCATGATTGCCCTTGTCCAAGATCATCTCCCGGAGCTGGCCGATCTCTGTCGGCGGTATCGGGTCAAGCGGTTGGATCTGATTGGTTCCGCCGTGCGCGACGATTTTGACTCGGAAAAGAGTGATATCGACTTTGTCGTCGAGTTTGAGTTACTGACCGTCGAAAACGCGTTTGACCGCTATTTCGGTTTATTGGAAGATCTTCAACGGATGTTTCGCAGGAAGGTCGATCTGGTGTCCGACACGGCTATTCGCAATCCCTATTTTCGACAGGTCGTCGATCGTACGAGAGTTCCCCTTTATGCCGCCTGAAACCGCCAAATTACTTTGGGACATGTTCGATGCTGCCAGGCAAATCGAAGCATTCTCACGAGGCAAGGAAATGGCAGACTATGCAAAAGACAGAATGCTTCGCTCGGCCATCGAGCGGCAATTTGAGATAATCGGTGAAGCCATGACCCGGCTTATCAAACGCGATGAAGCGGCGGCTCGCCAGATCAACGAATACCGTAAGATCGCCGGATTTCGAAATGCACTGATTCATGGCTACGATTCTGTGGATGACTCGATTTCCTGGGGCATCGTGCAAAACAAGGTGCCCATCCTACTTGCAGATGTTCTCCGGCTTTGTCCTGACATTGAAACAGCTTAGGACTTCCAGAACGGGAGGTGCCTTTAAGTGCCGCCTCTGCAGCTTGTATATTCTATTGCGTTTTGAAAGCCGCCATGTCCACTGCCGCCCACGACCAATTCCGCAACAGCATGATCATCGACCACGACGCCTGGCGCGAAGGCACGGGGTACGATCTCGACGCGTATGACCGGATGACTGTTGAGGAGAAGCAGTCCGTCCTGGATGAACTGCGAGCGAAGTCGCCGCTCGATTGGCGGGATATGGAAGTGTTGGCGCACGATAACTCCAAGGCCTCGTTCGATCGGCTGCGGGACGATCTGGTTGAGTATCCGCCGGAGCATCGCGCTCATGCGCTGGGTTACCTGTACGACATGGAGCGGATGAACGATTCGGTGTTCGACGTCAATCTAGCCCGGATCATTGATGACTCCACCAGCGACGGCACGGTGCATGCACTCCTGCGGGTGCAGGAACGGTGCGGCCCGCGGACGCGGATGGCGCTATTGCGGGGCGTGCGCGATCGGCCGGACGTGGCGCTGCATTTCGCGGCGACGTTGCTCGATCTGGACGGATTGAGCAGCGACATGGCTGCGTTCGATCCGAAGTTCCGCCCGACGCTGCTCAAACTCCTGCCCGACTCGCCGGCGGCAGAGCGGGAGGCGGCGCAGGCCAAGATATGGAAGTGGTTTAAGGTCGATCCGAAAACCATCAAATAGTCGCGCTACAATCATGGACACTGGCAAAACCGTTTGCGAACTGTCGATCGAGCGGAACGTTTTGCCCGCAGCGGAGCTGGCCAAGGCACCGGACTCTCGCTGCATGACGAGCCGAAGGTGAATTGGGTGGGGAGGCGGTGGGGGAGAAATTTTCAACCGCGAAGATGCTAAGACGCGAAGAAGACTTAAAAGGGAATGAACACAGAGACCCAGAGGCGTGGAGAAGAGTATTGAACTCGTCTTCTCTGCGCCTCTGGGTCTCTGTGTTCATACTTTTCTCTTCGCGTCTTCGTGTCTTCACGGTTAATCCTCTTCATGGAGCGCAGGATTTGCGCGTGTTGGTGTGATCGAGATCACGAACTCATTTGCAAGGACGAATTCGCCGGAACTACCCGAAAACTACGGGCTGGCGCCCGTGGCTACGAGCTAACACCGATATTATCAGCCCCTCCCCAATCCGCAGGAATTGCGTGCTCCCTGTTCAAGTTTGCGCGTTCATTTACCCGACGATAGCTGCGAATACCTGAGTCGGTCCGACGCTTCGTGGCGTCGCGTCTGGTCGACTCGGGCAAGCGGGCGAACGGATTCGCCCGCGTACTGGTCTCGACCTGAACAAGGAGGTTCAGCGGACTGCCGATTGTCGATTTCCGATGGCCGATTGAATCGTGAAATCCCGGCATTTTCCGCGCCCACCTGATGACTGTCTGATCCCATTTTTAACCAGTTCGTGCCGCCGGCGATTCAATCGTCAATCGGAAATCGTCAATCGGCAATCAATTTCACGTCGGGTACGGATACCTGGCGTTTATCTCTAACGTATCACGGAGGATACTATGAGCCGTATCAACAGCAATATCGGATCGCTTCGCGCGATTAACACGTTCAACAAAAACCAAACCGACCTGCAGACTCGCCTTCAGCGCTTGTCCACGGGTCTGAAGATCAACTCCGGCAAGGATGCACCTGCCGGTTTGATCGCCAGCGAAACGCTGCGAAGCGAAATCGCGGGCATCAACCAGGGTATCGCCAACAGCCAGCGCGCCAGCAACGTGGTGAACACGGCTGAAGGCTCGCTGTCTGAAGTGTCTTCACTTCTCCTGCAGGTCCAAAGCCTGACCAACGAAGCGGCCAATACCGGCGCTTTGTCGGCTGAAGAAATTCAGGCTAACCAGTTGCAGGTTGACTCGATCCTGAATTCCATCAACCGCATCAGCAACACCACGCAGTTCAACGGCGTGAAACTGCTGAACGGCGGACTGGATTACAGCACCAGCAACGTCGCCAGCACGGCGATCGACACGCTGGCGATCAACGCCGCCAAACTGCCGGAAAATGGTTCGATCACGATCACCGTGAACGTCACCGCCAGCGCGCAGCTCGGCACGTTGACCAATACCGCCTCGGGCATCGGCGCGTCGGCTGCCACGATCGAAATCGCGGGAACCAACGGCACGGAGCAGCTGAGCTTCGCCGCCAGCACGGCCAACAGCGCCATCGTGGTCGCGATCAACCAGATCAAGGGGTCGACCGGCGTGAGCGCGACGCTCAGCGGTTCGGCGCTGAAGATCACCAGCACGGCGTTCGGCTCGAACCAGTTCGTCAGTGTAAAGACGATCTCCGGCTCGTTCCTCAATGGCAAAGACTACGGCGCCAACGCCACGGTCAGCGTCAACGGAACCCAGGCCGAAGTCGACGGTGTGACCGCTTCGGTCCGTACCGCCGATCTCGACGTCTCCTTCCAGCTCGATTCGAGCTTTGCCCAGCAGACGGCGATTGGAACCAGTTTCCAGATCACCGGCGGTGGGGCTAAGTTCCAGATCGGTTCGGAAGTCACCCGCCAGGGCCAGATCCAGATCGGCATCAGCTCGGTCAGCACGACCAAGCTCGGTGACAGCGTGAACGGCTACCTCTCGAGCATCGGCTCGGGCGGCGGCAACTCGCTGGTGGCCGGAAATACCACCCAGGCGCAGAAGATTCTCAGCACGGCCATTCGCCAGGTCGCCACGCTACGTGGCCGACTCGGTGCGTTGCAGAAGAACGTGCTGGACACGAACGTGAGCAGTCTGTCGGTTGCGTTGGAAAACGTGACCGCCAGCGAAAGCGACATCCGCGATGCGGACTTCGCTGCTGAAACAGCGGCCTTGACCCGGGCTCAGATCCTGGTCCAGGCGAATACGTCGGTATTGGCTCAGGCGAATTCCTCGCCGCAGCAGGTACTTTCGTTGCTGGGCCGTTAACCCACGACGGCAGAATAAACCGAAAGGGCGGCCCGGAAACGGGTCGCCCTTTTTTCTAAGTGCTGAGGACTGAGTGCTAAATGCATGCTTTCTTTACTCAGTCTTCGGCCCTCGGCCCTACGCTTGGCACGATCCCGGCGCGCCTCCGCATCGTCCACAAGACGGCGGGGCGGAATCCTTTGGCGCATGCGCGCGCACCGCGAACACGCTGAGCGCCCTCGCCGTTTGCGTCGATCCGCACTTGGGGCATTTCACTTTTGCATTGCTGTCGGACATCGACCGTGCGAGGTGATCGAATTTCTGCTCGCAGCTTTTGCACGCGTATTCGTAAATGGGCATGGCTACTCCTTGGGTTGCGTCAGCCAACCGTCTTTCCAACTCAAGCGGACGGTCGTGCCGTCTTTCATCATCGAAACGAGCGAATTTCCGACAGCATTCTTACGCCAGCCCACCAGCAACGGCGGGGTGTCGCCCTGGCCGGTGGTGATGTGGCGGTAGACGTCGTTGGTCTCCTGGCGACTACCGACGAGATTTGCGTCTATCGACTTGCTGGCCGACAAGCATTGGGTCAGCGCCCAGAGCGAATCGCAGCGAAACCGGTCGGCCGGCGTTTGCTCGTTGTCTTTGACCGCCGGCCAGGTGTTGGCGGGGGCGTTTTGGCCACGGGCGATGGCGTCAAGGATCGCCTGGCCGTGCTGCTGCTCGACCGGGCGCGGCAGGCCGCGAACACGATCGAGTTTCTCCAGCGTCTTGGGAGCGTTTCGGGCGAAATCGATCAGAATCTCGTCTTTCAGATACGCCCGCGGAGGCGAATCGGCTTCGCGCGCTGCGCCGTCTCGCCAGATCGTCAGTTCCTTCAGAATCGCCAACTGTTTCGGCTGCAATGACCCGCTGCCGCGCACCCGCAGGTACTGCGTTTCCGGATCAAACTTGTACAGCCCGGCCTGGCAGATGCTGGCGGATTCTTCCATCGCCCAATCGAAGTGGCCGAGCTTCTTGAGTTTCTCCCCCATGATCTGCCGGATCGCAGGTAGATATCGCACGTCGTCGGCAGCGTAGCGGAGTTGCTGGTTCGAGAGCGGGCGCTGATCCCAGTGCGTGAATGTCAGACCCTTGCCCAGCTTCGCGCCGGTCAGTTCCATCACCAGCTTGCTGAGCGATACCGGGTAAGGCATTGCAATAAACCCGGCCGCGATTTGAGTATCAAACAGGTTCGCCGTTGGCTTGCCGATGAAGCGAACAACGGGTTCGACATCCTGCTGCCCGGCGTGGACGACTTTCTCAACCGATGGATCAGCCAGTAGATGCCAGAACGGCAGCAGGTCGAGATCGGCCAGCGGATCGATCAGTGATACCTGCTCGACCGTTGCAACTTGAATCAGACAGAGTTTCGGTAGGTAGCTCAGTTCCCCGATGAATTCGCTGTCGTAAGCAAAACTGCCGGCGGAACGAAGTTGGTCGATCAGTTTTGCCAGGTCTGCGTCAGTTTGGATCAACGGAACCGGCCCGCGGGGAATGAGCGGATGGGCTGGCGGCTCATCGTGGTGTCCGGGCGCGTCATCTGCGTGGGCCGAATGATGGTTGGCCGAACGATGCCTGGATCGACTGTAAGCGGGTTTGGGTTCGGACTTGGCACCCGTCGGCTCCGAAGACGGAGCTTGGGGTTCTGATGGAGTTCCTTGCGATCCAGTTGGCATAAGAAGCGTTTCTCCTCCAGCATGGCCGGTGGGGTAGCCTAACGGAATCTAAACGGGAGGAAAAGGACAGCCGTCCGATAACCGGCAAATTCATGTTTTCCGCCGCCGGGAGGCGGGCTGGATCGCATAAAACTTGCTGCTATCTGCGATTTGGTGAATAGTTGAGTTACAATTACCGCTCGCCCTGTGGGCAACGCTCTGCAGGCGCATTTCAAGCTCCACATGCGGAAGGATCAGCCGATGAAACTCCAATACGCTGTTGATCGTCTGCTGGACACCGGCTGGCGTGGCGACGATCCGGCCGGGTGTGAAACGCTCGACAACGGACAGAGGTTTCCGTCGGTCAAATCCGTTCAACGAGAATTCGCTCAGGCGGGTTTGGAACTGTCGATCAAGCATAACCTGATGTTCAGTTGCTACCGGGCCACCTGGGCACCGGCCGGCGAATCGCTGAACCCTTCCCGGGCCGCCGACGAGCGCCACGGCACGGTCGTGGGTGCCTGCGAGCGCGAGGCGGCGGTTTATGCGCTGGCGCAGTTGCGTATCGCACGGGCAGAACGCCAGTTAGCAAGCGTGTGAATGACACACGCAAAGGTCAATTGTCATCCAAGCCGCCAGCCATCTTCCTGCCGATACCCGATTCGCTGGGAAGTGCGCGCACCGCCGCGGGCGACAGCTATAGCTGGCATACGCATCGATTTGATGAATTGTGCCTCATCGACCAAACGCCAACCACCATCGGCCACGCCGGGACGCAGCACGAAGCCGTGCCCGGGATGCTCTTTCTTTTTCGGCGGGGAGAGAAACACGGATACTGGAACACCGCAAAGCAATCGGCGCGGCTGTGGGTGATTCACTACCACGCTGACGACGCTTTGGATGCACTTCTGCCGAACCTGTCACATGCTGACCCCACCCAGCGGATCTGGCGGCTGTCGCCGGAACAGATCGAGGCGTTTCAGGCGTTTCACGTCAAAATCCTGATGGAACGGATGCTACCTCGCGACGCCGGTGACGCGGCCCAATCGGCGTGGCTGCGGTTGCTGCTGATCGCCATTTCACGCTGGAGCAGGCACCAAATGCACGACGCGAGCCTTTCACCTCGATTTGTCGACGCGGATTTGCTGCAGATGTGGCAAATCATCCGCGATTACGACGGCGAACCCGCGGGGCTGGCTGCGAAGCTCAAATCCGACATTCAGAATTACGATTCGCTGCGACACCGCTTCCGCAAATTCGCCGGCGATTCCCCGACCCGGCTGTGGGCCCGGTTGCGGCTGCACCAGGCGCAGAATCTGCTGCTGGAGTCGTCCTTGAGCGTCAAGCAGATTGCCGATCGAGCCGGTTTTGCGCGACAGCACGAGTTCGCACGCGCGTTCCGCAGGCAGTTCGGCATTTCGCCGACCGAGTGGCGAAACGGCTCGGCGTCGGGAACGAAATTCCACTAGAGCGAAAAGACCTTCCACGGCGGCTAAAGCCTACGGGCGATGCTTTGTGCATAGTCCCATCCACTCGAAAAGGAGCAACCTATGTCATTGTCAGCGGAGCAGATTCAATTCTTCAAGGAACACGGCTATGTCGCGGCCCCGGGATTTTTCACTCCCGACGAAGCTCGCGCCATGCAGTTGGAAATCGAGCGGTTCAAGCGTACCGGCTTGGTCCGCAATGTCGCAACCGAGGGCGACGGCAAGACACAATCCACCACCAAGCAAAATCTCCAGTTGTGCCCGATGTTCAACAAGAGCGACCTGTTCAAGGCATTGCCGTTCGATCCCCGGGTTGTCAAAGCCATTAGTTCCTTGATCGGCGAGCCCGCGCGGCTGCATCTGGATCAGGTGTTTCTCAAGCCCGCCAAAGACGGTGCAGGCACGAGCTGGCATCAGGACAATGCCTATTTCAGGCTTGATAACCCCATGCAGGGCACCGCGATATGGATCGCCGTGCATGACGCCACGATCGCCAATGGAACGATGGAAATGATCCCCGACGTTTACACGGAAAAGCTCGAACATTCCCGCGACGGCGGAAGCGATCATCACGTCCGCTGCTATCCGGATGAGTCCAAAGCCAAGCCCATTGAGCTCAAGGCCGGCGGAGCACTCTTTTTCTGCTATGGCACGCCACACTGCACCCGTGGCAACGGAACCGAAAAGGACCGCGCGGGAGCGGCGTTCCATTTCCTGCGGACCGACGCCAACAACGGCGCGTTCCTGAAACAGTGGGGCGACGCCAAGCCGGGCAATCCGCACATCACCGGACCGCTGGCCACAGATGGCGTGGCGGAATACGGCAAGCGCATGAGCGGCGTGTTTGACATCGAAGCGAAAGCAATCCTCGATGCGGCCGGCGTTTTGAAGTAGCAATCCGTCAGCACCAAGCAAAGCAGCGTCGGTTGGAAATCAACCGACGCTGCTTTGCGTTTGACTGACGTTTCTCTGATTCACACGAGAGATATCTGAATCAACTGATTTCAGGAAAAGAATCAAACAAAGATTTCGCAGATGACGCAGATTCGGAATATTTCTGCTTGAAATCTGTGAAATCTGCGGAATCTTTGTTTCTCTTCCGTATCGCCGGGGAAATTACACAGGTTATTCAGAGGTTTCACGAATCAAGCTCGATCCGTATTACTTTGACATTGGCACCCAATCGAAGCTGGCGGTAGAGGTTCCATTGCGCCACGAAACTCCCGTCAGGTTCTGCAGCACGCCCGTTGTGGCTGTTGAGCGGACATCGATCGATGTAATGCCCGCTTTCTCGGCCGGGATGACTTCGCCGGTGTCGCTGGTTGAGTTGCTGTTGGAGTCCTGCCAGACGGCGATGCCATTCAACTCGCTGCCGGAAAGTCGATGATCGCCGTCGCGGTCGAGCATCGAGAGAGCCTCGTACCCGTCGCGGAAAAACATCTGCCAGGTCATCGTGCCGAACATCTGCCGGCTGCTGGTGATCTGGCCGGTGTGCTGCGGATCCCACACCAAAATACCCGCCCGCTTGCTTACCCACGGCCAGTTGTGGCCGCTGGCGATGCCGGAAAGATCGAACTTCACCGACGCGGTGTTGTCGATCAGGTCGCCCATCGTCGTCGTGCCATCCATAGCGATCACAATCGGCGTGACGGCCATCGGTTTAGACAGAATTCGTTCCTTCCCCTCTTGCAGCCGAGCGATCAGCTTCGGGTCGGCGTTTTTCATCCCACCCAGCAAACGGATCGCGTTGCCGGAGGCTTCCAGGCTGACATAGGCATCGCCCGCCATCAAGTGATCCGTCTTTAAGTCTGATTCGAGCGTGAGATCGAATGCTTTCACGTACAGGTCAATGATTTCCTGAGTCTTCGCCGCCGGGTCGACCGGTTGGGTGGCCGGCTTCGGAGCGTTGGCCTCGGTAGCGGCTTGCTGTTCAAGCATCCAAGCAAGCCCGAGGTGGTAAAGTCCGTTCTTTGGGTCGAGCTTGACCGCCTTTCGATACGAAGCCACCGATTGTCCGAGGTGATAGAGTGCGGGTTCCGTCGGGGCTTTGCCACCCTCGCGATTGACGCGGACGGTTTGGTATATCGCGAAACTTGGCAGGCCATCGTTCTTTGGCGGAATCAATCGAACCTGATTTCCATCCGCCGCCCACGCCATGCTATGAACCCGGCCGAGCAGGTAATGGCCGTGGGCGTCCTTTGGGTTGTCGGCTACAAACTTTTCCAACTTGTTGACGACTTCGTCGACCGGCATGTCGCGGTCGATCGTCATAAACATAGAAAAGGTGTTAAGAGGAAGGAGCAGGGTGGCGCAAATAAAAACAAATACATAGCATGGATTTCGCATGGGAAACCTCCGTAAGTTCGACACCAGTTTACCCGCGAAGCTTCCTTGCGCATAAAAAAGCCCCGGCATAGCAATGCCGGGGCTTGGGTTGGACAAAATATCCCGGGATCTTACGCGGTGACCGTATCCAATTGTGCCGCCCACTTCTTGCCGGTACGGGCCTTCCAACTGCCCTTATGGTAGCCGTAGCCAATGATCAGCGGGACGGCGATCGTCGCTTCGCTGAAGACCATTTGCTCGTAGACGGTATCGACCTTGCCCCAACTGCTGGCTTCTTTCAGCGTGCTGCTGGAGAGGGCACCGTCGCGAACGTCGGCGACGGTGATTTGAACGGCATACTTGTGCATTGGGGCGTCGTGGCCGAGCACTTCAGCGCAGACGACGATGTCCTGGGTGAAGTTCTTCGGCACGCCGCCTCCGATCATGAAAATCCCTGTGTTGGGGTTCTTGATCTTCAACTGCGTCAGTTCATAGAAGTCCTTGCCGCCGTCCCAGCTCATGTGCGATTCCGGATGAGCCACCGCGTGGGCAACCAGCCCGAACCCGGCCGAGCAGTCGTTGATCGCGGGGCAGAAGATCGGCACGTCGCGCTTGAACGCTTCGTAGATGATGCTGTCTTTGCACTTGGGGCCACCGTTCTTGTCGAGGTATTCGCCCATGGCCTTGGTCAACTCGCGGCTGGAGTGGGGGCGGCGTTCGAGTTCGTCAAAAATCTTCTGCGTGGTTTCGTCGCAGATGCGGAGTTCTTCTTCGTCGATCAGCGTGTCGTAAATGCGGTCGAGGGCGCAGTCTCGCAACTCGCCATCGTGCAGGCCGCTCTTGAGGCGGTCTTCGGCGATGTAGTGCTTAAAGCCAAGTGCTTCGAAGAAGTCCTGGTCGACGATGTTCGCGCCGGTGGAGACGATGGCATCGACCATGTTGTTGCGGAGCATATCGACGATGACCTTCTTAAGCCCAGCCGAAATGAGCGAGCCGGCGAGGGTCAAAATGATGCCGCACTCCTTATCTTTCAGCATGCGGTCATAGATATCCGCCGCTCGGCCGAGGTCGCGGGCGGAGAAAGCCATTTCCTTCATCGCGTCGACGATTGGCAGGATGCCGGCGTTGGCGGTGATGTCGATATGCTGGACAACGCCCAGAGAGAGGAACGCCTGCTTGGTAGCGGCGTCGTAGTTGGCCTTGAGGGGCGTGGTGTTGAGAGTTTTGTTTTCGTGACTCATGGGAGCCTCCTAAAAAGTTTCCGGGTGACCGATTGAAACAAAAAAGCCACCTCGGCACGCTACGGTGTGTTTCGAGATCGGCTGGCCGCTTCTCTCTAACACCCGCCATTGCGAACCGGGGTGGCTCTTACGACCTCTATTCTAGCGAATTTTCAGGAGAGTCAAGTTAATCTTCGCTCTGCGCGTGATATTCGCGCGATTTTTTTCTACGATGCGCATCGGAGCACGATGGACCCGAAACTGCGACTGTATTTATCTGCCGAGCGTGCGTTCGGCGTCGAGTCGATCCGCCGACCGAGCGGCGGCGGGGCGGCTGTGAGCGACGCGGTTTCGCCGGTCACGAATGTTGCACCGCCGACGCGGAATGTCGCACAAGCCCCGCCACGGATCGCGCCGCCGGTTCAGCCTGTTGCCACGCGACCGCCGATGGACCGAATGGCACTGCCTCCCGTGACTTCTTCTTACATGCCCGAGCCCGCCATGCCGCAATTGCCTCTCGAACCGTTTACTGCCAACGTACTTTCCACACCAAAAAAACGTTTGCGGCTGGAGCAACTTGATGAAAAGCAAGTGAGAGCCTGCACCAAGTGCCGTCTGTGCGAAACCCGAACCCAAACGGTTTTCGGCGAAGGCGACATTGACGCAAAACTGCTGTTCATCGGTGAAGGTCCCGGCGAAAACGAAGACCTCAGCGGACGCCCATTTGTTGGGCGTGCGGGGCAACTGCTCGGCAAAATGATCGCTGCCATGGGTTTACAGCGCGAACAGGTGTACATCGCGAACATCGTCAAATGTCGGCCGCCTAACAATCGCGCACCCATGCCCGATGAAACGGCAGCCTGTACGCCCTACCTGATGGATCAGATTGAAACCGTCCGCCCGGAAGTCATCGTCACGCTGGGATTGCCCGCGACGCGATTTATTCTGCAGAGCGATCAGGCGATGGGGAAAATGCGAGGCCAGTTTCACGATTGGCGAGGCATCCAGGTCATGCCGACCTACCACCCGTCGTATGTCCTGAGAAGCTATACGCCACAGACACGAGCCGCGGTCTGGAGTGATTTGCAACAGGTCATGAAAGTTCTCGGTTTGAAGGGCGCAGGCAACAAGAACCAAACGCTCTGAGAAAAATTTTTTCCTTCAATTCCCGGGATGTTTTCAAACATTTTTGACTGTTAGTCTTTCGGTCGCTTGCGAAGTTTTTTTCTGCGCGCATGATACGCCGCCCCACGACGAAGCATTCCTTTGTTGAAGTCCACGTCGGGGAGTTTTTCGCGGGTGGCGTATCGGTTCTCTGACCCGTTTGGTAGAAAATAGTTGACGCTGTACGGGTGTTTTTTTTTGATCACCCGGCGGGATTGTCTCGCGGCGAAAATCTTTTTGGGAAGTAGCTGATAATTTGATAGAGTGCGCGCTCGCAACTCGCAGTATTAAGAAGCGGCGGCAATTCGGGTTTGTAATTCAATAATTCTGGGCGCTTAGAAAAAAGAAATAGACATGATTACGCAAACGCCATCGGCGCGTGAGGCCACGTCTCGTCGCGCCATCGAACATCCGGTTTTCGATCAGGCGATCTGGCAACGAATCCTCCAGACAGTTCGACTGCAGCATCCCACGCTCAACAGGGTGTGGTTCGATCAGATGAACCCGCGCCAGTTGACCAACGGCGTCATCCAGGTGACCGTCAACACTCCGGCCCAGTTGAACTTTTGCCAAAGCCAATGCCAGCAGCCGTTCACCAATGCGGCCCAGGCGCTGACGGGTCGATTGGTGTCGGTCAGCTTCCATTGCGATAACCTCCCTCGCGGGGGCGTCTTTAATGAAGGCGATCAGCCGCTGCTACTGAACCCCGATTACACGTTCGACAACTTTGTCACCGGGCCGTGCAACCGTCTACCTCATGCGGCTTCACTGGCGGTGGGGGATCAGCCGGGCAAGGCCTACAACCCGTTGTTCATCCACGGCGGAGTTGGGCTGGGCAAGACTCATTTGCTGCAGGCGATCTGCCAGAAATTGCTCGAACATCAGCCCGACGCCCGGATTTTGTATCTTTCCTGTGACAGTTTTATCAACCAGTTCATCCTGGCGGTTGAAAACAACGATATGCACCAGTTTCGCTATCGGTACCGCCATGTCGATCTGCTGGTAATCGACGATATCCACTTCCTGGCCGGTCGCGATCGGACGCAGGAGGAGTTTTTCCATACGTTCAACACGCTGTACCAGAACCATAAGCAGATCATCCTCAGCGCCGACTGCCCGCCGAGCGAGATTCCGGAGTTGGAAGAGCGACTGGTCAGCCGATTCAATTGGGGCTTGGTCGCCAAGATCGACAAGCCCTGCTACGAGACTCGCCTGGCCATCCTTCAGAAGAAGGCTCGGATGCGGGGCCTGACCTTGCCGGAAGACGTGCTTTGTTACGTCGCCGCCAAGGTGGAAAACAACACTCGCGAGTTGGAAGGCGCGATCACCAAGATCCAAGGCATCGCCTCGCTGCAGAATGGCCATATCGACTTGGAGCTGGCCAAAGCTGCTTTAGGCGATACTGCAACGCCTGAGCAAAAGCGGATCACCGTTCAGCAGATTTTCGAAGCTGTCACCAAATACTACAGCGTCCGGCTGAACGATTTACAGAGCAAGAAACGCCATAAGAGCATCGCCTTTCCCCGGCAGGTATGCATGTACCTTGCCCGGCGACACACCCGATTCAGTCTCGAGGAAATCGGCGGTTATTTTGGCGGACGCGACCATACCACGGTGCTTCACGCCGTCCGAACCGTCACCAAGGACTGTGTGGACGATCCGGACGTCGCCAAGCAGATCACTTTCCTTGAAAGCCAGCTATCGGGGGCATGAGCCGTAGATTGTGCATGGTGGAATGTGGATTGTATTGACGTTCTCGCCGATATATTCGGTATGAACGATCGACAATCCACATTCAACATTCGACAAGCACTCCCATGATCGGATCCCTTCTCCAAGCCGATTTTGAAGAGATCATCGCCGCCAAGGATTGGGACGGCCTGCGCGATGCGCTGACTGAAATCCCGGCGGCTGATATTGCAGAACTGATCGTCGAACTGCCGGCCGAGGATGAGGGGATCATCTTCCGCATGCTTCCTCGCGATCGGGCGGCAACGGTGTTTGAATACTTGCCGCTCGATCACCAGCAGAAACTTGTTCAGTCGCTCTCCGGTCCGCAGGTTCAGACGATCCTGAACGACATGACGCCGGACGACCGCACCCGGCTGTTTGAAGAACTGCCCGCGGAAGTCACTCGTCGGTTGTTGGATACGCTTTCCCCCGAGGAACTGAAGCAAGCACGGATTCTTCTGGGCTATCCCGAAGGCACCGCCGGGCGATACATGACGCCCGAATACGTCGCGCTCCCACCCGATATCACCGCCCGCGAAGCCCTCGAGCGCATCCGCAAGACCGGCCGCGGAAAGGAAACGCTGGCGATCCTGTACATCGTCAATAGCGAGGGTCGCCTGCTTGAAGACCTTCGACTAGGTTCGCTGGTTCTGGCCGACCCGAACATGATGATCGGCGATATCGAAGACCGACCGGCGGTCCACATCCAGGCCACCGCGCTCGGCGAAGACGTCGTCAGGGCGTTTGAGCGATACGATCGCGTCGCGCTCCCGGTCGTCGATAAAGACCTGAAGATGCTGGGCATCATCACGGCTGATGACGTGCTGGAATTCGCCCAGAAGCGAGCCACCCAGGAAATGCAGAAGCTCGGCGGTAGCGAAGCGCTCGACGCGCCTTATCGCGAAGTCAGCTTCTGGTCGATGGCCAAAAAACGCGGCGGCTGGCTGGCCGCGCTGTTCCTCGGCGAAACCCTCACTGCCCAGGCGATGGGTAAGTACGAACCCGCGATCGCCGCGCTACCGATGTTGTCGCTGTTCGTACCGTTGATCATCAGCTCCGGCGGTAACAGTGGTTCACAGGCAACTTCCATCATCATCCGTTCGTTGGCGCTCAAAGAGCTGCGTCTCCGCGACATCTTCTACGTTGCCCGGCGCGAGCTGATTTCGGGCATTACCCTCGGTACGTTCCTGGGGGCGATCGGTTTCTGCCGAATCGTGCTCTGGTACATGTTCGGCTGGCAGATGTACGAAGGGCACCCGTACCTGATGGGCTTGACCGTCTGGTGCAGCCTGATCGGCGTGGTGGCGTTCGGCTCGATGGTCGGCAGCATGCTCCCGTTCATCCTGCGGAAGATGGGCTTTGATCCGGCCACTGCGTCGGCGCCGTTCGTTGCGACGCTGGTGGACGTGTCCGGGCTGATCATCTACTTCTACGTCGCCACGATCATCCTGCGCGAGCTGATGCAGCATCACGTCGGCTAAACCCGTCTCCGCGACGTAAAACGTTGATTTTCGCACCCATCTGAGAATGATGGTGGACATGCCCGCAGAGTCCGCCGAGCTTTCGCCCGCCCATACCGCCGACCCCGTCGAGCCCGCGTTTTTCGCGGCCGGGGAGATGGTTCGGCGGAACGTGCATGGGCTTTACTACGCATCGTACTTCCTGCCGAAACATAAACGCCGCGCCGTTTCGGCGGCTTACGCGTTTTGCATGATGATCACCGATGCCCTCCGCATCGATCACGATCACGATCACGACCCGATCAACAACGGCACCGGCTTACGCAACCACCCGGCCGTCGTGTCGCCGAGGCATTTGCAGTCGGCCCCGCCGACCGATGAACGCGTCGGGTGCGGCGGTGGGGAGATCGACACACGCGTCGCGATGTTCCGCGATCGTCTCGCGGAGATCTACGCCGGCGGGCTGGAACTGCCGCGAGTCGAATCGCGATCGGATCAACAGCACGCCCTCGAAGCCTTCAGCCGGACGGTGAAAGAGTTCGATCTGCCGCAGCAGTACTTCCTCGACCTAGCCGAGGGTTGCCGAATCGACGCAACGGTCGTCCGCTACCCCACGTGGGGACGGCTGGAAAATTACCTGCAACTGTCCGGCGGGTCGATCGGGCAGATGATCGCCAGCTTGCTCGGCGTGACGCACAGCGACGCCCACCGCCAGGCGGCCAAGCTCGGGCAGGCGATCCGCCTGGCGCACGTCCTGGCGAACCTACCAGTCGATGCGATACACGGGCGCGTGTACCTGCCGCTCGAAGATCTCGTTAAATTCCGCTACAGCGAGCAGGATCTGATTAACGGCGTGGTGAACGACAAACTGACCGAGCTGCTGAAATTCCAGATCGCCCGCTGCAGATCCCTCTACGAGCAGGGCGCCGAGGCGATCGGCTGGCTGTCGGAAGACGGCTCGCGGTTGGCGGTGTCGCTCTTGGCGGTTGCGTCGAGCGGGTTGCTGAAGCCGATCGAGCGGCAGCATTACAACGTGTTCGCGGGCACCCCGAAGCGGTCGACCGGCGACACCGTCCGCCGACTTCCCGCCGCCTGGCGACTGGCTCGCCGGCAGGCGGGGGAGCAGATGGATCGGGTGTTCGATTAACCCATGACGACCGTTCCGCTTTACAATCCGACGGCTGAACCATTTGCGTGGCACCGCGTTCGCGCGCCAGGCGGGTGGGAACGCTGGACGTTCGACGCGCAGGCGGAGGATGCGTCGATGGTTCTGAACGTCTGCTTTTTCGCCGGCTATCCGAGCCGCTCGTATCGCGCTGCGTATCGGCGGTTCATGTCCGCCCCCACCCGCAACGCGCCGCCTGTGCCGATGGATTCGATTTGCGTGATGGTACGGGCAACCATCGACGGCCGAAACTTTGCGGAGCGATTGCCGGTCAGTTCAACGCAGTTCCGTGAAATGACCTTGCCACGGCGCATTGAGATGGGCGATCATGACATCTTGACGCACGACAGCGGAATAATTGATTTGAAAGCCGGGAAATCCTGCCGAGTCGAATTGACGCTTGTTCCGAACGACGATCAATTGAAAGCAAACGGCCTGGTATTCCATGACGGACGAACACTCGAATTCCACGGGCGGTCGCAGAAGTCGTATGCGTTCGGCCTGTCGCTTTTCAATGACGAAATCATGGATTAAGGATTGGTCGTATCCGGCTTCGCCACCAGCTTGAAGACCTTTCCACTGCCGGCGGAGATGCGTTCCTTTCCGTCGCGGATTTCCATCTTGCCGAAGTCAACGATGTAGAGGGATCCATCCGGCGCGAACTTCACGTCGATCGGGCGTTCCAATGCGCCCGAATTGGGGTCTTCCAGCATCGAGGCAGGAACGTCCTTGGTGTTGTGAATGAACTCGCGCACCTGTTTTCCATCTACATCGAGCAGCACGATCTTAAACCCGATCGGCCCGATCAGTTTCTGTCCGCTGGTGGCAAACGGCGAGCGATCGCCGGAGAGTGCGACGACCGCATTCCCGCGGAACTCGCGGAACGGCCCACCGGTGGGGACGAAATCGAACTTGGCCGCCCCGGATAGCGGCTGAAAGATGCCCTGCAGCAGCGTGCTGCGCTCGGGAGCGATCAGGCCGCTGGAGTCGTGGTCGATGGTGAAGCTGACGTCGGGGTAACCGGTCGGCAAAACCATGTACGGTTCGGGTTGGAATTTGGGGTCGGTGATCGAAAGAAAATCGGCGCTGTAATCGGGGAAACCGTACCACGTACCGCTGACGACGCGGACCATCACGTCCGGGTCGTTTTTGATCGGCCGAGTGCCGCGCAGTTCCATGCCGTTGTTGGTCGCATACAGGCGGAAGCCGTTATATCTCAACCCGCGAGGCAACCGCAGGCCGTGTGCTTCGACCTGTAAATCACCGCCGGTGGGGGAGATCGAGTAGATCGCGCCGGTGGGCTTTTCGGTCCGCTTAACGCGGGTCTGGTTGCTCACGCCGAACGGCTGCATCGGCCCGGTGATCAGCACGTCATCCTGCCCCAGCCCGGCCCGCGGGTTGGCGGTGCTGAAACGATAGCCCAGGAGCTTGAGGAACGAATTGTGCTTGCCGGTGTCCCATGGCTGGTCGCAGAAGTTGGGAAATTTCCGCAGCCAGCCGGCGTCCCAGTTGTCTTCGCCCACTACGCCGCTGTTGGTGGCTGATCCGAGAGCGAAGAGAAGGCGTCCGCTGGTGGGGTTGACGGTCAGATCGGTCAAACCGTAATCGCCCTGTGCGGGCAGATCGGAGACGACGGTGTAATGGCTTCCGTCGTACCCGAAACTGGTGATCACACCGTAGCCGTTGGCGTCGCGGTGGGTGACAAAGATGCGTCCTTCATGCACCACCACGCCGCCGATCGGGGCATGGATGGTGAAGTGGTCCCCGCCGATATTGAACGGGAACTTCTGCTTCTGGGGATAAATGTCAAAATACGTACCGTCGGGCTTGTAGCCGAAAATCCGAGGCGTGCGCCCGCCGGCACCGCTTTCGGTCAGGATCATCGTCCCGTCGGTGTCGAATGCGATCCCCGTCGGGGCGGTCAAACCGCGGACGACGGGCTTCAATTCCGTGGCGGCCGGGTATTCGATCAGCCCACGGTCAATCGTCCGCTGCTCGGCAGGCTTGAGCATGACCGGCGAAGTGGTGCAGCCGCCGAGTATCGACGTCATCAGGAGGCACCAGAGACTGAGTTTCGCGCCACGTGTCATGCTAGCTCCGCAAATGTCATTGGTCCCTGGTAACTGGTCATTTGTATTTTACCAATGACCAGTGCCCAAGGACCAATGACAAGATTTGCTTACATCTTGACGACTTTAACCAGTTCTTTCACGTGGTCGACACTGGTGGCGAACATTTTCTTTTCGTTCTCGTCCAGTTCAACCTCGATGATGCGTTCCACGCCGCCCGAACCCAATACGCAAGGCACGCCGACGAAGAACCCGCCGATAGCATATTGCTTGTCGCAGTAAGCAGCGGCCGGGAGGATTCGCTTCTTGTCCTTGATGATCGATTCGGCCATCGCGACAGTCGCGCTGGCAGGGGCGTAGTAGGCGCTGCCGGTCTTGAGGAGGTTGACGATTTCCGCCCCGCCGTTGCGGGCGCGCTTCACGATTTCCCCGAGCTTGGCCGGGGCGATCAGCTGGGTGATCGGGATGCCTCCGGCGCTGGTGTAGCGGGTGAGCGGGACCATGTCATCCCCGTGCCCGCCGAGCAGGAGGGCCTGCACGTCTTCGACCGAGCAACCGACCTCGGCCGCCAGGAACGAACGGTAGCGGGCGACATCCAGCACACCGGCCTGGCCGATGATGCGGTTGGTCGGGAATCCCGAAGCCTTCCACGCCACATACACCATCGCGTCCAGCGGGTTGCTGACGACGATCATCACCGCGTTGGGCGAATGCTTGGCGACGTTGGCAGCCACTTCCTTCACAATGCCGGTATTGATCGCGATCAAATCGTCGCGGCTCATGCCCGGCTTGCGCGGCAGGCCGGCGGTCACGATCACCACGTCGCTGTTGGCGGTGTCCTTGTAGTCGCTCGTGCCGGTGATCTTGGCGTCAAAGCCTTCCACGGGCGAGGCTTCGTACAGGTCGAGCGCCTTGCCCTGCGGCGCGGTGTTCGGCACTTTCTTCTGCGTGCCGTCTTTTTCAGTGATGGTGATTTCCGGGATATCGAGCAGAACAATGTCGCCCAGTTCCTTGCTGGCGGCCCAGTGAGCACAGGTGGCTCCGACGTTGCCCGCCCCGATGATACTGATCTTTGCACGACGCATGACTTGGTTCCTTTCAAACGGTCCGAATGTGTTTACTCCGAGTCTGGGGATTATCCGTAAACCGGACGCGGTTTCAATAAACCACGGCAGAGGTGAAATTAGTGATAATTTAGGGGAAGAAAGCCAGCGAAGGATGAAGTCGGAAGGATGAAGGGTGAAAAAGGAGCCATTTTGCGTCCTTTTTCACCCTCCATCCTTCCGACTTCATTGTTATTTCACCAGCGTGACCGAGTTGTCGCCGTACAGCTTCGTGGAGAAGTTGCCGACGTTGTCGTTCCACTGCCAGGCGTCCATCATGCCGAGGTACAGTTTGGTCGCCCCGGTGGGGATGACGATGGACTGGGTTTCGCCGCTGTTGCGTTTTCCGTCGCCGATGAAGAAGGTTTGCTTCAGCAGGGGGCTGACGGAGGCGTAGTCGCGCTGGGTGTCGGTGCCGAAATCCAGGCCGGATGGGGCGGAGGAGAGATTCGGGGCGGAGTTGCTCAGGAACACGCCCATGACCGCGCCGATCGGCGCTCGGGTATTGCTGATCCCGTTAAGACTGGTGTTCGGCACGGCGGTGGGATAGATCTCGCCGTTGGCGACGAGAAATGTCGTATCGCCGTCGGCGGTGTTGGTCGTACCACTATTCCAACTCGACCAACTGGCGCTTCCGCTGAGGCCTTCGAGCTTGATGGTGTCGCCGGCGGTCAGACCGAGCGCGGCGATATCGACCACCAGCGGCCGCTGCTTCTGATTGCTGCTCGTGCCGCTGTTATCCCACACCCAGTCAGCATCAGGACGGCCGTTCATGGTTTGCGTGTTGTTGGGCATGCCCGACAGCCAGAGGTTACCTGAGGCCGGGGGGCTGATGGTGGTGGTCGTCGACGTGCACTTGGCGATCGCGACGGCCGTCACCTGGAAGGCGGCATTGCCGTTGCGGAAGACGGACATGAACAGCGGCATCCCGCCGTTGCGATTGAGGGTCTGGCGGACTGTGACTTTCACGCAGGTGCCGGTGCTGTCCGTGGTGAACACCTTGGTGGTGGCGTTCCATGTGCCGACGATGACTTCAGACGCGTTAATCGTGGGGGCACCGCCGTCCACGGTGTATTGCGTCGCGATAGCCGCCGCGCAGGCTTTGGCGGTGGTGGTGGTGGTCGAGCTGTTGGCCGCACCGGCGGCGGCGTAGCGGGCGGCGGCATCGGCGCACGCCTGGGCTTCGGTTTTCGCCAACTGCATCCGCCCGACATCGACCGCCAATCCCGCAAATCCGAGGAATATCGGCATGGATACCGCCAGATACAACATCACGTTGCCGCGGTATCGAGACGCGTGGAGAGCATTTGAAGTACGGCCATGCATATGTTGTTGTCATCGGATTGGATTTGGCCGGAATCAAATGTCGAACTTCAAAAATCTCACACAATTGACTTAATTCGCACGCCGGCTTTAAGCGGGCAACTTGAATTGCCGTCTTTTATCGGAACTGCCGTCATAACCGCGTGGAGCGGAGACGGTGTTGGCGTTAAACTTGAATCATGGGAACAGGAATCGAATTCGTTGGCGGTGTTACAAAAGAGGCTGGGGTCAACCAACTTCCCCGGTTAGTCATTCAAAACTCGCTAGGTCGGGCGCATTTGTATTTGCACGGTGCGACGTTGACGCACTATGAACCCGTCGGGCAAAGGCCCGTCATTTTCGTCAGTCGGCAAGCAGTGTACGCGGACGGCAAGCCGATCCGCGGCGGCGTGCCGATCTGCTGGCCGTGGTTTGGGCCTAACCCGACCGATTCCACCAAGCCGCCGCACGGCTATGCACGGTTGAGCGAATGGCACGTTGCATCGACACAGGTTTTGCCTGACGGTTCCAGCCGCGTGGCGCTGGCGACCAAGCTTGATATCGCCGAACTGGTGTTCGAGGTGACGGTGGGCAAGTCGTTGACGATGCACTTGATCACCCGCAACACCACCGCCGGCCCGATCACGATTACCGAGGCGCTGCACACATACCTGTCGATCGGCGATATCAGCCGAATCAGTGTTGAAGGCTTGGCCGGTGCGGATTGCGTGGATCGTCTGACGAGCTTGCGCACGAAGCAGGACGCTGCGCCGATCCGGATCGATCGTGAGTACGACCGTACCTTCCTCAACACCGCCGCGACAACCACGCTGATCGATCCCGTTTTCAATCGCAAGATCGCGGTAAGCAAGCGAGGCTCGAAGTCTACGGTGGTTTGGAACCCCTGGATCGACAAATCCAAAGCGCTATCCGACTTGGCCGACGATGAATACCACGGCTTTGTCTGTATCGAGACCGCCAATGCGCTCGAGAACTGCGTGACGATCCCGCCGGGGCAGACCCACGAGATCGAGGCGAATATTGCCGTGATGCAGTAGGACAGGCATTCTAGCCTGTCATGAAGCGAGGTATTCTTCGTCTCAATGAAAGTGCCCGGCTGATTGGATGGATGAGTACATCCATCCATGACAGGCAGGAATGCCTGTCCTACCATAGGAAACAATGAAACCATCCATCCTCTTGCGCCTTCTGGCGATTCAGTTCCTTCTCCTTCCGGTCGTAGCGATTCGGGCCGCAGACAAACCGCCGGTTGCGCCAGTGGAATTTGTCAAAGAAACGCTCGAGAACGGCCTCCGGGTGATTTATGTCCCGCTCAAGGCCACGCCGGTGGTGCATGTGCGCGTGCTCTACCACGTCGGCAGCCGCGACGAACGGCCGGATCGGCAGGGCTTTGCCCATATGTTCGAGCACATGATGTTCCGCGGCAGCGCCCACGTTGCTCCGCAGGAACACATGAAGCTGATCGGCGTGGTCGGCGGGGACAGCAATGCGTTTACGAGCTTTGACCAAACCACTTACATCAACACCGTACCCGCCAATCAACTTGAATTGCCGCTGTACCTGGAAGCCGACCGCATGGCGAGTTTCAAGGTTTCGGACGATATCTACAAGATTGAGCGTAACGTCGTCGCCAAGGAGTGGGGCATTCGCCAGAACAAGCCGTACGGCACGCAGTTTGAGGACTTTTTGACGCTGACGTTTCCCAGCGGCTATTACCGTTGGACGCCGATCGGCAACATGGACCACCTCCGCGCCGCCGCCGCCAGTGAACTGCAGGCGTTTTTCAACAAGTATTATCTGCCGAACAATGCGGTGTTGGTGATCGCCGGCGATTTCGACATCGACCAGGCCCGTACGCTGGTGAAAAAGTACTACGCCTGGATCCCCGCCGGTCCGAACGTGGAGCGAGACATTCCGAAAGAGCCTGATCAGGACAAGCCGCGATTGGCCGAAGTCAAGCGGGTCGTTCCGCTGCCGTCGGTGATAATCGGCTACAAGCTGCCTCCGTATGAATCGGATGATTACGCAGCACTCAGCATTCTTGGCACGATCCTGGGGGATGGTGCTTCCAGCCGGCTGGATCGGAAGCTGGTTAATAACGACAAGCCGCTGTGCTCCAACGCCGGTGCCGGCCCGATGCAGTTGCAGGACGCCGGCGTGTTTATTGTCAACGGCATGGTGTTGCAGGGGAAGAATCCGGAAGACGTGAAGGCGGGATTGCTCGAGGCGGTTGCCGACGTCGTCAAGAACGGTGTGACAGATGAGGAAATCGCCAAGGCGCGACTGCTGAGCAAAAAATCGATCGTTGCCAGCCGCGACGAATGCTCCGAACTGGCTGCACAAGTCGGCCAGGAGGAATTGTTCGCCAACGATGCTTTGCGCGTAAACAGCGATGTCGACCGCCTGTTCGCCGTCACGGCGGCCGATGTGAAGCGCGTTGCGGAGAAGTATCTGTCTCCCGACAAGAGCAGCACGCTGATCACGCTGCCCGATCCGCTAGGTGCCGCCGCCCGTGCAGCGGCCGCGGCCGAAGCAAAAAAGCTGATGTCCGCTCCGGTCGCCACCACCACCGCCGCGGTTGAGCCGCGGGCGGTGACATTCCCCGAGGGTTACCCGACCAAGCCACCGGTTGCGTCGAGCGCGGCCAATCCGGTCTTTAAGAAGGGTGAGGAATCCACCATCAATGGCGTGAAGGTGATCGTGATGGAAGACCACCGCCTGCCGATCGTCAACTGGGGATTGACGCTTCGCACCGGCGGGTACGCCGCACCGGCGGGGAAGCAGGGGCTGGCAAATCTGACCTGTAAGCTTATGACCCGCGGCGCGGACGGGATGGATTACGAAACGCTCGCCAGCGACTTGGACAGTCGCGCCATCTCCATCGATCTTGGCGATGGTGGTGATGTCACTCGACTTAACGGATCAGCCATCACCGATCAACTGGACCACGCGATTGGCCGCACCCGGCAAATTCTGCTCAAGCCGACGTTGTCAGCAGAGGAGTTTGACAAGCTCAAGGCGCAGATGATCAACGGGCTTGCCGTCGAGCAGGAAAACCCGTCGGCGGTCGCTGGACATGAGTTCAGCAAAGCCCTTTACGGCGATTCGGTCCTCGGTCGCCACTCAACGCCCGATACGTTGGCGGCCGTCACGCTTGATGATGTGAAGGCGTACTACAAGCAAATGCTCAAGTCGAACGACGCGATTCTAGTCTTCGCCGGCGATATCACCGTTCAGCGCGGACGAGAACTGGCAGCGAAACTGCTGGAAGGTATTCAGGCAGATGATTTGCCCAAGGGCGATTTGCCCAAGTTCGGTTTTGCCGTGCCCGCCTACGAGGGGCGGAGGATCATCCTCGTCGATAACCCCGACGCCAAGCAAAGCGTGATCAAAATAGGCCTGCCTGCATACAATATCCACACCGATGATAAGTTCCCCGGCATGCTGGCGGGGCAGATTTTGTCAGCCGGGATCGATTCGAGGCTTGGCCGGTACGTCCGGGCTGAAAAGGGGTACGTGTACGGCATCGGCGCGATGTTCTCGCCCGGCCGGCACGGCGGGGCGTTTTCGGGTTCGACCGAAACCGGCTTTGAAACCACCGGCGCGACGATCGAGGCGATGTTCAAAGTATTCGGCGATCTTCGGACGGCCCCCGTGCTGCCGAACGAACTGGCCGAATCCAAAACCCGCGTCGCCGGGGCGATGCTGATGGAGACCCAAACCATCCAGCAACAGGCCGGCCGGCGGGTGGACGCGATGTTGAACGACTACCCGATCGACTACTGGGACAAACTGCCTGCCCGCGTGAACGAAGTCACGCTCGAGCAGATCCAAAGCGTGATGAACCAATACGTAAAGGACGACGCCATGACCATCGTCGTCGTCGCACCGGCCGACAAGGTGAAAGAGCAATTGGATAAGCTGGGCACCGTGCAGGTTCTGCCGATGCCTTCCAAGCGCGACGTCACTACAAAGCCGAGCAATACGGAAATGCTGAAATAATTTTTCTGCCGCAGGTCGGGCACAGATTCAAACAGATTAATGCAAAACAAATATTGGCTAATTATCTATGTTCATCTGTGCCCCATCTGTGACTAGTTTTGTTTGGGTATTGACTGATGCGCCGAACCCCCGCCTGGATCGTGTTCTTCATCACGCTCGCCATATTTGGCGTGGCGTTTATCTACCCGTTGTACAAAGTCATCAGCGGCGGATTCATCGACGCCAACGGAGGGTTCACGCTCGAGTTTTTAATCGGCGTGTTCCGCAACCCGATTTACGCGCAAGGATTGCTAAACAGTTTAGGCATTGCGGTCGGTACGACATCGCTGGTGACGCTTATCGCAGTGCCGCTGGCGTGGATCGGCAATAAGTACGATTTTGCCGGCAAGGGCCTGATTAGCGGGCTGCTACTCGTGCCGATGATCCTGCCGCCGTTCGTCGGGGCGATCGGGTTTCAGCATATCTTTGGGCAATATGGCGCGTTTAACTCGATGCTCGGCATCACTTACGACTGGCTGGGCAACGCCCGCTACTGGGGCGTGATCGGGCTGCAGGCGTTGTCGCTCTATCCGATCCTCTACCTGAACGTGTCGGCCGCCATGGCGAATATCGATCCGGCCATGGAGCAGGCGGCGGAGAACCTCGGCTGCACGGGGTTCCGCAAGTTCTGGAAGATCACCCTCCCGCTGATCATGCCCGGCCTATTCGCGGGCGGGACGATCGTTTTCATTTGGAGCTTCACCGAACTCGGCACGCCGCTGATCCTGAACTACACCCGCGCCGCCCCGGTGCAGGTGTTCGATGCCCTCAAGGAAATCGGCAAAAGCCCGTTCCCGTACGCGCTGGTGTTCGTGATGCTCGCCGCAAGCCTGATCCTGTACGCACTCAGCAAGTTTTTCTTCGGCCGGCAGACATACGCCGCACAGGCTAAAGCCTCCACCGCCTCCAACACCACGCCGCTACACGGGTTTGCGGGATTGCTTGCGATGCTTCCGTATTTGATTGTCATTTTCCTTGCGCTCCTCCCACACTTCGGCGTGATTCTGACAAGCTTTTCTGTTCCGGGCAGTTGGTATCGCACGATACTCCCGCAGACGTTTACAAGCTCAAACTATGTCGAAGCCCTCGGCCATAGCATGACGGTCGGCTCGATCAAGAACAGCCTGATCTATTCGAGCCTGGCGGTTTGCTTTAACCTAGTGTTGGGGATCGCGATCGCGTTCGTAGTGGTGCGATCGGACTTGAAGATCCGTGGCATTTTAGACACGCTGGCGATGCTCCCGCTGGCCGTGCCGGGGTTGGTGATGGCGTTTGGGTATCTGGCATGCAGCAGCGAGCTGTCTCAATCGTTATTTGTAAAGAATCACCCCAGTTTCAAGATGCTGGTGGACGTGCAGACCAATCCGCTGCTGTTTTTGGTGATCGCCTATAGCATCCGTAGGTTGCCATACATGGTTCGATCGGCCGTGGCTGGTTTGCAGCAGACGAGCGTGACGCTGGAAGAAGCCGCGAGCAACCTGGGCGCCAGCCCGATGCAGACGATCCGGCGAATTACTGTGCCTCTGATCCTCGCCAACCTGATTGCCGGTGCGATGCTGGCGTTTGCGTTCAGCATGCTTGAAGTCAGCGACAGCCTGATGCTGGCCCAGCGGCAGGACTTTTACCCGATCACCAAGACCATCTACGAGTTGTTCCAACTCATCGGCACGGGCAAGTACGTCGCCAGTGCACTGGGCGTGTGGGCGATGGCGTTTTTGGCAATCACCATTCTTGGGAGCAGCATTATCCTGGGGAAGAAGCTTGGGGCGATATTCCGGGTTTGAGCGTAGATTGTGGACTGTGGATTGTCGAAACGTCTCGACAATCGACACTCCACAATCCACAATCAGTGTATGCAACGGCAATGGATACTTGTCCTCACAGTCTTGGCTTTTGGTTGCGGTGGCGGTGATAACGCTCCGCAGTCGCTCAACAGCGATGCGTTTTACCGCCGGCGGACGATTGAGCCGAACTCGGTTGGCGGCGGCGCTCGTACGCACGTCGGGCCTGTCGATGAAGCTGGGACGGTCGATCGCATTACCCGCAAAGTGGGAGATGGCGACAGTGTGAACGGGATTTCCGAAACCGTCGCCAACGCATCGACCAACACCACCCGCGTGCCTCCTGCCCGACCGCTGGTTTGGGCTCCGCCGGTCAATCCAACGACCACACCGACAACGCTTCCTACAGGGCAGTACATGATCGTGGGCACGGTCCTGGCGGATGTGGACGGTACGCCGATCTTCGCCAATCAGGTACTCGATGTGATCGACAATGCCTTGGCCGCCCGAGCGCGAGAACTCAACGAGCCGGCTCGCAAGGGCAAAACCCTTACGCCGGAAGAAGTGAAGAACAACGAGAATGCCTTTCGTAGTTTTGCGATCGACCAGATCAAGAAGGAAGTGGAAACCGAAATCCGCAACGAACTGGTCTACCGGGCAGCCCAGCGGTCGCTGAATGAGAACGATCGTAAACTGGTTGATAGCCTCACCACCAAGTGGCGGCAGGACGAAATCATCGCTGCCGGCGGATCGGTCGAGCTGGCCCGCCGTCGCGCCAAGGCCGACGGGCGCGAGTTCGAGCAGAATGTCGATGACAAACACCGCTGGTACATGACGCAGGTGTATTACGAGAAAAAAGTCATTCCCCTGATCGTCGTGACCGCCGACATGATGCGCGAGTATTACGGCAAGAATAAGGATACGCTCTTCACCGAAAAAACCGCCGCCAGGTTCCGCATTGTGAAGATCAAGGTGTCGGATGTCGGGGATCGCAGCCGGGCTGAATCCCGCGCCCGTGAATGGCAGGAGAAGCTGGCCGGCGGGGAGGATTTCGCCAAGTTTGCGCAGGAAAACAACACCGACCCGAATCTACGTCTCCACGACGGACTGCCGATGGAAGGCATGATCGACCGCGGCGCGTTCGCGATCAAACCCGTTGAAGACGCCGCCTGGGCGCTGGAGCCCGGCCGGGTGTCGAACGTGATCCCTGTCGGCGATTACCTGTACATCGTCAAGCTCGAGCAAAAGACGTTTGGCCGAACCAAGGCGTTTGACTCCGAGGGCGTTCAGGAAGAGATCGGCCGTACTATGCGCAGCGAGCAGTTCCGCGTGCTGCGAGAGCGCGAGGAAGCCAAACTCAAGCAGAACGCGATCGTGAAATCCGATGATCGCGCGATGCGGCTGGCATTGGAGATGGCGATGCAGCGATACGAGCAGTGGGTGGGGCAGTAGGCAACCGCTACGGTATATCACAACACATCATCCAGAGAGCCCGTGAATTTATTGTCGTATGGGCTACCAGCCCTTGCTTAACGGTGCGATAAGAATGGGCTGGTAGCCCATGCGACATAAACTTCACAAACTCTGAGCGGTACTCCGTGAAGGATCGAGCTTGGAATCCATGGCCAGATTCTTCGCGGGGTACCGCACAGGATGACGGTCTTTAAAGAATTTAAACAAGTTACTTCTGTTCCGTCGGCTGCGTCGATGGGCGCGTGGTGGGTGCGGGAACGCCAGTGAGCGGCTCGGGACCTATTTTCCCCTGTAACGGAGGCGGTGGTTCTGCAATGTCTCCCATCACAGGCTGGGTGGTGGGGCAGATTTCGCCCATGGGTGCCTTGATCCCGCCGGCGACAGGGTTGGCGGGAGCGGCGATGGGCGGGTTTTGAAGCTGCATGATCCACTTGCCTACCATCTTGACCGGGTAGGGCATATCGCTGACACCCGCCGCCATTGCGGTGCGATCGTTCAGGCCGAACGGTGCGAAAATCCCGCCGAGGACGGCCGCGCACGACAAGGCGACCAATCGTGACAGACGTTTCCTTGCCAGCTTCCAGGCACCATCGCAATCGGCGGTGATGACCGTGCCGTCCATCCGGCGGTACAGGCGGACGCAGAGATGTCCTTCCTTCTCCAGCAGCAGCTTTTCCGCCTGCGGGCGGGTCATTTCCGACAGATTGTAAACGTTGAGTTTGCAGTGGTCACAAAACCGAACCTGATCGTTCCCGTGCATCGCAGTCCAGTCGGCCGGGCAAGGGCGGGGAATGTCGATCACGTTGAGCGAATAGCTGGTTTGCATGGTTGCGTCTCCTGTGCTGATTGAGACGCGGACTCGGCGGAAAAGTTTCCGGTGGCTTGAAAATCCCGGGAAATTGTCGGAAATCGCTGGAATTCTGGAATCAGCAAAGCTGTTCGACGGCGGTTTCGATCAGTTGAGCGGTTTGGCGATCGGTCATGGGATTGTAATAAGTTGTCAGTTGTTAGTTGCCAGTGAAAACGCCACCGCCTTGACACTGGCAACTGGCAACTTATTACAGAGGCAACTTCCTGGCCTTCTCCAGATACAGATCGTAATTCGCCTTCATTTCGTGAAGCGAATCGCCGCCGAATTTTTCGCACAGGGCCTTGGCGATCTCGAAGGCGATGACGTTTTCCATCACCACGCCGGCGGCGCTGATGGCGCTGATGTCGGAGCGTTCCCAGCCAGCTTCGCTCGGCTGCTTGGTGTTCAGGTCGATGCTCGCCAGCGGTTTGCCGAGAGTGGAGATCGGCTTCATCGCGCCGCGGACGACGACCGGCTGGCCGTTGGTCATGCCGCCTTCAAGCCCGCCGGCGTTGTTGGTGCTGCGGACGAAACCCAGGCCCGGCGTGTTCTTCAGCGAAGCGTCGTACGCGATCTCATCATGCACCTTGCTGCCCGGCCGGCGGGCGGTTTCGAAGCCCAGCCCGAACTCCACGCCCTTGAACGCCTGAATCGCGATGACCGCGGCGGCGATCCGACTGTCGAGCCGGCCGTCCCACGTCATGCAACTGCCGATGCCGATCGGACACCCGAACACGTGCATCTCGACGATCCCGCCGGCGGTGTCCTTGGCCAGCTTCTGCTGATTGATGAATTCCTTCATGGCCGCGTCGGCTTGCTTGTCGGGGCAGTAAACGTCGGATTCATCGCGCAGTTTCATCAGCTCGCGCCAGTTGTTTTCGGTGACTTCGACGTCGGCGGTGGCTTGGCCGACGGTGCGGACGAAGCCGAACACTTCGATCCCGAATTGCTTCAGCAGACAGCGGGCAACTGCCCCAGCGGCGACCCGGGCGGCGGTTTCACGGGCGCTGGCGCGCTCCAGCGTCTCGCGGCAATCGGTCGTCAGCCATTTGACGCTACCCGCCAGATCCGCATGCCCCGGCCGAGGCCGGTGCAGCGGCGGGGTGGCGGCGGGGTCGTTCAGGCGGTTGTCCTTGTTCGGGATTAGCATCGTGATCGGCGAGCCGATCGACTTACCCATCCGCACGCCGGTCAGAAAGTCGACATGATCCGTCTCGATCTTCTGCCGTCCCCCGCGGCCGTACCCGCCCTGGCGACGGCGGAGCTCGCCATCGATAAACGCCTGATCGAGCGGCACACCGGCCGGCAAACCTTCCACGAGCGAGATGAGCGCCGGTCCGTGTGACTCGCCGGCGGTGCGGTAACTGAGCAAGGGCATAGGCTTGGGAGTTTATCAAAAACCGGGCGATTCTGCGCGGGCGAGTGAGCCATGCGAAGCCGGGCGGAGTTTGCGGGTGGCACCGAGCGCCAATACTGCCGCGGTGAGCCATTCCAGTGGCTTAAGGGTCAGATAGGCGAGGTCCGCAAGCCACCGGCGACTCATCTGACGGGCGATTACCGGGCCGATCGTGTCGTAGATACTTCGCAGCCAGCGGTGGGTTTCGGGTGATCGGCGGGCAATCGCTTTTTCGCCGGCTTTGAATAGCGCCAGTTGCCGGTTGATGCGATGCCCGTCGCCGGTCGACCAGGAGCCGACGATTGCCCCATGACCCTGCGCCGCGGCGGTGGCGATGTAGCAACTGGGATCGCTGGTCGGCAGCTTGGTGTAGGCTTCGACGGCGAACTGGTAGCTCTTGATCCAAGCGCTGGCGAACGCGGCAAGCCAGCCGATGATCCATGCCAAAATCACCAATGGATCGCGTGGTGTCACCGTGCCGTGCGTCAGGCAGGCGATCAGCATTAGCACGAGCGAAGTCATCGTCAGACCAGGAGCAAGGAAAAGCGGTCCGAAAATCGCCACGCCCAAGACACCCTGACGACTCTCTCGAAAGAGCATCGCACCGGCCAGCAGCACGACTAAACCGATCCAATAGAACCGGCGTACTCGGCCGTGATACCACTGCCGGTGCCAGATGAGCAAATTGAGCAGCCGGTGCAAAATCACCAACACCGTCACTGCGGCGGCGGGGATGAAAAGGCCCAGCGGGATGTCGGTTGCCATGCTCGACGTTCGCAGCGAAACGATCTGGATGAACGCATACTGCCACGCAAGAGCGATGCCTGAGATCAAACCCACGCGCACAAAGAGCGATTGAACCGCAGACCGAGGGCGGAAAATACACCACCCGCCGGCAAACATCGAAAACATCAGCAGCGGATAGAACGGCCAGCCCGCCTTGGTCGGAATGATGCCGAGATAGTCCGCCCACTTCCCGCGTTGCCATTCCGGGCCGGGCATATAGTGCTCGAACGAGATCGCGAAGCAGGCGATCGGCAGCACGATGACGGTGAGGAAATGAATGACCCGCTCGGCGACCGAGAGGATCGGCTGTTCCTGCAACAGATCGGCTCGGCCGTAATCGAGGATGACTGGGATCGCAGGCTGCGGCGGTGGAGAGTCCGGTTGCACGGTGCGATATTACCCGCCGGTCGACCAAGCCGTCCATCACGGCTCCAGCGTCGGTGATTCGTACGCGGGGGCGGTGGCGAGGTATTTGTTCTTGCTGAGATGAATCATCCACGCAATTGCGGAGATGATCAGGAAGATCACGACAAGAATGATCGTCGCCCAGATCGTACCGAGCTCGACGCCGCCTTCTTCTTTGTCCTTGGTGAGGAAATCACCGGCCGTCGCGCCCAGCGGATGGGTGACGACGATGGCGGACCAGTACAGGAGTGCGCGCGGGACCATCGAGACACGCGACAGGACAGCGACCACCACAAATCCGCCGAACAGGATCGCCGTTGCCGGGCCAAAGCCGACTTCGTGATTTTGGCCGGGCAATGTGACGTGCGTGAGGTAATCGCCAAACGCCGTGCCCAGCGTGCTGCTGGTGGCGATGCACAGCCAGTACAGCAATTCGCTGGATCGGCTGAGCGGTGCATGGATGCCGCGCTTGGGCGCGATCACCTTCCACGCCACAAACAACAGCAGCAGCGTCAAAGCGATCCCCAGTACGCCGCCGCCGTACGCGGGGTTTTCTGGCGTGCCGATGATATTTCGGTTGACCAAGTCCGACAGCGTCGTGCCGGCCGTACTGCTGAGGATGATGACGATCCAGTACAGCCATGCGTGCTGCACCTTTGTCCACACCGCGGCGATGACGGCGACCGCGAACAGGCCCATCAGGATGACGGTGCTCCACGCATAGCCGACTTTGAAGGTCATGGAGATCAGATCGCCGAGCGTTTCGCCGATCGTGTTGGCGCTGATGATTAGCAGCCAATACATGATGTTGATCGGCGGGAGGCGCTTAGCCTGCCGGTCAGGCGTTTCGTAATCAAGCGTTGGATGGATGACATTCGACGGCAGTTGCGACATGGAAATCTGTGCCATAGCGTTCGGAGCTCCGTAGTGCCGGGGTATCGGGATTATCGGATTCTAAGGTCCGCGCCGTAATAGGAAATGCGTCTACGCGGGTCAGTTCGTCATCGAAATGTCAGCGCGTTGCCAATGCGGGGCAGTTATCAGACCTTCGGCCAGGTCTTTCCGGTCAGTTTTTCGTATGCTTGCACGTAGCGGTCGCGCGTACCCGCGACGACCGGCTCGCTCAGTGCCGGCGCTGGCGGCTGCTTATTCCACGTCAAACTCTCGAGGTAGTTGCGGACAAATTGCTTATCAAAACTGTCCTGATCGCGCCCGGGCGCATAGCTGTCGGCCGGCCAGAAGCGGCTGCTGTCGGGGGTGAGCACCTCGTCGACGACGATGAGTGTTCCGTCGGGCAGCAGGCCGAACTCGAACTTGGTGTCGGCGATGATCACCCCGCGCGTGGCGGCGTAGTCGGCGGCGGCTTGGTAGAGTGCGAGCGTGCGATCCCGCAACTGCTCAGCCAGCGGCTTGCCGATCCGGCGGACGGTATCGGCGAAATCGATGTTGATGTCGTGGCCGGTCTCTTCCTTTGTCGCGGGAGTGAAAATCGGCATTGGCAGCTTGCTGCACTGCTTCAGCCCCGCCGGCAGGGCAACGCCGCAGACGGTTTGGGTTTTCTGGTATTCCTTCCAACCGGACCCGGCCAAATACCCGCGGGCCACACACTCGATCTGCACGACCGACGCTTTTTTCACCAGCATCGACCGACCGACGAGCTGATCCGCGAACGGCCGAACTCGCTCAGGGTATTTCGCGACGTCGGTCGCGATCAGGTGATTGGGGAACCGATCGCCGAACTTTTGAAACCAGAAGAGGCTCATTGCGGTGAGGATCTTTCCCTTATCCGGGATGCCGCTCGGCATGATGCAATCAAACGCGCTGATTCGGTCAGTCGCGATGATCAGCAACGCATCGCCGAGATCATATACGTCGCGAACTTTGCCTCGGCGGACGGGAAAGGGCAGATCGGTGGTCGTGAGAGCGGCGGTCATGGCGAGACAGTAATTGGTTGAAGGGGTTGGGTCTAGTCGCAGGACATGGTTCCGGGTCCCGGGTTCCGGAGAAGAAAGCACGCGAATGTTACTTCGGAACCCGGACCCCGGAACCCGGAACCCGATTTCTCTCTCCCCAGACCCTAGACCCCAGACCCCAGACCCCATTAAGATGCGCTGCGGAAACGATATGCCCATTAAGTTTGAGATCTACAAAGACGGAGCGAGGGTCACGACGTACGAGCCCCAGGCAGCAATGGCTGTCGGGCCGGAAAGCGTGCCGATCCCCGGTGAAGTCGCGTTTAAGGACGGGCTGCTGTCGTTGCCTCGCTCGCTCGAGCAGGCGACGGGCGTTGCCCTGTTGTGGGATCTCGGGCCGCTGGGCGCATTTCATCTGGAAACCACGCGCCTGCCGCCTCGCGAGAAACCTTACAACCTCAACGTCGAACTGGCCCGCTTTCGGCTGATGAAGATCGTGCAGAAGCAGGAAGATTGGAACTTGTTCGATTTCCCGCGGGCCGAGAAATTTCAGGTCAAGTTTCGAGAAGCCCAGGGGCTGTTCGCAGACGCACTGGCCGTTCTTGAAAAGCCGGGTGAGGCCGCAGATCTCGCAGACCAGTCGCTGGTGCTGGCGATCGACTTGTCGGAGCAATTGGCCCAGTTTCACGGCGAGTTGCTGCTGAACCGTCGTCGAGCCAGTAACGGTTTTGTCAGGCACATCATCGGGGCAAGGGTTGATGGCACGGTGCGCAACGAGCGTTACCGCGAAACCGCCGCCACGCAATTTGATTACGCGGTTTTACCCATGGGCTGGAAGCAGGTTCGCCCGCAGGAGCAGGATTTTGAGACCGAATCGCTGGACGAACTGGTGGAACTGTTCAGCAAGCGTCGCATGCCCATCATCGCCGGGCCGTTGATTCATCTGGGCGACGGGCATGTGCCCGACTGGATGTTCATCTGGGAGCACGATTTCGACACGCTGCGCGAATTGGCGTACGAGTACGTGCAGAAGATCGTCAGCCGCTATCGCAAGGCCGTCGCGGTGTGGAACGTGGTGGCTGGCGTGCAGACCAACAGCAGTTTCACGCTCAGTTTCGAGCAGATCATTGAGCTGACCCGTTTGCTGGTGGCGCAGGTTAAAACGATTTTGCCCAATTCGCGAACGCTGATCACGATCACCGAACCGTTCGGCGAGTCCAGCGCCCGCAAGCCGACCGCCGTCGCACCGCTGATGTATGCGGAAATGGTCGCACAGGCGGGCATCAACTTTGAAGGCTACGGACTGGAAATCGAGATGGGCGTGCCCAAGCCCGGGCATTTCATGCGCGATCTGTTCCAACTCAGTTGCCTGCTCGACAAATTCAGCACGCTCGGCAGGCCGGTGTTCATCACCGCGATGGGCTGTCCCGGCCGGGCAACGCCCGACACCAACGATTCGTCGGAAGGGCATCTCGATCCTTCCAAGGGCGGGCGCTGGCATCGCCCGTGGGATGCGAGCCTGCAGACGGAGTGGATGGCGGCGGTATACGAGCTGGCGCTCAGCAAACCGTTCGTCGAGTCGATCGCCTGGGGTAACCTGGCCGACATGAACCCCACGCTCCCCGGCGGCGGGCTGCTCGACGACATGCTCAAGCCCAAATCCACGTTCACCAAACTGCAGGAAATGCGAACCAAGTACCATTCCTACGCCAACCGAAGGGCCTGACGTGCAGCCGTGGACCGCTCGCCAGCGTGTTGCTGTCGTGCTGCTGTGCGTGGCAGTCGTGTCGATCTCGCTCGGTCGATATGCGTGGAACCGCGCGTTCGTATCCGATCCGCAACCGCTTCACCCGCTGCGCGAAGATGAGCTAGCCGACCGGATCGACCCCA
>JANMES010000138.1:0-11868 GCA_031377185.1 Phycisphaerae bacterium
GGGGGTCCAGGCGTTGCCCGACAGTGTTGTATTGGGCGGCAACGCCCTTGCTACTTGAATTCACAATCTCATACCGAATATGCCACAAATTCGTCTTCACCGTCTCGTGGTAAATCTCGTCGTCGGAGATCGACGTCTGCAGATGCGTGTCCCAGTTCACCAGGCGCTTGCCGCGGTAGACCAGGCCGTCCTTAAACAGCTTGAAGAACGTCTCGCGGACGGCCTTGGCGCACATTTCGTCGAGCGTGAAGCGGGTGCGGTCCCAGTCGCAGCTGCAGCCCATGCGTTGGAGCTGGGAGAGGATGCGGTCGCCGTACTGCTGCTTCCATTCCCAGATCCGGCGGATGAGCTCTTCGCGGCTCTTCTCCTTGGTGTCGGCCAGCGAGTAACGGTCTTTGCCTTCCTTCTCCTTGATCGTCTTCTCCACCACCGCCTGCGTGGCGATGCCGGCGTGATCGAGGCCCGGGATCCAGAGCGCGTTCTTGCCTTCCATGCGGCTCTTGCGCGTCAGGATGTCCTGCAACGTGTTGTTGATCGCATGCCCCAGGTGCAGCGCCCCGGTGACGTTCGGCGGCGGAATGACGATGGCGTACGGCTCACCGGCGGCGGCCGGGTCGGCGGCGAAACACTTTTCGGTCAGCCACGTCTGGTAGACGCTGGCTTCAATGGCGGAGGGGTCGTAGGTTTTGGGTAAATCTGTGGGCAGTTCGGTGCTCATGGCGATTCCAATAGCAAATTGTCAGGTGCGAATGGCAAAGAAACAGCGGGGCGGGGTCTGCGCTGCGAGAGCAGCAGACCCTATCGTACGACGACCGTCATGTGCGTGACGTGCTTCATGCCTGCCCAAAAGATACCCCGGCCAGGCGGGGAAGGGAAGTAGGTCCCCTCTCCCGGTACGCCGGGAGAGGGTAGGGTGAGGGTTCTGCCCTGAACGCCGGAATGATCCACGAATAACACGAATCTACGCGAATAGAAGAATGGATTCGTAAAGATTCGTATTATTCGCGGACGAATTCCTCTTCGCCACAGAACCCTCACCCCCGCCCTCTCCCGGATTACCGGGCGAGGGAGTAGTTGCTTCGTTCCTTTGTCGCTTCGCGGTTAAACTGAAGCGCATGTCCCCAGCCGCCATCCTCTCCGGCATGCTCCTTGGCTACGGGGCGGCGATCCCGATCGGCCCGATCAACGTCGAGATCGCCCGGCGGACGCTGCGCGGCGGGTTTTTTGCCGGGGCGGTGTTTGGGTTGGGCGCGGTCACGGTTGATCTGACCTACGCCGTCGTCGGTTCGCTAGGTGTCCGGCCGCTGGTGGGGAATCGGCCGGTGATGCTGACGCTGTCGATCGGCGGGATCGCGCTGCTGATTTACCTGGGCGTGATGAGCCTACGGGCGGCGTGGAAATCGCGCGGGGCCGATCCGGCGGCGATCCTCAGCGCCGTCCCGCCGCCCACGCTGCACGGCGGGTACGTCACTGGGCTGCTGATGACGCTGCTCAATCCGATTACGCTCGCGTTCTGGTTCCTCGTCGTGCCGGCCACCACGGTTCAAGGCGGCGGCGACGCGTCGCGCGATTTACCGGCGATTTGCCTTGGCGTGTTCATCGCCGCGATCAGCTGGGTGATTGGTTTCTCCGGCGTACTGACCTACCTCGGCCGATTCGGGCGGGCGACGTGGATCGTCGTCGCCGACGCCGTCGGCGGCGTTGTCCTCCTCGGTTTCGCGGCGGCGGCGATCTGGCGGACGATCTGACGCCCGGTTTCAGTGGCCATCCCCCATCGCCTTGCCGATACTATCTTCGGGCACGATCAACTGAATTTTGCAGCAGGCTAATACGCATGGTGAATATCGACGTCACATCCGGAACTTCACCGAAACCGGTGCGGAGCGGCTACCTGGCTACGCTCGATGGCTGGCGGGCTATCGCTATCTTGATGGTGTTGGTCGATCACCTGATCGGCCAATTTCTGGCCGAAAAAAACGCCGTGCTCTTTCCCGGTGACTACCTGATCCGACAGGGCGGATTAGGCGTGTTCATTTTTTTCGGAATCAGCGGATTGCTCATCACCAGCCGACTGCTTGAAGAGAAATCAGCCCGAGGTTCGATCAGCCTGAAGGGGTTTTACCTTCGGCGGGCGCTGCGGATTTTACCGGCGATGCTGTTTTTCCTGATCCCGCTCGGCCTGCTCGGGGTGATGGGCATTATCAAGTTGCCGTGGTTCGATTGGGTTCGCAGTTTGCTGTTCGTCCGCAACTACGGACCGACGGGAGATTGGTACACGGCGCACCTTTGGTCGCTGTCGATTGAAGAACACTTCTATCTATTCTGGCCGATGCTGCTGGTGCTGTTGGGTCATCGGCGAGGGCTTTGGGTGGCGTTGCTGGCGTCGGCGGTTTGTACGGTGTGGCGCGTGGCGAATATCCATTGGCCGTTCATGCCGGTATGGGTGGGGGCGGCCCCGTGGCGCACCGATCTGCAAATCGATGCCCTGTTGTTTGGTGCGGCCATTGCAATTGTTCGCAGCGAGTGGGGCGATGCGTTCCTGTCGCGATGGCTTTCACCCGCGATCACCGTGATTTGCATCGCAGCGTTGCCGGCGATGGTCATTTGCGATCGGAATGTTCCCGGCCTGCTGCACATTACGCGTGCCCTGCGGCCGGTCGTTATCTGTTTGTTGTTGATGGGAACGGTGCTTCATCCCCGGATGGGGATCTCCCGCGTGTTGGAGTTGTCGCCATTGAAGTGGATCGGGCGACTGTCGTACTCCCTTTATTTGTGGCAGCAGTTATTCACCGGACCGCAGACGTTCGAGCCGAACGGGCATTGGATGAACTTGGCCAAGGTCTTTCCGATCAATATGGTATTGCTCGTGGCCGTGGTGGTGGTGAGCTACTACGCGATCGAAAAGCCGTTGATTCGACTTGGGCACCGGCTTGCACAGCCGGTCACGCCTGGTCGGAATGATGGGCCGCGCTAGCACGGTGCCTTTTGATCAGGACGTTAAAAAAATCTGTTACCAGCATGTAAGCTACTTGGGCTTTTCGGCCGGATCGTCCCATTTCTTCTGCTCGGCGGCCAACAACGCTTTCATCGTTGCCAATTGATCGGCTTTCGCAGGATCGGCGGACAGGTCTTTGATCTCCCATGGGTCGTTTTTCAGATCAAACAACTGGAACCGATCGATCTTGGGATACCAAATTAACTTCCACTGATCGTTACGGACCATGCGCTGCACGTTCTTGTAGGGAGCGAACAAAACGTCGCGCGTACCGGCACCTTCGCCTTTCATCACGTACTGGAGATTTCTGCCTTCAACCTCCTTCGGAGCAGTCGCGCCGGCGATGCCGCAGATCGTCGGATACAGATCGAACAGATAAACCAGCGCGTCCGACTTGCCCGAAGGAATCCCCGGCCCGGCCAGGATGAGCGGCGATTTGAATTCCTCGTACAGGTTCTGCTTGCCCATGAGCCCGTGCCGCCCGCCGACGGCGAGGCCTTGGTCGCTGGTGAAGATGATGACGGTGTTGTCGAGCTGGCCTCGCTGCTTGAGCTCATCGATCACCCGGCCGACCTGATCGTCGAGCCAGGTGATACACGCGTAGTAGTCGGCCAGTTGGCGTTTCATTTCATTGGGGTCGCGGGGGCGCTTGGCCAGCTTCTCATCGCGGACGTTCATTTCGCCGTTGTCGAACGGGTGCTGCGGCATGAAGTTCGGCGAGAGGGAAATTTTGGCCGGGTCGTACAGGTCCATGAATTTTTTGGGTGCGATCCTCGGATCGTGCGGATAGTGAGGCGCGAGCATGAGAAACATAGGCTTGCCGCCGTGATCGGCCCGCATAAATTCAATGGCATCGTCGGCCATGATGCGCGGCTGCATGGCGGCGGGGGAATCTTCGTCCTCTTTTGCGTTTTCTTTGACGCCGCGATCGGTATAGACGCATTTGCCGAACGCCTCATTGCCGGCGATGAAGCTGTTGGATTTCTTCCCCGCGTACAGCGTGGCGTAACCGGCCTTGGTCATCACCTCTCCGAGCGTGGAATTCTCTGTATTGCCACGCTCTTTTGGGATATGAAAAACCGATCGCCCGGTCATGATCATCGTCCGGCTGGGCAAGCAGACAGCCGCCACCATGCCACCCTGGCAGTAGGTGTTGTTAAAGACGAACCCGCGTTCGACGAGCTTGTCGAGATTGGGCGTTTGAATTTCGGCGTTGCCTAAAGAGTGGATGGTGTCAAACCGCTGATCGTCCGACAGGATGAACAAAATGTTCGGACGTTCAGCCCGGGCGAATGATGCAAAGCCGGTGATGACGAACAATAGGATTGCGTAGCGAAGTAGACACATGGTGGGAACATCATACCTGAGCGAGAAAAGATTCCACGTCGATCGACTGAGGGCACGAAAAAACAAAGGGTCGAGAAACGGGAGTTTCTCGACCCTTTGGGATTTTTAGTTGCGCCCCGCGAGCGGGGCGGTTAAACGTTGGGGATTAATCGCGACGTGGCCCGCGATCGCCACCGCGACCACCGCCGTCGCGACGGGGGCCGCGATCGCCGCCGCCACGGGGACCTCGGTCGCCGCCGCGATCGGCACCGGCGCCGGAGTTGGCCGGTTCCGGATCGCTCTCGCCGAGCTCGGCCATCGCGGCCTTGCGGCTGAGCTTGATGCGGCCCTGATCGTCGATCAGCAGCACCTTGACCTTGATCTCCTGGCCCATCTCCACGATGTCATCGACCCGCCCGACGTACTTGTCGGACAGCTCGGACACGTGGCAAAGCCCGTCGGTTTCCGGGGCGATCTCGACGAACGCGCCGAATTCCTTGATCGAGACCACCTTGCCGTTGTAGATCTTGCCGACCTTCACCTCGGCGGTCATCGCCTCGATGATGTCGCGGCAGCGCTCGGCGCCGGCCGAGTCGACCGACGAGATGTACACCGTGCCGTCGTCCTCGATGTCGATGTTTGCGCCGGTGTCGGCCTGCAGGGCTTTGATGTTCTTGCCGCCCGGTCCGATGATCTTGCCGATCTTTTCCGGATCGATCTTGATCGTGAGCAAACGCGGGGCGTACTTGCTGATGTCCTTCCGCGGGGCCGGAAGGACAGCGGCCATCTTGTCGAGAATGACAAGGCGTGCTTCCTTCGCGCGGTGCAGCGTGTCGCGGATGATCTTGTAGGTCAGGCCTTCGGTCTTGATGTCGAGCTGAATGGCGGTGATACCGTCCGTCGTACCGCAGACTTTGAAGTCCATGTCGCCAAAGTGATCTTCTTCACCCATGATGTCGGTCAGGAGTGCGACTTTGTTGCCTTCCTGCACCAGGCCGACGGAGATACCAGCGACCATCTTGGTGATCGGCACGCCGGCGTCCATGAGAGCCAGGCAGCCGCCGCAGGAGCTGGCCATCGAGCTCGAACCGTTGGATTCGAGGATGTCCGAAATCACCTTGACGGTGTACGGGAACTGGTCGACGGCCGGCAGCACGGCGATCAGGCTGCGCTCAGCCAATGCGCCGTGGCCGATTTCGCGACGACCCGGGCCACGGATCGGGCGGACTTCGCCGACGCTGTAGCTCGGGAAGTTGTAGTGCAGCATGAACTTCTGGCTGTACTCTTCGATCAGCCCATCGACCATCTGCTCGTCGCTGCTGGTGCCGAGGGTGACCGTACACATCGACTGCGTCTCACCGCGGCTGAACACGGCCGAGCCGTGAACGCGGGGAAGAACGCCGACGGTGATGTTGATCGGGCGGATGGTGGTGTAGTCGCGGCCGTCCGGGCGGACGCCGTCAAGGATCGCCAGTCGCGTGGCGTGCTCTTCGACTTCGCTGAACACGGTCTTGATCTGCTTGGCTTTGTCCTTCTGGGCGAGGATCGCGCCGTAGGATCCGCTGTTGATGTCGACGGCGGGGGCGAGTTCGGCGATCAGCTCTTTCTGGATCAGGGCGACGGCTTCGTTGCGGTCAGCCTTGCCGGGCTTGCCCTTCACTTCGCGGATCTTGTTGGTGACCTTGCTCTTGATCAGGTCGACCAGAGCGGCGTCAGGCTGCTTCACATCGCCAACCTTGGGCTGGCCGGCCTTCTGCATCAGCTCTTCGATCATGCCGCAGATTTCGACGACGACCTTGTGGCCGAACTCGATGGCATCGGCGACTTCGTCTTCCTTCACTTCCATGCCGCCTAGCTCGATCATGTTCACGAAGTGCTTGGTACCGGCGACGACGAGGTCGAAGTCGCTGTACTCGAGCTGTTCCTGCGTGGGGTTGATGACGAGCTGGCCGTCAATCCGGCCGACGCGGACGTGGGCGGTCGGCGTGGTGAACGGGATGTCGCTGATCGCGATGCAGGCGCTGGCGGCGATGCCGGCCAGCATGTCCGGGTCATTCTGCTGATCGGCGGCGAGCACGTTCAGATGAATCTGCACTTCGTCGATGAACCCCTTGGGAAACAGCGGACGCAGCGGGCGGTCGATCAAACGGGCGGTCAGGATTTCCTTGGTGGTCGGGCGGCCTTCACGCTTCATGAACCCGCCGGGGAACTTGCCGGCCGCGGCGCGACGCTCGCGGTAGTCGACCTGCAGCGGGAAGAAGTCGATGCCTTCACGCGGGTTAGCGCGGACGACAGCGCCGAAGACCACGGTCTCGACGTACTGAACGGTGACGGATCCGCCGGCGAGCTTCGCCAGGGAACCGGTTTCGATAGAAAGGGTGCGACCGCCGATTTGGCGTTCAACGCGAATCGATTGCATGTGAGAGTCCTCTGCCCCGTGCCATTAAGTCGGCCAAAACGAGCGGCAGGGAGGAAATCGGATTGGGGATCGGAAGCTCGGGGGAATTTGCAATTTGCAATTTGCAATTTGCGATCGATTTGAATTTCGATTGCAAATTGCAAATTGCAAATTGCAAATTCCGCAAAGCCCTCGATCCAAAATCCGACCAATTCCCCGGCAGCACTCCGCCGGCCGGTGATCGTCCGCATCGCACAGGGCAGGGCGACGAGACGGACAAAACAACACAGGGCACGAAAAGTCGTGCCCTGTGCCAAAAGCTATTACTTACGCAAGCCGAGCTTGCCGATGATCGCCTGGTAGCGGGTGCGATCCTGGCGAGTCAGGTACTTCAGCAGGCTGTTACGCTTGCCGACCATCTTCAGCAGGCCGCGACGCGACGAGTGATCTTTTTTATGCGTTTTTAGGTGCTCCGTCAGTTCGGTGATGCGCGTGGTAAGCAGCGCGATCTGAACTTCCGGGCTACCGGTGTCTTTTTCGTGAATTTTGTAGTCGGTGACGATCTTGGTCTTGGCTTCAGCGGCAACGGACATGATAACTCCTAGACACCAGTCGCCTAGCCGATCCGGAAAAAAGGCCCGGAGCCGAGCGACGGTCATGATTAGGTTCCGTCGTCCCAAACAATTGGGGCGAATTCGGTCGGCAGAAGATACGGGAGACCACTGTAATTGGCAAGCTGTGGTCGCAGGCTAAACTCGGGTTGCCTGAACAGCGAAATTTCTTTCGTAGGGCGGATTTAACGCTGGCTGATCGGAATAAAATCCGGTAGTGTGCGATTGAAGTCGTTACAAACACCGATTCGAGCGAGGTTTAGCGATTTTCGGGTCGAGCGGAAGGGATCGACGCCCGGTTAGGCCCATTTCCGCCTCCAGCGTTCCCAGTTTTACCGGGCTGAGTAGCTGAGTGAAGCGTCTGGCAAAACGTGTCATTTTGGCAGCATCGTCGGCGACCGTGATGGCGATCGTCTTGGGCTCCGCTGCGCCGGTTCAAGCCCAAACCCAACCGACCTCGATGAGCGTCGAGCAGGCCCGCTCGGCGGACCTGAAGAACCTCGCCTCGCTGCTGAACGATCCTTCGTCCGACACCAAATCCCGCGACGAAGCCGCCAAGCGGCTGGTCTCCAGACGGACGTTAGACTCGCAGAAAATCCTCCTTGATGTGTTGGTCAACGCGGGCAATTCCAAGGGACAGCTTTCAGTCGCCCGCGCGCTGGCCGGCGGGGGGGTGACGGATCCGGTGTTTGTCGATCCGCTGTTTGCTTTGTTCGGTTCCGACAAATCCCTTTCCGAAGCCGCCGCCGACGCATTGGCCGAGTACAAGACCAGCGGCACGGTGCTGAATCGCCTGATCGAACTGGCCCAAAACACGCGCGACACCCGCGAAGCCGCCCGCGCTGCTGCCGTCCGGGCGATCGGCGCATACGCCGACAAGCGGGCGGCCACCGTGCTGATCGAACTACTGCAAAGTCGCACCGAGCCAGCCTCCATCCGCAACGCTGCTGGCGATGCCTTGTCGGACCTGACAGGTCTGACCGAGAACGGCCGAGCGTCTTCGCTTTGGGTCCGCTGGTGGGAGACGCAGTCCGCCAAATCCGACGCGGCATTTCGCGACGATTTGCTGATGCAGCGAAGCGCCCAGGTCGATCGTTTTCGCAATCGCGAAAATCAGGTTGCAAGCGAACTTGAAAGCCTGATCAAAGAGCAATACCAAGCCGCGCCGGACACCGGCAAAGACGGCCTGCTGCTCAAGTGGTTGCGATCCGTCGAGCCGCACGTTCGCCTGGTGGCGGCGGGGCTTGTCGTCGATGACTTCAACTCCAATCGCCCGTTTGGCGCGCCGGTAAAGGAGCAGCTCCGCACCATGGTGGCCGACAACTCGCCGGAAGTGCGGCTGCAGGTGGCGAGAACCGTTCGGCAGATCAACGATACGCTCGCATTCGACGCGCTGCTGCTGCAACTCAACCAGGAACCGGTGGCCGGCAATCGGGCGGCGCTGGCACTGGCGCTGTCGCAAAGCCGCGATTTGCGAGCAGTTCCGGAGTTGGTGAAGCTGCTGAACGACAGCGAGCCGCTGATCGTCGCCGAAGCCGGCGCGTCGGCGCTGGCGAACCTCGGGCCGATGCTGATCGAAAAAGACCCCGCAATCGCCAAAGACATCGCCGCTCGTCTGCGGACGGTGTTTCGCACGCGTACCGAAATCCCCGGCGCTGAGCGGTTGCGCGAGGTGGTGGTCGAGGCGCTGGTTCCGCTGCGCGATCCGGAAATGCTGACGACCTACACTCGCCTGCTGAACCTGAAAGAAAGCGATCGCGTCCGTCGCGCGAGCTTGCGAGGCATCGCCGAATTGCACGAGCAGACTGCCGTCGATGTCGTGGTCGATTGGCTCAAGCGGGAGCCCGATCCGGCGGTGAAGCGCGAGGCGATCGTCACGATCGGCGTGCTCGGCAGTACCGACCTGTTCCAAACCCTGTACGAGTACATGCTCCCGGCCACCCCCGGGACCGACGCAGCGGTGAACGAGCAGGCGTGGCAGGTCTTCCAATCGCTCTTGCCCCAAGCCAGCACCGAACAAATCAATCGCTGGCCGAGCAGGTTTCAAACCGATCCCGACAAGCGCGTGATCGTACTCAAAGCACTAGCCGATAAGTTGCTGAAGGATAAGAATTTAGCCGAACTGGCCAAGACGCGCCAAAGCATCGGCGAGTCGCTCATGGCGACCACGCCGCCGCAACCGACCGAAGCCGCCGCGAATTTCAAACTTTCTTTGGAGTACTTCCAGCAGACTAACGCCCCGCAGATGGTGATCGAAACCAACATCCGCTATCTGCTTTCAGCCCAGTTGGCGAGCAAGCAATACGGCGAGGCGGCCCAGTTCGCATCGTCGTTGATTAAGGACAACCAGGGGAATCAGCAAACCGTTGGCCCGATGCTCAGGGAAGAGGCCGATCGCCTGAAGAACAGCAACGATTTTCAGAACGCCCTGAAATTGATCACTGAAACCAAGCAGATGGCGCCGGAACTGGAAGGGCGTTACAAAAACATGATGCTGGAAATCGAAAAGGAAGTTCAGCAACGCCTGACCAACGCCAATCAAAACAACAAATCCAAAGGCGAGCTTCTGGGCGGGCCCATTCGGGTGAGTTTCAGGGATTGAATCATTGACGATCGGGGCATTGACGATTGAATGCGCTCTCTTCAATCGTCAATGCCCCGATCGTCAATGATTCAATTCTCTTCATCCTTTTTTCAACCCGCGTAACGGATCCGGCTTGGCCGACTGCTGAAACGCGGCCTCTCTTGCGCGGCAGCCGCGGCAGGCCCAACACGGCTCGCTGCCCTCTTCGACGCAACTCCACGTACGATCGAACGGCGTATTCAAGCTGAAGCCGACATCGATTACCTGCCACGGTTCAAGTTCGATCAGCGGGGTTTCGATTTCCAATTCGGGCTGGCTGCAGGGGAGTTGGATCAGTTCATTCCAGATTTGGGTGTATTCGGTCGCCTTGGCCAGTTCATCGCCTTGCCCGCCGACGCGCAGGCCGACGAAGATTTTCGTCGCCCGGTAGTAGATGCCGAACTTGATCGCCCCGGCGATGAGCGGGATGAGATCCACCATCTGCGCCACCGACGTCGACGGGTTCCGCGAATCGGCCACCATGCCCGCCGATGGCTGCTCGGTCGATGTGATCGTCGATAAGTATGGAATAGGCATCGGGTGATCGCGGTAAGGCTTGAAGTGGGCCGACTGCTGGTCATACGTCACCCGTGTGCGTGGCGAGGAAAGCCCATGACCTTCGGCGTGAAGCATCACCAACCTGAACTTTTGCGCCGCCATCGCCGTGACGACCGCTGAGTTCACTCCGCCGGAATTGAGTACGATTGCAAGGTCTTTGGCCATATCAGTGAAGTGCTGAGTGCTGAGTGCTGAGTTATGAGTTGGTTTTACTCAGCACTCAGCACTCAGAACTCAGCACTCTCCTATTCCATTGTCAAAATCACCTTCAGCACACCCTTACGCCCCGCGATGTTCATCGCTTCCACGCCTTGGTCGAGCTTCATCCGGCGGTGGATCAGGCTCAGGATGTCGATTTCCTTGGCGGCCAGTGCGGAAATCGCCTGGCGGAACGGGCCGCAGCGGCTGCCCTGGACGGTGATTTCGTCGATCACCAGCGGGGCCAGGTTCAGCGGCTTGCCTTGGGCGAACGTGCTTTTCAGCACGATCGTGCCACGTGGGCGGACCATGGCCATCGCCATCTCAAAACCCGCGGCCGATCCTGTGCAGTCGACGACGATGTCCTGATCGTGGCGGGGCGTGATATCGACCAGCGGGCGGCTGCGGATCGACCATTTTTCACACAGCGCGAGCTTTTCCGGGTACTTGCCGATCACCCGCACGGGGCAGCCGGCGTTACGGAGAACTTGCGCGACCAGCAACCCGAGCCGGCCGTCGCCGAGTACGGTGATCCACTTCCGGCTCCGCGAGTTTTCCCCGCCGGCGTCGAGGTTGATCTGCTTGAGCACCTGAAACGCCGCCGCCAGCGGTTCGACGAAGACGGCCGCGTCGTCGTCCACGGTTTTGGGCAGTGCGTGCAAGTTAATTGCAGGTAGTCGGACGAAATCAGCGAACGCGCCGTCGTGATTCAAAATCCCCAGCACCGAGCGGTTGCGGCAATGATTTGACAACCCTGAGAGACATAAATCGCACCGCCCGCAAACGACGTTGATTTCGCCCACCACGCGCTGTCCGACGAGGTTCTTGTCGGGCGAGGAGACGACCTCGCCCACAAACTCATGCCCCAGCACGCCGCGAAAGTTCATGTACCCGCGGCAGATTTCCAGATCGGTCGAGCAAATGCCCGCCTGTCGCACTTTGATAAGCGTATCGCCCCCGCTAGCCGCCGGCTCGGCCCGGCGGTTGTCGAAGGTGAGAGATTGATCGAAGACTAAGGCTCGCATGAATGCGAGTGCTGAGTGCTGAGTTCTGAGTGCTGAGTTGTTTGCACACAGCACTCAGTACTCAGCACTCAGCACTTGCTATCCCAGTGGGTTGCTCGGCCCGGTGATGATGTCCAGCCAGGCGGATTCGTTGT
>JANMES010000148.1:0-1677 GCA_031377185.1 Phycisphaerae bacterium
GAGCGAAAAGCGACGAGGAGGCATTCAACTCATCGCTTTGCCCTCATCGCTTTCCGCTAATTATGACTTCCTCCTCCCCTATCGCCATTATTGACAGTGGCTTAGGCGGCCTGACCGTCGCGCGGGCGGTGCGTCGGGCGATGCCGGCGGAGTCGATTTTGTACTTCGGCGATACCGCCCGTCTGCCCTACGGCAATAAAACGGCTGAGACCGTCACGCGATTCGTCTCGCAGATCATCGAATACCTTCGCCGATTCGACCCCAAGCACGTGATCATCGCCTGCAACACCGCCACCGCGCTGGCGATGCCCGCGGTCCGCGAGCAGTTCCCCGATCTGCCGATCAGCGGCGTGATCGACCCGGGCGCCAAGGCGGCCGTCATCGCGGCCGGGCGTAAAGTCACGCCGGTCATCGGGGTGATCGCAACCGAGGCGACCGTCAAATCAAAAGCCTACGAGCGCGCCGTCCACTCACGCCGGCGACACGCGCGGCTGCTGGTGAAATCCACCCCGCTGCTCGTCCCGATCATCGAAGAAGGACGTCGCGGCGATGACCCGATCGTCAAACTCGCGCTGCAGCAATATCTCGAGCCGCTGCTCAGGAATGGGCTTGATGTCCTCGTGCTCGGTTGCACGCATTATCCGATCCTCAAATCCGCCATCAAAGAACACGTCGGCCCGGCCGTGGCTGTGATTGACTCAGCCGAACAGTGCGCCGATGATGTCGCCAGACGGTTGGCCGAGGTGAATCTTATCCGTGGCGAAGAAGATGGCTCTGGCGAGTTTCAATGCTTCGTCACCGACGACCCGACGCGTTTCGCCAAACTCGCCAGCCGTTTCATGGGCATGCCCATCGATCCGCCGAACTGGGTGCAGGCCGATGAGCTCTACGAACTGGGAACCGCCAACGGATTTGGAACCGCAGATGAACGAATTTAGAGAAGGGGCAAGTATTCAGGGGCAAGGGGCAAGCAAGCCTCTTCAACTTGCCACTTGCCCCCTGATACTTGCCCCTCTGCTGCTTTTCATCCTCACCGGCTGCGGCGCGATGCGCAACGTCGGCGAGATCATGACCGGCAATACCCCAGAGAAAAACGCGAAGATGATGGAAGACCCTTCCAGCGCCGACCAGCGGCGCGAGGGCATGGTTTACCTGGCGGATCACGAGTTCGGCAGGAATCCGCCGTACACCACGCGGCATCAGCAGATCGCAGCCAAGGATCCTGATCCGCTGGTCCGCGCGACGGCTGTCCGCTCGCTGAATATCTCTCGTGACAAGACCGCTACCAAGGTGTTCATCAAGGCATTATCCGATCCAAGTCCGCTGGTGAGGCTGGAAGGTGCAAAAGCGCTCTACCGCCTGCCCGATCCCGAAGCCGTCGATAAGCTGCTGGCGCTGACCAAGTCCGCCGATGAGAACAAGGACATCCGAATCGCCGCCGCCGAGGCGCTGCAGCATTACAAGCGGCTCGATGTCGGTCGAACGCTCATCGGCCTGTTGAACACCAAGGATTTCGCCCTCGCCTGGCAGGCCCGCCGCACCCTCAAGCGGCTGACCGGCAAGGACCTGAACTACAACGAATCCGCCTGGCTGGACCTCATCACCGGGCCGAGCAAACCACTGGGATAGGAAGTGCTGAGTGCTGAGTTCTGAGTGCTGAGTGCAATCAACTCAGCA
>JANMES010000032.1:0-39191 GCA_031377185.1 Phycisphaerae bacterium
GGGGGGGGGTATGATCCCCTCACCGGTCGGCCCGCTGGCGGGGGTAGCCGTCACCCCCCGCTCAGGGGGGCAGACCGGTTCAATCCTTCTTCTTCACTGATCGCTTTTTCACGTGTCTCTTCGCGTCGAGATTGAACCGCACGCGCCACCAGCATTTCCCGTCCGTGTTGTCCGGATAGATCAAAAGGAGGGCTCTCTTCAATTCTCCCAGCGATTCAAAACCATCGGATCGGGCGTCGTCGTCGCTTAAGTCCTCAAACGAGGCCGGCTCGACCGACTCGATATTGAGATAACCCAACCCCGGGCAAAACGCCCGCGAGCCCGTAGCCACGCGCGGGCGATTCCATCGCCGGATCGTCAGGCGCTTCTGTCCCAGCCGGATCGGATCAAAAAACACTTTTTTGAACAGGAGCAGTCCCATGAGCACCCCAGGCCAACGTTCTGCGCGTCGCCAGCCGATCGTCCGCGCGATCCCCGTTCCGCTTCCGCCGATCCGCACATGGAGAGGGCAGCGGGTGGCGGAATACTTCGATCTGCCAGCGTCGAGTCAACCTACCGCCGGGCCAGAGCCGCTGCAATCGCTCCCCATCCCCCAATCAGGGCAAGTCATGCTGATCGTCGGCGCTAGCGGGGCGGGCAAATCCAGCTTGCTGCGGCGAATCGTCGCACACGAAGAACACCTCGGCCGGCGAATCATCGACTTGGCCAGACTGGTGCTTCCCGACGCGCCGGCGGTTGATTGCCTGCCCGATCTGCCGCTGGAGCAGGCGCTGGCGCTGCTGGGCCAAATGGGGCTTGGCGAAGCCTGGACGTATCTCCGCACGCCCGCGGAACTGTCGGACGGCCAGCGCTGGCGATTGCGGCTGGCCGTCGCGCTGCACAAGTTCGAGCGCGATCCGGCGCGCCTGGCGACGCTGATTTGCGATGAATTCGCCGCGCTGCTCGACCGAGTGACGGCGGCGATTGTCTCGCGGGCGATCCGGAAGGTGATCGATTCGCATCCCAATCTCGCTGCGGTGCTGGCGACGAGCCATGACGACGTGGCGCTGCCATTGAAGCCGGATCGTATCGTGCGGTGCGATTTCGGGGTGTTTACATCCGAAGAGATTTAACCACGAAGCGACGACGCAACGAAGAGGAAATAGATGAGCGCAGAGACGCAGAGGCGCAGAGAAGAAAAAAATGCAAATGTTCTTCTCTGCGTCTCTGCGTTCATTCCCTCTTTCTGACTTGGTTCAAAACAGGAGTTGACTATGACCGACGAAACCAACTACCTCCCCGGCGAATTCATCTTCGAACCCGGCACGATCGACGATTACCACGCCCTGGCGCGCTTCCACTATCTCGAGAAAAAACCCGCGACGGTCGCCTGTATCTGGCGGGCGAGGTTCGTGCATCGCGACAAGAGGAATCCCGATCAGATCGCTGCGGTGGGTGTGTTGTCGTACCCGGCGGCGTGCTCGCGGGAGCGGAATCTGGTGTTTGGGTTGAGCGACAAGCCGTACCGGGAGAAGCTTCTGTTCGCCAACGCCAACCTGCGGACGATCAGCCGAGTGATCGTGCATCCGACGTTCCGCTCCGCCGGGCTGGCGGCGGGGATCGTGAAGCGATTGTGCGAACATTGCCCGACGCGATTCGTCGAAGCGATGGCAAAGATGGGGCGTGTACATCCGCTCTTCGAGCGGGCGGGCATGATGCGCTTCACGCCGGCGGAGCCGGACAGGCCGGTGTATTTTTGCTTGGATCGCGGCGCAGAACCCTCTCCCGGTACGCCGGGAGAGGGCAGGGGGAGGGTTCTGCAGCGAGATGCGGTTGATCCAGTGTTGCCAGATGCGAGCGATACGAGAAGGCGTGATACGAGCAATCCGCTGGCACCGGTCGTCCCGGCAGAACCCTCACCCCCGCCCTCTCCCGGCGTACCGGGCGAGGGAGAGAGTCTTCTGAACCCGTGCAGAACTCCCGATGAACTGCACGCGTGGATTAAGCACTTTGTCGGCGTGAATGTCCCGCGACGATCAGTGTGCCCGCATCATCAGGCACCGTTTGAGTATCTGCTCAAGAGCTATTTCGAGCCGGCCAGGGATCTCGTCGTCTGGGCGCCGCGGGGTGGCGGTAAAACTCGGCTGGCGGCGGTGGCGACTTTGCTCGATCTGCTCCACAAGCCGGGGATCGCCATCACCATCCTTGGCGGGTCGCTGCTGCAATCGCTGCGGATGTGGGATCATCTGATTCCCGATCTCGACCGTATCGCCGAGGAGCTGCTCGATGGCAAGAAGCGCAGCCGCTGCGTTAGGCTCACCAATGATTCGCACGCGGAAGTCGTCGCGCAATCGCAGCGCGCCGTGCGCGGGTTGCGTGTGCAGAAACTGCGGTGCGACGAGCTGGAGCTGTTCGATTCAAAAGTCCTCGACGCCGCCAAGCTCACCACCCGGTCGCTGACGCTGGCCGACGGATCGTCGGTCGCAGGCACGATGGAGGCGTTGTCGACGTTGCACACGCCGTGGGGATTGATGCACGACTGGGTCGAGCAGTCCGAAGCCGCCGCAAGGCCGGTGATCAAGTGGTGCGTGCTGGATGTGCTGGAGAAGTGTCCGCCGGACCGGGAGTGCGCGAGTTGCCCGTTGTGGGATGATTGCCGGGGATTAGCGAAAACCGCCGACGGGTTCTTGCCGATCGACGACGCGATCGCACTGAAGCGCCGGGCGAGCGTCGAAAGCTGGGAAGCCGAAATGCTCTGCAAACGCCCGAGTGTGAAAGGGTGTGTGTTCCCGACGTTCGATCCAGATCAGCACGTGTGCGAGAACATTTCGACATCGCTCCGCGAAGGCGTAAGCGACTCTGGCTCGCCTTCACTCAGTCCTCAGTCCTCGAACCTCAGTCCTCCCTTGTGCCTGGCGATCGATTTCGGTTTCTCCAATCCGTTCGCATGTTTGTGGATCGCCGACGACGGCAGCACGGTGCATGTCATCGACGAGTACGTGCAAAGCGGGCGGACGATGGACGAGCATTTGCGAGTGATCGAGTCGCGGCCGTGGGGAAAGGTGCGAGCGATCGCCTGCGACCCGGCCGGCAACAGTCGCAACGATCAGACGGCCGAATCCAACGTCACACTGCTCCGCCGGCGCGGGTATGTGGTGAGGAGTAAGCCCAGCGGGATCGTCGATGGACTGGAACTGATCCGCAGAGATTTACGCAGCGGCAGCGGGGAGGTGTCGCTGTTTGTGCATCCGCAGTGCAGGAATCTGATCAAAGCGCTGCGAAGCTATCACTATCCGACGGGTTACAGCAGCGAATTGCCGTTCAAGGACGGCGAGAATGATCACTTGATCGACGCGCTGCGTTACTTCTACGTCAACCGCGCCGCGCGAATGGCGGCGATGGGGCGTGCGTACTGAAAAGAGTCATCGTTCGTTGGTCACTAGAGCGATTTACGACTCGTTTCTGCGAGAATCATTTTTCAGGTTCTTCTGGGTGCAGCAAGAAATGATCGGGAATTCAGTCCTCTTCCACACTCTGGTACCGATAGACCGCCTTGTACAGCCCGGTGACTTTCTCGCTGGGCACCACCTGAGGCCGATACCGCTCGTTGCGCGGCTGAAGGCGGATCACCGGCGTGCCGGCGTCGTCGGATTCGAAAAATGCTCGCTTGAACGTCGTCTGCCCGTCCTCAAACCGGATGAAGCAGTCGTCTCCATTCCGCGGCGACTTGGCGGGGGAAAAGATCACGATGTCACCGTCGCGGTACTTGGGCATCATACTGTCGCCGCTCACGCGCGTGGCGAACGCATCGGCGTCGCGGACGTCAGGGCAGCCGATGTATTCATCCGCCACCTTCGCCGGATAGGAAAGGTCCGTGAAGTCTTTCGGATAACCAGCCGACACACGGTTGATCAGCGGGACGGCGTTGGTGGAAATCTGCTCGACGTTTCCGGACGACCGATCGACCAGTTCTTGGAGTACGCCGGAGAGATAGGCATCGTCCAAATTCAGGGGTCGGGGTTCGGGGTTCAGGGTTCGGGGTAGAAGATCGGCTCCTTCGCCAACCTGAGCCCCGAACCCTGAACCCTGAACTCTGCCGCTCATCAAATTCGCGAGCACCGCCCGTACATCCCGCGGCGTGCGTTGCAGATGTGCCTGCGTCAGCAGTTCGCCGGCGGAAAAGCCCAGGGATTGCTCCAGCCGGCGGAGTTTCTCGTCGCTCGGCGGATTGGGCACCCGGCCGGTCTCGATCAGCGACAGATACGGCTTGGAAATCCCCGTCCGACCGGCCAGTTCGTCCAGCGTCAAACCGAGCTTGCGGCGGTTTTTCCGAATTTTGGGTCCCAAGGCTTCAATCATGATCATTGAACTATCGCCAGCGAGCTCAGAATGCAAGAAAATTCCGTACAAAATACTAACTTGCGTCCGATTCTCAATCTTGTTTGTAGATTACTAAATATCGCGACGGGGGTTCGTGATCCTTTGTTTTGATGCACTGTAAAATATGCGAGGTTTAGTATATACTTGATTCCATATGACCGAGGGATGATCAAAACGCGGCTGCTGAAAGACGCCATCCCATTGCTCGCCTGGTCGCAAGAGTTCAGACTTTCAATCTTCTCTTAACCTATGATTCTTATTGTTGACGATCATCAAGAAAGCGGCGCGGCCCTCCATCGGCTGCTCGCCCGGCAGGGATTCGCGGTCACTCACATCGCGACCGCCAAGGAAGCACTCAACCTCATCAACGCATCGGATCTCCAAAAACCCCTGCTCGTCATTCTCGACGACATGATGCCCGAAATGACAGGCTTGGAGATGGTCGGCGTGCTTCGCATGAATCCGACGACTCGACATCTTCCTGTAGTCATGTTCAGCGCCTGCACGGATGAGATACGCCGGGAATCCGCTCTTTCGCTGGGCGTACTTGAATGGGTCGATCAGAACCGCAGCGCGATCAAAGCGCTCAATGAGTTGGTCAACTACTACCTCAGCATCGGCGGACAAAAGATACCGACCAAAGCGCCGCCCATGACACTGCCGGCCTCAAGTACATATGTCCGCTAGTCCATACGACAGGATCTTTTTTGTCGTGGCGATCCAATACAGCATTTTCAGTGGAGTTGTATTCTCTTGGTTAGCCGCCGCACTTGTGCGGCGAGCACGCCCCGCGAGCGGGGCGGCTAACTCAGGGCAATGCGAGTCAACTGAAATTACTCCAGCGGACTGATCCTCGGTCGCGAATAACCCTGCTGGCCCGATGGATGACACCTGCATTTACAATCGAGAATTGTCAGAATGCGGCTTCCACATTCGTTGGCAAATCGCAATTCTTAGCAAAATCAAACGAGGACCTTAACGTAACTAAGGAATATCCCTCATTGCTCGAACGTTACAATCAGAATAAACGTTACCAACACTGATCGAGGAGCGGCGAAAGTCGGAGTGGAAATAAGAAGACACCGGCATTTCTGCACGGTGTCTTCCGGAGGGGAGAAAATGCGCCGTCACCCCAAGTGTTTCAGATTGCCTATCTTATACCGGGCGGCGAACCCAGCGGTCAACCCTATTATTTTTTATTCCGCTACTTATCCAACGTGAACAATCTAGGGATCGGCAGACGGCGGGCTCAAACTGTAAGGTTTTTTTGTTGGATTAGCTCGATTTCAGCCTGACGGAGCGATTCCACCGCATCGCGGATGGATTCGGTGGCCTGTTTGAGGTCTTTCCGACCTTTTTCGGTGAAATCCAGGCTGATTCTCGGACCAAAACGTAGCGAGACCGAATTGGGCGACAGAACCGCCTGCATCATTTCTTTTCCGCGGGTGGTTCCTTCCAGATACGCGGGGTAGACCGGCACGCCCGTCCGCAGCGCGATCATCGCCACGCCGACGTGAAATCGCAGCAATTCCGTGGTGGTTTCGATCTTTCCCTCGGGAAAAATCCCCAGCACCCGCCCCGATTCCAGCGCCCGGATGGCCGCACGGGTGCTGATGGCGGAGTCGCGCGAGCCGCGGTTGACCGGGATCGCCTCCACAATCCTGAAAAACCAGTTGAGCGACTTCAGGTCGTAGTATTCCTTGGCCATCATCCACACGATCAATCGTGAACTGGCCGCCTGCAGGAGGACCGGATCGAGCGCGGAGATGTGGTTGCACACCAGGATCGCCGCGCCGCTCTTGGGCAGCGGGTTGCGGTTGCGGACTTTCAGTTGGTGATACAGCCGCGAGAAAAGAACGACAACCGACCGCCAAAACCGGATCGACCAGCGGCGTTCGGGGGGAATTTCGGATTGCGGATTGGGACTCTCGATCGCGGGCGCGGGCGACGTCACGTCGGGCATTTCTGTCGATTCCGTTTCAGCCGACATCAACAACACTCCCGACTTCTATTCCGCAATCTTCGCTCATCCCGGCGGCCAGGTGAAGGATCGCCCGGCCAATACGTGCAGGTGCAGATGAAACACCGTCTGCTGCGCGGCCTCGCCGCAATTAAAGACGGTGCGGAACTCAGTGTAGCCGTACTCGTTGGCGATTTTCTTCGCGATCAGGAAAAGTCCCCCCACGATCGCCTCATCGCCGGGCTGAAGATCATTCAGCGACGGGATCACGTGCTTGGGGATCACCAGCACGTGCAGCGGCGCCTGGGGAGAAATGTCATGGATGGCGATGTAGGCGTCATCCTCGTACGCGATTTTTGCCGGGATCTGACGGGCGATGATCTTTTCGAATAGCGTGGGCATTCGCGACAGTATCCACGAAGCAGGGCTGGTTTTGAAGAGAGTTCAACACGAAGCAACGAAGAACGCGGAGAAAAACAAAGATTTCGCAGATTACACAGATTCATTCCGTTCGAATCCATCTGTGTAATCTGTGAAATCTTTGTTTCTATTTCTTCTCGTCTTTGTGAACGGCCGGCTTGGCGACAGGATAGAACTCGCCTTTGTACTCGCGTTCTTCGCGCTCGGCTTTTTCCGTGGGGGTTTCGACCGCGTCCATCCGCAGTTGCTTGATGGCGGCTTCCTCTTCCTCGTTTTCCTGCTCGATGGCGGTTTTGGTGACGAACATGCCCGCCACCTCGGCTTCGAGCTTGGCGTTGAGCGCGTCGAGTTCGCTGGTCCCGGCGGTCACCGGCGCGACGGCGGTTTGGGGCTCGGGTTCGGATTTGAAGCGGCTGAGGTCGTAATCGTCTTTCGGAGGCTTTTTGCCAAAACCCGCGCCCGCCAGCAGGTTGGCGATCGTCGGCCAGATCAAGCCGAGCACCACGAACCCGCCGAGCGTGTAGATTCCCATGGTGATTTTGGGGACTTCCCACCACGCGGTCTTGTAAACCAACAAATCCTTGGCCTGCGGATATTTCGCCTGTAGTTCTGCGAAAAATTCCGCCGCCGTTGCGGGGTTTTTATAGATCGGCCGTTCGGACGTCGAATCTGCCGCCAGCATGGGAAATGGCACCCAAGTGCCCTGCTCACCGCTGGTGTTCACCGCCGGTTGGGTGGCCGGGCTTTTTGAGAACTGCCACCACTTTTTCGGCTTTTGAATCCTGTGGACGTAGAATTCCCCGCTCTTGTATCGGAAGGCTTCTCCGGTGATCCATTCCCGCCCGTCAATCGGCGGGTGCAGAACCAGGTTTCGCACCTGCATTCCACGCTTGATCATGTCCGTAAACTGAAGCCGGTCGTAAGTGCGATCACCTTCGGGATCTTCGTCGCGCCACATAAGGCGCGTGCCGCCGAACATCGCCCCCAGGATCAGGCCGATGATCATCCAATGCCAGCGTTTGAGGTACTCCAAGCCCATAAACCGTTCAGTCTCCGCCTTTACTACTCAAGAAGACGTCGTTAGTTGCGAATTGTTTCGCGGAAATCTTTTGCCGCCCGTGGCTTGGCGAGGGCGGAAGAATTGCATTCGCGAAGCCGCAAGCGGCAAATTCATGCTAAGAATCGGTTTCCCGTCCTGCCAATCCCGGTTGCCAACCCAATCCGTCGGTAAACAGAAGCGTCAAATCCGTCATAAACTGACGCAGCACCCCATGGCGCAAAAACCGCTTGGGCGAAATCCGCATCGCCGGACCGAGCACGGCCGTTCGGCCGCGGCGCTTCATTGCCCGACTGAAGTACAAATCCTCTAGCCGACGATCGTTGCGGAAACCACCGATGCGGTCAAATACCTCGCGGCGGATGAAAATGCCCTGTTCGATCAAATAATTGCCCGTCCAGCGGAAGCGAATACGGTTGAGCAGCCGAACCACCGCCAGTGCGTCTCGATTATATCCATGCGTGTGCGGAAACTCGTCGAACTCGTAATCAAATGCCCCGCCGACCACGCGCTCGTCGCGAAACGCCCACCAGATGGATTCGGTAAACCGCCTGGGAAGAAGCGAATCCGGCGACATAAAAAGCAGCACATCGCCTTTGGCGGCTTTGGCGCCGAAGTTGAGCACACTGGCGCGATCGCCCTTGGGACAATCGACGACGCGCACGCCCTCACCGGTCGCCAGCGGAATCACCTCCGGCCCGAGCGCGTTAGCGACGACAACCTCCGTCGGCCAAAGCCCGGCTTCATACTGCGAATGCAGAATCGTCCGATCCAGCCGCGTGGCGTCATCGGTGATCGGGAGGATGATGGAGATCAGGCCCATGGTTGGATGAGTTGCTAGTTGCTAGTTGTTAGTTTTCTAGTAAGGCCTTTTATCCTCACTAACAACTAACAACTAGCAACTTATTCATTCCTTCAGTTTCAACTCAATATCGCGTAACAGCAACTCCGCGTTCGGATGATCGCCGATTTTCGCCGCCCTCGCCGCCGTCTGGGCTTTGACCAAATCCTGAGGGGTTTGGCCGAAATGCGCGACGGCTTTGAAATACTGTGCGTCGGCCAGCATCGGGTTGCGCGCGATGGCTGCGTCGAACCACTGAATCGCCTGCTCCTGCTGGTCCATCGCCAGATATACTCGCCCGAGCGTGGTCATGCACTGCTCGCTGGCGTTGAGCGCTAGCGGAAAATCGCGGGCGGCGCTGATGGCCTGGTCGAACTCGTTCATTCCCGCGTACAGCATCATCAGCTCATTGAGCGTGACGGAATTGGCCGGCGAGGCCCGCAGCGAGTTGTACATGCCGATCGCCCGCTGAGTCTGCGCGCTGGCCACCTGATCCAGTTCCGATTTCAATCGCTCCGGCGTGACGCGGAACGTCGTTCCGCAGTTGGCGCACTGGCAGAACGTCATCTTTCCGGAGATCGGAAACACCGGGATGAAAAACAGCGTAAACCACTGGCGATGGCTTTTGGCGATCAGATCCGCTTCCTGCTCACACTTGGGGCACCGCGTACGCACCGGCGGTTGGGGCTCGTTTTTCACGATCGACCGCGTGCCGAATAAAAGGATAAAGCCGCGAGATGACCGTCCCCGCCCTGGCTGAATCTGATCCCGGTCCATGTCGCAAGCCTAACCCCAATCACACCGGCAGTCCAAACCGAACCGGCTCGGCCTCAAATGGGCTATCCTGTCACCATGCGATACCTTCCCGTCCTGCTGTTTTTGATGACCGGATGTGCTCGCCACGAGTAAGACCTTCTGCAACCAGCCGACCAGCGCCTTGGCGTGCGTCACGCGGAAACCGGACAAGGTGTGGTGATTCAAATTCGCCGCGCTACAGGGCCACTTGTAGGCGTCGCTGGTCCTGCACTGTCGTGCCAGTTCCCGGGCGCTGTCTTCGCGTTCGATGGTGGCGTACAACCATAACGAGATCAGCAAGCGGAGGTTGGTCGGGTCGCGGCCCGCCTCGCCGGACTGGATCACTTTCCCCCTGTCAAACGCCGGTCACTTGCACCTATCCATCGCAGGTGCGATACACTTTGGGTCGATCCCAATGGCGTCGATGCGCGCTACCATTGGTTTTCAAAGGAGTCGTCATGAGTGCAGCATCCGATTTATCCGAAGCCGGCCTGCTGATCAGCGGCATGAGTTGCAACAAGTGCGTGGCCCGGGTGGATAAAGCGATCCGCGAGGTCCCCGGTGTGCAGCAGGCACAGGTGAATCTGTCGGCCGGCGAAGCGGTGGTGAAGTTCGATCCGAAGTCGGCCAGCCCGCAAATGCTGGCCGACGCAGTGACCAAGGCCGGGTATCCTGCCAAACCCGCGCAGAAGTAGCCTCGGCGGGCGGGCTTCAGCCCGCTTGCCTGGCGATCTTGTGGGTGATCCCCGAAGATTCGAGTTCAATCATGGGAACGGATCATGCGGGCTGAAGCCCGCACGCCAAAATGACAGCATCTTCATCCACGATCGACGCTGCGTTGAATGTCACCGGCATGGACTGCGCCAGTTGCGTCGCGCATGTCGAGAAGGCGATCAAATCCGTCGATGGTGTGGTTGCCTGCCAGGTGAACCTAGCTCGCGGCCGGGCGACGGTACAGTTCGACCCGGCTCGCACCTCGCCGGATCGCGTGGCCGATGCGATCAACCAGTCCGGCTACCAGGCCACGCCCGAAGCGCCCGACGCCGGCCAACAGGCGGAAGTCGATCGGCTGGCGCGCCAGCATCACGAGGCCTCTTCCTGGTTCCGCCGGGCGATGGTCGGTGTCGTGCTCTGGTTTCCGCTGGAGACGACACACTGGTTATTCAAACTGCTGGGCATCGGTCACTCCGGAATGGCGATGCCCGCCACCGTCGACTGGATGGCCTGGACGGCGCTCGCCACCAGCACCATCGCGATCGTCTACGTCGGCGGGAAGTTTTACCGCAGCGCGTTCTCCGCACTTCGCCACGGCACGACCAACATGGACGTGCTGATCACGATGGGCGCGAGCGTCGCGTACTTCTATAGCCTGGTTCTGCTGATCGGCGGAATGCTCGGCTGGTGGGCGACCCCGCCGACCGACCGCCTGTTCTTCATGGAAGCCACCGGCCTGCTCGCGTTGATCAGCCTCGGCCATTGGCTTGAAGCCCGCGCGCGACAGTCGGCCGGCAAGGCAATTCACGAACTGCTCGACCTGACGCCGGCGACCGCCCTGCGCCTGAAGCGCGCCGCTGACCTTCCTCCCTCTCCCCAGCGCGGAGAGGGCAGGGGTGAGGGGAGAACGGTTGTATCGCTGAATATCTTATCCGCGCAATCAGCGCCGTCAGTAACGCCGTCCGGCAACACCACGCCGTTAGACGACACGCGTCTCGCCCCTCACCCCAGCCCTCTCCCCGCTGGGGAGAGGGAGCCGGAGAGCGTCCCCGTCGGCGATCTCTGCCCCGGCGACATCATCCTCGTCCGCCCAGGCGATCGCGTGCCGAGCGACGGTGTGATTGTCAGTGGCAGCAGTTCCGTTGATGAAGCCATGATCACCGGCGAACCTTTACCAGTGACCCGAACCGTTAACGACAAAGTCATCGGCGGGACACTCAACCGCGACGGGGCACTCCAGATTCGCGTCACGCAGGTGGGGGCCGAGACGGCGCTGGCGCAGATCGTCAAACTCGTCGAGACCGCGCAGAACTCCAAGCCGCCCGTGCAGAAGCTGGCCGACCAGATCTCGGCGGTGTTTGTGCCCAGCGTGTTGGCGGTCGCATTGGTCACGGGCATCGGCTGGTACGTGTATGGCACGTCGGTCGGTCTTGAGCGCGGCGATCTGTGGGCGCACCTCGCCAACGCCGTTTGCAGCGTGCTGATCATCGCCTGCCCGTGTGCGCTGGGATTGGCTGTGCCTGCTGCACTGATGGTCGGTACCGGCCGCGGCGCAAAGAACGGCGTGCTGCTGCGCGACATCGACGCGCTGCAGAAGGCCGAGAAGATCGACACCATCGTGCTCGACAAGACCGGCACAATCACGCTCGGCAAGCCGGGCGTCGATCAGGTTTGCCCGGCGGACGGGATGAGCGCGGACGATCTGCTGTCGTTGGCCGCCAGTGTCGAGCAGTTCAGCGAGCATCCGCTGGCCAAGGCGATCGTTGAACACGCGAAGCAGCGGGGCGTGGCGATCCGGCAGCCGGAGAAGTTTTCGAACGAAGCGGGGTTGGGCATCACCGCGACGCTTGGCAGTCGAACCATACTTGTAGGGAACGAGCGACTTGTTCGTAGCACGGGCGTCCCGCCCGTGTCAGACGGAGCACCTTGGCACGGGCGGGACGCCCGTGCTACAACGTCGGGCACTCTGGTCTTGATTGCAGAGCGTCTGGGCGACGAAACCAAACTCCTTGGCACCATCAGCCTGACCGACACGATCAAACCCGACTCGCTTGCTGCGATCACCTCGCTCCATCGCCGTAAGTTGCGGACGGTCCTTCTCTCCGGCGATCGTCAATCCACGGCTGAATCGATCGCCCAACAGGTCGGCATCGACGAAGTCCACGGCGGGGTGCTGCCGTCGGGCAAGGCGGAAGTGATTCGCAATCTCCAGTCCAAGGGGCGGAACGTCGCGATGGTCGGGGACGGCATTAACGACGCCCCGGCGCTGGCCCAGGCGAATTTGGGCATCGCCATCGGCTCGGGCAGCGATATCGCTAAAGAAACCGGCGACATCGTTCTAGTCAGCGGCAGCCTGCACGGGATCGTGACGGCCATCGGCTTATCCCGCGCCACGATGCGGGTGATCCGACAGAATTTGTTTTTCGCATTTTTCTACAACGTCCTGGCGATTCCCCTCGCGGCGACCGGCCATTTGAACCCACTGATCGCGGCGGCGGCGATGGCATTGTCGGACGTGACGGTGCTCGGCAACGCGCTGCGGCTAAGAAGGTCAAAATTGGACTAGCTTTTGACTTGACGCCCTCTTATAACCCCGCTTCAATACCGCGACTTCGCCATGCTTGCGAGGGCTTTAGTTGATTCAAAACCAGAGGGATGGAAACCATGACGTCTGTAATTGATTTGGAAATCACCCGCGACCTCGAACCGTCGCTGCTCAGCCCCGTGGAATCCGTCTTTGCTGATACTGCCGTTCTTGATGCGTACGAATCGTTCGCGCTGCTCTCTCCGTCTGGCGCCAAGAAACCGGCCAAACGCAATGACGACGAAGACGAAGACGAAGTCGATGACGAAGACGAAGAAGACGAGGAAGAGGCAGAGGAAGACGAGATCGACGATGACGAAGAAGACGCCGACCTGGATGATCTCGATGAAGACGAGGACGAAGACGAAGATGACGACGAGGACGATGATGACGACGACGAGGACGACGATGAAGATGACTTTGAGGATCCCGACGACGACTTCGACGACGATGACGACGATGATGACTTCGAAGACGATGACGAATAAGCCAGTGCTGAGTTTTGAGTGTTGAGTGAATTCACTCGTTACTCGGCACTCAGCGCTCAGTCCTGATTTTGAGACCGTCGCAGCGATTTAATTTCGCCGCGACGGTTTTTTTGTTCCAGGCGGCGCTGCTTGGAACCGTGGGACGGCTTGGTCTTGCGGCGGATTTTGGGTTCGACTCGAGCGGTCTGGATCATGACGCGCAGACGGTCGAACAATTCCTGTCGGTTGGTTTCCTGCGATCGGTGCTCGCCGCAGGTGAGATGGAGCAGGCCGTCCTGAGTCAGGCGTTTGCCGGCCATTTTGGCCAAGCGAGCAAGGGCGGTTTCGCGCAGGCCGGTGATCTGTCGCAGATCGAGCCATAACTCCATGCGCGTGTTGACTTTGTTGACGTTCTGCCCGCCGGGCCCTTGGGCGCGGGCGGCCTGTAGGCGCAGCGAACCGGGCTCGGCGAACACACCGGGTGCCAGCTCAACTCCGCTCGGCGGAAGGACACTCATGGACGGATGAAAGGCGGTGAAGGCTTGTCGACCTGAAACTGATTCCGCATCATCCGCTCGCGGGTGAACAGCCGGACGTGTCGGCAGGCACTGGCGATGAACATCGCCGACATCAGGATGATGAAGTTGATCTTCATCCACTCGCGGGCGCGCAGCGGCACTTGTGGTCCGATCACCAGCCCCGCTGCCAACGCAAGCCCGATGAACGAAAGTACGATGTGGGCAATCGCCCAAGGCGTCGCCGGTGATAAGTGGCCCTCTGGCGAAACATACCCGGGCCATTGTTGATAGATCGTGACCGCCCCGGTGATGGGAAGCAGAATCACGCTCACCAGGACGATCTTCCGAAAGACCACCCGAAGGTATGCAATGATCGAAAGCTGATTCTCCAGTTTCAGATCTTCGATCCCACGAGGCACGACGAATTCAAAAAACACCGTTCCGCCGACGATCAACGTGCTGGCCAACAGGTGCAGCCATCGCGTGAGGGGAAAGAGAATGTGCTGTAGGAGTTCGGGCATTTGGTGTTTGTTACTTGTTACTCGTCATTCGTTATGCCACGTTCGATAGAAGGATAGCCATTACGCTGTCAGGAACAACAAATCGACTTTATACAGATAAATAGTAACCAGTAACAAATAACCCCAACCAAACCCTAAGCAATCAAATGCAACTTCTGTGCCTTGCTCGCCCGATCGATCCCCGGCAGAACGTATTCGCGGGCGACGACTTCCCAGCTCATGTTGTTGGCCAGCGCCTGTCCGCGTTTTAGGTACTCGGCGATTTCCTGCGGGTTACGAGGCAGGCGGTCAATCAGCGTATGGGCGACCTTCTCGGCCACCTGGTGCTCGATCGCGTCGCGCTCCTTCTTGCCGATCGCCAGGATCTGCTCCGGGCGGATCGCCTGGTCGGGCAACTGCGTGTAATCGGCCACGATGGCGTTGAGCGTGGGCTTCCCACCGGCGGCTTTTTCGACAAACCCGGCGCATCCGCAGACGTTGGTGTAGACACAGATCCCGCCGAAGCTGATCGGCTCAATCTGGGCGATGCCGAACGGCTCGTAAATGCTCTGGCCGAACTCGACGTCGGAGCCTTTGCGGATGTCCATGAACTCCATGTCGGCCGGCATGCGGTGGCCGCAGGTTTTTTGATCGAACCCGAACTGGTTGAGGTAGACGACCTTCACATTGCGGCACTGGGCGTTGAATTCCTGCACGCCCGCGTAGTACGCCGCCTCCCCGCCGGAAAGATCGGGGTAGCCTTCTCGGTGTACCACCGGCCAGTGGTACTCGGCTTCCATCCGCCGGATGTCTTCCGGGCGACGCCCCGGGCCTTCGGTGCTCAGCACGAACAGGACGGCCGTCTCATTGCGTTCCCGGAGCAGCGGATCGAGATGCTCCAGCACGCGTAGATCGCGCCACAGCCCCTTGCTGGGAACCAGCCTGGTGACGTGCGTGAAGACGTAATCCGGCTCGAATTTCAGCAGGTTTTTGCAATACCCCCGCAGCTTGTTGCGGCTGGCGAGTTTCCCCTCCACTGTCAGCGGCCAGTGCGGAACGCCGTTGTAGGCGAGGCTGGCATCGACGGTGAGAAAATCGCGGCCCATGAAGCGCATTTCCTTCAGCACGTAATCGCCGACGCCGAAGATTTCGTCGCAGAAACGCGTTTGCTTCACCAGGGCGTGTTTGTAGAAATCGTGCTGATCGCCGAACACGTCCTCCACGAAATGCCCCTCGGCGATCGCGTGGCGCATGGCGTTATAAAACATCGTGTCATGGCCGGGGTTGTGCTCGACGATCCGGCGCATCGTGGCGACTTCGTGGGCGTAAAAGATCGTGCGGAAATTGCTCTCCGGTTCCATGATCGCCGCGAGGCACGTGGGCATGCCCATGTATTCGTGGCTGACGATGACGCACGGCTCGCTGAGGCTGCCGGTCGCGCCCAGTGCGTGCAAAGCGGCGATCGTCGGATTGCCCAGGCGGACGTACTGCTCGTAATCCCAGATGTGCTGGTAGCGGTTGCTGTCGATATTGAACTTTTTCCACAGCTCGTACTTGAACGCACCGATCTTGGCTTCGTTAAACCGGCTGACATCGAACAGAAGGACCTCGGGCACGGAGACCACGCCGGTTTCTTTATCCACAAACCGCCGCCGGCCGTAGATGAGGCCGCACCCGTATTCGTCTTCGATCTGACGAAACTGCTTGGTCAGCGGCGAGCGGTAAATGTGGTCGATCGAGGAATAAAGCACCTCGCCGGAATGGCCCAGCCGCTGGTCGCCGGAGTGCTCGCCCGGCCAGAACGGGCCGACGAGGATATTGCGGTGGATTTTATCGAGGTAGATCTTGCTGGTGAGAAGCCCCTGAAGAACGGCTCCGATTCCGCCGATTTTCTGGATCGCCTCGTGGGTGACGTGAACCACTGTCTGCATAGGTTGCCCTCGTTGAACCGCTCTATAGCCTTTTCAGTTGGGGTGTAGCGACGAGTTTGCCGCCCCGCTTGTGGGGCGGGCACGCCGCACAAGTGCGGCGGCTAACCAAGGCGATACGACCAAACCGAAAATGCTCTAAATTCGACTGCCATCATACCTTCAGCCGGCGAAAATGTCGGCACGGTGGGGCCTTTTTGGCCTGTCACTCGCGCTCTTTCAATGATGACGCAGCGGGCGGGACCAGACGCGACCTCAACGGCGTTTGCGGCGTCGGCCGCAGGTCAGCGCCAGGCCCAGCAGTGTCAGAATCGCGCCCGACGGTTCGGGCGTGGCGCCGCCACTGCCGGGAATCCCGCCATGGCCGAAACCGCCGCCGACATCGGGCGGGGTCACGCCTCCGCCGCCCGGATCACCCCCGCCACCGATCGGTGGGATGACCGGACCGCCTGAGTAGTCCAGCGACATCATGTCCGAGGCAAACTGACCCGAAAAACTCGAAAGACCGGCCGGAACAAAATACAGTCGGTTCGCCATCGCGTATTGATCCAACGCCAGCGATGGCAATGCGGGTGATTCCGGGACCAAGGCGGCCGGGGCATCCTGATTCGCGGGCGTATTGATGCGGTCCGGCAACAGGTCGGCTGCGGGCATCGCAAGCGGATCGACCGAGTCGTTGAACGAACCGGCCTGGATCGCTGACAGGCTGGCCAGATCGAACTTCATCGACCAGGACATCGCCGGACCGTTCGAGCGATCCAGCGTGCTGGCGCGAGATTTGACCGGCGAATGCTCAAGCAACCGCCATTCTCCCATCGTCCAGACCGCCGGTACGTCAAGGCGTGCGTCGCTCCACGAGCCGGGAACCGGCGCGGGAGTGCGACTCGGCAGGAGTAGCATCAGCAGGCTTTGGATGATTACCAGCGTATAAGTCACGACGAATTCCAGGGATTACAGCGGTTCCCATTGACTCATCGGCGGGATATCGAGGCGGATTCAGCAACCTGCAGCGAAAAAGTGGGATTTGATTATCGGGCAGGGAAACGCCGTCGTTTTTCAAGCATCCGGATCCATCATCGCTCGAAAATTCTATTTGCGCATACCGCCGCTTGCGCCTTCGCGGAGCAAAGCTTTACTCTGCACGGCAAAGAACTTGACGCCCCAAATCGATTCACGCCTTCTCTGCGGAAATCTCCAGCGGCGCCTGCGAGGAGATCGGCTCTTCTGCAGGCTTAATGAGCAGGCTCACAACGTCGGTCGGGCACACCTCGACGCATGCGCCGTCCATGTCGCACTTGTTGAGATGGCGCAGGTCGATCAGCGCCTTGCCGTCGACCATCTTCAGCACGCCGCGATCGCAGTGGGCGACGCAGACTTCGCAGCCGATGCAGTCGCGGATGTCGATCGCGAGCGCGGCCTTGAGCTTTTTGCCCGAGCGCGGATCCTCTTTCGTAAACTGGCCGAGCGGACTGAAGGTCTCGCGGCTTTCGGTGAGGTCGAACTCGGCTTCGAGACGCCCGAAAGTGCCATGGTTCTTCACTTCCACCGGCCCCGGCCGCCGCATGCGGAAGATCGGTTGGTTGCACGTGCCGCACAACTGCAGGCTTTCGAGTTTCTCGAGGTACTTGATCGCCGTCGAGACAACTGTTGCGTGGCTCCATGTGAGCGGGCTAACGCTGATCGGCTCATTGGTGTACGGATTCACCTGCTCGGCCAGCACGCCGCTGGCGAGTGAGTGGCCGGCCGTCCACTCGAAGATCGGCAGGGCGAGCTTCAAGTCGGCGGCCGTCTTCGCGCGGGTGATGAAGTAATCCGCCAGCCAGAGCGTGCAGATGAACCACGGATTGCCCGGCACGGCGGCGATGTCGTTACTGATGCGGTGGTAATAGTCGTTTTCGTACCGTGCGACGCCTCCCACGCGGGTTTTCACCCAGAGCTTCTCTTCCACCTGCTTCATCGTGCTGACGACGCGCGGATCGTCGGCCTCGAACAGGTGGAACTTGAAGACGCTGTAGAGCGAGGCGTCGATCGTCTCGTCTACTTCGTAGATGTCCTCGATCTCCTCGTCGGCCACCAGGTTTTCACGCTCGCGGTATTCCTGATCGTCCGGCGGGGTCATGCTGTCCTTGGGCACCAGCCGGCGGACGAAACGGTCGAGCTTGTCACTGAACAGGTACTTGGCGGCGCCGGCTTTGATCTCCTCGGCGGCCTGGTTGTATTTCTCGGCCTTTTCGCGATCGCCAAAGCAAACCGCGAAGTTGCGGGCGGCTTTGAGTCCGCCGTAGACGGTGGCGACGGTAAACGCGTGTACGCCCCAGCGTTCTTCCCACAAATCGTACGACGGCAGCGGCAAACCCGTCCGGCTGTCGCGGTATTTGCACATGAAGTCGGCAGCGGGTTGAACCACGTCCACCCACAGCGGGCGGATGAACTCGATGTCGCGATAGCGGTAATAGTGACGCCACATCGCCCAGACGACGAGTGCGGTTTCGTCTTCCTGAATGGGCATCGCCCGCTCATTCTTGATCACCCACGGATGCCAACTGGAAGCCGGCGAGCCGTCGGGGTTGTACTTGTGATAGAAAAAGCCGTCCTTGGTGATCGTGCGCTGGCAGAACGTGTAGAAGTTACGCGCCACGTCCGGGAAACCCGCCAAGTCCAGCGAATCGGCCACCAGCGCCCCGTCGCGCGGCCACATGTAGCTATACGTGTCGCGACTGAACTGCATGATGTCGCTGTCATTGGCGGCGATGATCGCACCGCCGTTGTCGATCTGTGTACGCAGCACCAGTAATGACCGCTTGAACAACTCCACCACCTTGGGCGGCAGGTTGCCGAAGTTGATATTCGTCCCGCCGACCCACAGGCGCCAGTACGCGCCGGTGCGGTCGATCACGCCTTGCGGCTGCATCTTGGTCAGCCATTTCTGCAGATCCAGCAACTCCTCGCGGCTGTGGCCGGCGATGATCGCCATGTAGATCGTCTTTTCCTCACCGGCCGGGATGTTTACGTGGTGGCTGATCGTGCTATCGACCGCGCCCTGCGCGATGGCGTTGCCTTGCAGGTGCCCGTCCTCGGCGTCGCGCCAGGTGCCCTCGGCCCCGTGGAAGCCGCTGGTGCCGGTGGCGTACTCGTCGATCCGCTGCTCGCCGGACTGGAAGAACGTCACCATCAGGTAGCGCTTGGCGCGGTAATGCACGATGCCGCGCAGTTCGGGATCGTAATAGGCGGTGTCGCCGATCTTCGTCCCGAACATGTTGAAGTCCTGGTGATGAAACACCTTCACCACGCGGTCATGGTCGGCCATGTTCTTGATCTTGATCTTGCGGATCATGATCGGGCGGTGGAAGTCGACGCAGTCGTTGCAGTACATCGCCAGCTTGAGGTCGGTGTGATCGAGGCTGACGCTGCTGGTGAGGGTGTCGCGGAGGTAGCGCTGGTGGATCGTCCAGGCCGGCTCCTGCGTCCACGAGAGGAGGTTCTTTCCGTCTTTGCCCGGCAAATCGCTATACACCCCAAAGCGGCAGGGCCCGGCACCGGCGTGGTTTTCCTGCCCGACGTGGGGGAAATAGATGTCGCGGATCTGGTACTGGTGGTCAAAGGTGACCAGAAGCCTGCCATTGCCGACGGGGATATCACGGGGCATGCGAGTGCGCCTTTGCAGGGAAAAACGACAAATTTCGACCGAAAGCGGCTCGAGACCGTCCCGGCGGCGCGGCGGACCAAAAACCTTACGCCGCCTCCTTTTATCGGTTAGCGGGCGCGGCGTCTTAAGCCCAATAAACGTTATAAACGGACCGGGGGAGAGGGACAAGGAAAACCCGAATGACGAAACCCGAAATCCGAATGAGAGACGAATGACGAAACCAGAATGACGAAGTTCCGAATACGAATCTTTTTTCGTCATTCGTCATTCGGATTTCAGGTTTCGTCATTCGGGTTTTGCCCTCGGGATCTTTCAAACCTTCAATTCCACCGCCTGGTTCAGTACGTCGCTATAGCGTTCCCGGATCGGCTCAACCACATCGCGGATAAAATCATCCACCTGCTGTGGCGCCCGGCCGACGAAGAGCAGGGGGTCGATCAGCTTGTCCATGTCGATTTGGGCAAATGCCTCGTCGGCCTTGAGGCGCATGAGCAGGTCGTTCGGCTTGGCGTGCATCTTCACGCCCTCGGCGGCGGCCTGGCTGTGTTTGCGGATGGATTCGTGCAGTTCCTGGCGGTCGCCTCCCTGCTGGACGGCGGCCATCAGGATTTCCTCGGTCGCCATGAACGGCAGTTCGGACATCACGGCGGCTTCGATCGTCTTGGGGTAGACCACCAATCCGCGGGCGACGTTGACGAGAATCTGCAGGCAGCCGTCGACGGCGAGGAACGGTTCGGGGACGGCCAATCGCTTGTTGCTGCTGTCGTCGAGCGTGCGCTCCAGCCACTGCTCGGCCGCGGTTTGCAGGGGGCTGGTGACGAGGCTGATGACGAATCGCGCCAGGCCGGTCGCGCGTTCGCAGCGCATCGGGTTGCGCTTGTACGCCATCGCGGATGAGCCGACCTGCTCGGCTTCAAACGGCTCTTCGATCTGCTTCATGCCGGCTAGCAGGCGGATGTCGTTGGCGAAGCGGTGCACGCTCGACGCGACGCCGGCCAGGCTGCAGACGATCTGAGCGTCGATCTTGCGCGGGTAGGTTTGCCCGGTGACGTTAAACGCCCGGCTAAAGCCGAACCGCTCGGTCACCATGATGTCGAGCATCTTGCACTTGCTGTGATCGCCGTTGAAAAGCGAGAGGAACGACGCCTGCGTGCCGGTCGTGCCCTTCACGCCGCGGAAACGGAGCGTCTCGATGCGCTGCTCGAGTTCTTCCAGATCGATGACCAAGTCCTGCGCCCAAAGCGTTGCGCGCTTGCCGACGGTCGTCAGTTGGGCCGGCTGAAAGTGCGTGTAGCCGAGTGTGGGGAGGTTCTTCCACCGGTCGGCGAAGTTCGCCAGCGCGTCGATGGCGTTGGCCAACCGGCCGGCCAGCAGCTTCATGCCTTCACGCATGATGATCAGATCCGCATTATCGACAACGAATTGCGAGGTTGCGCCAAGATGGATAATCCCCTTGGCTGCCGGGGCGGCTTCTTCGAAGGTGTGAACATGGGCCATCACGTCATGGCGGAGGCGTTTTTCCCAGTCGGCTGCGCGGGCAAAGTCGATTTTGTCGACATTGGCTTCCATCTGGGCGATGGCCTCGGATGAAATCCGCGTAATCCCTAATTCCCGCTGACAGCGAGCCAGTTCCACCCACAGTTTTCGCCAGAGCGAGAATTTGTACTGAGGCGAAAACAACCTCAGCATCTCCGGCGAGGCATTGCGGCTGGCGAGGGGGGATTCGTAGGTGTCGTAAGCCATAGAGTGGGAATTCTATGGCAGTGGGACGGAAAGGAAAGAACGGCAAGAGAACGACTTGGGATAAGGCACTCGCCCGGGCCAATTTGGCCCGGGCGAGGATGATGGTGCGGAATTGATGACGGCAGCCAGAATCGGCATGCCGCAAAAATCACGGGCAATACCACGTTGCCAGATTCGGTACGTAGCGGGTGATTACGTCAGGGTAAGTCTTGGTATACGAACCACCGGCCGCGCTAATCAGCAGGGTGTTCAAAACGCTTCCGGTAGGCATCCAATGCGACGGGTCGGCCGACTCAATTTCAGTAAGGGTCTCGGCGTGTCCGTCCATGAATACGGCGTTCATTTTCATCCCGCTGTTGGCAGAAGTGGAAGGGGTCGCACTGCCATGGCGGTATGCAAGGATACGAACGTCGATCGCCGCGCCACCGGCGTTGCCAAAGGCGTTGGCGCGCAAGTAGGAATTGGTCTGTTGAGTCCATGGACCGAAGTCCGTCCAATTGCCAACGGCGCCGAAAGTGGAACTAGCGGCAGGCCAGATGGTCAGGTTGTAATCAGGGGGTATGGTGTTGGTGGAGAACTTCGCGCCGTCTGCGCAATATATCTTGTTACCGGAATTACGCACCTTCTCAAGTTTCGGTACATATCCGGGCGTGATTCCCGGCCAGTTGAAAGTCACGCCCAACCTCGATTCGGCGGTCGTGCCAGGGGTGGGCGTGCCGCCCGTATACAGCATTAGTGCTGCGGTGCAGTAGCTCGGCGCCTGAACCGTTCCCGCATCGGCCGAGCCAGGGAATACCGTCGAAACTACTCCCAGGTACGAAGGGCACTGAAACTGCTTCAGCGATACCATTTCCTGGAAGCGAGCCACGTAGGAAGTGCTGTTGAGAGTCGTCAACTTGGTTCCCGCGGTCGTAGTCAGGGGCGTGATGAAATCGTCATTGGATACCGGCAAGCCTTCAACTACGACGCCGCCGGTGTTGGTAATGCCTGGGATCGTCGACCGAGCCGAACGTCCCGGCGTGTACAGAAATGAAGACGATGTTGTTGCGCTGCCAGGGATATAGCCTTTGTTCTGCGAGGCGTACAAGCCCATCATCTGGCCGATACTTCGAAGATTCGCCAGGCACTGTACGGTCTTTGCAGCTTTTTGAGCTTTGCCTAACGCGGGCAGCAGAATGGAGATCAGCAGCGCAATGATGCCGATTACCACCAGCAGTTCAACGAGTGTAAAGGCCGCTAGTCGATTATTGGTTCGTTTGTTCATTTCTTATTCTCTGCTTCAAAAAAAGCCGGACTATTTTGGAAGCAATGATGACTATTCCGTTGTGTTACCAGGTCGAGACTCATACTCCGACTTGGTCGGAGGCGGCTTGTCGCCCTTGGCGGCCATCGGGTTGTGGGGGATGACTAAACGCCCACAGTCCGGGCAGAATGTCGGGCCCGGCTTATTAACGTAGGCGTTGACCAAGACTGGGAATGGCTTGGTTCGAATACTTCCGTCGGCATTCCAGAAACAAAACTCCGCCGGATATCCTGGGTTTCCGGCCGGCGAGGTGATCGTCATTTTATCCCCCAAAGAGACCTCGTGATCGAAGGTCGCGCCCGTAACCGAATCGATGAATATGCGATTGGATGACAGGGCTTCTGCGTCGGACTGCCCGAAATTGGCTTTGACCGACCAGACCACCAGACCCAGCGCAACGACGATCAGCCCAGCGCTCAGGGCCTTGCCGGCATTGGACTCAAGGAATTCACGAATGCGCTGCATCATGGAACTTCCAGTACACCAGAATGACATGAAACCACGATGCGGCTGACGCACCACAGGCACGCAAGTGTAGCTTTAACTGGACCTCACAAGCAAAAAAAACATCCCGGGACAGTGGCTCAGCCGAGAGAATAGATTGGGTTGAATCCCACCCGGATCATCGCGGTTGCGATGACTTCGTGCGCGGCCATACCTAAAGAATTAGTTCGCAGTAAAGTCCCCGGCCGGAACGTATTTGTTTTTGATATCTGTATACATGACTCTCGCTCCGGTGCCGGAGCTGTCGGCCTGATTGAAAAGAGCCGCCGCCCAGGTGGTGCCGCGCGGCAGCCAGAGGTTGGGGTTTGCGCCGGTCACATCGTCGACGTTTTCGGCATGGCCGTCGTAGAAGACGATGTTGAACCGGACAAGCCCGCCGCTGGATTTGGCGGCGTTTTTGCCGTGACGCATCGACAGCACGCGGGTGTCCAGCGCCGTCGGGCTGGCGGTATTCACCGGCAGCGATGTGCGTCCATACGACCGGGTGTTGGCGGTGAATGGGCCCCAGTCGGTGTACATCGATTCGTTGGTGTTCAGCGTCTGCAGGCTGACCGCCAGGCCGTAGGTGATCTGGAACGCACTCGGCGAGAAATTGCGGCTGCGGCGGGCACCGTCGGCCATGAAGACTTTTTCGGCCGGCGATCCCACTTTGGTGATTTTCGGCACATATCCCGTTGGGACGGACCAGTACGGGATGCCCGGAGTCGATACATTGCCCACGAAACCGTTGCCCGCGCCGGTCGGATACGCAGAGTTGGCGGCGAGCATGAACGCGTTGGCGGTGTTGTAGCTGAACGCCGGTTGTGCACCCAAATCAGTAAAGCCCCCCGATGTATTCGCGGTCGCCAGCACTCCGTAGTAAGAAGGGCACTTGAATGCATCGACATTGTTGACGTACCACAGGAAGCGCGCTTTGGGGTCGTTATTGATCAGCGAGGCGTCTTTCAACAGCATCATCCGCGCCAGCGGGCCAGCCCAATCGAGGGCTTCGTTGACCATCGGGGCGTTGTTAATGCCATACCCGGGCACGAGAATCGCCGCCGTGTTGCCGGCGTTGGGTGTCCAAAGGTGACGTCCGGAGGTCAGTCCGGATCCCGGAATCCATCCCTTGTTCTCCGATACGTACAAGCTCATGGCCTGCCCGAGGCTGCGAAGGTTCGCCAGGCACTTGACCGAATCGGCTTGGGTGCGTGCCCGGTTCAACGCCGGCAGCAGGATCGAAACCAGCACCGCGATGATGCCGATCACTACTAGCAGTTCGATTAGAGTGAATCCGGCTTTTGAGCCCCTAAGAGTTCTTCGGTTGGAAATTCTTGTCATCGATGGGCTCCTTTACAATGGAGTGAGGATTCAATCGGCAGAAGAAGTTCCGGAAAACCGGCGCAAGTCTTGCCTTGAATGAACGAATCTCACGCCGCACGAAGTCCGCTGATAGGTGCCGACCTTTGGCAGGTCAGTTCAATAACGCGGACTATTGATTATACAGCGAGAAGCTAGCCAAGAGCAAAAGAATCTCAAACTTCAAAGTGAGGATTAACCCGTAAAGTCGTCTAGTTTTCCATACCTACACCGGCTCCGCAAGGCTTGATTACCCCTAATCAGACTTGGCAACTCAAATATAGGGCATTGTACCGTACTCACGCCGTCACCGGCCTTGGATTCCGCCAGTTCACATACCTTCTGCCCCATGAAATTTCCGGTTGGGAGACACGTAATGGAGAGGCAAATGACTACAAGCAACAACTCCAATGTATCTCAATCGATATGAAGGTGACAAAAAATCGACAGCCGATCAGGAGGATCGGCTGCCGGTGTGATTTGGATTTCCGCCCTTGATGGGGTCATGGAACCGTATAGGGCGTGGGGATATTGTTCGCCGTCACCGCGTCCGGCCATACGAACGGTCGACCGCTGGCAATGGTGGCTGCGGGATTCGCGATTGTCGTGCCTTTCGGTAGCCAAAGCGCGGGATTGGCCAGAGTCAGATCGTCGAGGTTCTCGGCGTGGCCGTCGTAGAAGACGGCGTTTGCACGCATGTTGCCGGAACTGTCGCGGTTGGGTTTGGCCCCGTGACGGAAGGCGAAGATGCGCCCGTCCCGAAGAACCGTCGAGGTGTTAGGCAACGCGGCACCCGTAAACTTGTTCTTGCCGCCGGAGCGATCCCAGCATTTGGAGTTGCCAAAGAACGCGCCGTAATCCGAGAAATCATTGAACTGGTGGTTGGAGATGACGCTGCTGGTGGTGGAGTAATTGATCGAAGGTACGACCGCGTCGTATGAGTTGCTGTACTTGCCACTGTCGGCGATGAAGATCTTCCGCGAAGCATTACCAATCTTGGTGACCTTCGGGAAGTAGCCTTGCGGAAGATTCCAGTATCCGCTCGACGGATCATTGCCGGTCACAACACCGGTCGCACCAGTCATCCCGGCCGATCCGAACTGCGTGAGCATGAATGATGCCGCCGACGCATAACTCAGTGCTGCGCCGGCTGGCACGACGGAGGGGGCGAAAGGGGAAGCCAATACGCCCTTATTCGAGGGACAGCTGAATTGCGGGAGCGTTTGGTAGTAAGTGAAAACCGCAATCCCATTTGCGGTGTTGGGCACTTTCAGTCCCATGACCTTGGCCAGCGGGTTGATCCAGTCGTAAGTCTGAATCGGTCCTTCTGGTTCGATATTCGTGGTGTTGTACACACCGGATGAATTGGATCCTTTAGTCAGAGCACCGCCACTGTTGATCCATAAGTAACGACCGGTAGTCATCGCGCTGCCGGGGATGCAGTTCTTGTTCTGGGTGGTGTACATGTACATCGCCTGTCCTATCGAGCGAAGGTTCGCCAGACATGCGACGGAATTGGCCGATTCACGAGCCTTGTTCAAGGAAGGGAGCAGGATCGAGATCAGAATCGCGATGATTCCGATGACAACGAGCAATTCTACCAGAGTAAATGCTCTAATAGTTCGTTTCAGTGCCGGGGCCATATTGACTCCTGTAGGATTCATTTTTCGCTTTAGTTGAGGGGTCTAAAAAACTTATTCGCCGCCGCGTTTGGATTTCCATTCCGACTGGGTAGGTGGAGGAGGATCGCTCGCACTTGCGCTGGGGTTCCGCACGGTGACAAGTCGCCCGCAATCCGGGCAAAATGTGGGGTCCTTGCTCGCCGGAGACTTGTACTGATTCAACAGCACGTAAGTCGGGTCTTTCTTGATTTTTCCGTCGGCGGTCCAGTAGCACAGCTCCGCGACATAGCCGGTTTTGCTGCCGGTCGGCGCTTCCACCGGAATGGTCATTCCTGCATAGGGGATAACACCAAAGGTCTTGCCGGTGTTGGCGTCGATAAAGGTGATTTCCGCAGTCGATACCTGCGCCGCCTCGCTTCCGCCAAAATTGTCTCGGACGGAGATGAACACCCAAGCCAAGCCAGCAAGGACCAAGACGGCCGATAGCGCCTTGCCGATCGGCGAATTCAGAAACTCACGGATTCCACGCATCATTAGGCTCGATCCATCGTGACCGTCGTCATACATAACGGAATGGGGTTGATTACGACTCAATGGGATTCGTATTTCTCGCTGCTATCGCCTGCCGACTTAAAATGTCAGAAACGGCTATGGTCAATGGTGCAGTAACTTGTCACACAGCAAAATCTCGCTGCAAAGTCAGTGCCGTTCTGGTATTGGCCTGAGAAGAACTTCTTTCATGCCCATTAAGATGGCATTAGAAAATAGATGCCTTCCAATTAATCATGACGGCAACCGCATGTAATTCGTTGATTTAACACGATATAAGGGAAATCACTTAATCCTGATGAGCTTGGTTTAGACGCTGTTTTGGGTGTTGAAAAGGTGTCAAGTGGGAGGCGGTTGGATCGCCAATGACGGCTTGGCGGGTGGAACATGTTCGTCCTCACGAAGCCTCGAGAGGCAATCAGCCCGAGAGAGTATTTCGGTGCCTACCCTTCCACGGTGCAATTATGTTGTATCAACGTCAGAAATTGCTAAATTACCCGACCCGCGACTTGAACCCTCGCGGCCAACCGTGAGAACCAGCAATTCGCGCTCGATCCGTGCCGCACGCAGTGGGATTGCGTCTGATTTCTCCCCCATCGAGGATTGATGATGAAAGGCTACCCAAGGCCGCAAGGCCTTTACCATCCCGAACACGAACACGACGCTTGCGGCGTGGGATTCATCTGCCATATCAAAGGCAAGCCCTCGCACCAGATCGTGGCCGACGCGCTGGCGATGCTGCACCGCATGGACCATCGCGGCGGGTGCGGCTGTGAAGCCAACTCCGGCGACGGCGCGGGTATCATGGTCGGCACGCCCGACGCCTTCTTCCGCGCCCAGTGCAAAAAACGCAAGATCAAGCTCCCTCCTTTCGGCCAGTACGGCGTGGGAATGGTGTTCCTGTCGCAGGATGCGGTTTACCGCGCCCAGTGCGAAGAAGTGATCGAAAAAGTCGCCGAAGAAAACGGTATGGAAGTGCTCGGCTGGCGCGACGTGCCCGTCAACAGCGATTTCGTCGGCCCGACCCCGAAAAAGACCGAACCAAAGATCCGTCAGGTCTTCCTGGGCATGGGCAAGACCTTCTTCAACAAGGCTGATTTCGACCGCCGCCTCTACCTGGTTCGCCAGCGGTCGGAAAACGAAGTCGAATTCAGTACCACTTTGCCGGCCGACGTGCGCGAGCAGTTCTACATCTGCATCCTATCCGCCAACCGCATGATCTATAAGGGCATGCTGACGGCGACCCAGCTGCGGGATTACTACCTCGATCTGCAGGACCCGCTGTTCGCATCGCCGATGGCGATGGTTCACAGCCGGTTCAGCACCAACACGTTCCCCAGTTGGCAGCTCGCGCATCCGTTCCGATACATCGCCCACAACGGCGAAATCAACACCTTGCGCGGCAACCGCAACTGGATGAAAGCCCGCTACGGCTCGCTGCAGTCCGAGGTGTTCGGCGACGAGCTGGCGAAGATGATGCCTATCATCACGGAATCCGGCTCGGACTCGGCCACGTTCGATAACGCGCTGCAGTTCCTCGCGATCAACGGCCGCTCGCTGCCGCACAGCATTTTGATGCTCATCCCCGAGGCGTGGCAGAACCACACCACGATGGACCCCGATCTCAAAGCATTTTACGAATACCACGCCTGCCTGATGGAGCCGTGGGACGGCCCGGCCAGCGTGGCATTCACCAACGGCTCGATCATCGGCGCGGTGCTCGACCGTAACGGCCTGCGTCCTTCGCGTTACTACGTGACCAAAGATGACTTGGTCATCATGGCGTCGGAGGTCGGCGTGCTGCCGGTCGATCCGGCCCGCGTGGCGCGCAAGGGTCGCCTCCAGCCGGGCAAGATCTTCCTGGTCGACATGAAGGCCGGGCGGATCGTTGATGACACCGAAATCAAGCGCGAGCTGGTCTCCAGCCGTCCGTGGGCGGATTGGCTCGAGGAAAACCTCGTTCCGCTCGACGATCTGCCCGCGCCCGCGAACGTGCCCCAGCCGGACCACGACACGCTGCTGGTCCGCCAGCACGCGTTCGGCTACACGGTGGAAGATCTCAAGATCATCCTCACGCCGATGGCCGTCACCGCGCAGGAAGGGCTTGGCTCGATGGGAACCGACACGCCGCTGGCGTGCCTGAGCGAGAAGCCGCAACTGCTCTACAGCTACTTCAAGCAGTTATTCGCGCAAGTGACCAATCCGCCGCTGGATGCAAACTTCGAGGCGCTGGTCACATCGCTCTACACGTACCTCGGCCGCGAGGGCAATCTGCTGGACGAGACGCCCAAGCATTGCCACCTGATCAAGCTGAAGCAGCCGATCCTGAGCAACAGCGATCTGGCCAAGCTGCGCGAGGTGAGCAAGGGCGATCTCAAGTCTGTCACGCTGCCGATGCTGTTCAACGCTGCCGACGGCGAAGCCGGTCTGGCCAAGTCGCTGGGCGAGCTGTGTGCTGCTGCCTCGCAGGCCGTGAAGGACGGCGCAAGTATCCTGATCCTCAGCGATCGCGGCGTGGACGCCGACAAAGCGCCCATTCCCTCGCTGCTGGCCACCGCTGCGGTTCACCATCACCTGATCCGCGAAGGCTCACGCACGATGGCAGGTCTGGTGATCGAAACCGGCGAAGCCCGCGAAGCTCACCACTTCTGCACGCTCATCGGCTATGGCGCCGGCGCGATCAACCCGTATCTGGCGTTTGAAACCCTGGCCGACATGCACGAGCAGGGGCTTTTTCCGCCGAAGCTGTCACTGGAAGAAGCCAAGAAGAACTACATCAAGGCCGCCAACAAGAGCATCATCAAGGTGGCGAGCAAGATGGGCATTTCCACGGTGCAAAGCTACCGCGGGGCGCAGATCTTCGAGGCCGTCGGCATCTCCAAGGACGTCGTCAGCAAGTACTTCACGGGCACGGCCAGCCGGTTGAACGGCATCGGCCTGGACGTGATCGCGACCGAGTCGCTGGCGCGTCACCGAGCTGGCTACCCGCCGATCGACGTGATGGGTCGGACGCTGGAGAATGGCGGGCAGTACCAGTGGCGGCGCGACGGCGAGTTCCACATGTGGAACCCCGAAACCGTCGCCAAGCTGCAGCAGGCCGTCCGCATCACCGGGTTGCCGACGTTTAAGGAATACTCCAAGCTCGTCAATGACGAAGCTCGCCACCGCTGCACGATCCGCGGCCTGCTGAACTACCAGAAGTCAGCATCGCCGATCCCGATCGACCAGGTCGAGCCGGCCAAGAACATCGTCAAGCGGTTTGTGACCGGCGCTATGAGCCTGGGCTCGATCAGCCAGGAAGCGCACGAGAACATGGCCCGCGCGATGAACGAAATCGGCGGCAAGAGCAACACCGGCGAAGGCGGCGAAGACCCCGTGCGCTTCGTCGACATCCGCCGCAGCTCGATCAAGCAGGTCGCCAGCGGGCGGTTCGGTGTGACCAGCGAATACCTGATCAACGCCGACGAACTGCAGATCAAGATGGCCCAGGGCGCCAAGCCCGGTGAAGGCGGGCAACTGCCCGGCCACAAGGTCGACGACTACATCGGCAAGATCCGCCATAGCACGCCCGGCGTGGGGCTGATCTCGCCGCCGCCGCACCATGACATCTACTCGATCGAGGACTTGGCTCAACTGATCCACGACCTGAAGAACAGCAACCCGGCCGCCCGCGTGAGCGTGAAGCTGGTGAGCGAAGTCGGCGTGGGCACGATCGCTGCGGGCGTGGCCAAGGCCAAGGCCGACCACATCCTCATCTCCGGCGACGGCGGCGGCACGGGCGCTTCGCCACTCACGTCGATCAAGTACGCCGGCCTGCCGTGGGAACTCGGCCTGGCCGAGACGCAGCAGACGCTGGTAATGAACGGCCTGCGCGGCCGAGTCGTCGTCCAGACCGACGGGCAGATCAAGACCGGCCGAGATGTCATCATCGGCGCGTTGCTTGGAGCTGAGGAATTCGGCTTCAGCACCGGGCCGCTGATCGCCAGCGGCTGCATCATGATGCGTGTGTGCCACCTCAACACCTGCCCGGTGGGCATTGCGACGCAGGACCCCGAACTCCGCAAGAAGTTCGCCGGCAAGCCGGAGCACGTGATCAACTTCATGTTCTTCATCGCTGAAGAAGTGCGAGAGATTATGGCCGAGATGGGCATCGCCAAGTTTGATGACCTCGTCGGACATTGCGAGCTACTTGAAGTGGCCGATCTCTCCGATCACTGGAAAGCCAAGAGCCTCGATCTGTCGGCGATCCTGTATCGTCCGGCCGAGGCGGACAAGTTCGCGATCCGCAACGTCGAGAAGCAGGATCACGGACTGGAACTATCGCTGGATCACAACGAACTGATCCCGCGAGCCAAGCCCGCGCTCGAAAGCGGCGCGAAAGTGTCGGCCGACCTGCCGATCGTGAACACCAACCGCACGGTGGGCACGACGCTGAGCGGTATGATCGCCAAGAAGTACGGCTACGCCGGGCTTCCTGATGACACGATCACCTACAAGTTCACCGGCTCGGCCGGGCAGAGCTTCGGGGCGTTTGGCGCGAAGGGCCTGACACTGATCCTCGAAGGCGACGCCAACGACTACGTCGGCAAGGGCTTGTCCGGCGCTCGCATCGCGATCTACCCGCCGAAGGCGAGCACGTTCAAGGCCAACGAAAACATCATCGCCGGCAACACCATCGCCTACGGGGCGATCAGCGGCGAGATCTACCTCCGCGGCGTGGCCGGCGAACGCTTCTGCGTCCGCAACTCCGGCGCCAGCGCCGTGGTGGAAGGCGTCGGCGATCACGGCTGCGAATACATGACCGGCGGCCGAGTCGTTGTGATCGGCCCGACCGGCCGCAACTTCGCAGCCGGCATGTCGGGCGGCATCGCTTATGTCTACGACGACAACGGCATGTTCCCGTCCTTGTGCAACAAGGAACTGGTCAGCTTCGAAAAACTCGAATCCGACGAAGACAAGGACACCGTCAAACGGCTGCTGGAGAACCACGTGAAGTTCACGAATTCCCCGGTGGCGGCGGCCATCCTGAAGGATTGGGAGAACGAGCTGCGGTGGTTCGTGAAGGTCATGCCGAATGACTACAAGCGCGTATTGGATGAAAAAGCGAAGCTGGCTGTGGCGAAGTAAGAAAAGACAATGCGACACAGAGGCACAGAGTCACAGAGCAATGCACAGAGAGTTTCTTCTGAATTTTCTCTGTGATTGCCTCTGTGACTCTGTGTCGCATGGAATCGATCAAGAAAAGCGACCGTATCGCAGACAGGTAAAGGACTATGGGCAAGCCAACAGGTTTCAAAGAACTCCCCCGTGAGATGCCGAAGCGTCGCGATGTGAAGCTGCGACTGCTGGACTGGAAAGAGGTCTACGTTCCGTTCGGCGACCGCAAGCAGCACGAGAACAAGCTGCGCGATCAAGGCGCTCGGTGCATGGACTGCGGCATCCCGTTCTGCAACAACGGTTGTCCGCTGGGCAACGTCATCCCGGAGTGGAACGATCTGGTTTACAAGAACCGCTGGTCGGATGCGCTGGAGATGCTGTTTAAGACCAACAACTTCCCGGAATTCACCGGCCGGATCTGTCCGGCGCCGTGCGAAGAAGCCTGCGTGCTCGGGATCAACGAGAAGCCGGTCACGATCAAGCTGGTCGAGCAGAACATCATCGACCGCGCGTTCGAAGAAGGCTGGGTCAAGCCTCGCCCGCCAGAGAAGCGTACGGGCAAGAAGGTGGCCGTCATCGGCTCCGGGCCTGCAGGGCTGGGCTGTGCCGCTCAGTTGAACAAGGCCGGGCACCTCGTCACCGTGTTCGAGCGAGCCGATCGCATCGGCGGGCTGCTGATGTACGGGATTCCGAATTTCAAGCTCGAGAAGACGATCGTCGATCGACGCATCAACCTGATGAAGGAAGAGGGCATCAAGTTCGTCACCAAGGCCAATGTCGGTAAGGACATCACGGTCGACCAGCTCCGCAAGGAATTCGACGCAATTGTCCTTTGCGGCGGCGCGACCTTGGCCCGCGACATCAAAGTGCCGGGGCGCGAGCTCAAGGGCATCTACGGCGCGATGGAGTATCTTCCGTCGGCCACCAAGAAGATGGCCTACCGCGACAGCGTTGAAGAGATCAACGCCAAGGGCAAGCATGTGATCATTCTTGGCGGCGGCGATACCGGGGCGGATTGCCTGGGCACCGCGCTGCGGCAGGGGTGCGCGAGCGTGAAGCAGTTCGACCTGCTTCCGCGCCCGCCGGAAACGCGCGACGTGAGCAAGGGCGTCGCCCCGTGGCCGTACTGGCCGATGATCTTCCGCACCAGCAGCGCGCACGAAGAGGCCGCGATGGTGGCCGGCGAAGATGTACGCGATTTTGCCATCAATACTAAATCCTTCAGTGGCGAGAACGGCGAAGTGAAGAAACTTCACGCCATCCGCCTCGAATGGATCAAAGGCCCCGACGGCCGGCCGACGTTCAAGGAAATCCCCGGGACCGAATTCACGCTCGATTGCGATCTCTGCTTCCTGGCGCTGGGCTTCCTCGGCCCCGAAGCCGACGGCCCGATCGCGCAGCTTGGCCTGAAGCTCGACCCACGCAGCAACGTGATCGTCGACAACGACTACATGACCAGCGTCCCCGGCGTGTTCGCCGCCGGCGACATGCGTCGCGGTCAGTCGCTGGTCGTCTGGGCCATCAGCGAAGGCCGCTGCGCCGCATATGGCGTGGATAAGTTTTTGATGGGGGAGAGTGATCTGCCGTATCTGAAGCTGTTTTGAACCCGCTCCATCGGGTTCTTACGAAATTGATTCATTGACGATCGGGTCATTGACGATTGAAAACAATTCTTTCATTCGTCAATGACCCGATCGTCAATGAATCCATAATCGCACATGGAGGGATTGATGAGTGACCTGCACTACTACCACCCGGACTGGATTCAGAAGACCAACGAACATGTGACCGTCGACGTCTGCGTCTACGCCGCGTCGTCGGCGGGCGTGACGGCGGCTTGTGAGGCGAAGAAACGCGGGAAGTCGGTCGTGCTGCTCCAGCCGGGCAAGTTCGTCGGCGGGCTGACCAGCGGCGGGCTCGGGTGGACGGACTACGGCAAGAAACACGTCATCGGTGGGATCGCCCGTGAGTTTTACCGCCGCGTTGGGGCGCTCTATAGCAAGGACGAAGAGTGGCACTTCGAGCCCAGCAAGGCCGCCAAGGTCTACGACGACATCCTCCGCGAAGCCGGCGTGAGCGTGCGTTTCTGTCAGTACATCGATAAAGCCACCGTCGCCGGCGGGAAGGTGACGGAAATCTCCCTGCTCGGCGGGCTGCGCGTGTCGGCCAAAGTGTTTATCGACGCCAGCTACGAAGGCGATCTCATGGCCCGCGCGGGTGTGAGCTACTTTGTCGGACGTGAGGGCAACAGCGTTTACAACGAAACGCTTAACGGCGTTCAGTTGCCCAAGTACCACCAGTTCAGCCATTTTGTTGATCCGTACGTGAAGGAAGGCGATCCGACCAGCGGGCTGCTTCCGGGCATTATCGCTGAAGACATGTCCACGCAGATCGGCAAGGGCGACAAGCGTGTGCAGGCCTACAACTTCCGTATGTGCATGACCGATGATCCGGCGCTCAAGATCGATTGGGAAAAGCCCGCCGGTTATGACGAAAGGCTGTATGTGCTGGCAGGTCGATGGTTGCGGTCGGACAAGGACAAGTACAACGAGCACCTCGATTCCGCGCATTCAACCACGCCGAAGAAATTCGACATCTTCCCCAACCCCACCCCGGGCGGGTTCCACAAGACCGACACCAACAACCACGGCGCCGTCAGCAGCGATTTCATCGGCCAGAATCACGCCTGGCCGGAGGCTTCTTACGAGGAGCGGGAGAAGCTGTTTCAGGCGCACGTCACTTATCAGAGGGGCTTTTACTGGTACGTTGCCAACAGCCCTGATGTGCCCGAGCGTTACCGTAAAGCCTACGCGCACTGGGGGTTGCCGAAGGACGAGTTCACGCAGACCGAGCACTGGCCACACCAATTGTACATTCGCGAGGCTCGTCGCATGGTGTCGGATTACGTCATCACCGAGCACAACTGCCGCGGCCATGTCGAGGCGGCGGAGGATTCGATCGGCATGGGCAGCTACAACATGGACAGCCACAACTGCTGCCGCTTCGTGAAGATCGAAGACGGCAAGGGCCGCGTGCTGAATGAGGGCGACGTGCAGGTGGGCGCGGTTCCGTATCCGATTCCGTATCGCGTGATTGTGCCCAAGCGTAAAGAAGTGACGAACCTGTTCGTGCCGGTCTGCTTCAGCGCCAGCCACATCTCCTACGGCAGCGCTCGGATGGAGCCGGTCTTCATGGCGATGGGCCAAGGCGCCGCAATGGCTGCGTGCGTTGCCATCGACGACAACGTCTCCGTGCAGGATGTAAAGTACGAGAAGCTTCAGAAGCAGTTGCTGGAAGCCAAGCAGGTGCTGACGCAGCCGAAGTGATTCTTACCCTCGACCGGTACGCCGGGAGAGGGCAGGGTGAGAGTTCTTCATCGCTAAAACAAAGCGGTCCGCGATTTTTCGAAAATCGCGGACCGCTTTGTTTTTGAAACAGAACCCTCACCCCAACCCTCTCCCGCGAGTACGCGGGCGAGGGAGCAAGGCATCACGCCAGATTCGCAGAGAAATACCGCAGCCAATTGCCCGACATGATGTTCGTCACGTCGGCGTCGCTGAACTTCGCCCGGCTGAGCGCGTCGGCCAGCTTCGGCAGGTCGGCGCTGGTGATGATCTCCTGCGGGATCTGATCCCGGCCGAGGCCGCCGTCCATGTCGGTACCGATCGCGACGTGGTTGGCATTGCCGGCCAGGTCGCAGATGTGCTGCATGTGGGCGATGACGTCGTCCAGCGTCGCCCGGCGTTTTTCGACCGGCGGGATGAGGAAGCGGTCGAAGAAGTTGATCCCGATCACGCCGCCGCGTTGCACGATCACGCGGATCATGGCGTCGCTCAACTGCCGGTCGGTCGGCACGATGCTGCGGCAGTTGCTGTGGCTGGCGATGATCGGCCCGGCCGACAGCTCGCACAGTTGCCAGAAGCTTTCTTCCGCCAGGTGTGAGGCGTCGTGGATCATGCCGACGGCGTCGAGGGCTTTGACCAGCGCTTTCCCCTCCGGCGTCATCGGCCCCGGCGCACCGGTGCCTCCAGCGTAGCGGGTTTGTTTCCACGCGAGGCCGACGAGCCGCACACCTTGGTCGAACCAGAAGGGGACTTCGGCCGGTGTGCGTATGGGGTCAGCGCCTTCCAGCAGGATGATTGCTGGCAAAGCAGGGTGGGCACTGCCCACCGCTTTTGTCGCCGTGGTGGGCAGTGCCCACCCTACATCAGACCGCGATCGCACGATCTTGAAGTAGCCGTCCTTTTCGCGATCGAGATACCACTGCATCTGCGCCATGCCCGCAGCGTGGGCTTCTTCGGTCGTCCGATACCCTTTGAATTTCGGTGAATCCGGCTCGGCGTAGATCGTCGCACAGATGAGCTTCACCCCGCCCGCATACAGATCGGGCAGGCCGACGGTGGGGATGTCGTCTGGGTCGGGTTTCTGATCGCCTGCCGGCCGCAGCACGTCGCGTCCGCGGAGGGCGTTGTAGGCGAGGTCGAGGTGGGCGTCGATGATCATGTTGATAAACAAAATGCTGAATTCTGAATGCTGAATGCTGAAAGAAGACGCAATGTAACAATCTTTCTTTCAGCATTCAGCATTCAGCATTTAGAATTCAGAATTTCATGTTCCTACCAGCCCAATCAAGTGCCGCACCACGCACCGTCCCAGCGCTCGCAGATCGTAGCCGCCTTCCAGCGCACTGATCACCCGGCCGGCGCAGTGGCGGTTGGCGGATTCGACCAGAAGTCGGGTCATTTCCTCGTAGCAGTCGTCGGTGAGGTTGATCTGTGCCAGCGGATCATCGGCGTGGGCGTCAAAACCTGCTGAGATGAGCAGCACCTGCGGCTTGAACAAATCCAGCTCGGGCAGCACTTTTTCGTGGAACGCAGCGAGATATTGATCGTCACCCGAACCGGGATTGAACGGTATGTTGAGCGTGTATCCATCGCCATGGCCTGACCCGGATTCCCAATCATGGCCGGTGCCGGGATAGCATGTTTTGGGGTGCTGGTGGAGACTGATGAACAGGGCCGTCGGGTCATGCTCGAGGCACGCCTGCGTGCCGTTGCCGTGGTGGACGTCAAAATCGATGACCGCGACTTTCTCGATATTGTACTGCTGCTGGATGTACTTGGCGGCGATGGCGACGTTGGAGAAAAGGCAAAACCCCATCGGCCGATCGGGCTCGGCGTGATGGCCGGGCGGGCGGGCGGCACTGAAGGCGCGGTCGACTTTTCCATTCATCACCGCGTCGCAACAACCCAGCAGGCTGCCGAGGCTGAGCAGAGCGATGTCGTAGCTGCTCGGGCCGACGGGTGTGTCTTCGTCATCGAGTAAGCCCCCGCCGGCGTCGCAGATTCTTCGGGTCCGCTCGATCATCGCCGGCGTGTGGACGAGTGTGAGCCACTTGGGGTCGGCGGGCTTTGGTTCCATCTCTACCAATTTCGGCCCCGCCTGTTTCGAAATCCCGAGATTGATCTCAAACTCCGGAAATGGGTCCGGCGACTCCACCATCCCCGCGAGCCGAACCGCCCGATGGATCGCGCGAATGCGGTCCGGCCGTTCGGGATGCGAAGGGCCGGTGGTGTGTTCCACGAAACGAGGGCTCGATGAAAATCCAATGCGATTCATTCGATGCCAATCTTACGAAACCAATGCGGCCGAAGGTAGCGGAGCGGGATGGTGGAAAGCGCCAGGAGGTTCATGGCGATGATCGTCCAGAAGACCGGCGGATTGTCGGCGGGATTAGAAATGCCCCACTGTACCCAGAAAGCCACGCGTGGGATGCCCCCGACAAGCGTGCCGATCATGACGGTACTCACCGGCACGCGAAACAGGCCCAGCGCGTAGTTGGCCAGCCCGAACGGCACGAACGGCGTGATCCGCAGCACCACCACAGCGGCCAGGGCGTTATGGTCGATCAGGCTTTCGAGCTTGCGCAGGCGGGACAGGCGATTTTCAAACCGGGCGGCGAACCAATCACCGGCGGACCATCGCGCGAACCACGTGTTGACGCCGGCGGCGATCGTGACGGCCACGATGGAAATCGCCGATCCCCACCAAAGGCCATAGCAAACGCCGCAAAGCAGTTGCAGCCACCATGTCGGCAACGACATGACGGCCAGGGCGGTGAACATCAAGATCAAGAGCAGCGGCGTGATGAGCCAGTGGTCGGCCGACCATTTCATCGCGTTCTCGCGAGTGAACGTTTGTTGGCCGGTTTCGGTGAAGTAAAGGAAGTAGATCGTCGCGGCCGCGGCCAGGGGGATGACGACCAGCAGCCTTATCCGCTGGGTATGCAACGGTTGCCGGGGCTCGGGTTTGATCGCAACGTCGCTCAAGGGTCACCGGTTGGCGTACATGATGTTCTTCATCGCAATCCAGTACGTGCGAAACAGATAACCGGCCCCGGCGAGCACTTCAATACAAACGACGATCAAATACCGAATGTCCCATAGGCCGCTGAGCACTTCAAAACTGCGTAGGTAGCGATACGTTATAACCGTGACCAACGCGACGGCCGCCACGGGCAGCAGTTGAGCGGAATGGAAATTCATCGCCCGGCGTACCGCATTGGCGGGCATGCGATAGCCCCAGAAGTTCCCCTCTAATCGCGTCAACGCTGATGCCAGCCGGGTGACGCCGGCCAGAACGACGAACACAATCACCATGAGAACAGGCGCCCCAAGCAGTGTTCCCAACAATTTGAAATGCAGGCCGTCCAGACTCACTTGTTGCAGCACGTCTGCGTGGAACGCTCCGGTCAGTCCCAGCATCGCCGCTGCCAGCCAATGAACTCGCCTGGCAAAGCCGTACGATCGGTCGTGATCCGAGCGGGTTTGAAGTCGTCGGAAAAATGCGGTCGGCGTAAGAACGACTCCTTGCACCGTCCGGACAAACCGCACTCGGGTCGAACCCGGCTGCTCCCACGGCGGTGGTACTCGCCCATCACCCACCGTGCTGTCGGCAATCAACTCCCCACACTCCGGGCAGCGGCTGTCGGTCGGCAGGCCGTTCAGGCCGTAGCCGCAGTGTTCGCAGAGGATGTCGGTCTCGGCCGGGACGGAGGCGTTTTGGGCCATGACCTATGATATGATGACTCGCACATGAAAGTCATGGCGAACGGGGAAGTTCGATTGATCGCGCGGCGTGCGGGCTTAAGCCCGCATGTTTGCAGCGCGCTTCACATGCGGGCTAA
>JANMES010000046.1:0-70935 GCA_031377185.1 Phycisphaerae bacterium
GAGCCTGAGGCCGCCGGATTGTGAATGTTGGCCAGCGACTAAAACTAAAATTGGACCAACCGGATCGTGTGATTCGGGGTTTGAGAAGATCGATGTATTCCTTGAAAGGAGACTGTATGTTTTCGATGTTAAAGACCGGACTGCTCGGCCTGAGCCTGGGCGCGGGCCTTTTATTGGTGGGCTGTCAATCGGGCGGCGCTGCCCAGGCACCGGTGTCCCATGAGATGGCGTCGGGAGCCGTGCAATGTGACACGTGCAAAGTAACTTGGGTAAAGGTGCCGGAATACGGTAAGGGCATGCGCATTACGGGTTACACCACGCGCAAGGAGATGGAATGCCCGGAATGCAAAAGCGCGGTAGAGAACTTCTTCGCCACCGGCAATCTCAAGCATGAGTGCAAAGCATGCGGTGGGAACATGGCTGTCTGCGAAGCTCATTAACACCTTCGTCGTCCCTAGTAGCTTCCAGATTCCGCCCGAGTAGATTTTAAAATCGTTGCCTGCAACGGTCTCTAAATGTGCCCGGGCGGTATCTTTTGCGCGGGCATCGTCACACGGATGGCGATTCATTTCGGGTTGACGAGAAGCGAAATCATACAGAATCGGTTAGAATTGCTGAGGTCGTTGTGCAACAGCGTCACGCGTGGCTTACTGTTTAGTGACGGTGCTCAATGCCTCGTACAAAAGTTAAAACAGAATCAAGACAGGTGCGCCGCCAGCCGCGGACGATCAATACGCGGAAAGACAATGGGACAAAATCCCGCCGAACCCACGTGAGTCCGTCGCTGTTCCGCGATATTTATGACGAGTCGTTCGATCTCATCTGCCTCCTGGACATCCGGGGGACAGTATTGGAAGCCAACCGCACCGCCCTAAAGTCAAGGAATCTTGAAGTCGCCGACGTTCGCGGTTGTTTGCTGTGGCTGACGCCGTGGTGGGACATCTCAGCCGACGCTCAAGCTCGGCTCAAGGCATCTATTAAGGACGCCGCCGATGGGCGTGTGGTTTGCTTTGAGATTGATCTGCTGGGGCCTGAGGGTTCAGTCTGCACCTATGATGTCACTGTCAAACGGATGACGCGAAAACCACGCGGCGGTAGATTTCTGCTTTGCGCGGCGAGGGATATTTCTGAGCGAAAGCGAGTCGAGCGGGCGCTGGGTCGTGCCCGAGAAGATCTTGAACTCCGCGTAGAGTCCCGCACGGCTGAATTCTCCAAAGCAAATGATGAACTGAATCGGGAAATCGGCTCACGACAGCGCACGGAGGATGCTCTCGGGGAGAGCGAGGCAAAGATTCATGCCATCCTGCATACCGCCGCCGACGCCATCATTACGATGACCGAACGCGGCATCATGACCTCGTTCAACCCCGCCGCGGAACGCATGTTCGGTTACGCGGCCGTTGATGTGCTCGGACGCAATGTGAAAATGTTGATGCCCGACCCATACTTTTCTGAGCATGATCGATACTTCGACGATTATCGACGCACCGGAAAGGCGAAGATTATCGGTATCGGTCGCGAAGTTCTTGGCCTTCGTAAAGACGGCGACACGTTTCCGCTCGACCTGGCGGTAAGTGAGCTACTCCTTCGAGACCAACGGATGTACACCGGAATTGCCCGCGACATCAGCGACCGCAAGCGACTTGAGCGGGAGATTCTCGAAATCAGCGACCAGGAGCAATTGCGCATTGGCCAAGATTTGCACGACGGGCTGGGCCAGCACTTAACCGGCATCGCATTTCTCGCCAAGGTGCTTGGCGAAGACCTTGCGGCGGAAGGATCGTCCAGGGCTGAGTCAGCAAAGAAGATCGCTCAGCTGGTAAAAGACGCAATCTCCCGAACGCGAGAGCTGGCACACGGGCTGTCGCCTGTGGGCCTCGAAGCCCAGGGGCTTATTCCGGCATTGCAGGAGCTGGCGCGCCAAACGGAGGAGATTCTGGGCATTCGTTGCACTCTGATCGTTTGCCAAGCCATTGAACCGGATGAGGCGTCGGCGAACGTTCATTTGTATAGGATCGCACAAGAGTCGGTGAATAACGCCGTTAAGCACGGAAAGTCAGAGGGCATCACAATCCGCCTCGACCTAGCCGGGGGAAAGGGGATTCTTGCAGTCGAGGACGATGGCATCGGGTTTCATGGCGACGATAGCCAGAGCCAGGGGATGGGCCTGCACATCATGGCGTATCGTGCAGGTATGATCGGAGCGGCGTTGACCATTCGTCCAGCCGCGACGAAAGGCACCGTCGTAACGTGTACCTTTCGGCCTGCAGGTGATGGGAAACAGGAACGCAGCCATGGGAACAAGAAAGACAAAGTCTCAGTCCGTAAAATCTCGCGCCGGCGTGGGAAAGACCCGGGTCATTCTCGTTGATGATCACCCCATTGTCCGTCAGGGCTTGGCGCAGCTCATCAACCGCGAGCCGGATCTGACTGTGTGTGGAGAGGCCGACACGGCACACGCTGCGTTAGCGCTTTTGAACACGGTCAAACCCGATCTCGCAATCATTGATGTTTCGCTCGAAGATCGGAGCGGCATTGAACTGCTCAAGGACATGACGCTCCGCTTCCCCAAGCTTCCCGTGCTGCTTTTGTCGATGTACCACGAGTCCTTGTATGCCGAGCGGGCTCTTCACGCTGGAGCGCGAGGCTACATTATGAAGCAGGAAGCGCCGGATCGGGTATTGACAGCAATCAGGACGATTCTTGCCGGGGAAGTATATCTCAGCGAGAAAATGGGGGCTCGAATGCTGCGAAACCTTTCAGACCGTCGATCTGGTGCGGAAACCTCGCCGATCGAGCGGCTAAGCGACCGCGAGCTGGAGGTTTTCCGCCGCATCGGCCAGGGGTTCAGTACAAGCGAAATCGCGGAGCAGCTTTTCCTTAGCGCACGAACTGTGGAGACACACCGCGAACACATCAAAGACAAGCTGAAGCTGCCAAACAAAGGCGAACTACTCCGCTACGCCGTCAAGTGGTCCGGGGAAAACCGCTGATATCCGGTCTGGCTATCGCTATTTTCCCACCACAAAAGCGTTAAAAAGCGAATAATTCAGCGGGACATCCGTGTATTATACGGATGCTGCACTGGGTACTGCGCTGATGAAGAAGTCCGCCGCCCTCCTGATATTGCCCGTGCCAGATCTCGACGACATTGTTCACAGGTGATTGCTCCCTGATATGGAGCAAGAGGTGAACAATGGTAGCAGGCATAAACGAGAAGCGATTCTACGAGTTAGCTTGGCCACACATGGATGCCGTGCTACGAACGGCTCAGTGCCTCACCCGATGCTCCGCCGACGCCGAGGACTTGGCCCAGGAGACGATGATCAAGGCGTTCAAGGCGATCGCCACAATTCTCGATGACACGAAAGCCAAGGCGTGGCTCATGACAATCCTTCGGCGCGCGCGGATCGATCAGATACGCTCGACCAAGGATGAATCTAGCCTCGATCAACTTGAACTAGAGCCGACGCGAACTGACGCCACACCGGAATCCAATGCCGATGCGTTTTATCACGGTCCCGACGAGTTATTGAATTCGCTAAGCGACGATGAGGTGATTTGCGCGCTCCGAGAACTTCCCAAGGTAATGCGGTGGACACTGCTGCTTGTGGATGTCGAGGAGATGGATCAGGCCGAAGTTGCAGCGGTGCTTGGAATACCCGTCGGCACCGTGAAGTCTCGCCTCCACCGAGGACGCGCCATTCTGCGAGTGACGTTGGAGCATAGCAGGCAACAGTTGCGTCAGGCGGTTTGAGAGCAAATAGGCGGACATCACAGGACTCGAAGTGAAACGCGTTTTCAAGAAAATCCTAATTGCGGTCGACCAGAGCGAGGCGTCAGCGTCGGCTGTGTCGGTCGGATACTCCATGGCTCGCGAAATGGGTGCGGAGGTTCTGCTCGTTCACGTGGTGAATCACCCGTCCGTCGGCACGATTAGCGACTCTCGAATAAAGCTTCTGGCGACGCTACGGCGAAAGGGACGCTCGTTGCTGAGGAAAATGCATGCCCTAGAGAACCCGGGAGCTACAGTTAGTGAATCGCTTCGCGAGGGAATTCCTGCAGAAGAGATTCTAATGAATGCGGCTGATTGGGGTGCCCAGCTCCTCATTATTGGTGCGTATGGCCAATCGCGTCTCGGAAATTTACTACTTGGTGGCACGGTTGAAATAGTGTTGCGACGGGCGTTATGCCCAGTTGTGACGGTTGGCGACGGGTGTCACGAAATACCGTTCGTGAATGCTAAGAAGCAACAACCTGAGATGCGAACTAACGCTCGATCCAAACATGCGAATAGGGATGGACCATGGAAGAACAGCTAGTGGGGTTGGACTACGTCCATCAGTACTCGACGGCGCAGTATGAACGACGGAACGAAATTTCTTAAAGCTAGTTTAGAGTTGGGAACAAGACCGGGTAAGCTTGCATCTCAGGAGCGGCAACTAAACAATTGGGTTGAAAACAGTGAGTTCACGGCTCGCATGTCGCGGCCGAACCCACAGTAGCATTCCGCCGACGACCAGCGCCGCACTCAGGAGTTGCCCCATGCTGAGCCAGCCAAAGGCGATGAATCCCAGTTGCTCATCGGGCTGGCGGGTGAACTCCACGGCGAACCGAATCAGTCCATACGCGATCAGGAACAGTGCCGCCGTTTGCCCATCACCCGGCTGAAACCGTTTCCGATAGAGCCAGACTGTCGCGAGCAGCACGGGGCCTTCCAAGACAGCTTCATACAGTTGCGAGGGATGCCGGCCGAACGATTCGCCAGGGAACACGACGGCCCATGGCACATTGCTGGGTCGGCCGACCAGCTCAGCGTTGATGAAGTTGGCAATACGTCCGAAGAACAGGCCGATCGGCGCGACCATCGCCAAGCCGTCCGCCACGTTCCAGAAAGGGACGTGCATGCGTTTGGTCCAAAGCAGCAGCACGATCGCCACCCCGACCAATCCGCCGTGAAAGCTCATCCCGCCGTGCCATATGGCGATCGGCTCGTACCACGGCTCGGTCCCGCCGACGGATCGATGGTAGAACAGCCACCAGCCGGCCCGTCCGCCAACGATCACGCCGGCCACCAGCCAGCTCATCAGATCCCCGATCGCCTCGACTGAGATTCGCAGCACGTTGCGGCGGGAAAATCGGCGAAGCACGGCGTAGGCGAGTACGAATCCCATCACGTACGCCAGACCATACCATCGCACGGCCACCGGACCGAGCCGCAGGATGACCGGATCGATATTCGGGAACTAGATGGCGGCCAGAAACATCATGATAAGCATCACAATGAATGGCCGCCGCCCAAATCACTGGGGCGGCGGCCAGAGCTATTGAAAGCCGACGATGCGGACACCAGTTACCGGGAACGAAACCGCAGTAATGAGTTACAGTCCGCTTGAGGCAATGAGCGTTTGCGAAAGGGACTGCTTATGGGACATCGCGTAATGGCGCACGTCCTTGGCTACGCAGGTCCTGGCGGTAGCGGCCCTTGTCGTCGGTCCAGCGCATGCGATCTTTGCTTTCCTGTGCATCGATCGAATTTCCAGTGACACTGTATGGCTTGTCAGTGCTGTTCGATGTGCACCCGACTGCAAACAGCGGCGCACTCACGGTGATGGCCAATGCGGCGATTCTTAGCGTTGTCTTGAACATGGCGTTCTCCAATGTTGAAGCCCTTGTTTATTCGGCCCGTCGGACACCCGAGGGCCTTCTATTCATAGGTCAAAACGATTGGGCCACCCCAAGAGGTTCCATTAATCTGAAAAATTCAGTTGAGACTACTTCGCAATGGCTGGCTGGTGGCCACCGGAACCGTTGGCAGGATTAAATCGAGAGCTTGGTGTGTGCAGGATTACTTATCGAGCGACATCGGTGGGAGTTTGCTGACCAATTCGATGCGGCGAGTCATCGCCATTCTGCAAGCAGGCGAAAGTGTGTTCATGTCGCGCACCAGGATGAGCATCCTGGCCATCGCGTCGTCGGGCAGGTGCTGCAGGCTGAGCAGCCCGACGCCGTATGCGTCGGCGCGGATTTCACCGTCGGGATCATGGCTGCATCCCTTCAGACTGGCGACCGCGGAAACGTGGCCGTCGCTGAGCAGGTGGCCTATTTCGTGCGCTATCGCGGCGGCGAGCACCGCATCGTCGCCTCGGTCCATCAGGCCCCGCGTCACGTAGATCGTCCCGTTCGGCCAGGCGTACGCACACACCGATCCTGTATCCATGACGCGGGCGCTGACGTGCAAATCCGGATGGCCGGCGACCAGCCGACCGACTATTTGCTGCAGGCGTGCCGACTGAGGGTCGTTCGACATTTCGGCTCGGCTGGCGGACCCAGCCATGGAACCGCAGCCGGTTATTGATGTAAGCAAGAGGAATAAGCTGATCACCCGTCCGCGCATAGCGGGGGAAGATCAAGAACGGTGCCACTTTAGAATCAGCCGGGAAACGATGATTCGTTGAATACGAACTGCGCGTGATATCCGCAAAGCGGTGGAAGTGCCCAAAAAACCGGCAGGCGTTTTAGACCTTGAGCGTCCGGGCGAATTCTACGAGCCGTTCAGCGGGCAAGACACCGATCAGTGCATGCCAACGGCCATCGCGGGCGAAGGTAACGATCTGCACACCGCCGCTGCTTTGGATACCGTAATGCACACCGTCGCGTTCGATCGAGCCATCGGGGTTCGTTTTGAACTCGCCGGCCCGGGCGATCGCCAGCGTGACCGACGTGTTGTCGACGTCCATCACCATGCACCCGAGCGGCTTACGGCCGATGTGCCCCACGCAGCAGGCCGGGACTTTGTCGAGCAGAATGTTCGGCATCTCCGGCGTATCAGGCAGTTGCGACGCCAGCCAGTCGCACGCCGTCGACATCGATCCCATCGGCATCGCCGATCGAACCGTTGCTTGATGCAGAGACGCCAACTGATCGGCCGATGCGTACACCGGTCCGGCTGACGAGGCGATCACCAAGACGATCAGTAAGCCAACTAACCCGATGCTCGCAGCGATAGCACCTCGGGGTCCAAGCCACCATCGCTGCCGACGCGACTCAAGTACCTCCCTCTGCGGGATTTGAGTGCGGATCGCGTCCTTCAGCTTCGACATGTCGATAGGCATCGAGCGGAGTTGGCTCAGGCGAACGCGCGTGGCTTCGTCGAGTGCTTCTTCTGGGTTGATGGGATTGGTGTTCATGTCACACATCCTTTGCCGAACTACAACTGCCGAACTTCACCGAACCATCCGCAGTTCCTGGGCCAACGGCAACAGCGCTTTCCTAAGCATTGCCCGGCCACGCGACGATCGTGATTTCACCGTTCCCACCGGAACACCCAGTACCGCCGCCGCATCCTGCTGGTCGATTCCTTCGACATCCACGAGTAACAGCGTCCAGCGGATCTCTTCCGGCAACGCCTTCAGGCCGTCGATCATCTGGGTGTTGCTGAACTGCTGCAGCATGGCGTTCGGATCGGACCAGGCTTCTACGTCACTGACGACAGGCGATTCGTCATCCGCCGGGTCCATGTCCGCGCCGTCCAGGCTCACCGCCGTGTGTTTGGCGGCTGCCGAGCGAATGCGGTCGATGCGAACATGTCTCAGGATCGTCAGAAGCCACGGTCGGGCGTCATCGCCTTCGTGCAGCTGGTCGATCGACTTAAACGCCTTCAGCAGCGTTTCCTGCGAGACATCCTCCGCCTCAGTCTGGTGATGGCAGAGCAGCAGCGCTGTCCGCAGCAGCAACGCTGCGTGCGGCCAAATCGTCCGGTAAAACCGGTCTGTCGCTGCATCCGAATCCAGGGGGCGGCCTTTCAACAGGGCTCGCCTATTGTCAGTACGTTTGGTTCCCAAGAAAAGGTTCAATTCAGGGAATTCTGGTTGAAGTGAACCTTTTTCTGCCCCTCCCACGTCTTGAAAAGTGAATCGAACTCATTCAACCCCCTCCCGAAAGGAGAATCATCATGCGATTCATCAAATCACTGCTTCTCGGAACCGGCCTTCTGGCGACTGTCCTCGCTGCCGGCTGTCAATCCAACACCCCGACGACGGCCATGGACCACTCCGGCCATGCCCTGACCTGCGACAAATGCAAGATAACTTACGTCCGCGTTCCGGATACGGCCAAGGGCCGAGTCGTCGGCTACACGACGCGCAAGGAAATGGAATGCCCGGACTGCAAGTCCGCAGCCGCGAACTTCTTCGCCGGCGGCAAGTTTGAGCATTCCTGCAAGACCTGCGGCGATTCGATGAACGTCTGCGAAGCGCATTGAACTTGACAGTTCATCCGTAGGTGCTCGGTCACGATGCTCTCGTGACCGAGCACGGCTTCCTTTACCTTCGGCACGAAACCTAAAAAAAAGCCGCCGGTGTGGGGCGGCTCAATTCTATGGGCTGGCTTCCAACTTCTTGCGGGCTTTGGTGCCGACCTCGAATGCATATCCGTTTAACGTCGTATCGATGTCAAACTCGTGTGCCTTCAAGAATTCGTTCAGCTTGGTATTGAGTTCCAAATACCGCTTGCCATCTGCGGCAAAGTGTTTCCCGAGCCTCCACTCCGACCACTCGGCGGGAGTAAGGGCCGGAGAGGTTAGATCAATTAACCGGGTTTCTAGTGTCGAAATGTCTTGCTTGAATTGATCGACCATAGCCTGCTTTAACTTTGGCTCGAAAGCTCGCAGGGCTGCATCGCCCGAAAATTCTTCGACCCTTTCGGATTCCCATGCTGGTACGAAGATCTCCCGTCTCATTATTCCTTTAACATCCGGCACGGCATCAGCTTTCGCCACCACCCTATTTTCAACATGGGGCGGAGCCGCCGTAGTTGGCAATGTGACTGGCCCGAACCAGTTCTGAAATACGTACCAGTATTTTATCCCAAATATCACGGCAAGCATTACAACGGCTGCAACGCTGGCAACCTTCTCCTGCAGAGTCTCGAACCAGTCATTTGACTTCTTCGGTGCCGAAGTCTTCGGGCAGTCCGAACATTCCGTGGCACCCGCAGGAAACGGTTTACCGCAGTTTCGACAGAACATGAGTCCCTCCTAATGTGAACCGCTGGCGAATACGGCGTTATAGAGTCCGATCATCGTGCTCAACACCACCTGCAGGACCAAGCCAAGGACGAATCCCCGTCCGAGGGGCCTGAGAACCCACCCGATGGCCAGAATCACAGCCAAAATACAGCCGAACGTTGCGAGCGGTCGAAGCACGTCGAAGGCATCGCTCGCGGCCTTTAAGCTCTGCATGGCCAGACCGACGAACAGGAACCCTAACAGCAGGCCGACGATGACCTGAATCAGCGGCTTGCGCTGCTTCCAGTCCGATCGGATCGGCAGGGCGATGAAGTTGGGAGAACGCGGCGCCGAAACTTCCTGAACCTTGTCCATAAACCCACCTTTCTAAGAGATGAAGGAAACTCCCGCGAAACACAGTTCAATATGATCGCGTTTTGCGATCAAACCCGGAATGCCTCGACCATGTCCATACATGGTCGAAAGCATGCACAACCCCGCCGCGGACCTCCTCGCCGCCGCTGTCGTGGCGATGAGGAAGTCGGCAGGGCTGACCCAGCGGGAGTTGGCAGCGGCGCTCGGGCGTGAACAGAACTTCGTTGCTCGAGTGGAAACCTCCCAACGTCGGCTGGACCTGATTGACCTGATCAAGATTTGCCGGGCGTGCGACCGAGTCCCTGAAACCGAAGTGATTAAGCTCCTCAAATCGGTTCAAACCCTGATCCCCGCCAAGCGCCTGCGGCGTTAGGGCAATTACGGCGACCCCCAGCGACATTCGACCGTCCAACCGATCGCCTGACCGAAGCGATGCACGATTTCCTCCGCCTGGCTCTGGGCCTTACGACGGTATGCGACGAGTTTCGCTGGATTGCCGAAGGATCGGTCGAACTCGATGCCGATCCGGCCGAGGAGCAGGGCGATCGAGCCGCCGTCGCCCGGCAGGATCGCCCAAAGGCCATCATGATCGATGGCGATGATTCGGCATTGTGACGGCTGAAAGCGAACGGTCAGAACGCTCGGGAGGGGAAGCGTCAATGTGCACCGTTGACTGGTCGGATCGACTTCGACAATCCGGGCCTCGTCCAGATCAACGCCGAGGGTTGCCTCGCCACGGACGAACGCAGTCATTCGCACCGATCCGGTCCACCCTTTCAGTTCAACGGTGATCAGATCGGATTCGCTCACCCGAAGGGTCGACAGCTCGCTCATCGCTCGAATTTGCGAGGTTGTCGGGACGAACGGGGTCACTGCGCGCTGGTGGGATGATGGCCAACTGCAAACTATGAGGCCGGCCGTCACGGTCACGAGGCACGTCAGTCCCCACCGAATCCGCTTGAACATGACCGACCTCACGAGGGAATCGCTGCTTGGCGGCGGTGCGATCGAGGCAGCCGACCACCACCAGCAACACGTATAGAACAATGAACAGAAGAAACGCCCAAGGCATATGACCTCCGATCAATACGAGTGGGGCGGCCGGCACGGCGCCAGCCGCCCCGGGTGTCAGAATTCGCATCAGTTCAGCCCGGCCAACTCCATCGCGGAGCGGTACGCCGCCTGCTTGAAGTCCGCCGAGGAGCCGAACCAGATCGAGTCCAGCCGGTTTTCTGCCTTCGCGGCGGAAGTGGTCCCACGGAAACGGCGCTGGTGATCAGCAAACTCGGTGGCGGCGTTCAGAGCCGCCCACAGCGTGCCTCGCATCCCGGGCAGCGTGTTCAACTCGTTGGTGAAGTTGCCGTTCAACTTGTCCATCGCAGCCAACCGGTTGGTCCGCTCGCGGTCGGTCGCGTCCTTGGCCAGTGGCGGGAGCAGGCCGTCGAAGTAACGCTGCAGCCGGCCGTTGACCATCGGCACCTGCCGCAGAACTTCGACTTCACGGCCGAAAGTTTTTACCCGGCGGTTCACCAGACCCAGCGTCGTCCGGGCTTCGTCCACCCGGCCTTGCAGATCGCCGCGGTGGCGGATGGTAACCCCTTCACTTCGGGATTGGCCTAGTGCCAGGTTCAGGGTGTTTTGGCAGACCACCCGGACGCTGGTCAGGATCGCCCGCAGGCAGCTGGTGCCGTCGTGCGCGTTGTACAGCAGCATGAACGGCCGGATCAGGTCCGATGGGCCGACCTTCAGCTCGTCGGGCAGCTTGAGCAGCATCCACACACGTTTGCCGCCGCGCAGGGCGCCGGCGGTTTCATAGCGGGCGAGCCCCTCGCCGACGATGGCATCGCAGAAGTCGAACGCCTCCACATTCTGGAACGGGCTATATCTCTTGCTAACCACGCCCAGTACCGCCTTGGTGTCGGCGCGGATGTTGGCGACGAAGTCCTTGGCCTGGACTGTGCCCCAGCCGTCGGGGGCGACGGCCGAGATGGGCCACTGGTCCACCTGCCAGTCCAGGCCGGCCAGCTGGATGGCCTCGCGGTTGGTGACGGCTTCGGCCACGGTGCGGCCGAGGTTGTGCCACGGCGGCGTGCCGGTCGTGAAGACAGCGGCGGAGCCGGTGGTTTGATCGATTTCGTGTGCCATAAGTTTTCTCCAAAAAAAGAGCCCTGACGGGTTGCGTCAGAGCTGGGATAAGACTGAACGTTTAAAAGTGATGAACTGAAATCCGACCGCCACGAGCCGATGGCAACACTTCCGAACGGGAAATGAAGCGGATTTGTCTGAATCGTAAAAACTCATTGTTCGTCGGCAATGAGCGCCGTGGCCAGACCGCCGCGATCCTCTCCAGCCTGACCAGCACCTTCCGCCGACACAACATCGATCCCCAGCGTTACCTGACGCAACTGCTGACGAATCTGCCGGCCACGCCGATGAGCCAAATCCGCCAGTGGTTGCCGGATGAGTGGAAGCGGCAAAATCCATGTCCGTCAGCGTAGAAGTGCGGTGTGTCCATCGCTCACGTTTTTTGTTTCTACAGCAGCCTTGGATAACCCTCACGTCAAAACGGATTCTGTTCCAGCGTCACTCTCGCGGCGGGGTCCCCCCCCATAACCCAAGGAGGACTATACCCGATAGCGAAGCCGCCCCGCCGGCGCAATATAGGTGTCACCATCCATACTGATGGCGGTGAAACCGATTTATCAAACATGCTGTCGGCCGTGCGCCAACAGCGAACACCAACAAAGAAAGCAGTAGAACATGAACATCCCAACGAACAAGAACCTCTTCATCCGTGCGAGCCTCGCAGTGGCCTTGGCTCTGGCCATCTGGTTTCCAGTCCCAGCGCAATCCGCAGAGCCTGCGGACGGGAAGAAGATGATGGATGGCAAAATGATGGAGGGCAAGATGAAGGCCGACACCATGATGGATGGCAAGATGATGGCGCGCTGCCAGGAAATGAAGGACCAGAAACAGAAAATGAAAGAGGACATGAAGGCGCAGGACACCGAACTCACCGAGCAACTCGCCAAAATGAACAGCGCGCCGGAGGACAAGAGGATGGGTCTGATGGCCGCCGCCTTCACACGCATGGTGGAGCAGCGGATCGCCATGGATGCGCGAAAGGCAAAGATGGAGGAGGAGATGATGAAGCACATGATGCAGCACATGCAGATGGGCAAGGAGTCCATGGCGCAGTGTCCGATGATGAAGGACATGAACGACAAATCGGCCGGCGCCCAGACAGAACATCAAGCAGAACAGAAATGATCGCTGCGCACGATGCTCCGCAACGCACGGTTGCTGCGGGCCATCGTAGCGGCCATCACAACTGACCGTGTGCCTCCGCTCACCGTTCGGGAATGTGCGGTGGTGAACTGAACGCAGCCTGACGAAAGGTGCTTTATGATGGATCATTCAAACGGATGGATGGGCGGAGGGATGTGGCTTTGGACGGTGATCGGCGTACTGGGGGTGGTCACGCTGATCTTCATGATGGGCAAACTGTTCAGGAAAGAGCAGTATGTTTACGACCCGCCTGTGAAATGAATGGTTACGAATCAAGAGACATTGAGACAACCCTCAAGAAAGGTACATGACCATGACAACTTCAACCTCGAAACCCGTGACTAAGGACCCCGTCTGCGGAATGACCGTGGACGAAAACACCGCACTCCACGCCGATCGCGATGGTAAGACGTTTTACTTCTGCAGCGACAGTTGTCGCCAGAAGTTTCTGTCCACGCCCAGCAGTGCCAAGCCAAAGGGCAAAGAAGGGGGCTGCTGTGATTAATGGCATGGCAACGGCCGTGCCCGCATCGGACAAAACGATTTATACCTGCCCGATGCACCCCGAAATCCAGCAGGACCATCCCGGCATTTGCCCCAAGTGCGGCATGGCGCTGGAGCTGAAGACCGCGACGGCGGGTACGGAAGACGAAGCAAACGCCGAGTTGGCCGATATGACCAGGCGATTCTGGACCGGCGCTGCGCTGACGTTGCCGGTGTTTGTCCTGTCAATGGCTCACTTGATCCCGGCACTGGGCAGGCAGCCGTGGGTGGATGGCCACGCCTCACGCTGGCTGCAATTCTCGCTCACAACGCCCGTAGTGTTCTGGGCGGCGTGGCCGTTCTTCAAACGCGGCTGGCGCTCCGTCGTGACCCGTAATTTGAACATGTTCACGCTCATCGCCATCGGCGTGGGCGCCGCATACATCTTCAGCGCCGTGGCCATGCTCATGCCCGGCCTGTTTCCGCACACCATGCAACACGAGGGCAGGGTCGCCATCTACTTTGAGGCCGCAGCAGTGATCGTGGTGCTTGTCCTCCTTGGCCAGGTACTCGAACTACGTGCCCGGAGCCGCACGGGCAGCGCCATCAAAGCGCTGCTGAACCTCGCGCCGCCCACGGCCAGGCAGGTGGCAAAGGGAGGCGATCACGAAGTGCCGCTCGATCAGGTGAAAGTTGGCGACTGGTTGCGCGTTGTTCCAGGCGACAAGGTGCCTGTGGATGGTGTGGTGGTCGAGGGTCACTCCAGCGTGGAAGAGTCCATGATCACTGGCGAACCCTTGCCAGTGGAGAAGGCTGTCGGCGACAAGGTGACGGGCGGCACCGTCAATGGTCCCGGCAGTTTCATCATGCGCGCGGAACGAGTTGGTAGTGACACGCTGCTTGGGCAGATCGTGAACATGGTGGCCGAAGCCCAGCGCAGCCGCGCCCCCATTCAAGGTCTGGCCGACAAAGTCGCGGGCCTCTTCGTGCCGGCCGTATTGGCGGTGTCGGTGCTCAGTTTCGTCCTCTGGCTGTGGCTGGGGCCGGAGCCCAAGCTCGCGCACGCCGTCGTCAACGCTGTCGCGGTCCTCATCATCGCCTGCCCGTGCGCCCTGGGCCTGGCGACGCCCATGTCGATCATGGTGGGCGTTGGGCGCGGCGCGCAGGACGGCGTGCTCGTGAAGAACGCCGAGGCGCTGGAGCGGCTGGAGAAGGTCACCACGCTGGTAGTTGATAAGACAGGCACGCTCACGGAGGGCAAGCCCAAACTTATGGATATCCTGCCGACCGCTGGGGTGGATGCGAAGGAGTTCCTGCGTCTGGCCGCCTCACTGGAGCAAAGCAGCGAACACCCGCTGGCCGCCGCGATTGTGCGAGGGGCGAAGGAACAGGGCATCGCGTTCGAGACGGTGAAGGACTTTCGTTCGGTGACGGCAGGCGGTGTGCTCGGCACCATCGCTGGTCGTGCCGTAATGGTTGGCAAGCCGGGTTTTCTGCGTAGTGAAAAGATCACCGGCCTGGAGCTAATGGAAGCATCGGCTGTGAAGCTCCAGGAAGAAGGCAAGACCGCGATGTTTGTTGCCATCAATGGCAAGCCCGCGGGAATCCTTGCCGTTGCCGACCCGATAAAATCGACCACCGCGGAAGCCATCCGGGATCTGCACACGCTGGGGATAAAGCTGGTCATGCTCACCGGCGACAACCGCCGCACCGCCGATGTAGTGGCCAGGCAACTCGGTCTTGATGCCGTGGAAGCGGAGATCGACCCGGCCGGGAAGGTCAGTTATGTCAAACAGCTACGCACCGAAGGCAAACACGTGGCGATGGCCGGCGACGGTATCAATGACTCCCCCGCCCTCAGTGAAGCGGAAGTCGGCATCGCCATGGGCACCGGCACCGACGTGGCCATGCAAAGCGCGGGCATAACGCTCGTCAAGGGCGACCTTCGCGGCATCGCCAAGGCCATCCGCTTGAGCCGCGCCACCATGCGAAACATTCGCCAGAATCTATTCTTCGCGTTCATCTACAACGCGATTGGCGTTCCCGTGGCTGCGGGCATCCTCTACCCGTTTTTCGGGCTTCTCCTGAGCCCTGTTATCGCGGCGGCGGCGATGAGCCTGAGTTCTGTATCAGTCATCGGCAATGCGTTGCGTCTCAGGCACACTACGCTGTAACGTAGCGTGCGCCCAACGCAGTGAAGCGGCTGGTGGATGTCGCCAATCAGGTGGACGAGAAACATCATCGCTTCTCGCCGTTCCTCTTTGGGGCGATTTATCCGCAAGGACTGACTCGAACCGCCCGATCATCACCACGACGCGGTTGTCCTCGGGGTCGTCCCGCTTGGCGTCGTATTCCTTCGCCTCGAATGGAATGTTGACGTAGTGGTAGGTTGCCGTCTCCCTCCGCTCGCGGCGGATCGCGTCGGCCCACCCGGCGAACTCGCCGTCGCTGAGGTTGTTCTCCTCGCCGCCAAGCAACACATGAACTGCCGCCTGTGCCTCGGGCGTCACTGATAGGAATTTTGATTCCGCGCGGGCGTGGGTGGATCGCTCAACTTATCCACACACTCTGCCACACCCATGATCATAATTGCAGATGCGGTTCATCGATCGCTCACAACACTTCAAGCAACATCGAGACGGATCATCAGAAACACATAACGCGTCGCTATCGCCTGTTCGCAAAGAAGCTCCCGCCATGCGGGCATTTCACGCCGGCCTTGATCACCTTGGGCAGTAACAGTGAGACGTTCATCTGCCGCAACTTCACTGGCGACGGGAGGGACATGCAGAGGTTCATGCTGATCGCCGGGCCGAGCAACTGTGACGCTGTCACTGTAAACGCTTCATTCACTGACTGGTTTGAATTTCAGTTGCGAGACTGAACAATCGGCCTCTGTGAGATCCTCTCGCACGCCAAGTAGCACGGGCTGGTACAGGCGGCCACCCGGGAAGGCGTGGAGGTATCGAACCTCGACGATCGAGCCCGCCGGAGGAATGGGCTGGTTGGCGGGAACAGTCACGTTGCCGACGGGTACGCGTTGGTCACCGTCCAGCATCAGCAACCCGATGCTTCGCCTCTCGCCGTTGGCACCCGCCACGATGCAGGATGCCGTCGCAACGGCCTTCCACTTCAACTGATCGCCGCCGCTGTTCGGCCGCCCCACGGTGTAGGGGGCGGCGTGACGCTTCAGGACGATCCCTTCGGCTTTTTTAGCCGTCAGACCATCCACCATCGCCTTTTTCGCGACCGTCGTGGTGGCGGTTTCGATTAAGCGAATTGCCGAGCTGGCGGACGCGCTGATCATCGCCGCCAGTATCGCCAACCGCTTTGCGTATGGTCTTGACCGCAGATCGGTGCAGGCGGACTCCAGCAGATCGAATGCAACGAAACGGTCACCAAGCGACTCGCCGTCGATCACCCACTGCTGACTGCCGAGGACGGCCGCTTGCCGCGCGACCGGGTCGGGGAGCGCGATCACCAGCCCTTGGCGGTTGATTCCGGTGACGGTCTCACCGACCCGGCGGATCAGCATTCGCTGGCCGTCGAACTTCTCCTGTGCCCACCACGCCGGGTCGCGCAGCAGTTGGGTGGCTTCGGCGGGCTCCACGGGGTTGAGCAACTGCGGGAGGAGCCCGGTCGATCGATCGGCCTTGGCGGTTTGCTGATACGGCACGCCGTCTTCGCCGGGGGTGTATCCCTTGGCCTGCTTTTCAGCGACCAGCTTTCGGTAGATGGCCTGAGCCTTGGCGTGGTCGACCGGCGTGGCCGTCTTGGTGCCGGTGGTCAGCGTGCTGCCCCGGCGACCATAGGCGAAGGTAACAACATAGCCCTCGCTCTGGGCTTCGAGGGCGGCGGTATACACTTTGTCGCTCGCGCCCCGGCGATAGTAGAGCGTGGTCCGCTCCGGTTCGGTCATGGTAGTCATGGGTTCTCCTTGTGGTTGCGGACTTAATCAGCTTCTGGCGATGTAGGCATTCACGCCCACCGTGACGGGCTTTCCGTCCACCATGGCTGTCGAGCGGTAGTTGCCACGCGTGCTGGCCACCACCAGCGTCTTGCCCGAGCTGCTGGGAACCGGCGGGTTCTGCAGCGGTAGGCGGATGACCAGTTCGTTCTTCTCGATTCTCACTTCGATCATGGGATTCTCCTGAAATGGTGAGGCTGTGCGTGACGCCGGCTACGACGGTTGCCCCGGTTTGGATCGGAAATACTGGTTCAGCGCCAGCTGAATGTTCTGAGCCTCGAACCCCCGGCCGATCGCTGAACGGTATTTCACGTCCAGCGCCTCGGCCAGGAATCGCAGCAGGTCCAGCCCGTACACACCGCGTAACTCCGCCACCGGCTGCCCGGACACGAAGATCGTGCCCTTGGGCGAGCCGTCGGACTTGTAAGTTCGCGTGACGTGCTCAACGACAGCAGCTGGAAGTCCCACGTCGAGAAGCGCTTGGGGGGCGAGAATGCAATGCCCGTCGCACAATCCGGCGGCCTTGAGCAGGACGGCGCCGTCGCAGTCGCGGACGGCATGGATCAGCTTTACACGTTGTTTGGCGGTCATCAACGACTCCGGGATCGGGATGAGGGTGTCCGTTCAGTAGGCGACGATCGGGCGGGGATGCAGACGATCGATGCGTTCACCCACCGTGGCGAGCGAGCGATTGACCGCCTGCACGAGTCGGCGTCGCTTCCGCTTCACGGGTTGGCTTCGGTCGCTCAGGTTGTTCCCCAGGCGACGCAGATCGGCGGACGACAGATTCGATGCAAAAACAATGGACATACAAACTCCTTCCCGCGTTGAAGCGGGTCAGTGAAGGTTGATTGGAAAATGAACGAGTGGAATCAGTGAGCCGGATCGTCCGGCCCGCTCGACGTCGGTTCATCGGACGACGGATGATCCCCGTGGCTCTCACGCCAGAGGTCGAAATGAGCCTGTCGCAACGCCATGACGCAGACCAGCGCGATCGACTCGGTCTGCCGGTACAGCCGGAGTGCCCTGCGGTTCGGCAAACCGTTCCGCATCAGCTGGCGATGGATCTGGCAGCTGGTTTCCATAACGTACTCCGCGAGGTCCGGTTCGATCGACTCCAGTTCCTTGACCACGACATCCGACCCGCGGCGTTGAAGTTCCAAAACGGCGTTGAGTACATGCTTGGCACTGACGATTTGATCGTGAGCCATCGCGCCTCCTATGGCTTACCGCCGAACACCGGACACCGTGAACGGAACGGACAGGTGACGCAGTTCTGCGGCGATGGGCTGGGGTAGAAGTTGCCGGTCTGGATCGCATCCCAAACCTGGCGGACCGATTCCTTGATGCCGGTCACTCGCTCGGGCTGAACCGAAACCGGGATCAACTGGACGGCCGGCGTCTTGGCCTTCGTGATGATCGCGAAGTGAAGCTTTACCGGTACGCCCAGGTGTCGCGACATGCGGTCGACCGACTGGCTGTAGAGCAGCAACTGCTCGCTGCTTTCCTCGGCCTTCTGCTCCGTCCACTTGGACCGGCTGGTCTTGAAATCGACGACGTGCAGCGAATTGTCGGTCTCAATGACCAGATCCACCCGCGCCAGCAGGTCCGGCAAATCAGGGTCGAGTATGACCCGCAGTTCTTCCTCCACCCCCACGATGACCCCCTTGGGCGAAGCCAGTGATGATGCCAGGAACGCCGTGATCATCCGGTCGGCCAGGGCATGAAGGGTGTCGTACGTCTCGTCCTTGTTGAAACGCACGGGCAGATCCGTGCCGTTCTGCTCCTTCTGGCGCCACCAAGCGTCGTGATACGCCGCGAGAAGGGCCTCATGCGTGCAGTTCAACCCTTCCAGCCGAGCCCGGAAGTAAAGCTCCAGCGCCGCGTGGATCGACCCGCCGAAAATCAAGCTCGACGGCACGAAGTCGGCGGGGGCACGTTCAACGTACTGAAAGGCGAACTTCCGGGGGCAGGATCGCATGCAGTACAGCTGCGAATGGGACAGGTACGTCCTGCCGGTAATCCGCTCCGCCAGTCGATTCGGCGGGCGTTCCGGCGGGGCGGGCGCGCGGGTCTTCGGTTCCATGATGGAAACCATGGGATTCTCCTTGACAAAGAAAAAAGAGGAACGGTTCAGCTCGCCTAAATCTAAAAAGCACTTTTTGAATTAGGCGGCGTAATTCAGCGACCGGAGCGTTCGGGAGCCAGCGATTTAAGGTGGTCGATCAGCTCCGACGCCTGCCGCAGGGTGAGGTCGTCGAACTCGGCACCGATGATCTCACGGCACTCGGCGTCGAGGTCGACACGCTGGCGTTCCGCGATCGACTGAATCGCCTTGCGCTGGCTGTCGGTCATCCGGCCGTCACCGTTCCCGTTTCGGGCATGGCCGTTGCCGTTCCGGGGGTAGCGACCGTTGGTGCGTGCGGGCCGGGTTTCCGATTCCACCGGCCGGCGGCGGGGCGGCTCGGACATGCGGTTGGCCTGGCGATCGAGCGCCGATTCGGCCTGGGCGTACAAGTCGCCGATCTGCTGCTGCAGCTCGTCCGGCTTGGCGAGTAGCGACTGATCGAGTTCGGCGGTAACGTTGATACTGACGCCGGTGGACTGGTAGTCCTTGCTGGCCTTACGCGAAAGGCCGACGTTTACGCTGAGAGGCATGGGATCTCCTTGCCCGACAGGCGGGCGGTTGGGGTGAAATCTTGGTTGGGTAAGAAATGTTCGCCGTAACGGAGCCGCGTTTCACGCATCCGAACTATTTGAGATCATAGTTGCCGTCCGTGAGGCTTTTCAGTCGCGGGATGAATCGGGGCGATCATCCGATTCGACAGTCGGAGCTGCAATCATGTCGAGCACGCCACGTGCGCGACTTATCGCGTTCGCGTCCCAGTATGGTTGAAGGTCTCCGGTCTCGGACTCGTATCCATCAATTCCATCAACTGCTGCTGCCAAGAGCTTCAGTAGTTCCAGCTTCGTGATTTGGTTGAGTGCGTTCATTCGGTTCCTTTCGCTGTATGAGACGTGAGTTGAACGGGTTTGCCATGGTCAAACTGACAAGGGGTCGGGTGAATTCAACTGCCCAGTCGGAAATGCAACCCGTAACCAAAAGATGACTGACACACTTCTCGTGCCTCCTCCCAATCCTCGTTCCCGCCGTCGCTGGTTACTTGTAGGATCGGACCGAGATGTTGCCTGAGAATAATCAGTGCACCTTGCACTGCCAGGTCATAGGGCGCGTGCTGTGTTTTGCAATAGCTTCGGACGAGATCGTGGCCACTTCTGGCGAACTCGATCTGATGAATCTCGAACGGCTCGCACGCTCCGTTGCCGGCGCTGTTGAAAACGATGGTGTCATCGGTAAACACCGAATCCCCAGTTCCATCAAATCCGCCAACTGGAATGGCCAACTTAGTCAAAAGAAATTGCACATCCCTAGCCGCGGCAGCAAATTTGTTTGCATGCAGCTCCGTGGGACGTGACCAATAGTGAGTCCAACCCATAGGGCTCCTTTCCGTAATCTACGGTAAGCTGTTTAATTTAGACAAACATCGTGTGCTTATATCTAAAAGAGCGAGGCCATTGTTCTCGTCTGTACCGATACGTAAGCCACTCAATGATTATGACGCGAATCCGAGAGGAATTTAGCGATTTTGGAGTAAGATTTGACGATTTCCTCAACATTCGCGAACGTTGATTTCGGTGATGCGCCTACTGCGTGGAATTGACGTGAACGGCGAATAACGGTGAAATCAGAGCATGACTAAGGGGTGGCAGCGCTTCTCCGCAGTCCTTGAACTGGAGGGCGCAATGACCGATCCGGCGGGCGACGTATTCCCGATTGATGACCTTTACGCACACCGGAAAGTGTCGAAGTCAATGCTTTACAAATTCCTCACTGAAAAGAGTATTCCGGGGCCAAAGTATTCGTCGCCATCGGCGCTTTCACCGGGATGCAGTGGCTGCATGGTTGCAGCAGTTCGGTCCTTGGGCGGGCGGCGGGCGGTATTGATGGGCTTTCACTTCCACACCACGAAGCAGTCATGATCAAAGTTGTTGACATTTTCGCTGGCCCCGGTGGACTAGGAGAGGGTTTTTCTGCTTTTTCTGCCTCCGGCCGGCCGGCGTTTGATGTTGTTTTGTCCGTGGAGATGGAACACTTTGCATTTGAGACTCTCAAGCTTCGCACTTTCTTCCGGCAGTTCTTGGGAGCGGTCCCGCCACATTACTATCGATTTCTTCGTCGCGACATTTCCATAGAAGAATTATACGCCACACACGAAGCCGAGGCGCGGAAAGCAGAGGCTCAGTGTTGGAACACTCGACTAGGACCTGGTGGCGAACCTTCTGAAAATGTGCGCCAACGAATCGGCAAAGCCGTAGGACGTGAGGAGAACTGGGTCCTGATTGGTGGCCCGCCTTGTCAGGCCTATTCGCTCGCGGGCCGCTCACGCAACCTTGGTAACCCAGACTATGACCCAAAAAAGGACGGCAGGCAGCGCCTGTACGTTGAGTATCTACAGATCTTGGGTGAACATCGGCCGGCAGCGTTCATTATGGAGAACGTCAAGGGTCTGCTCTCGGCAACTGTCGGCAAAGTGGGGATGTTTCAGCGGATTTTGGATGATCTTCGCGATCCCAAGCTCGCTCTCGCTCGGGAGGGGCGCGCCACCGTCGGGTGTGGCAAGGGTGGTTACAGGATCTATTCACTGACCGATCGTCAAACGTCCATGGATGATGATCCGCAGACGGCGGTAATCCGAGCCGAAAACTACGGCGTTCCGCAGGCGCGGCATCGTGTGATTCTATTAGGTATTCGTGATGACTTGGGGGGGCCCCCCCCCGGTACATTGATTTCTCAGGCATCGGTGCCGGTCGATTCAATCATTGGCGGGATGCCGAGATTGCGAAGTGGACTCTCAGAATCTTTAGACTCGCCGGGCGAATGGCAGAAATGTCTCACGTCCCAACTGGACTCCCGCTGGGCGACGGTTGGGGCGACGCAAGCAGGCAATGCCGATGTCGGCAGAATCGTCCGTACAGCGCTTCGGAAGGCCGAGCCGCCCAAAGCCGATCGGGGTGGCGAGTTTGTGGCCGGCGAGGCCGTTCTAAGCCATTCTGCGGACTGGTTCTTGGACTCTCGACTCAAGGGACTTTGTAACCACAGCACGCGTGGACACATGCGTTCGGATCTCTACAGGTACCTCTATGCGGCCTGTTACGCGGAAGTCTTCGGGCGATCACCGACGCTCGAGCAGTTTCCGAAAGATCTCCTGCCCAACCACGGAAGTGTGGGACCTGCGCTGAAATCCGGAGGTAACTTCTCAGACCGTTTTCGCGTTCAGTTGGCGCATAGGCCAAGCACGACGATCATGTCGCATATCAGCAAAGACGGGCACTATTACATCCATCCCGACCCTCACCAATGTCGGAGTCTTACCGTCCGAGAGGCCGCAAGACTTCAGACGTTTCCCGACAACTATTTCTTTTGCGGTCCGAGAACGGCTCAGTACGTGCAGGTCGGCAATGCTGTTCCGCCCCTGCTTGCCAAGCAGATCGCGGAGATCGTCTATCGTGTCCTCAACCGTCGTGCGAAAGGATGAATGTGGACGCACTACCTACCGCAGCACGACGACACAACATGTCTCGAATCCGGTCTCGCGACACGATGCCTGAGCGTACAGTACGGTCTATTTTCCACCGCAAAGGCTTACGGTTTCGGATCAACGTTCGATCGCTTCCTGGGACGCCTGACATTGTTCTCCCGCGCTTTCGATGCGCGGTGTTTGTGCACGGTTGCTTCTGGCATCGGCATGCAAAATGTCGGCTCACGACCACACCGAAAACCAGACGAGCGTTTTGGGAGCGTAAGTTCGCAGCGAATGTGACGCGTGACCGCAAGGCTCAACGCGTTCTCCGGGCTGCGGGATGGCGTGTTATTGTTATTTGGGAATGCGAGATCGAACGCTGGTTGAAGCATCCGTCAGGATTTGGCGCAGCAATAAAGGCAATCAGGAGCGGCGCAGCCGACTAACACGATGACGGTTCCGCCCGTACATATTGAGACTACACCGGACTTGGCTCCGCCGCACGCTGCGGCGCTTGCAGAGAGTCTGCGGGCATTTGGCTACGACTTGGCTACGGCATTGGCCGATCTTGCGGACAACAGTTTGTACCATCAGTGCCGGACGATCGATGTGCATTTCCACTGGGCCGGAGAGCGATCTGCGATCGCAATATCTGATGACGGTAGCGGGATGGACGAGCAGCAGCTTGTGAACTCTATGAGGGTCGGAAGTCAGAGCCCGCTGTTGCCACGTGACGCCGGAGATCTTGGACGTTTCGGTCTGGGACTGAAGACGGCGTCGTTTTCGCAATGTCGCCGGATGACGGTGCTCACCAAGCAGAGCGATGGTGAAGTTCATGTCCGCTGCTGGGATCTTGATCACATCGCAAAAACTAATACTTGGCAGCTGCTGCGTGAGGCGACACCTCTGGCGGAGCAGCTGGCACTGCCGCTCAGTCATTCAGAGCACGGCACCGTTGTGGTTTGGGAAAAGATGGACCGTCTGACCGGTGGCACGAATGTCGACGACGATTTTGACGAGGATACATTCCTCCGTGGTGCCGAGCGGGTAGGTAATCATTTTGCGGTCGTTTTCCACCGCCGAATGGCCGGAGAGAACAAGGTCCGGTTTCTCCTTAACGGTTCGCCGATCATGCCGTGGGACCCGTTCATGGCCGACGAGCCGGCGACGCAACGACTGCCCCCCGAACAGCTGAACTATAACGGTCATATGATTGCGGTTCAGGCGTACGTGCTGCCGCACCTCTCCAAACTTTCCGTCGAGCAGCATCGGGCTGCCTCTGGCGTCAGAGGGTGGAATGCGCAGCAGGGGTTCTATATTTATCGGAATGGAAGGCTGCTGGTTCCCGGGAACTGGCTAGGCATCAGAAACTGGCGTCAGGAAGAGCATTACAAGCTGGCCCGCATACGAGTCGACGTTCCAAACGCTCTGGATCACGAATGGGAGATTGACGTTACGAAATCAGTTGCGCGCCCGCCAGTTCGGCTTCGTCGAGAGCTTGGGCGCATCGGTGAATTCACACGCAATGTCGCTAAACGTGTGTATTCACACCGGGGGGCGAAACTGCTGCCGGCGGATGGGCAGGACCGTGTTTTCCTTTGGGAACAGCGAGCAAAGAACAGCTTGGTTTCCTATCGGATCAACAGGGATCATCCGCTGGTGCGACAGGTCAGAAGTACATGCAGCGATAGCACACGCTTTCTGTCATTGCTACGACTTATTGAGGAAACCGTTCCGGTGCCACTGATTCTTTCTACTGATCGAGAGATGCCCGATCGCACGGCCGGACCGTTTGAGGAAGCCAGCGAACACGAGGTAGCAGACGTAATGCGGCAGGTATTCGAGTCGCTGAGGTTGACCGGCCTCTCAGCGGACGATGCGCTGCTCCGTCTGGCGACCATCGAACCATTCGGGCGATTTCCACAGCTGCTGCAGATCTTCACTGATGAGGGGGCATGATGGACGATGCGTTTGACTATTCTCGGGCGCTTGCGGTGACATTGCTCAACCGGCTGCCGTCGCGTACGGCAGAGGTCGTGCGGGAGCAGGTAAGGTTGGCGTGCCAGATGGCACGTGTCGCCGGCAAGGGCGACGTTGACGCTGATGCGCTTGTCGCTCAACTGCTCCATGAAACAAACATCTACGTGCCCGACGCGACGCTGATGGAGGACCCAACCGACCATCACGAATGGTTGCCCGGTAAACGCGGCATTATCGATTGGCGGTTCTGGAGCCGATACCGCGAGTTCTTGGAACAACACAAGCACCTCCCTGAACCTTCGCTCGTTTCGCTCGGGCGGCTCACCGACGACATTCTGGCAAGACTGGAAGATCCTGGCCGCGTCGGTGAGTGGGATTGCCGTGGCATGGTGGTAGGCAGCGTGCAGTCTGGAAAAACCGCAAATTACTGCGGCCTAATTTGCAAGGCCATCGACTCTGGCTATCGGCTCATAGTAGTTCTCGCTGGCATGCACAAGAATCTCCGTAGCCAAACGCAGTTTCGGATTGACGAAGGGGTTATCGGCAGAGACAGCAAGAAGGATCGACACCTAGATCAGACAAGCAGTCTTTTAGGCGTCGGCGAACTGTTCCGTCAGACCCTGCCGATCCATTCGCTAACGAGCAGTCTCGACGATGGGGATTTTCAGGCACCGAAGGCCGACATGAACGTCACGGTTGGGAGCGATCCTGTCGTGCTGGTCCTGAAGAAGAACGTTTCGGTGCTGAAGAACCTGTTAGATTGGGTGCTTCATGTGCTCGGCGAAAAGGTGGTTGGATCAGACAGGAAGATTGTGCGAAATGTGCCGCTTCTGTTGATCGATGACGAGGCCGACAACGCCTCGATAAACACAAAGGACCGGCGCGGTCGGCTGACGACGGCACAGTACGTCACGGCGATTAACGGGAGCATCCGAGGGTTACTCGATGCATTTGAAAAGAAGGCGTACGTTGGTTACACGGCCACACCGTTTGCGAACATATTTATCAATCCGGAAGCGGAAACACCGACGCACGGCGAGGACCTTTTTCCCCGCAGCTTCATTTTAAACGTGTCGCCACCGTCGAACTACGTAGGGCCATCCAGGGTATTCGGGTTGGACGGAGACTTGGATGCAGGAATTGAGCCACGCGAAGGACTGCCGCTGGTCCGGACGGTGAAGGATCATGTCGCTATCTTTCCTGCGAAACACAAGAAGGATCTGAAAGTTGGCGCTCTGCCGGAATCACTGAAACTGGCAATGCGAAGCTTCGTGCTAGTGTGCGCGGCACGCCGTGCGCGAAGCCAAGGCGGCGGGCACAACTCCATGCTCGTCCACGTGAGTCGATTCGTTGACGTGCAAAGGCAGGTGGCCCAGCACATTCAGGCTTACCTTGAGTCGATGCGACTGCGGCTGAAGGTAGGGGAGGGTGAGCGTGCCAAAGGGCTACGGGAGGAGCTTCGCGAATTGTGGGAACAGGACTTCTCACCAACGACGCAAAATGTTCAAAGATTGGCCGCGGACGAAGAACTGCTATCACTAGACTGGGCACAGGTTGCGCCAGAACTTGCGGCGGCCGTTAGCCGAATCGAGATCCGTGAAATTCACGGCGAGGGTGACGCGCTTGACTACAACGAGCACAAGCATGGCTTGAGTGTGATTGCCATTGGCGGGGATAAGTTGGCCCGCGGTTTGACGTTGGAGGGGCTGTCCATCAGTTATTTCCTGCGAACTACGCAGATGTACGACACGCTGATGCAGATGGGCCGGTGGTTCGGCTACCGGCCAGGCTACCTCGACCTGTGCAGGCTCTTTACGACCGATGACCTTCGCTTGTGGTATCGCCACATCGCTCTCGCGGAGGTCGAGCTACGGAGGGAGTTTGACCGCATGAAGGCCGCCGGCCTTACGCCGCGCCGTTACGGGTTACGCATTCGTCAACATCCAGGCGGACTGCTCGTCACGGCAATGAACAAGATGTCTCACGCTACTACGAGGCGTCTATCGTATGCCGGGCAGCTTGTTCAGACGTCGGCGTTCTCTACGAACCGGCAGATGGTGCGGCGGAATCAGGAACATCTGGACGAGTTCCTGCTCGGTCTGGGTCCCGCAACCGAGTTCAAACAGTTCGGCAGCGCCTGGATATGGCGTGAGGTGCTCGCCGATCGCATCACGGAGGGGCTTCTGCCGGAGTTCTCGGTTTCACCCGAATCTTGGCGACTTCAGAAGCCCGAGCTAATGGAGTTCATTCGGCGACAGTCCGCCGCTGGCGAAACTGCCTACTGGACGATTGCTCTGGTCAATACTGCGGGCAAAGCAGGCATGTTAAAGCTCGGCGGCCATGAAACTGGCCGGGCCGAACGATCACCCGAGACTGACTCGTGGCCACTTGGCACGACGCCGGGAGTGTATCGTGCCTTAAACTCTAACATTCAGAGCCCCACCCATCAGGCAATTGATCTTGCGCTGATGGATTTGAACAACCCGCTGTTAGAGGCAATTTTGGCGAAACGAAGTGACGAGGGCGGGATGCCACTGTTTGGTCCGGAGGAAGCGACCCTTCTGCGGCAATGCAGTGATGCCGGCACAACGCTTTTTGAAGCCGCGAAGCAGCTGTCACAATATCGTGCTCAGAAAGCTGACGGAAGTAGCACTGATACTTCCATTCGCGGGGAAGTGACCAGACAACTTCGGCCTAAGAGTCACGGTTTGCTCCTGATCTATCCGGTTGTACCCACTGAGAATCGCTGGCCGGACCCTAAAGAAGCGTTCATGGGACTTGCCTTCTGTTTTCCGTCGAGCCACACCGCTCGTTCGGTTGACTATCGAGTTAACCGCGTGTGGGAGGACGTCTTCCAGGATCGAGACTATGCAGACGACGATTGATGAACTCTGGCGTGAGATGAGTACGGCTGCCGCGTCCGATGCGGCGCCGGTCACGGGGTGGGCACTGCGCCTTGCGCGTCCCACTGCAGGCTGCCCGTTGTATGCTGCGGTGGACCTTGCCAGCGGTCGTCGTGGCGTCCTTTTGCGCTTACCTGCTTCATTGCTTCCCCCGCGGCAGCGATGGCCGAATTGCAAGGGAATGGACCCCCTGACGCTCCGGGCGGACGGGCATGAACACTTTGGCGTCGCCCTTAAGGAAGAGCGATTCCGTGACGTTTTTGCCGCGCTCGCGGAGGATCTTGCTCGCCGTGTTACTATCGCCGCGACGCCCGAAGAACAGGCTTCGGCCTTCCTCAGCCAGCTCGCACGTTGGCAGAAGTTCCTGGCAAGCTCAGTAGAAGGACTTTCAGAGGAGAAACAACGCGGCCTCTGGGGCGAGCTTTCGTTTCTGCGCGATCACCTATATCCGGCCGTCGGGTCCGCGGCTGTACTAGGGTGGAGAGGTCCGGAAGAGGCTCATCAGGACTTCCAGTATCCTGGTGGAGCGGTCGAGGTGAAGACGACGCTGGCCAAACAGCCGCAGATCGTCCGCGTTACCAGTGAGCGACAACTTGACGAATCGGGCTGGTCGCGGCTTATTCTCGCAGTCATTGCATTAGAAGTACGAGAGGGCGATGGCGAAACTTTGCCTCAGATTGTTCAATCGGTTCGGAAGTTGCTTACGGATGATGCCGCTACGCGCGAGCAATTTGAGGATGGACTGCTGCTCTATGGGTATCACGATGCCCACAACCATCGGTATATGAGCAAAGGCTACCTGATCCGGAGTAGCGGCACCTTCAATGTGAACGATCATTTTCCGGCAATTCGGGAGCGAACGCTTCCGCCGGGAGTTGGGAACGTCAGCTACGGACTGAGCGTTGCAGCATGTGCTGGTTTCGAGTTGGACGGGGCGGCACTGGCGTCAGCGCTCAGCCACCTTCCAACACATCAGAAAGAGAGTGGGGAATGACTGAGACTTCGACACATCTTGAACAGTTTGCCAACGATCTTCACCAGGAAGTTCAGGTAAAAGCTGGCGATGATACACAGCCTCAGATGCGTGAAGACGCATTCGCAGAGCTGGTGCTAGAATTGCTGAATGAGCACAACGAGTCGGACGGTGCAGAGGTTTGTTATCACTCCACGGGGAGCCGGGGCAGGCTGCCCGCAGCTAAGATGAACGCATGGTCGCTGTCGGGAGACGGAGCGACACTCGACCTGTTCGTAGTTCTCTATCACGGAACGGGCCTTCCGGAAACCGTCAGCCGGAGTGAGGTTGTTGACCATTTCAAGCTGCTGCGAGGCTTTCTCCGCCGCGCTCGCGAAGGTTTTCATGTCGAGCTTGAGGAATCTCATGAGGCCTTTGAGGCGGCCCGACGCATCCACGAATCGAGCGAATCACTCACCACCGTAAGGTTATTCTTCCTGACCGACGGCGTCGTCCGCTCACTCGACATCGAGCACGAGCAGCTGGCCGGCCTGGAGGTTCGCTATGTGCTCTGGGACCTCGAGAAATTGTCGCGGCTGCGAGTTGGTCACCGGGAGACCATCTCTCTCGATTTTGTTCACGACTACGGGGGAGCAATCCCTTGCCTACAGATGGCAGATTGTACCGGCGAATACCGGACTTTCCTGGCGTATTTTCCCGCGCCACTGCTGGCGCGGATCTACGGCGAGCATGGGCAGCGACTTCTCGAACGCAATGTTCGAGCATTCCTGCAGGCACGGGGCAAGATCAACCGGGGCCTCCAGCAGACTTTGAGAGAGGAACCCCATCGGTTCTTGGCGTACAACAACGGGCTTTGCTGTACGGCGGCGGAGGTCAAGCTTCAGAGCGCCGGAGATGGTCATGCACGTTTGGAACGGGTTAGTGATTTTCAGATAGTCAATGGAGGCCAGACCACTGCCTCCATCTTTCATGCCCTAAAAAAAGAGCGGGTCGATATCTCGCACGTCGTGGTGCAAGTAAAGCTGACCGTACTCAGTGATCCGCAGAAGGTCAGCGAGATTGTGCCGTTGATTTCAAGATACGCGAACAGTCAGAATAAGGTTAACGGGGCCGATCTGTCTGCAACCGGTCGTTTCCACCTTCAGCTTGAAGCGCTTTCGCGTACCGTATGGACACCGCCTATGTCGGGCATGGATCGCGGTTCACATTGGTATTACGAAAGGGCACGCGGATCGTACTTGGACGATAAGGCAAGGCAGGGGACGCCCGCACGGCAGAGGGAATGGACCTCCAACAACCCGCCGGAGCGCAAATTCACAAAGACGGATCTGGCCAAATATGAACACGCTTGGCTTGGGCTTCCCCATATCGTTTGCCGAGGCGCAGAAAAGAATTTCCTGGCATTTGCCGAGCGACTTGAGGATGACGGAGAGCCAACAGTAGATCTGGACTACTTCAAGCGAACAATCGCTAAGGCAATCCTTTTTCGTACGACGGAGAAGCTTTTCAGCTCTCTCGATCTTGAGGGCTACCGTGCCAATTCCGTGGCGTATGCCGTCGGGTGGGTCTGTCACCGCTCTTCTCACCGTATCGATCTGGACAGGATCTGGACGGACCACCGAGTTCCAGCATTGACCCAAGAGTCCCTAAAGGCGGCGTGCCGGGAAGCCTATCGCCACATTACCCAGACCAGCGGAAACGTAGGCGAGTGGTCCAAAAAGTCCGACTGTTGGGATCAATTTCGTGAAGTTGAAATTCAGTTGCCCGTGGGATGGGAGACGGAGTGGTCAGAGAATTCGTTTCTCCGCTTATCGGTTGGAGCAGATGGCCTGGCGGTTGACTGGCAGCACATTCGTCGCTTCTTCGTGAACGACAGCCGCAGTATCGGTGAGTTGGAAGCGCTAACGGGACGCCAATGGATGGCCAGGTACAGGCAGGACCAGGTTTGCACCTTTGCCCGTCGGAGTTGGTCCGAACTGAAGGGAGCCGGCGGTCGGCGGCCGAAGAATTTGCGGGAACTGATAGCACTGCTAACAGGTGCCACCGAAGTAGGTGGATTCACCGCGAACGACATCATTGTCGAGGGTCGAATTGCCCGCCTTACTGCCCTGTCCGACGAATCACAGCAGGTCGTCCGTCTGGTTGGGTCAATCGGCGACGGCGGAGCGGAGGATGGTGTTTTGTGTGTAAGTATGGACAGTCCGTTGGGGGGCGCAATCATGAACAGGCGTCGCGGCGAGACTGTGCAGGTTGAGGCACCGGGTGGGGCTATCTCCTATCGGATTGAAGAAGTGAGGCCATAAGTATCACGATAGCCAGTTTCACGGCGTTGTATATTTCGCGGGACTGTTTGAGCGGTAAAAACTGAGCGCGGACATCTTCTCAATTTCAGATAATAGCCGCACGGTACCTGAGCCCGATTGGCTCGCAAATAAGATTGCAGGGATCTGAAAGATGCTGGGAGCATTTCAGCCCGACGTCCGTGGTATTGAATGCAAAATCCTCGGTAAGCTCGTCGCGATCGAACTGGACGAGCCCAGCCACGCCAAGCCCGAGCGGCAGACGCGCGACGTAAGCGTTGACGCGGCCATCGAGGCAGCCGGGTTGCCGTTTGTTCGGGTCCTGACGTCGCGAAGCTACGAGACGCGAGAGCTGGCTGCGGCCATCCTACCGCACCTCGGGAGCGAGCGGAGAGCCAGTCAACGGCCTTAAGTGTGTCAGGTACCTGATAGGGTTAAGTTAACTCCGCCGGAATTGCAGTGGCGACCCGATTCTTGTGATTTGTGGCCCGGGTTAATTTTCTATCGCTCCTGGTATTGCGCGCAAAGATTCTGCAGATGGCGTTGCCGAGCATCGGTGTCGGCGATGCGGGCGATTGGCCTCAACCGCGATTCGGTGAAAAACGCCAAGGCACGTTTATCTGAACAGGATTCCAACCAATCGATAAAGTCTGGCGGCAGGCGGTGTAAAAGGGCGAGATAGTAGCACACGACGGGTCTGGTCACTCCAAAGCGGTCGGCGACGGCCGAGTAGGTGTTGAACCCGGGCGTGCGGTACTGCTGATCGAAGCGGCGCGCGACTAGGATCGGATTGATCTTTTCGCAGCCGTTCATGCTGGATCGCCACGACCGCTGTGGCGGAATGCCTGACGCGATTTGGGACGGTTTCGGCCCGCTTACCAAAACCTGTCGCCTATGAGCCCAACGCGTGTAGTAGCTGCACTTTACAGGCATCACCAGTCGGGGCCGTCTGGTGCGTTGGGCGTAACGGCTGGGGAGCTTTGATCCAAGTCGCGGAAACCAGCGACAACCCAGTTAACGCAGAACCCTATTCCCGAGAGGCGGTGGGGTTCTTTCGTTTACGGCACGAACGGCAAGGAGTTAGGCGTTTCGGTTTAGCGGGCCGGACTCAAGTGAGAGCGCGATCCGATCGGCGGTGATCATGCTTAAGATCACCGGTGGCGGCCGAAGCAAGGAAGGCGCAAAGGCTTGGAGCATCCTTGCCGGCGTCATGCGTACCGCAGAACAACAGGGCCGAGATGTGCTGAAAACGATCAAGACCCTCCTGAAGGCCGAGTGGGCGGGGAAAGACATCGCCTTGCTCACAGACACGATCTAAAATCCATGGCGGGACGGTAAACAGTTACCGTGCGAAGCGATCTGTGGTTAGAGCAACCTGTGTTGTTTGGAGCTTGACAACCAAATCCTAAAGCTGATTTTTCATTCCCATCACAACGTAACGATCTGCTTGCCTGCAGACCTTCACGGCTTTACCTCGGCATCTTCCAGCGTGACGTTGTTCTGCTTGGCATTGCGGCCCTGGTGCCGGAGGATTTCAAAATACAGGTCGGACTTCTTGCCGGCATCCACTGTGGCGGTGAATTGCGGGGTCTGGTAGTCGTACAGGGTCGGTTTTAATTCACTGCGGAACACGACATGTCCGGGGAACGTCCGGCGGACTTCCAACTCGATGGGCTTGGCGGTGTAGTTCCGAACCCGCTGGGTATAAACCTCGTGGTCATCCCAACCGGCCACCGAGGAGTTCACCTTGATCTTCACGCCGCCGCCAACTCGGTTAAACACGTCCGCCCCGTTGACCCGCAGCCAGATTTCGTCTCGGCTGGCGCGAAGCTTGATCAGCTCGAAGATCACATTGCGGTCGGGGCCGAGGTTCAGCTCGATCTTGTCGCCGATGGGGATGTATTTCACGGCCTGCTGGGTGAGGTAGCTCAGCCCGCCGCGCCCATTATCACGGAAGACCCGGACGATGCCGTCCGGCAACGGGGTCGTACCGAGTTTTGAATCGGCATTGTTGGTGAGCAGGTACATCCGCACAAGCTGGTCGCCATATTCCGCCGGGCGGTAGCGGTACTGGATTTTGAACGGCACGTTCTTGCCCTCGAACGACCGCATTCGCTTGCTCCATCCGTTCTTGATGGTCTCAGTCCCCTCGATCGAGTAGATGAAGTACTCGCTGAGGCCTTCCTTGATGATTTCCTTCGCCTTTCGAGGCAAAGTCTCGGCAGTCACTGTTGAACTGTCTGAGTTGTCTTTGAACCCACCTAGTTCCCGGGCGGCCTCCTGTCGATACCGTTTTTTCTCGGCACGATCCAGCCCATCGACTGCCTCCATTGGTACCTTCGCCAATTGCGCGATCTTCTCGACCAGGTTGATGGTGCCCACTACCAGCCGGATCTGTGCGTCCTCGTATTCCTCGCCCGAGTTATTCAGCACCTTGACGAAGCTCTCCAACCCCATCTCCTTCTCATCCTTGTCGGCGATCGCCACATAATCGGCGGCCCAGGAAATGCCGCTGGTGAAATAGGTGATTTCGATGGTCGCTTCGCCGTCGATCTCACTTTGCACGTTCCAGTAGAGCATCTGCGGCTTGTCATGCGGGAATGTAGTGTCCAGCACATCCAGTTTGTCGGCCTGGCTCAGAAACCGCAGTTGCACCGAGGTGGAGTCGATCAGCGTGTTCGCCCATGAAAATTGTAGCGGGTTGGAGCCTTTCTTGAACGTGACCGTGCGGGTCTCACGAACCAGCGTGAGGTCTTCGCTGTTGTAAATCGTCAACTGCACCGAGTTCCGCTTGGGAACGGTGGACAGATCCACATTGCGTGCCCAGGCCGGACTGGCTGGGAAAGCACAGAAGACGAGAAGCAGGACGACACGGGCAATGGAGCAGCACCTCACGGCTTCACCTCCGCATCTTCCAGCGTGACGTTGTTCTGCTTGGCGTTGCGGCCCTGGTGCCGGAGGATTTCAAAGTACAGGTCGGATTTCTTCCCGGCATCCACCGTGGCGGTGAATTGCGGGGTCTGGTAGTCGTACAAGGTTGGCTTTAATTCACTGCGGAACACGACGTGTCCGGGGAACGTCCGGCGGACTTCCAACTCGATGGGCTTGGCGGAGTAGTTCCGAACTCGCTGGGTGTAAACCTCATGATCATCCCACCCGGCGACGGAGGAATTGACGTCGATTTGTACGCCGCCGCCAACCCGGTTAAACACGTCGGCCCCGTTGACCTGCAGCCAGATTTCGTCGCGACTGGCGCGAAGTTTGATCAGCTCGAAAATGACGTTGCGGTCGGGGCCAAGGTTCAGCTCGATCTTGTCGCCGATGGGGATGTATTTCACGGCCTGCTGGGTGAGGTAGCTCAAGCCCCCTCGCCCGTTGTCGCGGAAGACCCGGACGACTCCATCCGGCAACGGCGTGGTGCCGAGTTTGGAGGGCTTGTTGTTGGCCAGAATGTACATACGGACAAGCTGCTCGCCATACTCGGCCGGGCGGTAGCGGTACTGGATCTTGAACGGCACGCTCTTGCCTTCGAATGATCGCATGCGCTTGCTCCAGCCGTTCTTGATCGTTTCGGTCCCCTCGATCGTGTAGATGAAGTATTCGCTGAGGCCTTCCTTGATAATCTCCTTCTCAGCCATCTGATCGCTCTCCGCGTTGCCCCCGCGCCCGCCAAACTTGGCACTTGGCGCGGCCATGGCCTTTCCGGCCGATTCCAGTCTCAGGCGCTGTCGCGAATCATTCCCGAGCTTGATCACCTCGTCCATCGGGATGCTGGCCAGTTGTGCGATTTTCTCGACGAGGTTGATCGTGCCCACTACCAGCCGGATCTGTGCGTCCTCGTATTCCTCGCCCGAGTTGTTCAGCACTTTGACGAAGCTCTCCAGCCCCATCTCCTTCTCGTCCTTGTCTGCGATCGCCACATAATCGGCGGCCCAAGAAATGCCGCTGGTGAAATAGGTGATTTCGATGGCGGCCTCGCCGTCGATCTCGCTCTGCACGTTCCAGTAGAGCATCTGCGGCTTGTCATGCGGGAATGTCGTGTCCATCACATCGAGCTTGTCTGCGCTGGTCAGGAACTTGAGCTGCACGCTGCTGGGGTCGATCAACGTGTTGGCCCACGAGAATTGCAGCGGATTGGCCCCTTTCTTGAACGTGACGGTGCGGGTTTCGCGCACGAGCGTCAGATCTTCGCTGTTGTAAATCGTCAACTGCACCGAGTTCCGCTTGGGGACGGTGGACAGATCAACATTGCGAGCCCAGGCCGACGTCAACGGCACGAGCAGGGCCCACGTCATGGCGAGAATAAATGTTTTGGCGGTCATGGTAATACCTCAGTGTCTTATCAGGCGTTTTCGGTTCGGGCATGCTTGCGCGGTGCGGGCACCGCCCGGCTTCACCACTCGTTCTTGAGAATCACGTGCAGCTTATGCACGATCTTCTCGGCCTTCCCGTCAGCGGCACGGGCGGGGAGCTTCACGTGAAACACCTGCTTCTCGAAGGTGCTCTTCTCCAGATCCGGCCCGCCTTCAAAGGTGGTGTCCTTGCCCATTTCCCATTGCACGTCCCGCCCGGTGTTGCCCCGGACCTCGTCGCGGATCTGGCGGAGGTTCTCCACAACATCCAGCGTCACGGCCGAGTCTTTGAAGTTCTCGATCTCGTATTTGATGACCACCGTCTGGTCGAACAGGTTGCCTGCCACGCGGGTGTTCTCATTGCGGTCGATGGTGCGCTTGATCACGATGTCCTGGGCGACGCCCAGGTAGAGCCGCATTTCATCATCGATCGGGGTGAATTTGCCCCAGTCTTCACCAAGGAAAGTCGTGCCTTTGGCCTTGTCGGTGCCCTCGATAAAGATGCGTACTTTTCCTTCGGGCATGGGGGCAGCGCCCAGGGTGCTGGCCTTGTCGTTTTTGATGACGTAGTGCATCGGGACGCGCAGTTTCTTCTGGGCCGGGTCGAGGTAGCCGAACTCGCCCAGGCTGGCGGTGTAGGTCTTGCGAACCGGCACCTTTTCGAACTTGGAGACCAGCAGTTCCTTGGTCTCGTTCAGCCCGATCGGCTTGAGAAATTCCTTGCCGAACCCGGCCCACATCTCGGTCTTGCCGTATTCCTCGTTAGCCAGGTTCTGAATGCGGATGTACTGCGAGAGCAGCAGGCTGGACTCATCCCGCGTGGCGACGGCGCGGTAGGCGAAGCTCTTGGAGAGATTGCCAAGGATGTAGCTGATGCGAACCCGCGCCGACCCGGAATCGGCCGCCCCAACCGCCCAAACCAGCGACTGCTCATTGGGCGGATAGCTCACCGAAAGCACCTTGGCCTCGACCTTGTTCTCTGCGCCCGCGGGAGGCGTAACAACGCGGAACACGATCGTCTCGGGATTGATCTGCGTGTTTGCCCACGAGAAGTCTACTTGGTTCTCCCCCTTCACCAGCGGCACGATGCGCTCTTCCTCAACCAGGGTGGCATTGGGGTTGTCCAACTGGATTTCCACTCGTTCGCGCGGTGGAAGGGTAATGAGTTTGATCCGCGCCCACGCCGGCGGGGTCGCAAACGCCGTCAGAATCAGGATGAAAGAGAATAATCGTGCGGCATGTCGCATTGAGACACTCCAGTTGGGTAAATGGCCCCGCTACCGTCAGGAGGGGAATGCAGACGAGGCCATGTCTGCTTTGACCCCTTGTCCATCGAAAAGTTCCAAAGATGCCGTCGCCGGCACAAATTAATAAAAAACTGAATCCGCGGCGGTGTTTTTTGGGGTCTGATGGGCAGGAGCAGAGACCGGAACCTTCGCATCTATCGAAATGCCTATTGTCGCCACCAACCGCGAACGATCGTTCGGCACGCCGAAGTGGGTGGCCAAGACCGCCATGCGATTGGGGCACAGAGCATTCATTGCGGAATCCGGGCCGGCCACGGAAGGTTCAAAGTGGCCAATAGCAGGCAAGAGAGCTTATGAACACCGTTCCGCATGGGGAGATTCTCCCTCTTGTGCCGATTGATGGACAAGAGCGGACAAAGATACGCAATCGCTTGGTGTAGCAGAGCGATCCGCGTTTCCTGCCCGTTCCGCTTCACGGACATTCGCACCCAACCATTTCTCTGACGGGACAGGATTTACCGCACCATTTACTGGTTCCTCGCCGCTGGCGGAGGTCTGGATCACTTTTCGGGCCGAGTCGGCAGGAACAGCAGCCCATGCTGGAAGATGGTCGGCGACATCAGCAACGGGAAGAAGTGAATCGACGGTGTAGGCCTTTATGGTCAAATTGATATCGCTGTACGCCTCCGCGGTCGGACAATTGAAGGATGCTGTTCACCTCCTTCAAGCCCGATTGGGCGACGAACGATACGCCAAGGATGTCTAGCCAGCGTGGCTGGCTGTTCTAGCTGGGCAACTTTAGATCGCGCGTCACACGGATCGTGCGGCTGGTAATGCCTTTGCCGCTCACTTCGATCACGTAGCCGGTGTCGTCCTTACTCAGCTTGACCTGCAACTTCTCCGTGCCAGGGTTCATGGCCGTCACGGTCAGGCTGTCTTTTACCGGCCCGGTGTTCATCCAGCGGAGGATTTTGGTCTGCTCGCGCGGTGTGCAGGGCGTACCGCGAGATTGCTGCATGACCGATGGGGTCAGCGACGAGAACGTCATCGCCAGCTTTTGGTCTTCCTTGCTCAGCAGCGCCCAGTCATCGCCCACTTCGACGTCGGCGTAGGTGTGAAACCGAGATTCCAATCCGTGCCCCGGCGCCGAATCGATCACCAGCCAGTAGCTGCTGTCGACCATCAGGAAAAGCCTTCCGATGAAGCCTCGCTTCCACCGGTTCATGAAGATTTTCGAGCCGTCGATCCGAATGCCCACGAAGCCATCGCCTTCGATGACTTCTGGCGTGGAGGTTTGCGTGTTCTCGTTGCAGCCAAGGCCGTCGACAAAAATCGTGCTTTTGGAAGCGGTGCTTCGGGCATAAAGATCGGTTCCGCGTTCGGTGAAGTTGACGGCCATGTTCCCGCCGTCCTGATCGCCGATGAATCGCACGCCGTTGACGGCGCATTTGAAGCTGAGCAGATCGAGATGCCCGTGGCCTCGAACCTCGCTGCTGCCGCCGCGGGCGGAGAGTCGCAGCTTGGGGAAGACCGAGTCATCTGCCAGCGCCGCCCAGCCCAGCCCGTCGTAGACGCGGGCAACGGGCTGCATTTTTTTCTCGTGCTCGGCTTTGAGCCGGCTCATCGTTTCGATCGTCGGAATGCAGTCGGCGGCGTAGAGGATGTCGCCGCTATCGGTGTTCACCGGGCGAGTTCGTTTGTCGGGAGTGGGTGCAGGAGGAACTTCGTTCATCAGATACGCCGCGGCGCGAATGGCGGCGTCGGGCTGGTTGGTCCGCTTGGCCATCATGAAGAAGAAGCCCGTGGGGTGCCAGCCGTCGTTATCGCCAAAGGTGATCTTGGTGAAATCCACCGGAAAATTCAGGGATTTGGCGAGCATCTGGTTTTCAAACGCCGGATGTTTCTTGCCTGTGGCGTTTTCGTAGCTGAGCAAATACCGGATGGAGTAATGCATTCCGTAATTCCAATAGCCGGTTCCTTCGTGATTGCCTCCGCCGTTGGTGATGTAGGATTTGAAGTATTCAGCCAGCGATTTTTCGACGAACGGAATCAGCTTACGGACTTCCGGGCGGTCGTCATAAAACGCCAGCGCCAGCATGCCCATCCCGCCGGCACACACGCCGTTCCAGTTGGACCATTCCTTGTTCACCCACCAAGGCGGCTTGTTGTAGGCTCGCAGGGCTTGGCTGAGATAAAACCGATCCAGCACGTCGTTAAAGACTTTCTTCTCTTCTTCGGTGATGTCAGGACGGAAGATGTCGTACATCAGCGCGACATCCGCGCAGTGTTCGCCATAGCTGAGGCAGAAGAACATCGGTTCCTCGGCCGGCGTGTCTTTGTTCGCTTCGCAACTGATCTGCTTCCAGGTGAGGATATTGGCCAGATGGAGCATCGCTGCCTTGCGATATTTCGGGTCGCGCGTCAGAACGTAGGCGGTGGTCAGGCACTTGAGGTTGCTAGCAATGGCGCGCGTGCCGGCTTGCTGGGTGTTTCCTTCACCCTGGGCGACGGGCTGGGAAGTGAGCAGGAAGTCGGCGTCCTGCATGATCCTCGCGGCGGAGCTTTTCATGTAGGGCGTGTGCAGCTTGTCCTTCAAGTGATTGATGGTGTCGGCCGGCACCCAAAGACGGGGGTGCGGCGCAAGGGTCGCAGGCAAATCAGCATCGGTAGCGATCGCCACATCAGCGGCCGATGCGTACGTGATCCAACCCAGCATCAGCGTGGAGACAAAGACGAAGATCGGGAATCGTTTCATGAATCTAGCTACCTTGGAGTTTTATGGGGATCGATTCGCTTCGTCGCTGAGCGACATGACGTCATCGTGCTACAAAGCGTGCAGACGGCGGGAACGCACCGCAACCATCTATACCCACCGTTCCGCCGCGTGTTGATACAAAAGGAGGCGAGGCTTGCCAGGCGCGTTGGGTGCTCCCGTGCCATGGGCAAGCCACTAGGCCGATCAAATCCCTTCTTCTATTGTCCAACCCACTGGCGGACCGTGGTTTACGTTCAGGATAGTGGCGGCGGCTTAACTGCGAAGGGGTTGGCTTGCCCGATTCCTACGACATCACGCCAAGCACGGGGATACGAATATCAACGCCCGGTCGCACTCTTGGTACACTTTTCTAGCCGGTTTCAATCGGCTGGTTGTTCTGGATTTGCGGTCACGCCGAATTCCACTGAAAGACGCCTGAAAATGATCAATCGATTCATTTCAATGCGAGCGATTTATGTCGTAGTTGCCACATGGTTTTTCTCGCTTATGGCTCCGATGAGCCTGGCCGACGATCAGGTGAACAAACCGAACATCATTTTTGTCCTGTTCGACGATCTGGGCTACGGCCAGCCGGGATGCTTCCGCGAGAAAACGGAGTTCAAAACCCCCAATCTCGACCGCGTGGCCAAAGAAGGAATGCGATTCACCGACGCCCACTCGGCGGCGGCGGTTTGTACGCCGACACGGTACGGCGTGCTGACCGGTCGATACCCGTCGCGAATCGGGCAGTTCGGCGTGCTGACGACGTACTCCGCGCCGATCATTCCCACGACGCGACTAACCGTTGCCTCCATGCTCAAGCAAAACGGGTACGACACCGCCTGTATCGGCAAGTGGCACCTGGGAATGGGATGGAACGGCCGGCCTGGCAGCGATGACGCAATCCCGGTCGGTACGAAGTTGCGCGAAAGTCCCAACGCAAATGGCTTTGATTACTTTTACGGCTACACGCACGCCCGCAATATCAAGACGATCATTGAGCAAAACAAAGTGGTTGCCGACGTCAAGGAAGTTGAAGCCCAGCCGCTGCTGGCGAGGAAAGTGGTGGAATACCTCTCCGCTGGCGAGCGAAAGCAGAAGCCGTTCTTGCTGTATCTGCCGCTCAGTCCACCGCACACGCCGATCGTTCCCGCGCCGGAGTTCATCGGCAAGGGCGGGACTGATCGTCAAGATTCCAAATATGGCGACTGGCTCTATCAGGGCGATTGGGTGTTGGGGCAGGTTCTTGACGTGCTTGAAAAGCAAAAGCTGGCCGACAATACGCTCATCATCGTCAGCAGTGACAACGGTGCGGCCGGCCGATCGTACGCTCCGCTGCGCGGCGCAAAGACCAGCATCTACGAAGGCGGCCACCGCGAGCCGTTCGTCGCCCGTTGGCCGGGGAAGATCAAACCGGGCTCGACTTGCGATGACACGATCTGCCTTAACGATCTGATGGCCACCGCGGCCCAGATCATCGGCGTTAAGCTGCCTGACAACGCAGGCGAAGACAGCGTCAGCATCCTCCCCGATCTTCTCGGCACGGCCACCGGCCCGGTTCGCGAGGCCACCATTCACCAGGCCCCGAATCGCGCTTTGGCGATCCGGCGGGGCCCGTGGAAGCTTATCTTTCAGCCCAACGGTGCAAAGGAACTCTACAACCTTCAAACGGACATCAGCGAGACCAAGGAAGTCTCCGCTGCCAATGCGGACGTGGTCCAACGACTTACCGCGCTGATGATGCGCTACATCGCCGACGGCCGCAGTACCGCCGGCGCTGCGCAGAAGAACGAGGCCGACATATCGATCGATGGTTCTACGGGCAAGAAAAAGGGCAAAGGTGGAAAAGCAGGGAAGAAAACCTCGAAGGAAGAGGCAGCCTTGCTGGATCCGAATTTTGACTGAGATCGCGAATGGGTAGCCGAAGGGATTGTGGTGTGTAAAATCCATCGAATATCAGAGGAACCAAAGATAATGCGAAATTGCATTTTATTGATCGGGACAGTGTTACTGATGACCAGTGCTGCGTTATCCGACCCGCCGGCTGCGGCAAGGAAGGATTTCGAGATCGACGGTCGCAAGGCGTTTATCCTCGTGCCTGCGTCAACGCCTGATACGGATGCCAACAAACCGTGGGTTTGGTATGCGCCGACGTTCAACAATAATCTTCCGAACAAGGACGAAGCCTGGATGTTCGAGCGGCTGCACGCAAAGGGGATTGCAGTTGCTGGGATCGACGTCGGGGAATCGTACGGAAACCCGACCGGCCGGGGATCTTTCCAGAAGCTATACGAGGAAATGACCGAGCGTCAGGGATACAGCAAAAAGCCCGTGCTCCTGGCGCGCAGCCGCGGCGGGTTGATGCATTACAACTGGGCGGTCGAGCATCCCGACTGCGTCGGCGGGGTCGCCGGAATTTACCCGGTTTGCAATCTGCTCAGCTATCCGGGCCTCAAGAAGGCGGCCGAAGCACACAAGATGACCCCGGAGGAATTTCAAGCGAAAATCGCAGAAATCAATCCGATCGAGCGCCTCGAGCCGCTCGCCAAGGCGAAGGTGGCGATATTGCACATTCACGGTGATTCAGATCGCCTGGTTCCTCTCGATCAAAACAGTGCCATACTCGCCGAACGATACAAAACCCTCGGCGGACCGATCGAGGTTGAAATCATCAAGGGCGGCGGGCACGACTTGAAGCGTCACTGGTTTGAGTCGCAAAAACTCACGGATTTCATGATCGACAAGGCGCTGGCCAAGTAAAACGGGCCGTGATTAGAATCCGAGCAATTTTGGACGAATCAAAGAGCTCGCGAAGGCGCGAAGATCGCAAAGAAATTGCGAAGATCGCCATTTTCGCGCAACTGGGCTGTAATCGCGCCGGCCGAATCTATACTTGGTCTGGAAGCTGAACATTCATTCGCTCCAACTGGAGGGCGGGTGTCCTCACCCGCCGGGTTCTTGCAGCATACGCGGCGGCTGAGGACAGCCGCCCTCCAAACTGTATGTGCCGTTTTCAGGCCGAGGCTAGCTCAAGACGACTTCATGCAGCGATAGCCCGTACCGTCCGCCGGGCGGATTAGTCTTAAGTTCACTGCCCAAGGCTGTGGAGATGAAGTTGGTGGAATAGCAAAGCCACATTCTTTTGCCATCCGGGCTGATGAACTTGCTTGGGAAGTTCAGGAAATACGCCTGCTCGCCAAAATCCTTCATGTAAACCACCATTCGCCAGGGGCCGGTGAGCGTGTCCGCCTCAAGGATGAATGAACTCATCTTCAACGTGCTCGGCCAGCCGTTCGTGACGCACATCAGATACTTGCCCAAGCCGGGTACAAACGTAACGGTTACGCACCCGAGGTTGTTGTTCCAATCCAACAGGGGCTTGATGGCGCGGAAATCGCTCGTCCATCGCGCTTGGCCGTGTTCATCATGGCCGGCAAAAAATTCGTAGGCGCGCAGGTCGTTGATCGTTGCCGGCGAGGGCGTTACACGCGCGAGATAGATTTGATCCGCGGCGATCCAACTCAGGTTTCCGTGTGCAAAGGGTTTGCCCTCGACTTCTCGAAACGCACGCTCGTAAATCGCTCGGTCCGGGCTGGCGAGTTCGCCGCTTCGCAGTTCCAGGTGCATTCGCTCTTCACACGGCCCGCCATGCGCGCATGGCCGCGGGTGAGGGTCGTTCTCGGACGCACCCATCGCGATGAGATACGCCTTCCCGTCCGGCGAATGCTCCATATTCCGGCCAAAATCGACAAAATGTGGGGCACCCATCTTGACCGGCCCAAGATATTCACTCGGTTCTGGGAAGAGCGGATTGACGGCAGAATGAGGCGAATCCACCCACGATTTGCCCAAGTCATACGAAATCTGAAACCCCGGCATGGGCCCGAGATTAGGGAAATTCCAAATCATTCCCCCGTGCGCAAATTCCGCCGACGGCCCCAGACAGTAGGTGCCGTAGTACCACACTCCCTCATGCACCAGCGATCCACACGGATATCGCCCCCGATACGGCGCGGCCCATCCTCGCTTTGGCAGAGATGTGTTCGTGATCGCCAACTTCAACGGATCGTCACCCTTCATCACCGCATGGCCGGATTTGAAACCCTCTGCCAAGTTTCCGCCCGATGAGCAGCTGATGCCGTCGGTTACGCCATCCGTCCACGGCGTATACAGGTTTCCGTCGCTAGCCCAGGTGGGGTAGATGGTGTCAGCGATGCGGTAATCACTGTGGCGTCCCGTGAAATGGATTTGTGAGAGTGTCCGCGATAATTCAAACGGGCAACCCTCGGGCACCACCGACGGCCAGACAAACGGCTTTTGTGCTTCAATCATGGAACGCCAGTTTAATGCTTCTGGCGCAAGAACGGCAAACACGTAGTCGGCAGGATCGCTACTGAAGCAAGACGCGGACTGCCCCGTGCGTGACAGTTCATTATGTTATACTCCATTCACTCAGCAGGTTCGGCCGGTTTCGAGCGAGTATGTGAGGGTGCATCCATGAAAAAACTACTGTGCATTTCGTTCGCTGCCATCATTTGTCTTAACTGGATCGTCTGCGGTGTAGTTTTTGGGGATTCTGCCGTCGCTGGCGACAATGCTCAACTTAAGGACCTGCAGATTTACCTGCTCATCGGCCAGTCGAACATGGCCGGGCGGGCCGACGTGCCTGACGACGCAGCCGGAGTGCTCGATCGCTGCTACCTGCTCAACGACAAGGACCAGTGGGAGCCGGCCAGGAATCCGCTGAATCGCTATTCGACCATCGCCAAGGGCGATCCGTCGCCAAAGCTCGGGCCCGGCTACAGTTTCGCTCGGAAGATGCTGGAACAGAACAAAGACATCCGCATCGGGCTGATCGTTAATGCCTCGGAAGGGTCAACCATCGAGCAATGGCTCGACAAAACCGAGAACAATAAGGAAGTACGCCGACGCACGAAACTCGCGGCCAAGTTTGGCACGATCAGGGGCATTTTGTGGCACCAGGGCGAAGCCGAGACCGCAACGCCGGACGCGTACATGACTCAACTCAAGGCGCTGATCGGCGATCTCCGCGCCCGATTTGAAGCCCCCAACCTTCCCTTTGTCGCAGGGCAAATCAAGGAGGGTGAGCCAATCAATGACGTGATCGCAAAACTGCCTGATGAGGTTCACGCTGCCGCGGTCGTCAGTTCCAAGGGGCTGATCACGACGGACAAATGGCACTTCAACACCGCCAGCCAGTTGCTGCTCGGCGAACGCTTCGCCGAGCAGATGATCAAGTTGCAGCAGAAAGCCGCCGAGAAGGCTGAGGCAAAGCCGCCGACCGATATCAACTACATCGATGTACACGTCCACGCCAACCCATGTACGCCTAACGGTCTGGACGTCGTGGCCGATTGGATGACGCGGAACCATATCGATCGCTGCATCATTAGCCCGTTAGACCACAAGGGCTCGCGGGACTATACCGAGGAAGACCGCAAGACGATGTTGGCCAACTTCGCCAAGTACAAGGGCAAGATGGATCGCATGTGCATCATCAACGCCGGCGAGGTACAAACTGTCGACGAAGCGTTGAAAATCCTCCGTAAGGAGAAGGCCGACGGCGCGATCGCGTTCGGCGAACACTACGGCGTGGGGTTGATGTTCGACGATCCCAAGAACCTGCTCCTCTACGAGGCCTGCGAGAGGGTCGCCCTGCCGGTGATGTTCCACATCGACCAGAACAAGAACATGGTCGAAAAGGGCATGGAATGCGTCGATAACGTGCTGAAGAAATACCCCAAGTGCAACCTGATCGCCCACGCCTATTGGTGGCGGCAATTGCACGATGCAGATCGACAGTTGCAGCAATACCCCAATCTCTACGCCGATCTGTCCGGCGGGGTGGTGCCCGATCTGCTCAATCGCGACCGAAAGTTTGCCCGCGAGTTCATTATCCGTAATCAAGACAAGCTACTCTTCGGCACGGACGAGGGTTGGTGGTCGTTCAAGAAAGACCCTTCGCCATATAAGCATTACACCTTCTTCGAGTCCCTCGATCTGCCCAAAGAGGTGCGATACAAGGTCTATCGAGGTAATGCCGAGAAGCTCTTCGGGTGGAAACCGCAAGTGAAGGAATGATTCTGCAGCAATGCGATTGAGTGCTTTGTTCGCCTTTACACTTCTGAAGAGCCGGGCGAAGGTTCAATGCTTCACGAGCCTTGCGGCCTCAGCGTCGAGCATCCAAACCATGTTCCTCGACGCCGGCTGGATCAACTGGATCGGCAGCCGTTCCGGATCGCGCAGGCCGTAGAGAACTTCGTTAAGCCGCTCAGCCTTGCCGGCGCCGGCCAACAGGACGATGACTTCCTTCGCGCGGTTGATGAACGGGGCGGTCATGGTGATCCGCCAGCTGTCGCCGGTGGTGGATTTTGGCACGTGCTGTGCCACGCAGCGGTGGTGCGTTTCCTTCACGGCCGGCGAGTAGGGGAACAGCGACGCGGTGTGTCCGTCGTCCCCCATGCCGAGCCAAAGCTGATCGACCCCGCCGTCGCCGAATCGGGCCTTGAGCATCCGGCCGTACTCGATGGCGGCTTCGTTCGGGTCGATCTCCCCGCGCATGCGATGCACGTTGCCCGGCGGGATCGGCACCTGCGAGAGCAGGGTGTCGTTGGCCATCTTGTAGTTGCTGTCCGCATGCTCCGGCGGTACGCAGCGCTCGTCGACGAAGTAGATTTCCACCTTCGCCCAGTTGACCCGCGATGCAAATGTCGGCGTGGCCAGCAGCAGAAGCATCGCCTTGGGGGTTGATCCGCCGGACACGGCGACGGTGAACATACCGCGTGCCTCGGTCGCCCGCATCGCCGCCGCGTCAAACGCATCAGCGGCGGCGTAGGCTAAGGATGCTGAATCGGGTTGGATGCAGAATGCCGGAGTGCTCATGGCCAGCAGGTTACTTGGACCGGCGACATTTTTCCAAGTTGCTGCAAAACTGGGGTTCAATGACGAGACACGACAATCAATGTAATAACCGCGCCCCACAGAAATATTCCTGCGATTACGATGGAACCTAATCGCATCCAGGATGATAAGTTGGTCGGGAAGTTTCCGGCCGGTGTCACCTCGCGAAATAGAAAGTGGAAGCGTCCGAGGATTAATACAAGAATGCCGACAGCGAACAAGACGAATGCGATTGTCATGGTCCAAACCCCACCTGATGCGCCGGCTTCGGCGTGTCGTCGTGGATCGTCTGCTGTTTCGGCTGGCTGCCGTCGAAGCTGAAGAGCATCATGTCGTCGTCGATCCGCGCCTGCAGATGCACCGGCCGTTGCCAGATTTTGAAGACGTTTTTCAGCGTCTCCAAGGCGTACTTGATCTCAATATCCAGGCCGTTATGGCGGTGGGCTAAATACAGCTCGCCGCGGTTGGCGTAGTTGCCGTCGACGACGTAGATGAACGGCTGGCCCATGTTCGTCAGCTGGTAGAGCAGGGTTTGCTTGATCTGCACCGGATCGCGGCTGACGATGCGGAGCTGGCCGGTGTGGGTGTCTTTGCCGTACTGGTAGAACTTGTGTTTCTCGATGAATTCGGGGGTCATGTATTCGTCGATGAAGTTAACGTCGTTGTACACCCGCCGAACTTCGAAGATCTTCGCCCGGCCGGCGCCTAAACCTTTGTCCCACTTCTTTTTTTCGCCGAGGTTGTCGGATTCTTCGTATTCTTTGCCGAATTTGCCCTTGTTCCAGCGGTCTTCGATGTCGCGGAAGATTTCCAGCCCGATCTTGTACGGGTTGAACCCGCCGGGCGGCATGTGCACCGTGCCGCTGTGGTGGTCGGCGTAGTCGATGACCTCGGCAGCGGTGACGAAGTGCTTGCTCATCAGCGTGCTGTGCCAGTAGCTGGCCCAGCCTTCGTTCATCACCTTGGTCATGCCCTGCGGGGCGTAGTAGTAGGCTTCCTCACGGACGATCGAGAGACAATCCGCCTGCCAGTCAGCGAGGCGGGCGTGTTCGAGCAGATACAGCAGCACATCCCGCGTCGGCCGGCTGGGGGTGGAGTGGCGAACGCGGGCGGCTTCCTCGCGGAGCTTCTTCGCCTCGGCTTCCAGCCGTTCGGGTGGGTTGATCCAGCGGTCGAGGTAATCCTTGCTCTTGTACTTGGTGACGGCCTCCCGTCTCGGGATTTCGGGCACGGCGTCGTCGCTCGGGCCGCGCTTGAGGAACATACTGTGCGGGTCGATCAGGTGTTCCACGCTCAGGCAGACGTCGAGCCAGTTTTCGACCGTCTCGTAGCCGTATTTTTCGATGTGCTTGCGGACGTGCGTGGAGTGGTTGGCCATCTCGTCCATCATTTTGCGATTGGTCTGGCTGAACCATAGGTTGCTCTTGAAAAAATCGCTGTGGCCGTACACGTGGGCGATGACCAGCTTCTGGTCCACCAGTGCGTTGCTCTCCTGCAGATAGGCGTAGCAGGGGTCGTTGTTGATCACCATCTCATAGATGCGCCCGAGGCCGTAATGGTGCTGCTTGCGGAGCTTTTCGTACTCCATGCCGAATCGCCAGTGCGGGTACCGCTGCGGGAAGCCCCCATACGCGGCGATCTGGTTCATCTGCTCGTAATCGCACATCTCGAAGATGACAGGAAAGAAATCCAGCCCGTACGAGCGCGCCACCTCCCGAATCTCTTTCTTGGCGGCCAGGAGCTCGGGGGGAAAGGGGATGAGCGTGAGGGAGGCCATGCCCAAATTATACCTGAAACAGCCAACCTCTTGCGACGACAATCGTGCCTACGATTGGGGGAAGTGATGCATCTTCTTCCGGATGCGATCAGCGACGTCGTGCGCGGATCAGCCAGTAACTTGCGATAGACGCCCGATGTTTCCGGGCGGGTTCGACCGTCGTTCGCGTCGGCGGGTGATACAGCCGGTCGATCAGTTGATACGCCCCGAACCGTCGCAGGGCAAAACACGACGCCTTGATTGCGACCTGAACCGGCCAGGCGGCCAGCATGTACGAGACGAACGATTGTCCCAGCAGCTCTTCGGGTTCGAATCGGGTTGATACGACCTCGACGAATTGCCGTCGAGTGTACTCGCGCAGGTGGAACGGGTTGTTCGGTCGCCCGCGCAGGGGGTAAAGGGTGGATTCCAGCCGACGGTCGGGCGTGGAAACCAGGAACAGCCCGCCGGGCTTGAGAACGCGGCAGAGCTCGGCCAGATAAGCTTCGACGTCGGGGAGATGTTCGATCGTTTCAAAGGACGTGACTACATCGAACGAGGCGTCTTCAATGTCGGCCAGATGTTGGGCATTGCCCGTGTCGAAGCGGATGTTGTCGGCGGAATAGGTTTGGCGGGCGAATTGGATCGCACCTGCGTCCAGATCCAGGCCGGTCACGAAAGCAGCGCCGGACTTAGCCAGCATCGCGCAGCCGTAACCCGTGCCGCAGGCGATATCAAGCACCTTGCGTCCTCCGACGAATCCGCAGGCGTATTCGTATCGATTGAGGTGTAAAGATTCCTGGTAGGGATTGAAATGGCCGAGATTCATCCGCTCGCAGGTTTCGGTCATGGCTGCTGGCATCATACCCACCAGTTCGGATAAACCCTTCGGCATGCGGCGCGCAACAAGCAGATCGCACGCATCTTGGGTGAATCGTACCGCTTGGCCCAGTGTGCTGCCAAGCCCACCGGATCGACATTCACCGGCCAACGAAGAATCGCGGAGGGGTCATCACGGTAACGCAGAACGATCTCGAAAAGCAGGTTCTCGATCAACGCCCGCTGCGGGGTGAGTCGATCCTTCGCGCCAGCAATCTCATCCCAGAAGAACGACTGACTGAAAATCATCAGTTGTGTTGTGACAAACCGCTGCGGCGAACGGACGAAACGGGTGTTGTCGCGGCAATCCACGGCAAATAAGAATTCGTCGGGCAGCCGATCCAGCAGACGTGGAAGACCAGGAAACGTCAGTCGGCCTGTCGCTTTGATCCAGTAGTGCGCACTCTGGGCGGCGGGGCTTTGCGGCAACCCCTGCTCGAGCATCGCCAGCTCGGCGAAGCCATAACTGACACCCGGCGGCACGGTGTTACATTGCATGGAGACGAAATCAACCTGCTTGTTCAGCCGGTTTTCTTTGTCCACGAGCGATCGCAGGGCGTCGAGCGGATAGCCGGAGTTTTCGAGGAAGACGATTCGATCAATCCGTCCGTCGTCCAGGTGCAGCCAGAACCGAAGAGCTGCCTGATAGTCGGTAAGTCGCACGGCCGGATCCGCACGATGGATTGCAATACCACTGGAAGTAGGATCGATACACGCCGTCATGACGACGGCATAGCCCTTTGCCCTGGGATCAACGACGCGAATGCCAGGAGAAACGGATTCCGATTTGCCTTGATCCCCCTTTGCGGTGGCAGGGATGGGTCGCTGGAATGACATCAGTCACCCTCGGTGGTGAAACTGGTCGGCAAACCATCAATGCTCCGCGCGTTCTTCTTTGCCCGATACTCCGTCATCTCCTCCAGCGACTTGCGACCAGCCCAGTCGGTCAGGGTCGATCGCGGTGCAATCAGTTCCATCTTGGGCACGGCAAATCCGCAGGATGTTTGCACCGATTCGACGTGCAGCACGATGATCTGTCGTTGCCCGGGGAGTTGCTGGAAATAAGTGATGAGGTCCGGCCACTTCGGTGAATCCGGTTTGACGATTTCACCTTGGCCGTAAAGGCGGAGGATGAGCGGATCGCCTTCAAAGCTGCACATCATCATCGTCAACCGCCCGTCGGCCAGAATGTGGGCGGAGGTTTCCGCTCCCGAGCCGGTCAGATCGAGGTACGCGACGGTCTTGTCGTTCAGCACGCGGAGCGAATCCGTCCCCTTGGGCGACAAATTGATCCGGCCGCCGGCGGTGGCCGTCGCGACGAAGTAGATCGGCTGGCGACGGATGAAGTCGATCAGCTTGTTGTTTAGTTGATCAAAGAATTGGGCCATTATTAGCCTGTGCGATTTGCCTTATATATTTTGTTCCGTAAGCATACGATTGCGATGCCATACATCATTATTGAGGGCACCAGCCAGAACACGCCGTCACCAAAGGCCTCCTGTCTCATCATGGGCCGACGATCTGTATAAGCATCGTAGAACGCACACATCGCGACAATTCCCACACAACTCGCAATTAGTACCACGACGACTCCGACAGCAATTGCCAGGCTATCTGATCTCTCACGCCGCACATGGGACATTGGATTTTCGTATTCCAAGGGTTGGCTTTTTTCAGTTGCCATCGCCTTTAATGCCCCTTCCCAAAAAACGTCTTAATCGAATCGTATATATCATCCTTCGAATTCACCCGACTCGTCAGAACCTTGTCATATCCGCGAAAGTGCTCGTGTAACACGTTAATAAAGTTACCCGATCCGTACGCCGACGCCACTTGGCAGTAGCCGAACATATTGGCAACGGGTAGAAGTTGCTCTTTCAGGATTTTCACACAATCCCGGCTGTCGGCTTCGGAGCTGTTATCGCCGTCGCTGAAGTGGAAGAGGTAGATGTTCCATTCTTCGGGGTTGTAGTGGGAATCCAGAAGCTGTTTGGCAGCTTTGTATGCGCTGCTGATCTTGGTGCCGCCGTCTTCTCGCAGGTGGTAGAAGGTGTGCTTGTCGACTTCCTTGGCGCTGACGTCATGCACGATGTAGCGGCTCTCGATGCCTTCGTAGTTCTTCCGCAGCCACGTGTCGATCCAAAAACTCTCCAGGCGGACCAGTTCCTTCTGTTCCTCGCCCATCGAGCCGCTGACGTCCATCATGAAGATAATGACGGCGTTGCTTTGCGGGCTTTTGACCTCTTTCCAACTGCGGTAGCGGATGTCCTTTTTCTGCGGGATGATCACGGGGTGATTCGGGTCGTAGTTCCCGGTCATGATCTGGCGCTTAAGTGCTTCCTTGAAGCTCCGCTTGAAGTGGCGGAGCGATTCCGGACCCACCCGGCGGAGACTGGAGTATTTTTCCCTTACGGTGGTGATCCGGTGTCGGCCTTTGGGTTCGATCCGCGGGAGCTTCAGCTCTTCGGCCAGGATGTCGGCCAGTTCATCCAGCGTCAGATCGACTTCCATCAGGTGCTGGCCGGCTTCGATGCCGCCTTGGCCTTTGCCCTGCCCTTGCTGGCCTTTGCCGATGGGGTCGCCTTCCTTGCCTTCGCCGGCACCGACGCCGCCAGAATTGTCGCCGTAGCGGAAGTGGGGCAGTTCGATCCCGCGAACCGGGATGCTGATCAGGTGCTTGCCTTCCTTGCCGATGAGCTCGCCCTTGGTGAGAAATTTACGGAGATCGTCCCTGATACGTCCTTTGACGATCTGTCGGAACCGCTGATGATCCTTTTCAATTTTCAAGATCATATGACCAATTGTATTCACCCCACGTCCGGTAACGAAGAGAAAAACCCACGACCGTCCCAACTGCGTTAAGCGGTTCAACTTAACGTCCGAAACTCCTATAGCAGTCTTGCCAAGGGAGTCGGTATGTGGAGTTTCGTGTTGGATCACGCGGTCGATTTGATTTCCTTCGCGTTGCTGATCCTTGCCGTCGCTTTGGCGGCCAATGTGTGGCTTCACCGATCGGGTGTGAAGTCGGGATTGGGGCGAATGACCTGGGTGGTGCTCGCGATTCTGCTGGCCGGTGGAGCGGTCACCGCCTACCACGCGGGCGAGCAGGAACGCAATCAATTTCGTCTGACCTTGCAGGGGTTTGCTCCCACCTACGCCGAAGAATTATCCCGTTTAGGGCATGCGCAGATCGGCTTTGGCACGGCGGAGGATGATCCGAACTACCTCAAACTGATCGAAACCCAAAAGCGATGGTTGAAAGTGAACCCGGCCGTCAACGATATCTATACTTTTCGCAAAAATAGCGAGGGCAAAATCTGCTTCGTCGTCGATTCCGAAACCGACTACAACCGCAACGGGCAGTACGACGAAGACCGTGAGCAGCGAACCGCGATTGGCGAAATATACCCCGAGGCGACCGAAGCGTTTGAAAAGGCGCTGGCCGGAACCGGTGCGTTCGACGGTGTACCGGCGTCTGACCGGTGGGGTGTGTGGGTCACCGCAACCTGCCCAATCTACGGCCCTGACGGAACCGTGGAAGCGGCGGTCGGCGTGGATTTCGATGCTCACAGCTGGGTGCGAGCGATTCTCTTTCGCCGGGCCGCTGTTCTGGGGTTTGCCGCGGTGGCTGTCGCAATCCTCATCGGTTCAAGCACAGTCGTTTCGCTGGCTCGGAGCGAGATCAAGCGTCGTCGCGATGCCGAGGAGATTGCCCGACGGGCCGAATCGCGGATGCAGACCATTCTCGACAACGAACCTGAAGGCGTGATCGTCTGCACCACCAATGGAGAGATGCGGCAACTGAACCCTTCGGGTATTCACCTGTTTGAGCTGGATAGTCATGCTCGGCCTGTGGGTCAGTCGTTACTGGCGTTTGTGCCAAGCCATGATCAGCCCTTGGTCATGCGCTGGCTTAAGGAGATCGCCGACGGCAAGCCCGGGTTGTTGACGATTCGGATCATCGGGAGTCGCGGCGGAGAGAAGTGGATCGAAGCTCACGCCGTTCCGATGAAATGGGACCACGAGTCGGTTGTGGAAGTGCTGATTGTTGCGCGAGACGTTACCTCCGCCCGCGCTGCCGAAGCCGAGCGAGACCGACTGCAGAGCGAACTGGTCGCCGCCAGCCGACAGGCGGGGATGGCCGACATCGCCACAGGAATCCTGCACAACGTCGGCAATGTGCTGAACACGATCAACGTGTCGGCCCACGTGCTGAACGACAAGCTGCGTCAGTCCCGCGTAACCAGCCTCGGCAAGGCGGCAGGATTGTTGATCGAGCAGCGGGCGACGCTCGCCGAATTCCTCACCAATGATCAACGCGGAAAGAAGCTGCCCGACTATCTCGACATGCTCGCAGGATCGCTCCGAAACGAGCAAGAGGAAATGCTCAGCACGTTGCGGGGCATGTCAGATGGGCTCGATCATCTCAAGGCCATTGTGCAATCGCAGCAGTCGTTCGCTGGAAACGTCCGCGTGGAGGAAATCCTTCGCCCGGGCGACGTGTTTCACGAGGCCGCCAAGCTCAACTTGGCAACGTGCGAGCGGCACAACGTGAACCTGGTGTTTCAACTGCAGGAGATTCCTCCATTACTGATCGACAAGCACAAGACGATGCAGATCCTGATCAATCTGATCAGCAATGCAAAAGACGCGATCAAATCAGCGAATCGAACGGACGGCCAAATCACGCTCCGGATGACGGAAGGCCAACTCGACGGCTGGCCATCAATACGGTTTGAAGTGCATGACAACGGGATTGGTGTTCCTCCTGAAAACATGAGCAAGATATTCGCCATGGGTTTCACGACACGAAAAGAAGGGCATGGGTTCGGCCTGCACAGCGCCGCCAATTTTGCCAAGGAAATGGGCGGGCGGCTGACCGTGGAAAGCGACGGACCGGGCAAAGGGGCATCATTCATCCTGGAATTGCCCGCCAAGCGCGAGATCCACGTATGAAATCAAGCCCACAAACCGAGGCCCGAATTCTCCTGGTGGATGACCACAAGGAGATTCATCTTGATTTCAAACGATCGCTGGCCGGCGATCAGACCAACGGCGCGCTGGCAGCGATGGAAGTCGAGATGTTCGGTTCGGCACCGAGCAAGGGGATGCCGGGGCGACGAGTGTCGTATCGCATCGATTCAGCCACCCAGGGAGAGCAGGCATTCAAGATGGTCGGTAACGCCGTCGAGATCAACGATCGCTACGCCTTGGCATTCGTCGATATGCGGATGCCTCCCGGCTGGGATGGCCTGCAGACCATCGAGCGGATTTGGAGTGTCGATCCGGAGATCCAAGTCGTCATCTGCACCGCTTACTCCGACTACTCCTGGGACGATATCGTCGCGAGACTGGGGCGAACCGATAAACTGCTGATCCTCCGCAAGCCGTTCGATCCCGTCGAAGTATGCCAGATGGCCGACTCACTCTGCGAGAAGCACAGGCTTGGCGGGCTTGCCCGGATCAAGCAGGTGGAATTGGAAGACTTGGTTCGCCTTCGCACCGGGCAGCTTGAAGAATCGATCCGGAAGGACCGACTGCGCCTGGATCTGCTGGAATCGCTGGTGGATCAGCGAACATCCGAACTTCGCTACGCGGCGATGCATGATCGACTGACCGGTTTACCGAACCGTTCGATGATCTGCGACCGTCTCACGGCTGCGGTGACTCGGAGTGAATTGGACCGAGACTACAAATTCGCAGTGATGTTCATCGACCTGGACGATTTCAAGCTCGTGAACGACACCCTCGGCCACGCGGCCGGCGATCGATTGCTGATGAACGTCGCCCGATGCCTCACCCGCACCCTCAGCAGCGCCACTGATATTGGTGACGATGAGAGCCTGACGGCCGCTCGCCTGGGCGGGGATGAGTTCGTCATCCTCCTGGAGAACCTGAAAGACCACGCCGACGCCGAAGTGATAGCCGGGCGCATCATGACCGCCATGGCCGAGCCTCACCAGCTTGAAGGCCGGCAGGTTCACTGCGTCGCCAGCATCGGAATCACCACCAACTCGACCGCCTATAGCAACGTTGAACAACTGCTCCGTGATGCGGATATCGCGATGTATCGCGCGAAAGAAGAGAAGAACCGTTTTGTTGTTTTCATGCCCGAGATGCACAGCAAAATCGTGGCCCGCGTATCGCTGGAAGACGAAATCCGTAGCGGTCTGGATCGCAACGAATTCGAGTTGTATTACCAGCCGATCGTCAGCCTGACCGATGGAACAATCGCTGGATTTGAGTCGTTGTTAAGATGGAATCACCCACAACGGGGCGTGGTGCTGCCGGATCATTTCCTCCCATTGGCCGAAACGACCGGGCTTATCCTGCCGCTCGGTCGAACGCTGCTACGCCAGGCGGCCGAGCAGATTGTTAAGTGGACTGCCAAATTCCCCCATTCCAACGTGCCCATCAACCTGAATCTTTCGAGCAGGCAATTGATGGACCCGGCGCTGATAGGCGATCTACGGTCGATTCTCGATGCCACCGGTGCCGATGGTTCCAAACTCGTCCTGGAAATCACCGAAGGTTTCTTGGCGGAAGAACTCGCGGTGGCCGAGCGCCTGCTGGTGGCGCTGCGGGAGATGAAAGTCAGAACCCACATCGACGACTTCGGCGTAGGTCATTCGTCGCTGGGCCGACTGCCTCGGCTGCCGATCGACGGAATCAAGATCGACCGATCATTCCTCACCGAAGTCAACGGCCGGCGCAAATACGCGGCGATCATCAATGCAATCATTAATCTCGCCCATCATATGGACCTGAGTGTGGTGGCTGAGGGGATCGAATCGATCGACCAGGTGGCGCTGCTGCAAACCCTGGATTGCGATAACGGGCAGGGATACTATTTCTCACGTCCCGTGAGCGCCGAGCAGGCCGAAGTGTATTTCCACGAAAACTGGCGATTGAACCGGCACGCCGCCTAATCAGGTCGGGCGTCTCGTCAACAGCCATACGCCGATCCCCACAACGACGAGCGATCCGACGATCCCCACGACCGTTCCGACAAAGGCTTGATTGGCATCATCCACGCTGATGACTGACTCGGAGAATCGCGATGCCAGGCCGAATCGGCTGTCGGTCAGCCAGAAAAAGAGTACGCCTGAAATTCCGGTCAAAACCAAGGATCCGCCCGATCGGCGATTCGTTATCTTCATATGACGTTTCCACACCGGAATACTAAGCCGCTCTCCAACGACTTGCAAAGCCGATGAGTAGTCGGGTTAGCCGACTATGTTCATTCCTCCTGTTTGCTATCGCCGCGGGCGAAGATGCTGGCGACGTAGTTCAGCACGTCGGCCGCACTGGTTTCGTTGTAGCCGAAATACTTGATCAGTCGTTGCTTCACCACATCGATCTTCTGTTGCGTTTCGTCATCGACCACCGTACTGACGAGGTTTTTCAGCTTGATCGTGTCTCGCTGGTCCTCAAACAGCTTCAGTTCCAGTGCCTTCAGCAATCGGGCGTTGGTGTTGTACTCAAACTTCCTGCCATCCAGCGCCAGCGCGCCGATGTAGTTCATGATCTCCTGCCGGAAGTCGTCCTTGCGGCTGTCGGGGATATCGATCTTTTCTTCAATCGAGCGCATCAGTCGTTCATCCGGATCCTCGTCGCGGCCGGTGTAGCGGTTGCGGACGCGCTCGTGCTGCGTGTACGCCCGAACGCTTTCGATGTAGTTGGTCGCCAGTCGCTTGATCGCATCCTCGTCGGCGCTGATCGCCCGCTGGACCTCGGCCTTGAGCATGTCTTCGTACTCTTCACGCACGACGGCCAGCAGTTCCTTGTATTCCTTCTTCAGTTCCTCGTCGGTGATCAGGGAGTGATGGCTGAGCCCGCCTTCAAGCTCGTTCATCACCATGAACGGGTTGATGGCCTTGTCGATTTGGGCCTGATGGCTGACCAGCGCGTTGCTGATCTTGTCCTGAATGTATCGCGGGCTGATGCCGTTCATCCCTTCTCTTGGTGCCTCCTCCTTTAGTTCTTTGATGCTGTCTTCGGTGAACCCGGGGATGGATTTGCCGTTGTACAGCTTCGATTTCTGCAGCTTGGTGATGCCCGCCTTCTTCGGCTCGGCCAGGCGGGTGAGCACCGCCCACATCGCGGCCACTTCGATCGTGTGCGGGGCAATGTGCATGCCTTTCACCCGCTCGGGCCCAAAATCCTTGAGATAAATCTTGATCTCATCGTCCAGCCGGATGTTGTAGGGCATGTCGATCTTGATGGTGCGATCGCGGAACGCTTCCATCATCTCGTTGCCTTGCAGCTTCTTGTATTCCGGCTCGTTGGTATGGCCGAGAATGACTTCGTCGATGTAGGTTTGGGCGAACTTCTTCGGCTTGATCATGTGTTCCTGCGACGCGCCCAGCAGGTCGTACAGGAACGCCACATCGAGTTTCAGCACTTCGATAAACTCCACGATGCCGCGATTGGCGATGTTGAGCTCGCCATCAAAGTTAAACGCGCGCGGATCGCTGTCGCTGCCGAACTCGGCGATCTTGCGGTAGTTGATGTCGCCGGTCAGTTCGGTGCTGTCCTGATTTTTTTCGTCCTTCGGCTGGAACGTGCCAATGCCCCGGCGGTCTTTCTCGCTAAGGATCAGGCGTTTGACGCGGACGTGGTCCATCGCCTTCTTCCAGTCGCCGTCGTACTGCTCGAGCAGATCACCGAAGATCTTGCGACAGAAGGGGCAGACGTCGCCATACAGCTTGATTTTCTTGCCATCGGGGAGTTTTTCGTTGATCGATTCCAGCACGTCTGGCCTAGCGTCGGCGGGGATGAGCAGCAGGGGCTCTTCGTGCATCGGGCAGTCGAGATACTGCTCGCCGTCGTCGCCGTTCATGTGCTTGGGGAGTCGCCACGCATAGGTGTAGCACCGGCCGGCTTCAGTTTTGCTGTAGTGCTCCAGGCCTTTTTTCAGTAGCCGGGCGATGGTCGATTTGCTCGATCCGACCGGCCCGTGCAGCAGAAGAATGCGCTTTTCCGTGCCGTACCCCTGCGAGGCGGACTTGAAAAAATCCACCAGTTGGATGAGCGGCCGTTCAAGGCCAAAGATCGCGTCTGCGCCGTTGGCAATCGGGTCGCCGAAGAACTTGTACCGGGTCATCTCCTGCTTGAACTGGACGAACGGCTCCGAGCCGTACGACATGATCATGTCGTACACGCGCTGAAAGGCGTTCCGGGCGACGCTGGGGTTATCCGACACGATGTCGAGATACTCCCAGAACGTTCCCTCCCAGTGCTGCTCGCGGAAGTGGGAAACATCCAGCTTTTTGTCGATCAGAGAAACCAGGGGGTTGGCTTTAGGCATCATCGATCTCCGTTAGAGCCCGCCGGCTAAGCAAATCATAGCGCGGTCGAGGACGACAAAGCGATGCTGGAATCGGGGGAAATTTCTGTAGGCCGCCCGATCGCAAGGATCGAGGATCGGCGAATCAGCGGCAACGGACTTGCCAGGTCGCTCTCAACGCCGACCGAGTTGTCCCGTGCGACGCATCCTTGCCCAGAGCCGCACGGACCGAGCCTGGCTCGCAGAAGAGGCGGGGCATGGCCCTGCCGAAAAGCAAAAAGCCGTGAAAATCAGGCGATCCGATCGCCTCCAACCGGCCCTAAGCCTTTCAGTACCGAGCTTAGCTTTGTCCTTTCGGGAAGTAAATTACAAAAAGGCGGGCTGATTCAATCAGTTGAATAGATTGTCGAGTTTGCTTGGCAAACGCCGATAGGGTCACTAAATTAACAGGCGTAGTATTTCGATCTCGGAACCAAGGGAAGCGTAACGCCATGCAGGAAGCCAGCACGAAGAAAATCTACGACGTCCATTCCATGTTCTATGATGCGACGTTCGGTCGGCTGGTCAAACGACGCGTGAAAAGCGCCATCAGCCACATGAACATCGGTGATGACGACACCGTGCTCGATCTGGGGATTGGAACGGGTTGCTCGTTGAATTACTATCCCAACAAAGGCCGTATCATCGGGATCGACCTTTCCAGCGGCATGTTGCGCGAGTGCCGGAAGAAAATCACCGAGCGAAATCTCGATCACGCGACGGTTTTCCAGGCCGACGCCATGCGCCTGCCGTTTGCCGACAATACGTTCGACCACATTTTCATCAGCCATGTCATCAGCGTGGTGTCGGATCCTTGCCGCCTGGTCGTCGAAGCTCAACGCGTGGCCAAGCCCGGGGCAAGGATCATCATCCTGAACCACTTCCAGTCGGCCAATCGCCTGATCGCACTGGTGGAAAAAGCCCTCTCGCCGATCTGCACCAAGCTCGGCTGGCGCAGCGACTTGGCGCTTCAGGAACTGATTACCCGCACAAAGATCGAAATCGACTACCGCTATCAGCTCCGCAGTATCGACTTATGGGAAACCGTCGTGGTGACCAACAATAAGTCAGCCCTGGCTCTGCCGGTGTTCGTGGCGGCGTGATAGGGATTGGTTCATTGACGATTGAACGCAGATACTTGATCGTCGTTGACCCGATGAATCAATCGTCAATTCCTCAAGGTGATTCCAGCTTGTTCTGCAGTTGCTGCGCCCGTGCAAGAACTGCGCGGCTGTCGGCCGGCTGGGTTGAGGCGGGACGGAGTGAGTAGTGCAACTCGTGTCGGTCGGTCACCGGGAGCATTTCCATCGGCAGATCGAATGGCACCCATTGCCAAAACGGGGCGTAAACGCTGGTGTGCGTGTTCAGCGTTTCATACCCGTTTTTCCGCAACGACACCTCGTAACGTCCGTACCAGACGAAATCGCGAGTGAACGGCGTACGCCCAACCTCCTGGTCGTTCATGTACACTAGTGCGCCAGACGGTTCGGAGGCAACCGTCACCGTACGACGAACGCAGCCCGTTGCGAACAGGAAAAGAACGAGTATGGAAAATATCTGTTTCAAAATTGACTATCGAAAACTCGGCAGCACGGGTCGGCGGATGGGTCACTTCAGTGACCCATGTCACGGCTGCTTCTGCTGAAGTATAGAATTCCGCGTCGATCCCGCAATAATCTCGCCAGGAACCATGCACTCGGTCATTTTTTTCACCATCCTCTTCTCGCTCATCGCTGGGAACCTTTTTTGGTGGCGTCGTGCGCACCACATGGCAGGCCATTTCCGCCGAGCGGTTGCCTGGCGCTTTGCGATCGGACTATGGTGTGGGTCGATGGCGGCGATGATTGCGACCATCATCCTGTCGCGCATCGTTTCCGGCAAAATCGAACATTGGGTGCCCCAATGGGTGATCGCGACCGTGTACATCTGGCATGTGCTGTTCGCGCTGGAATGGCTTGCCTGGCGAGCGATGGTGAACGTAATCACCCGTGCGGCCAATCGGGTCCGTAAACGCCCCGATCCTGTGCCTGCGGCGGAACTGTCCAGCCGCCGGCAATTCCTCACGGCGGCAGCGATTGTCACGCCTCCGACTCTGGCGATGCTGGCCGGTTGGCGCGCGGTGAACCGGTTTGACGAATTCCGCATCAACCCCGTCACGCTGCGGATCCCCAATCTCCCACCGGCGCTGGCGGGGCTGCGGATCGCGCATGTAACAGATATTCACATCGGCAAGTTTTCCGACGACCCGCTGCTGCGGGCGGTAGTCGATCGTACCAACGCGCTCCGTCCGGATTTGATCCTTTACACCGGCGACCTGATCGATTTCGACATCGCCGATCTGCCCGCGGGCCTGGCGATGATGAAACGCTGGGATCCCAAGTTCGGCGTCTACCTCTGCGAAGGCAACCACGACCTTATTCCAGGCCGATATGAATTTGAGCGGCAGGTGACGGGCGCCGGGTTTGAGATGCCTATCAACTCGTCCCGATTTGTCACAATCCGCGGCAAGTCGATCCAACTGCTCGGCCTGCGGTGGGGATCGGCGGACCTGACCGATGACACCATCCGAGTGGGTGATCCGCAGATTGCCGAGTCCGTGCAATCGTTGCTTCCTACATTGCAGCCTGAAGCGTTCCCGATCCTGCTCGCACACCACCCACATGCGTTTGATTATCTCGGCGATTCCAACATCAACCTCGTCCTCGCCGGCCATACCCACGGCGGGCAGTTGAACCTCGGGCCCATCCACCCGGCCAGGATGCGATTCCGCTACATCTCCGGCCTGTACCAACGCGCCGGCCGACAACTCCACATCAGCAATGGCGTCGGCAACTGGTTCCCGCTTCGCGTCAACGCCCCAGCCGAGATCGTAGACATCACTTTGCAGCCGGCGTAATGGCTTACGTCGCATGGGCTACCAGCCCATGCCCAAGTGCCTCACGACATGGGCTGGTAGCCCAAGCGACAAGAATCCGCTGTCGATTATCGACCGAATCGTTTCCATTGAATCAGTCCGAGAGCAGTCAGCACCGCCGCCAGTATCGCCGCGTACGGCGTGAGTGACGCCATTTCCCACCGCCGCGGAAACTCGATCGGCGTCTTCTGGTCCGGCCCGATGACGCGTCCGCCTGTGCGATCTGCGAGCGTCTGCAACGCTCTCTCGTTCAGCTCGATCGCATCAAACTCCTTCGCATACCGACCCGACAGCGGCGCGCGGGCTATCTCATGTCGATCGAGCGACACGATCGCCAACCGCGGATCGGCCGACGCAGGCACATCCGCCTCGTATCGGCCGGGAGCAATCTGCGTGAACGTCACGCGGGCCGTCTCCCCGCGTACGCTCGACAGATCGAGTTCGAATGACTGCCCGTTGAGAAACTTGTCGCCGTCCTTCGCGTCGATACGCACTCTTCCCCTACGTGACAGCGACCAATCCACCGCGTAGCGCGGGTCGGTCGGTTGTTCCGCCATCAGTCGATTGACGGCGGCCAACTCCGCCTCGTTGGGCATGAACGCCATCGCCGTGACCGAGCCATTCCCCACCCGATGCGTGGCCGCTGCAGGTAGCGACGTTTCAGCAGGGGTGGAAAACGTCTGTGCGATCACGCGGGCACCAGATTTGGCCCAGGTGCGGTTCATGGTGGTGACAAGATGGACGGGCGGAACTTGCCCTGTTCCCAGGTCGAACTCGATGCGAAGGGGCGATTGAATCAGACGGTCGCCCGGCGCGCCGCGAACCAACGATCGAACGCCTTCGAGCCAGCGCGTCGCATCAAGGGCCGTCGCGTATTGTCCGCCGGTGATACTGGCAATCTGCTTGAGCGCCGGCAGGGCGGCACCGGATCCGATGGCCAGCACGTGCAATCGGATCTGCTTCCCCTGCATCGACTTGGCAAGTGTCTCCGATTGCTCCAATGACGCTTCGCCATCTGTCAGAATTAAAAGCGCGGTCGGTCGGTTGCCGTCGATTTGAGCGACAAGCTTGCTCAACGCCAATTGCAAATTCGTCGGCCCGCTGGGTGCGATATTCCCCGGCGGGAGCGGAATCTTGCGTGCTTCGCGAGCAGTGAGGCCGGTGATCCACCAAGTCAGGTCGCCCGAGAACGAGCCGACGCTGACCGAATCCGCTGGCGGCAGCTCGCGAACAGCGGACGTGATGGCGGCAGTTGCGCTCGCCCAGCGGTTGCCTCCTGCCATCGAGCCGCTGGCGTCGGTGAGCAGCAGCCATTGTCGTGCGGGTGTCGGCGGATCGCTGGCCAGCGGCGAGAGTTCATCCAGCGCCGTGCCGCCATACCCGCCAAGGGAGAAGGCATGATCGCCGCCGAGGATCAGCAGCGATCCGCCAAGATCGCGAGTGTATTGCTGCAGGCGGTCGATGGCGGTGGGTGATAGTTCGTCGGCCGACACGTTGGACAGCGCAATGACCGACGGCGCGAGGAACTCCGCCGGTTCCGTCGGTAAGGCCGACGGCGCGATCGCCAGCCAGCCGGCCGGAGCGTTCCCGCCGATCCACCAGCGCGGCTGCTGGCGCGGCTCGGTCGGCGCGAATGAGACCACGTCGTTTTCAGGCCAAGCGTCGCCCGGCGAGAGGACGGCCCGGTGCGTGCCCGCGGAATTGTTCACGATCGCCAGCCGCTGAACCACCTCGCCCTGTGTCGGCAGTGTCTTGGGCGAACCGCCATCGAGTGACAGCGTTCGCCCGGGGTCTCGGTTGGTTACGGTCACGTCGGCCTGACCGTCGCGGAGCGTGGCATCGGTGATGGCTGCGTCGCGGGCGTCGAGCAGTCCGCCGTCGATGACCGGAAACGTCGGCGGGGCCGATGTCGGAATATCAAACTGCCCGTCGCTGAACAGCACCACTGCGCTGGCATCGCCCGGGGGAGAAAACACCGTCCGGCCGGCGGGCAAATCCGCCAATGGATTGCCGGCGGGCAATGTCTCCGTCGTCTCGCCGAACGCGGCCACGCGGAACGATTTCGATCCCAACAACTGCGCAATTCTTGCATCCAGCGTCTTGCGATCGCGATACGCCGCCGACCGCGTGCTCGGCGAGCAGTCGACCATCAACACGATCTCGCCCGTCCTCGGCAGCGGCAGATGCATATCACCGGCGGCCAGCACCATCGCCATGTTTGCGACAATCAGCAGGAGCGTCGTACTCTGCGGCAACGCCGCCCGGCGTCGCCAAATCAGCGCGATCGCCACCGCGCCCGCCGCCAGGGCGAGCAGGAACGTCAGGGGTGATTGAATTGCAAGCGGGCCTATACTCATGGAGCTTGTGCCCGCCGATCGGTCACGGTAGAAGGTCGCGGCACGCACTCATCTTAACCGCACGGAAGTGAAAACCATGCAGCACATGACTCCGAAGGAAATCGTCACAGAATTGGACAAGTACATCGTCGGCCAAGCCGACGCCAAGCGGGCTGTCGCGATCGCCATCCGCAACCGCTGGCGTCGCCAGCAACTGCCCGATGGGTTGCGGCAGGATGTATCGCCCAAAAACATCATCATGAGCGGGCCGACCGGCGTCGGTAAGACCGAAATCGCCCGCCGACTGGCGGCGCTGACCGGGGCGCCGTTTATCAAGGTGGAAGCCACCAAGTTCACCGAGGTCGGCTATCACGGACGCGACGTCGATAGCATGATCCGCGACCTGCTGGACACGGGTATCGCGATGGTGCGGGCGGAGATGACCGAAACGGTGAAAAATGCCGCCGAAACGTACGCCGAGGATCGGCTGATCGACAGCCTGCTGCCCGGCGGCGATATGGTCACCGGCGTGACCGACGACGAGCGTGTCGAGCGGCGCAACCGCAGCCGCGAGAAGATCCGCGAGCAACTGCGGGCCGGGCAGTTGGAGGATCGTACGGTCGACATTTCCATTGAAGACAAGCCCAGCGCCACCGGGATGCTTGGCAGCATGGCGCTGGAGATGGACGTCGAGATGCAGTCGATGTTCGAGCGCATGATGCCCAGCCGGCGCGAGACCCGGAAATTCAGCGTGAAAGACGCCCGCAACCTCCTGCTCGGCCAGGAGGCGGAAAAAATGCTCGACAAGGACAAGGTCATCCGCGCCGCCATTGAGCGCGTGGAGCAGAGCGGCATCGTCTTCCTCGACGAGATCGACAAGATCTGTTCCAGCAACAGCAAGCAAGGCCCCGACGTCAGCCGGCAAGGCGTGCAGCGCGATCTGCTGCCGCTGGTGGAAGGCACCACGGTTGTCACCAAGCACGGCCCGGTCAAGACCGACCACGTGCTGTTCATCGCGGCCGGTGCGTTTTTCGATTCGCAGGTGGCGGATTTGATGCCGGAATTGCAGGGCCGTTTCCCGATCCGCGTGGAGTTGGCGGATTTGTCGAAAGCCGATTTCGTGCGAATCTTGACCGAGCCGCAGAACAGCCTCACCAAGCAGACCGTCGCGCTGCTAGCCACTGAGGGCGTGGAAGTGGTGTTTACGGACGACGCGGTGAACGCGATGGCACAGATCGCATTCGATGTGAACAAGAAGACGCAAAACATCGGTGCGCGGCGGCTGTACACGATTCTGGAGAAGGTGTTCGAGACGATCAGCTACGAAGCGCCGGATCGGAAGAACGAGCGGATCAAGATCACCGGGGCGTACGTGTATGAGCGCGTTGGGGATGGGGAAAAGCGCGGGTGGTTTGGGTTGTAGGAGAAAGTATTAACCACGAAAACGCGAAGACACCAAGACGGCAATACAGAAATGAACGCAGAGACGCAGAGGCGCTGAGAAGTTTTTTTCTTCTCTGCGCCTCTGAGTCTCTGCGTTCATTCCTCTTCGTGTTTTCGCGGTTAAATCCGGGATTACTTAATCTCGATCACCGCCACACCCAACGCCGGGATCGTGAATTCGTCGCCGTCTATGCTTAAGTCCCCAAGCAGTACTTTGATGTTTCCTAGGCCGATGCCGGATTGTGGCTTTTTGTCATGATTCATCGCAACGATAAAACACTTCTTGCCATTCTTGCGTTCTACGAGTTCCACCATCGACCCTGTCAGGGCAATGGGCAGAGCTTTTGCCAGTCCGGCCCATCGCTTAGCGAGTTCGAGAACAGCCTCACCTAGAGCGTATCCGCCTATATACACAACTTGTCCTTTGCCAACCTTGCGGATCGTGATCGCCGGCGCTTGATCGAGCAGCCTGTCGTCGCCTGACCAGTTGGCGAGTGGTTTGGCTCCGCGAAGGCGCAAGCGTTCGACGACGGTGTTGAGCGGGACGGCGGTTCCGTCCGTGAACGTTGCAGTTCGCGGTTCGCCCGGGGGTTGGGTGGTCCAGTCTTCGACTTCCACTCCCGCGAGCGATTTCAGGATCGTCGGTGCGGGGGTTTCGACTAGATGCAGGTCCTGCGTCATCGTGCCGGTTTGCGCACCGAGCACCAGTGTGCCGCCGGCTTTGACGAAGGCATTTAGGTCTTTAAGCGTCTGTTTCGAGACCATCGCCAGATGCGGCGCGACGATCAGTCGATAGCCCGCAAGGTCGGCGGTGTTCCACAACATATCGGCGGGCACGTGCTGCTTCATGAACGCCGCGAGATAGCGGTGAGCCTCCCAGTGGCCTTCCTTGTTGTAGGTGTTGATCCGGCGATCGTTGGCTTCACAGTCGTAGTCGCGCAGCACAGCGACGGCCCGGGTTACTTTCGCTTGGAAAAACGCCTTCGGCAGGCTGCGGATTTCCTCGCCGACGGTTTTCGCCTCGGCCAGCCGGCGGTTGTCGCGGTTGTCGGGCTCCAGCAGGCCGTGCCAGTGCTGCTCGGATCCGAACGGGCAGGTGCGCCAGCGGAAGTACAAAAACGTGCCCGCGCCGTGGGCGATCGACTGCCACGCCCATTGCCGCATCTCACCCGGCCGAGGAGTGCGGTGCAGATACGCCATCTGCCCGCCTGGCCCGGACTGCTGCTCCATGATCGCGAACGGCTGGCTCATCCAGCGGGCTTCGACGAGCTTGGCCGCGTAGCCTGGCCAGTCGCCGTCCTGCCAGAACAGCGGGTACTGATCGTGCGACCAGAAATCGACCGTCTCCCGCAGTTTCGTCGGATCGACGTTGCTGAACAGCCCGTTGTGCGTGATCAGCCAATTCGCGTTGTGCTTCCGTAGGATATTCGCCTGCCGAGCTGCGAACCGCACAATGCAATCGCTGATGAACCGCGTTTCATCCAGCAGCTGATGGGGGTTCATGTACGCCACCGTCGGGTGCGGCAGGTCGATCTGCTCCCAATCGGTATACGTCTGCGACCAAAAAATCGTCCCCCATGCTTCGTTCAGGCGGTCGAGCGATTTGTACTTCTGCTTCAGCCACGCGCGGAACGCCATCGTATCGCTGGCAGCGTAGCTGACGTCCATGTGGCAGTTGAATTCGTTATCCAACTGCCAGCCGAGGATCTGCTTCTCGGATTTGTAATGAGCCGCCAGCGCGGTGCAGAGCTTGTCGGACAGGTCGAGGTATTTCGGCGAGGTGTAGTTGAGGTTCCGTCGCCCGCCGTGCTTCATGGGGATGCGATTGAAGTCGGCTCGCAGCACCTCGGGGTACGAAGTGCTCACCCATGCCGGGGCGGTGTACGTGGGCGTGCCCATGATCACCTTGATGCGGTGCTTGCGGCACAGATCGATCACCCAGTCGAACAGATCGAACTGATAAACGCCCTCGGTCGGCTCCCAATAGCTCCAGGCACCTTCGCCAAGGCGGACGACGTTGAATCCCGCGTCCGCCATCCGCGCGATGTCATCCGCCCATCGCGATTGGGGCCACGCCTCGGGGTAATAAGCACAGCCGTAGTAAAAGTCTTTCCAGATCATCCCAAGGGTTCCTATAGAAGTTCCACGCGTGAAGGGTAAATGAGAGTCGCCGCAAAGCAACAACCGGCGTGCGGGCTTTAGCCCGCATGAAGTGGGATGTTATCGGGCAAACACCATGTGGGCTGAAGCCCGCACGCCGACGATTAAGTAAGGTAGTTCTTCGTCCGATACAGCAAGAAGAGGTATTTGCCATGGTCGGACCCGTCACAGAAGCAGACATCCCGGTCGCCGAGGAAATCGAACGTCGCGAGACCGCGCCGAAGAAGGGCGGCGGCCCCGACCGCCGCAAGGATCGCGTCGATCGCCGCACCGGCATGGAACGCCGCGTGAAGACCACCGCCCAGTCCGGCTACACCGGCCCGGAGCGTCGCAGCGGCGAAGAGCGTCGTGACGACACCGGCCTAGAGCGTCGCCGCGGCCCCGGCCGCCGTCTCTCCGACGAACGCAAAACCGCCGAAGAAGGCGAAATGAACGAACTTCAGTTCGAGTTCGTGATGGCCGTCGAACTGTACAAAAAGCTGAACAAACGCCTCTATCCTACCTTTACTGAATTGCTCGAAGTGATGCGTCAACTCGGCTACCGGAAGGTCCTGCCGAGGGAAGTGCATATTCCGAACGTGCCGGAGCCGGGTTTATACAAGCCCGAATGACGAAACCCGAAATCCGAATGAATGACGAATGACGAAATCCGAATGACGAATTCGGATTTCGTCATTCTGGTTTCGTCATTCATTCGGATTTTCGTTCTTGTCAGAAAATTTCCCAAAATTTTACTAAGATACCCGCCTCCCGTGCGTCTAAGTGTTTGAACGGAGGCCGGCATTACGTTGCAAGCCGACTGGATCAGGCAGGCGATCGATCGGTATCACGTTCCTTTGGCCGTTTACGCGTCGAGACAGGTGGGGCGACGCGAATCGGCTGCGGACGTGGTGCAGGAGGTCTTCCTGCGCCTGTGCAAAGCCGACCCCGTCACCGTTCAACCGATCCTGGCGCAGTGGCTGTACACCGTCTGCCGGAATCTGGCGATCGACGTTCGACGAAGGGAGTCTCGTATGTCCACAATCGAGCTAAACCACGCGGCAGAGCCTTGGTCACCCGCGGCCGGGCCAGTGGAAACGCTGGAGCAGAAGGATTCGCTCGCTCGCGCCCTCGGCGAAATGCAGCACCTGCCCGCCAACCAGCAGGAAGTGCTGCGGCTGAAGTTCCAGCACGGCCTGGCGTACAAGGAAATCGCCGCCGTGACGGGCTTGAGCGAAACCAATATCGGATTTTTGATCCACATGGGTTTGAAAACTTTGCGACAGCGGATGACTTCGCCGCAGCGGGTGTCGTAGCACGGGCGTCCCGCCCGTGTCCAGCGGCGTAAGTGGACGTACGAATCACAGCAATCTAATGCACCTTGGCACGGGCGGGACGCCCGTGCTACTTGAGGAGCCAATCATGAAACTCGCCATCGACGAACAAGTGTTAACCGCCTACGCCCTTGACGAACTCCCGATCCAGCAGCGGATCGAGGTCAAAGCCTACCTCGCCATCCACCCCGACGCGGCCGCCGAGGTCGAAGCCATTCGAGCGATGGCCGGCCAGCTGACGGCCGAGCTGTCCGCCGAGGCCGCCTCGTTCAGCTCGATCACAAAGCCGGTGGTTGAAGACTCGCCGATGAAGATCCGCCGATCGCGGCGCGTCGAAGCGATGCTGGCGATCGCCGCATCGGTCGCGCTCATCGGCGGGGCGGCGGTGGTGCTGATCCGCTCGGCGGCGAATCAATCCGCCACTCCGTCCTCAGTGGCAATCCAAGCGGAAGCTGCCTCCGCCGCGGCGACCGAAATTCGTCGGGCGGCGAATCCGAACGAACCAATACAGCTAGTCCGGCCTGATATTGCGAAAATGCCGTCGCAGCAAGAAGCTCAATTGAAGGGAAGCTGGGTCCATCCCAATTCCGCACCCAAGCCCGGTGAAGGTCTTGCGTTATCTGTCCCGCCGCCGCGACCAGCCGGCGATAAGCAAACGATGAATCGCGAACTCGTTGCTGGCGACGTGGCCAGTCCCGCATCGGATTTTAAATCACCCCCAAGTTTTAATTTGGATCCGGCTCGGGGAAAATCCCAAGTATTTGGCGGTGGGACAACAGTCAGCGCCGGAACGGCCGTGATGAACGGTGCGCCCGTCGGATCTGGCCGCTTGGTCACGCCCACTCGGCCACCAGTCTCCAAGGTGGGCGCAGGTCAGGTTGCGTTGGATCGCCAGGATCCCGCGCTTAGCCATGCGGTGACGGAATCGCCACGCGAAGAAAAAGCGGAACGCCTGCGCTACGGTATTGCTGCTCCGGTCCCTCGAGATGTTCTCAATGACGGCACTCGGACAACGCTGGCTGAGCGAGAGCACAATACCGAAGCCTACGACCGCATTGTCGATAACGCCTTCCTGAGCGCCGAGCAGAATCCGCTCTCCACGTTTTCGATCGACGTCGACACCGCGTCGTACTCCAATCTGCGGCGGTTCCTCACGCAGGGGCAGTTGCCGCCGAAGGATGCGGTGCGGATTGAGGAGATGGTCAACTATTTCCCGTACCGGTACGACGGCCCGAAGGACGGCGACAAGCCGTTCGCGGCCAGCGTGGAAGTGGCCGGCTGCCCATGGGCGCCGAGCCATCGGGTGGTGCGGGTAGCGATCAAGGGCAAGGAAATCGCGCCCAAAGATCGGCCGGCCAGCAACTTGGTGTTTTTGATCGACGTCTCAGGCTCGATGAACGAGCCGAACAAGCTGCCGCTGGTGAAGGAGTCGCTGCGGAAGCTGGTGAACAAGCTCGACGCCCGCGACCGCGTGGCGATGGTGGTATACGCGGGCAATAGCGGGCTGGTGCTGGAAAGCACCGTCGTCGGCGGATTCAGCGACAAGGACGCCAACGACCTGTGGCACAAAAAGTACGAACCGATGTTCAAAGTTCCAGAGGGTGACGGCTCGGTCAATTATAAGACCATTCCGGAGGATCGCGCCCGGGCGATGTACGTCGAAGAAGTGACGCAACTGAAACAGCAGAACGGCGGCAGGCAGAAGATCCTCGACGCCATCGACCGCCTCGAAGCCGGTGGCAGCACCAACGGCGGGGCGGGGATCGAACTCGCCTACCTCACGGCCCAGTCCGGATTCATCAAGGACGGCATCAACCGCGTGATCCTGGCGACCGACGGCGACTTCAACGTCGGCGTGACGGATCAGGGCTCGCTTACCCGCCTGATCGAAGAAAAAGCCAAGGGCGGCACGTTCCTGTCGGTGCTGGGCTTTGGAATGGGCAACACCAAAGACAGCACGATGGAGAAGCTGGCCGACAAGGGGAACGGCAATTACGCGTACATCGACACCGCCAAGGAAGCCCAGAAGGTGCTCGTCGAGCAGATGAGCGTCACGCTGGTGACGATCGCCAAGGACGTGAAAATCCAGGTCGAGTTCAACCCGGCCAAGGTCGGCAGCTATCGGCTGATCGGCTATGAGAACCGCATCCTGGCTAAGGAAGATTTCAACGACGACAAGAAAGACGCCGGCGAAATCGGTGCCGGGCATACCGTGACGGCGTTGTACGAAGTCACCCCGCTCAGCGAGTTGACCGCCCGTCCGGCTGTCGATCCGCTCAAGTACCAAGCCAAGCCCGAAGAAGCACGAAAACTGGCCAGCAATGAACTGTTGACGCTCAAGATCCGCTACAAAGCCCCCGATGCGCCGCTGGAGCAGGGCACCAGCAAGCTGCTGGAGTTCCCGATTGTCGATGAAGGCAAAGGCTACGAAAAGGCCAGCGAAGATTTCAAATTCGCCGCCGCCGTCGCGAGTTTCGGGATGATCCTGCGCGGCAGCGAGTACAAGGGCACGTCCAACTACGACGCGGCGATCGAGATGGCGATGGAAGGCAAAGGGCTTGACGCGAACGGATATCGGGCGGAGCTGATTGAGCTGATCAAAAAAGCCAAGGCGATTTCCAATCAGTAAATGCGATTGAACCACGGAGGCACGGAGACACGGAGGCGCATTCG
>JANMES010000048.1:0-16268 GCA_031377185.1 Phycisphaerae bacterium
CGACGGCGGGGAGATCATCGGTTTGGGCAAGAAGCTCTCGTGCATGACCGTCGAAGAACTGGCCGGCTATCGCAAGAACATCGGTGTGCTCTTTCAGAGCGGGGCACTGTTTAACTCGATGAGCATCGCCGACAACATCGCCCTGCCGCTGCGGGAGCATACCGATCTGCCGGACGAGACGATCGAGATTATGGTCAAGATCAAGCTGGAACTGGTCGGCCTGCGCGAGCATTCGGACAAGATGCCCTCTGAAATCTCCGGCGGGATGAAGAAACGCGCTGGGCTGGCCCGCGCGATCGCGCTTGACCCGAAGATCCTGTTTTACGACGAACCGTCGGCTGGACTTGATCCGGTGACCAGCGCTGAGATCGACCAGCTCATTATAGACTTGAATCACAAGCTCGGCGTCACCAGCGTGGTGGTGACCCACGAGATGGACTCAGCCTTCCGCATCGCCGACCGTATGGTGCTGCTAGATCGCGGGCAGTTCATCGTCAGCGGCACGCCGGACGAAATGCGCAACAGCCAAGACCCGCTGGTTCGCCAATTCGTCCACGGCCTGACCACCGGCCCGCTCACCGATCGCCGTCGCGCCGGCGGGTATGAGCTGGATCTGCTGGGAGAGACTTTTTGAGGAGTCCTTCGTCATTGATCATTGGTCCTTCGTGAATCAACCGATTTTGCTACCACGAATGACCAATGACTAATGACCTATGACTTATGACTTATGGATAAACAACGCAACGCCTTCAAAGCCGGCCTGTTCATTCTCATCAGCATCGGGCTGACGATCGGCGTGATCGTCGGGATCGAAGGGCTCGGAAGCTTCTTCGAGCCGACACAACAACGCACGGTGACCTTTACCTTGACCGACAACCTCAACGGCCTGAGCAAAGGCGATGACGTGCGCGTCGGAGGGGTGAAGGTCGGTAAAGTCAACCAGATCGAGTACGTTCCCGAAGACAATGGCTCGCCGAGGCTTCATGTTCACTACCAGATTCCCAAGAAATATGTGATCCGCAAAGACGCGGTGGTTGCCATCGAAAGCCTCATCACCGGCTCGGCGTATATCAACATCGCCAACCTCGGCACGGGCGATGAGCTTCCGGACACGACCTCTGTGGTCGGCAGGATCGGCGGAATCGGCGCGCTGATGGCCAAGGCGGATGATACGATTCTCGCCTTCAAAGACACCAGCCTGGCCGCCACCGCGATGGTGAAGAAGATCGACGACCGCATCGACCCGGTCATCGACAAATACAACGCCCTGGCCACCCGCGGGACCGAGATGATGACCGCTCTTCGCGACATGATCGGCCAGAGTACCACCGACTTCAAAGGCACGATGGCGAACCTCAATGCCTCCACCACCGCCATCAAGGAGAAACTCCCGGGCATTCTCGACGACGCCCGCGCGGTGCTCACCAAGCTGCAGGGAACAATCGACAACGCCACCCTCGCGATGGAGGACATCAAAAAGACGTTCGCCCACACCCGCGATCTGACCAAGGACGTGAAGACCATCATCGCCACCAACCGTGCCAAATTCGACGCCATCATTGCCGGGCTCAAGGACTCCAGCGACAACATCAAGCACGCCACCGTCGAGCTCCGCCGCAGCCCCTGGCGGTTGCTGTATAAGCCCGGCCCCGGTGAAGTGGACAACCTGCTGCTGTTCGACAGCGCCCGCGAGTTCGCCGACGGCGCCAATGACCTCAACGACGCCGTCCAGGCCCTCAAAGACGCCGTCAACTCCGGCGATGTCCCGCCGGATGAGCTGCAGAAGAAGATCGACCTGCTGAACCACTCCTTCGAGAAGTTCACCGGCGTCGAGCAGAAGCTATGGAAGAATGTGAAGGAGTAAGCCAAGTCGCGACCAAACTGCCCTTCCACAAAGGGCTTAGGCCGATTCAAAAGTTGTCTTTTGAGCGGAAAATCTGGTGAAGTGGATCAACGGGCCACAAGAGGCTGAACAGTAACGATGTCCACTTTGATACTTGTGGATAAGTAAAGTTTCATTGCACAACCTACTGTTTGGTATTATCCAGCCCATTCAACTGAGCGAAGGGGTTTGCATGGGTATTCCGAAATCGACACGATGGCGTGTGCTACTCTGTCTCGCCTGGGCCACCTCGGCAATCGCCGACCCCGCAACCCAGCCGGCAGAGTCCACGGTTCAAATCGTCAAAGCGACCTGGCAAATCCCGCCCAAGCTGAAAAAGGACGTCACCAAACTCGTTGCCTCGAAAGTTCAAGGCGATCGGCTGGACTTCCCGGTCGACAGCAAGGAACTCGGATCGGCGACGATCAAGGGAACCTTGACGATCACCTACAAAATCGACGGTAAAGTTGAATCCAAAACGTTTCGCTCGGGCGAAGACGTCTGGATCGCCAGCTTTACCCGCGAGGAAGCCGCGGTGCGTGACGAATTGCCGCAACTGCGCAAAGAAAAGCCGAAAGGCCTGGTCATCGTCAGCGCCCGCTACGGCCGACCCGATCATTACAAAGACGTCACGGAAGTCCTGCGGACGCTCACGTGGGAAGAGTCCCTCACGATCCCCGTTGGCCCGGAGGCGTTTGGTCGCGGAGCCTCACGCAACGACGACAAACTCGAAGTCACCTACTCGCCCGAAGGAACCGAAGTCCGCACGGTCTCGCAGCAGGCCGGATCGACGCTGCAAATCGGCAAAACCAAGGTGCCTGTCCTCGCGCAAGACGGTGGGCTCGTCAACCTCCGTGAGGTGTACGCCCGCGATAGCGAACGACTGAAATCTCAGCTCGTGATTTTTTCGGCGCGATTCGGGGTCGGCGATCGGAGGGACGAATATAAAGATCTCATCCAATCGGCCGTCACCGACAATTCGCTGACCTTGCCCGTGAAGTTCAAAACGTTCAACGTTCACCCTACGGGTGCTACCTTCGATCTGGACATTTGTTATTCGACCGACGGCAAAAAGTTCATCACCACCAAGCTGGACGTCGATTCGACACTGCAAATCGGGCAACTGGTGACAGCGTTTGTTCCGCTTGAAGGCGGGTTGGTCAATTGCCGTACCGCCGCCGAAGAGTTGCGGACAAAGCAGCCCACGGGCCTGCTGATCCTTGAAGCTCGCTACGGCTTCGGTGATTACACGCGCGACGTCACCGATAAATGCCGCAACCTTGCCAGCGGGAATTCGCTGAACTTCACCGTTAGCGATGAGCTTCTGGGCAGCTTCGCGGCCAGCTTCCCCGAACGAGCACTGGTGCTGACATACTACGACGGTACGCAGGGCGTCACCGTGAAGCAGAACCTCGGCGGGAAGATGAAGGTAACCTCCAAGCCCACCGACAAGCCGTCCGGCAACACCCCTGATGCCAAAAACCCGCCCGTCAAACCGGCCGACAAGCCCGCCGCACCGGAATCTAAAACAAGCGGCGCGACGGAGGAATTGACGGACGCCGTTCTTGTCAGCGCTGCCGGCGGCGGGTTTAGAGCCGCCGACAAACTCCGCGAGCTTCGTCCGATCTGGGGCGACGGGTTGATCATCCTCGACGCCCAGTTCGGCGCCGGCAACCGCTGGGCCGACGTGCGCGAATTGATCCAGAAAGAAATCCGTCACGATTCGATCTCCATGAAAGTCGGCGAGCGTTGGCCGGACCCGTTCCCGGGCGGGTCCAAAAACTTCGTCGTTCACTACTGGAACGGTAGTGAAGTCAAAACCCTCAAGCTGGGCGACAAAGACACCCTCGAAATCACCGGCCAGAAGCCCGAGCCGGTGAAAGCGATCGGCGAACTTCCTCGCTTCCTCGGCGAAGGACAAAAGTGGACCAAGCCGCTACCCGGAAAAGGCAAGCTCACTCTGCTCGATCCACCGGCCGGTTTGACGATCTCGCCCGCGCGAATCTTGCAATGGACGCCGACCGCCGACGCCGTGGGCGTTCAGGACGTGCGCCTTTCCATTGAGCAGGACGGCAGGACGTATTACTACTTCTCGAATGTCCAGATCGTGAGCAAAGCCATCGCCCAAGCCGCCGGTGGCGACGGCGCCAAGCTCGAGGCATACATGCGGCTCGACGTCACAGCCGCCAATCACACGTACACGCCTGGGTTGGGCTACAAAACCGTCCTCATGCTTCGTGACAAGGATTTGCTCGTACTCAAAGCCGACGGCATGACGATTCAATCCACACTGAAGATGCCGAAGGTGTACACGCAAATCGCGCAGCGGGAGCAGTACTTCGTCGCCGTCTCGAAAGAGTCAAAGGCGATCGATCTGATCGACGCCAAGACGCTTACGGTCAGGAAGAGCGTCAAACTGCCCTTTGCCGACATCACCGATATGGTGCTGCACCCGAACACCCCGATCACGTACGCAGCCGTCGATCAGCCGGGCGACGACGAGGCGCGCTTTCGCGTCGTCGTCGTTGACGAAGCCGCCGGCACGGCTCGTGAGTCCAAAAACCTGATCGGCAAATTCCTCGCCATCGACCCTAACGGCGAAGCGTTGTACACCGGCTTCAGAGACTACTACCGAAAAGGCACCCGCTATTTCATGAACCCCGACGGACGAATCTGGGACACGCCGGAGTTGGGGAACATCGACATCCTGATGGTGTACAGCCTTGCAAAGCCCGATTCACCGAAGTTGGCGCGTTACAAGGACCAAGCCGGCGCGAACGGGTCCGGCGTTCGACTTTCGCCGGACGGGAAAAAGCTGACGTACTTATCGTTCACGGGCTATCCGCTCTACACCAAATCCATCCCCGCGTGGGATCCGAGCGATCTCCAACAAATCCCAACGACGTACGCCTGCAAGGATAAAGGCGACCCGACGAAGATGACGTATCACCCGTCGCTGCCTCTGGTGGCCGTGCCCGGCAATGCAGGGCCGCTGATCTTCAACCGCGACACCGGCGACGAAGAGCCGAGCCGGGTGTCGCTGCCCAAGGGCGTGATGGAGAACACGATCGTCGAGCAAGTCTACTTCTCGCCCGACGGCCGATCCGCCATCGTACAGTGTCAGCGCGGTCCGCAGCGGTGGCTGTACCGCGTTCCGCTGAACCTGAGCGCCGACGAGATCAAAACTGCGGAACGTGGCGTGCAAGTTCCGCCGCCTAAAAAAGTCGAGCCGGTCAAGCCCGATCCGAATTCCAAATCGGTGTGAGCGGGATTGTTCGCGTAACGCGGCTGTTGCCGCGCCGCGCACCCGCTGTATCGTAAGGCCATGCCGCTTCCGATCTCCACGCTACCGGGCACCGGTCTCCGCGTCTCCGCCTTCTGCTACGGCACGGCCGGTTGGCGGGAGAAGAATGAGGCGGATGTCGCGCGCCTCTACGAACAGTTCCGCCAGGCCGGAGGAAACTTTTTTGACTCGGCCCACATTTACTCATTCTGGGACAACGCCCTTGGCGAGCCAGAACGCCTGCTTGGCCAGCTCGTGCGGCGCGATCGCCGCGACGATGTCATCGTCGCTACCAAGGGCGGACATTACGGCCTCAAAGGCTACGACCGCCCCGAGATGTACTGCTCGCCGGAGGCGATAGGATCCGACATCCGCGACAGTCTCGATCGGCTGCAACTCGATCGCATCGATCTCTACTTCCTCCACCGCGACGACACCCGCGTGCCGGTGACGGAGATCGTGGATTGCCTGGCCGGCGAAGTGGCCACGGGGCGGATTCGGTATTTTGCCGGCAGCAACTGGTCGCGCAAGCGCCTCGCCGCCGCCAACGCGTACGCAAAGCGCGTGGGCAAGCCGGGGTTTGTCGCGTCGCAACCGATGTGGAACGTGGCGCACTTCATCCCGCCGGACTCGTGGGATCACACGCATCAGGTGCTCAACGACGACGAAGCCGAGATCGCCTGGTACGCTGCGAACCAGTTTCCGGTCATCCCGTTCGCGCCGACCGTGAACGGCGGATTCGCCGATCCATCCAAGCTGGCAGAAAAGTTCGACAACCCGATCACCCGCCGCCGACTGGCCGCCGCGCAGCGGATCGCGAGTGAAATTGGCGCAACGCCGACGCAGGTCGCCCTCGCGTGGCTGAGGCAGCATCCGTTTCCGGTGATCCCGATTTTGGGATCGCTAAACGCGGAACATCTGGCCGAGGCGATACAATCTGTCGAAGTCGTTCTCAGGCCTGATCACATCGCGCGCCTGAGTGATTCTCGATAATGCATCGGATCAAAACGCTCGCCCGTACTACGGGCCTCCGGCCCGTGCGGTCGATGTGTTGCTCGCAAGAACTACAAGCATTTCATTTTCAATGGTTTCCGGCACGGGCCGGAGGCCCGTGGTACGGGTGACGGATTCGCCGCCTCAAATCCCATGTGCGTCAACTTGCAGTTTTCGCGCGGGATCGATCTCCCGGCCGCATTCGGGGCAGCGATCCGTACTGGCGCGAAGGTCGTACCCGCACACCGGGCAAAGACCGGCGAGGCGTCGATGGCGGATGATTCTCCATCGGCGTAGCGTCATCGCCGGCCAGATAGAGGAAAGGGCGAGCGGCAGTATCGTGGGACAGAACACCGTCCCTTGAATATTTCTTGGTTGCGACATCGCAAGGTAGTCTCCTCCGAAACCCAGATATCCCAGAAAACCTTCGCCTGTGAATTTCACTAATGGCGATAAATAGAGCCCAACATCCACTGTAGATGTCCTGGGGTTACGGATCGGGCCCAAGCGAGCAGATAGCACTGATTTTCCGTTATCAAAACACACCTGAAATGTACGACATTCTCCTTGCCCGCCGACCGACGCATCCCAATCCACATACACGGATATATTGCGGAAGTAGCTCCACACCATCACCACCAAAAACAAAACCATCAGCATGGCGCTAATCGCCACGCTGATGGTTCGGATGAATCGCCAGACTGTTTTGCGTGTCCCCACTTCGTTACTTATACCCTGGCAAAAACTCCTTTTCCGCATCGAACATCTCATACGTCATCTTGCGGATTTCCCGCGGGCTGAGCACGGCGGCCGTCAGCGGGTCGAGCATCATGGCGTGGACGGCGGCTTCCTTGCTCTTTTCGATGCAGGCGGTCGCGGCCAGGTCGAAATACGCCTGCTGGCTGCGGCAGATGGCGGCCATCTGGGACGGCAGGGCGCCGAAGCGCGTGGGGTTGATTCCGTTGCGGTCGATCATGCACGCTACTTCCACGGCGCCGTCGCCCATCAGGTTGGTGATGAGCTTGCCGCCTTCGCCGCTGCCGCGCTGGCCGGGCTTTTCGCAGTTGTTCATCACGTTGCCGTGAATGCGGACGGGGGCATCCTTCTCGCGGGCTTCGATGATCCAGCTGGCGTATTCCCACGACCGCTTGAGTTCGGTTTTGGCTTCGCCGCTGGCGAGCTTGGCGCGATGTTCGTCGGCGCTCTTGCGCCAGGACGGCCAATTGGTGGCGTAGAAGCGGCTGCCTCCTTCATAGCCGAGGCGGAGCAGCTTTTGGCCTTCCTTGTTCTTTCGATAGTACGGCAGGTATTCGCTGAGGTGTCCCGAGCTTTCGGTGATGAACGCACCGAACTGCACGCACATGTCTTTGCGGACCATTTCGTGGATCTTGTACTTCACCTCAACCTTGTTGATACGGGTGTCGGTGTTGTCGTACGACGTCAGCCCGGCTTCTGCTTCGCGGATGCCTTCTTCGATGTCGCTCTTGAATTGCTCGTACAGCTTGCTGGTGTAGAGATCGACGCCTTTGTGTTTGAGCTTGGTGAACCACGCCAGGTGATTCACGCCGGCGCATTCCCATTCCATTTCCTCGTACGGCACGCCGGCAAATTTCGCCAGCATGTGGCTGGTGCCTTGGACGCTGTGGCAAAGCCCAACGACCGGAATCTCCGGCACGGCTCGCCCGGCGGCGCAGACCAGCATGCTCATCGGATTGGTGTAGTTGAGCATGATCGCCTGCGGGCACAGCTCGCGCATATCACGCAGGATATCGAGGAAGACCGGCACGGTGCGCAGCCCCTTAAAGAGCCCGCCGGGCCCGAGGGTATCGCCGATGCACTGGTCCACGCCGTACTTCAGCGGGATGTCGTTATCCCACGCCACGCACGCCAGGCCGGAGACTTCGACGCAGCAGACGGTGTAATCGCTGCCGGGGAGCATCTCGCGGCGGTTGGCGCTGGCGCGGACGCTCCAGCCGTCACTGCGGCCGGTGGCTTTGATCAACTGCGAGATGACCTTCAGCATGGTGGCGAGGCGTTCGCCGTCGACGTCCACCAGGCGGAACTCGCCTCGATCGGCCCCGGGGATCAGCAGCACGTCTTTGCACAGCGCGGGGCAGAACCCCGAGCCGGCCCCCAGGAACGTGACATGGATCGGGCGGGTGATCTTCCCTTTGAGCCCTTCCTGCGAGTCGGCCACCTTGGTGTGGGCGGCGTGGCCGGCTTTGGATTCGTCGAGTTTCGGTGCATCAGCAGTGGCGGTGGCCATGAACGGTTCTCCTGTAAAAAGTTGAAGTTGTGACCAGATTATCAATCCGAGTTGGACAGTACATAGCAGCGTTGAGACAAAGATAGTACAATTGTGATATGATCCGGGTTCCGTCTGATCACGTCTCCGATCCGCGTATTCGGACCGATGAGCCGCTGCTTTGGCTGGTCGGCGCCGGGCACGAGGTGCGCACGGACGAATCGTACTATTTCGACAGTCGCCAGCGCCGCGATCGGCCACACGTGGTGGTGCAGTACACGTTGGCGGGGATCGGCTTCTATCACGACGCCCGCGGGCGCTCCCTGCTGCCGGCCGGCTGGGCGTGGGTGTCGATGATCCCCGGCGAGTTCGAGTACGGATTCGCGCCGCACACATTCCAACCGTACGAACAGACGTTCGTCTGTCTCGCCGGCGCAGAAGTGCTCCGGTGGTACGAGCGGCTGACCCACTCGTTCGGGCACGTCATCAACCTGGGAACTGAAGGACGCGTCGGCCCGATGATCCTGGCGCTGGCGCACGCGAAGGAAATGCGCCGGTTGCCCGACCGTTACGTGCAGTCGGCGATGGTGTATCAACTGCTGATGGAAATCTTCAGCACCGCCAACCGCACGCGCCTGGACACCTCGCCGCGCGTCGCACAGGCGCTGAACCTGATCAGCCAGCACGCCGGCGATGCGGATTTCGGCATTGCTCAACTAGCTGCGGTGATGGACTGCTCTCGCGAGCACGTCACCCGACTGTTCCGTGCCGCCATCGGCGTGAGCCCGATCGACTACCTCACCCAGCAACGCCTCCGCCGGGCGGCCGACGCGCTGCGATCCAGCGACGACAAGCTGGAATCCATCGCGCGACGGTCCGGGTTTACCAACGCGAACTACTTCTGTCGGGCCTTCCGAGAACACGTCGGCACGACGCCGGCCAAGTTCAGGAAGCAGCCTTGGCTAACGGGGCCGTAACAGGATTTCTGCCACAGATGGGGCACGGATGCACAAAGATTAAAAGAAGAAAACAAAACAAAGATTTCACAGATTGCGCAGATTATTTCATTCTGAATCTGCGGAATCTGCGAAATCTTTGTTCCAACTTTTTCGTCGTCGGTGTCCATCGGTGTCCCATCGGTGGCAAATTCCTACTTGTCAGTAGAAAACCATGAAATTTCCGTCCGGCCTCGCTACCACAGCGGGATAGCTCCAGGCCGGCAAGTTGTTGGCGGTTCCGGATTGGCCATCCAGCGATTTACCGGCTGAATCAAAAACCTGCCACGCGATCGTTCCGCCGCGGGCCCAGCCCGTTCCGACGGCTTGAACGACGCAGATGTCACCCATTGCGTTGATGGCGATCGACGGGTGCTTGCCCTTGCCGACCGATATTTCTTTCATTCGGTCCGCATTGATTTTCGGAACAAGGCTGAGGAAGACGTCGCCGTCGGTTTCATAACCGAGGACGCGCTGCTCGGCGGTTTGGGCAAGCGCGAACGTGCTCATAATGCACTTGCCGGATTCCATCGGCGCGATTTCTCGCTCGAAGGATTGATTCCCCAGCATGCCGTACCCGAAATAAACCGTGCCGCGATGGGTTCGTTCCTTGGCCTGCCGAAACACGCCGAACAGCTTCCCGTCCGGGTCGATGGCGATCTTCAAGCCGCAGCATGCACAAATGCCCTGGCCGGCGACTTGCATCTCCGGCTGGAACGCTCCGCCGTCGTTGATCGAGCGGGCGAGCCAGATGCGGCGATCGGCCTCACCCGCGTTGGCCCGGCTTGGTGCGTGCCAGGCGATCAACACATGCCCCGCGTCGTCAGCGGCGATCGACGGCCCGCCGTCGAGGCCGACCTGTTTGCTGATGATATTCAACTGGAGCTCGAACGCGCCGTCGAGCCCCAGCCGCGTGTACAGCAGCGGCGTGGCGTTGCCGGGTGCTTTAGGTTCTGCCAGGTGCGAACCCATCCACGCGACATGAATGCGTCCTTCGCGGCCGAGCGCCATCTGCACGCCGCGGACCGAGCCGATCGCCATCGCGCTGCCTTTTTGCGAGTTGATCTGCTTGGCGGGCGTAAACGTCTTGCCGTCGGCGGTGGTGGAGTAAAAGAGATCGCCGGCTTTGTCGGAGCCTTTGAAGTAGACGAGGTGAATCGTACTCTTGGCGTCGACGGCCGCCTGCGGCTCGATCCCGCCGTCGGGGACACGGGTTGTCGTCACCTCGCTCCGGGCCGCCATAGCAGTGAAAAGAACGATGAGAAGCGAAAATCGGTAAGGCATGGCCGGACTCCCGTTCCACGGGCCTCCGGCCCGTGCAAGAAATCTTTGATGAGCCGGCGACGTTTAACTCCGCATGCGTTCCGCACGGGCCGGAGGCCCGTGGTACGGGGCACGTCACCCTTCGTACAGAATCTCCGCACTCCGCAGCGTGTTCTTGAGCAGCATCGCGACCGTCATCGGCCCCACGCCGCCGGGGACGGGGGTGATGTGGCCGGCGATTTCTTTCACCGCATCAAACTGCACGTCGCCGACAGTCTTGGTCGCGCCGTCCGGCTGCTTCACGCGGTTAATGCCGACGTCGATCACAACCGCGCCCGGCTTGACGTGCTCCGGCCCGATCAGGCCCGGCTTGCCGACGGCGACCACTAAAATGTCCGCGTTTTTCGTGTGCGATTTGAGGTCCCGCGTGGCGATGTGGCAGGTGGTGACGGTCGCCATCTTCTCCGTCAGCAGCAGTGAGACGGGTTTGCCCACGATTTCGCTCGCGCCCACGACGACGGCGTTGGCACCTTCGATCTCCATGCCGGTCGATAAAATCAGCTCAATTACCGCGCCGGCAGTACAGGGCGCGATCAGCGTGTGGCCGTAGACGACGTAGCCGATGTTGGCGGGGTTGACGCCTTCAACGTCCTTCACCACGTCAATCTCGTACTGCAGCCGGGCCCGGTCCATGTGCGACGGCAGCGGCAGGTGCATCATGATGCCGGTGACGGACTTATCCTTGTTCAGCCGGCGGATTTCCTGCTTCATGTGGCGCTGGCTGACGTCATCGGGGATGTGCAGGAGTGTGTAGTCGATCCCCAGCGCCCGGCAGGCTTCGCCCTGCCGCTCGGCGTACAGTGCCCCGGCGGGCGTCGCGCCGACCAGCAACGCCGTCAAATGCACGCGGCGGCCCTTGCCCGCCAGTTCCGCGACGCGGGTTTTGACTCGTTCCCTGAATGTGGCCGCTAACGCGACGCCGTCGATGACTTTTGCGGGCATTGGAGGGGGAAGTATACGGGAAAGCCCGTACTTCCGCGAAGGCGCAAGCGACCGCCGATCGTCCTCAAAAGCGCCGCCGTCCGCTTGCGCCTTCGCGGAGAAGCAGACCGCGCGATTTCACTGTATCATCCCTTCCCCATGCCCACGCAGCGGTACAAAATGACGATCGCCTACCGCGGAACCGCCTATCACGGCTGGCAGTTCCAGCTCGCGCAGTCCAACTACAACGGGCCCATGCCGCCGGAAGGCGAAGGGCTGCCCACGATCCAGGAAAAACTCACCCGCGTGCTGGCGGGCGTGCTCGGCCATCCGGTGACGATCGTCGGAAGCAGCCGGACCGACACCGGCGTACACGCCAAGGGGCAGATCGCCCATTTCGATACCGACCAGCTGCAGATCCCCACCGAGGGCATGCGCCGGGCCATCAACCACCGATTGCCCGACGACATCCTCGTCCGCAGTATCGAGCCTGTGCCGGACAGCTTCCACGCGATCCTCAGCACGCGAACCAAGCGGTACCAGTACGACATCTGGAACGCGTACGACCGCCCGCTGTTCGCGGCCGACCTGTCGTGGCACCGCTGGCACGAGCTGGACGTCGACGCCATGATCGCCGCCGCCAAGTTTCTGGAAGGCGAGCACGATTTTGCCAGCTTCGCCCGCCCCGGCCACAAGCGGGCCAGCACCGTCCGCACGATTTACGAGTGCAGCGTCTCCTACCGCAAGCCGCAACTGGTGATCGGCGTGGAGGGGAACGGTTTTCTGTGGAACATGGTTAGAATCATGGTCGGCACGCTGGTGGAAGTCGGCCTCGGCCGGTTTAAGCCGAGCGACATCCCAAAGATGCTCGAAGCCAAGGACCGCACCGCCGCCGGCTCAACCGCTCCGCCGCACGGACTGTATTTGCACTGGATTTGGACGTGGGAAGATTCTGAAGTCCACGAGGTGCGGGATGAGAACGAATTGCTTGAGGAATGATAGTGGCATACATCGATCGTCGGGCACGGCCGGTACGAACCGGGCGATATTCCCAAGATGCTGGCGACGAAGGACCGCATCGTCGCACGGGCTGTATTTGCAGTGGATTCGGACGAAGATGGAGCCAGGATGACCAAGCCGACTGAGCGATTGACGCTCGACTATCGCAACCCGACCGCCGCCGCAGATCCGCTAATTTCGGATGAGGTAATCGCGCTGTGGCAAGCCCCGCCGCGCTCGCCGAAGGCAGTTCGACGGATGATAATGGTTCGCGCGTACCAGATGTGTTCAATTATTTTTGCAATGAACATCTGCATCAGGTTTTCGATTTCCACCAAATCACTTTTTTTGATTTGGATGAATTTGCTGGTTTTGTTCCTGGTCATTATAGAACTGTTTTGGTTTTGCCGGCGATCACACCGGGGCGATACCATTTTTGTCACGCGAAAAGGCTTCGGATTCACTCACAATAGCGGAAAGTCCAACACCATCGATTGGCCGGATCTAGCATTGATTTACTCGCGACATCAATTTTTTGGACTCGTGCCGTACGGCGATCTGAAAGTCCGGGTTTACTCTCACGGCAATTTTGAAACCCTTCTGCGCATGTATGACATCAGCGTCGTGAGAGAGGCCGCCGCATTTCTCGAACTACACTGGAATCTATACAAGCAGTCAATCGAATCTCCGAACCCATGAAAATCGTCCACATCATCACTCGCCTGATCATCGGCGGCGCGCAGGAGAACACGCTGCTTTCCTGCGAAGGCCAGCACGATCTCGGGCACGACGTGACGCTGATCACCGGCCCGGCGATCGGGCCGGAGGGGTCGCTCATGAAGCGGGCGCAGGAGTACGGCTACAAGGTCATCGTGCTCGATGAGATGCACCGGGCGATCGAGCCGCGCGAGGATTGGCGAACGTATTGCAAGCTCGTCGTGTTGCTCCGGCAAATGAAACCCGACATCGTCCACACCCACAGCAGCAAGGCGGGCATCATCGGGCGATGGGCGGCGCACAAGGCCGGGTGCAAGGGAATTGTCCACACCATCCACGGGCTGGCATTTACCGCCTCAACCAGCGCGGTGGTGAACAGCGTTTACAAATGGCTGGAACGACGCACGGCTCCGATCAGCTCGAAAATCGTCTGCGTGGCCGACTCCATGCGCGACCAGTCGCTGGAGGCGAAGATAGGTCGGTTCGATCAGTATGTGACGGTTTACAGCGGCATGGAGACGAGCCAGTTCGTCAACCCGCCGGTGGATCGCGCGACCGTTCGCCGCGAGTTGGGGCTGGCCGACGAGCACGTGGCGATCGGCACGATCGCCCGGCTGTTCGACCTCAAGGGCCACGATGACCTGCTCGAAATCGCCCCACGACTGTGTGAGCGGTACCCGAACCTCCGCTGGCTCTGGATCGGCGACGGCACGCTGAGGCCTCGGTTTGAGGCGCGGATCAAGGAGATGAACCTGAAGGACCGCTTCATTTTCACCGGCATGGTCCCGCCGACGAAAATCCCGCAGTTGGCCGGTGCGATGGACATCCTGGTGCATCCGTCCCGCCGCGAAGGATTGGCCAGAGCCCTGCCGCAAGGCCAACTCGCGGGCAAGCCGGTGATTACATACGACATCGACGGCGCCAAGGAAGGCGTGCTGGACGGCGTCAGCGGCTACGTGCTGCCACCGTTCGACAAAAATCTCCTCGCGCAGAAAATCGCGCTACTATTGGACAACCCCGCCCAGCGGCAAACGATGGGCGAAGCCGGGCGGGCATTTGCACTGTCGCGGTTTGATACCAAGGTGATGATAGCGGGGTTGGAAAAAGTGTACGCGGACGTTTCCCGCATGGGGTAGGACAGGCATTCCTGCCTGTCACGAAGCGATGCACTCATCGATTCGCATTCGCGCAGGAAACGATGATCGACAGTCGGTACGGACGGATGAGTACATTCGCCCGTGGCAGGCAGGAATGCCTGTCCTACCAGAAGAAACAACAGGACTCTCTATGGCCTCTTTCCTCATCTTCGGCCCGCATCCTGACGACCAGGAGCTCGGCATGGGCGGCACGATCGTCAAGCTGCACAAGCAGGGACATAAGGTTCACCTGGTCGACATGACCACCGGCGAGCCCACGCCCAACGGCAGCGAAGAAATTCGCGCCGTCGAGAAAGCCGCCGCCGCCAAGATCCTCGGCGTTGAACGCACACTCGTCGGGCTCAAGAACCGCGAAGTCGTCCACTCGATCGAGGCGAGACACAAAGTCGCCGCCGTCATCCGCCAGCATCGGCCGAACACGATGTTCATTCCGTACCCGATCGACGCCCACCCCGACCATGTGGCCGTCACGCGGATCTGCGAGGACGCCCGCTTCGACGCCAAGCTCACCAAAAGTGATATTCCTGGTGAGCCGTGGCACCCCAAGAACATCATCTACTACTACTGCACCCACCTGCGGATGAACTTCAACCCCACGTTCTGCATCGACGTGAGCGACACGGTGGAGAAAAAGTGGGAAGCGGTGGCTGCATACAAAAGCCAGTTCGGCCACAATAAAGTGCCGGAGATGGTGAAAACGCTGACGGCGTACTTCGGTAGCCGAATCGGGACGGCGCATGCGGAGCCGTTCTTCTCGCATGAAGTGATTGGGTTCAGCGGGCTGGATCAGCTTGTATGACGAAGAGGTTTAACCACGGAGGCACGGAGACACGGAGGCACGCTCGAAGTATGACACCGCTCGGCGAATGGATCAAATCTTAAAAGCTATTTTGTAAAGCGGCTAGCATCTTTCGAGCGCGCCTCCGTGCCTCCGTGGTTAAAATCGCCTGTGCAAATTTGGTATCCCCCGCGATTTGAGGTTCAATAGCTCTCGATGCCCACCGCCCCGCCAACCCGTCGTCCGCCGAGCGTGCTGTTTGTGGAGGACGAACCGCGGCTGCGGGAGATTCTGTCGTCGGCGATGAACTCGTGGGGCTTCGCCGTCGATACCGCCCGCAGCGGGGAAGAGGCGATGCGTGAGATGGGCGAGTCGGCCCGCGACATCGCGCTGCTCGACTTGAATTTGCCGGGCATGGGCGGGATCGAGCTGTTCGAGCAGATCCGCCAGCGCTGGCCGCAGACGGCTGTCATCATCCTCACCGGTTTCGGCGATCTCGCCGCAGCCCGCGCCGCCATCCGGCTGGATGTGGTCGACTTCCTTACCAAGCCGTGTCGACTGGACGACCTGGAAACCGCACTCGATCGCGCCTGGAAGCGCAGCCCGGCCAGCCAATTGCCGATCATCCCCGACGCGCAGCTGACCACCGACCCGGCCGAGCCCGGCAAGACGCTGGAGGAGATCGAGCGCCGCCACATCCTCGACACCCTAGCCAGAAACAACGGCAACCGCACCGCCGCCGCCAAGGAACTCGGCATCAGCCGGCGGACACTCCAATACCGGCTAAGCGAGTATCAGGAAAAGGGATGGATTGAAGAGTCGTAGCACGGGCTTCCAACGAATGGTGCTAGTTCCCTAAACGTCCACGGCCTGCGATGCTGGTGTTGTTCACACCCCAGCAAGGAGGCAGGCCGTGGAACAACTCTATTCTACCGATCTTTTCATCATCAATCTGTTTTGCCGCATCGATCGCGC
>JANMES010000050.1:0-5400 GCA_031377185.1 Phycisphaerae bacterium
GCACGGGCGGGACGTCCGATGCGACCCGTGCATGGGTGCAGGCGGTGCTGCGCGGCTGGCGAGCCGGGCGCGCACCGCCGGCGCGGGAGCGGAGAATTGCCTAGCGAATCGAGGAGAAAAAAGTTGGGATCTATATTTTGCGCGTGCCGCGAATGGGGTGCGTCAGGGGAAGCAGGTGTGGAGAGGGGGAAACAATCCGGGCTTGACACTGAAGTGACAAGCCCGGAGTGCGTTCGATGTTAAAATCGTTGGACGAGCGGGCGAATCAATCCACCCAGGTGTCTTCCGTATGCGGGCGATGATCGACCACCGGCGCGGGGACGGATACGGTTGCTTCTGACATCTGTCCGGCCGGTGCGTCCGGGGTGACGCGCCGCTGGCTGATGGCGGCCATCAGGCGGCGGACGTGGCTTTCCAGAGCGGTGCGCCCTTCGGTGGTCAGCGCGAGGCTGGTGACGGGCTTGCCGTCGCGGATCTGCTTGTCGATGGCGATCAACCCTGCCGACTGCAGCCGACGGGCGTGGCTGGCGAGGTTGCCGTCGGTCAGCTTGGTCTGGCGACGAAGGTGGACAAACTCTTGTCGGCTATCGACGGCCAGGGCGGTAAGGATCTTTAATCGGCCGGGATTTGCGATAAGGTTTTCTGGTGACATGCAGGTTTTATCGGACGATTGACGGGAAACACTTGAAAACTCCTTTGGACTGCAAAGGGATTTGGAGTAAGGCGAGCATCGCACCCGCGAAGCCGCAAGCGGCGGAAGAGAGCCGCTTGCGGCTTCGCGAGTGAAAAAGGTGTAACTTTCGGACGTTCAATCGCCACAACCCGGTTGATGATCATGCGTTTTTCACACATCACACGATGTCTTTCTCTCTCTTTTTTCCTTCTGCTGATCGCAGGGGGACCCTCGACGCAACCCGCCAAGCTGCAGGACATCACCGTCCGCGATCTGGCGAACGTCGAGCACCACCTGCCCGATCCGGCCGCCAAGGCGACCGTCCTGCTGTTCGTCGGGATCGAATGCCCCGTCTCCAACGGTTACGTGCCGGAAATCAACCGGCTGGTCAAAGCGTACCGTGAGCGAGGGATCGCGTTTTACGCGATCTACTCCGGAACCGATGTTACCGCCGAAGCGGCAGTACGACACCAGAAAGCATTCGAACTCTCGCCGGCGGGGGTGGCCGATGTCGATTGCTCGATTGCCAACGCCGTCGGGGCGACGATGACGCTGGAGGCGGCGGTCGTCCTTGCGGATGGATCGCTGATCTATCTCGGGCGGCTGGACGATCAATACGCATCTCTGGGGAAGAAGCGTTTTGCGGCGATCACGCATGATCTGCAGAACGTGCTGGATGACGTGCTGGCGGGGAAAGTCATTGAACCAAGAGTTACCCGCGCTGTGGGTTGCGCGATCGTGAAACTGGAGGCGAAAAAACCATGAAGCGAATCGGAATCATCATGATCTTGCTGGTTCTCTCCGCCAAAGCGATAGCGGCGGGCCCAGTCACGTACACGCGAGACATTGCCCCGGTGATCTTCAACAACTGCGTGTCCTGTCACCGTCCCGGGGAAGTGGCGCCGTTTTCCTTGCTGACGTTCGACGACGCGAAAAAGCGGGCGGATCAGCTGGCGGAAGTGACGCAGTCGAAATACATGCCGCCTTGGAAGGCCGAGCCGGGGTTTGGGGAGTTTGTCGGCGCGAGGCATTTGACGGACGAGCAGATCGCACTGTTCGGCCAGTGGATCAAAGCGGGCACGCCCGAAGGCGATCCGAAGGACTTGCCGAAAATGCCAAAGTTTGTCGACGGCTGGCAGCTCGGTGAGCCGGATCTGGTGGTGAAGGTCGATCAAGCGTACACGCTGAAGGCATCGGGGAGGGACGAGTACCGCTGTTTCGTCCTGCCGCTGAATCTGACGGAGACGAAGTACGTCACCGCCGTCGAGTTTCGGCCGAGCAATCGGAAGATCGTGCATCACGCGATCCTGTACCTCGACACCAAAGGCCGAGCCCGTAAGCTCGACGCTGCCGATGCGCTGCCCGGCTACGTGCGGATGGGCGGGCCGGGGTTTATCCCGAGCGGGAGTCTGGGCGGGTGGGCGCCGGGCGCATTCGTCACGCCATTGCCGGCGGGCGTGGCGCGAGAAGTGCCCAAGGGATCCGACCTGATCATCCAGACGCATTTCCACCCGTCGGGCAAGGAAGAATCCGAGCAATCGAGCGTGGGCATCTATTTCGCGAAAGAGCCGCCGAGGAAACCGCTCGCGGGCATCGCGCTGCGCAGCCGGGAGATCGACATCCCTCCTGGGAAGAAGGACTACACGCTGACCGATTCGCTGGTGCTGCCGGTCGACGTGAAGGTGATCGGCGTGACGCCTCACGCGCATCTGATCTGCAAAGACATGCACGCCTGGGCCACGCTGCCCGACGGGACGAAGCAGGAACTGATTTGGATCAAGGATTGGGATTTCAACTGGCAGGAGCAATATCAGTACAAAACGCCACTGAGTTTGCCCAAGGGCACGAAGCTGGAAATGCGGTACGTCTACGACAACTCATCGGACAACCTGCACAACCCGAGCAACCCGCCGCAGCGAGTGAAGTTCGGCGAGCAGACGACGGATGAAATGGCGTTTTTGTTCATGTCGGTGGTGACCGACAAGCCGTCCGATCGACTGGCGCTGCTAGGCGCGATGCTTAGGCACAAGGGCGGGCGGGAAGAAGACTAATAATGAACGCAGAGATGCAGAGACGCAGAGAAGAAGCAGAGTATTCAGCATAAATCTCACTTTTCTTCTCTGCGTCTCTGCGTTCATATCTAATCTTCATTCCTACGAACGTTCCCCGAACGACGCAGCCGTACCTACAGGGCTACAGAATTCTCGTAGCCATCAATTAGACCCGATTCTTCTTAACGCCTTCGCGTCTTCGCGGTTAAAATCACTCCCAGTTCAGCAGGGTTCGCTGACGTGTTCTGCGGTCCCCTCACTCCTTCGGGCCGTGGCGGAAAACTCGCTAGCTCCCTGCTTACCCTTTCAAGCGAGGTGCTTTATGCCTTCCTACACGACGGCGGATATCAGAAATGTCTTGGTTTGTGGCCACGGCGGATCAGGAAAGACGGCGCTGGTGGATGCGATGCTCTTCGCCAGTGGCACGGTCAACCGCCGTGGCAATACGCTCGAGGGTTCGAGTTTCTCGGACTTCGAGAAAGAGGAGAAAGAGCACAAGCACTCGATCTACTCCTCCATCTTGCACGCCGACCATCTCGGCAAACGAATCAACCTGATCGACTCTCCCGGCTCGCCAGACCTGATCGGCGCTGCATACGCCGCGATGCCCGCGGTGGAAACGGTGCTGGTAGTCATTAACGCACAGAACGGGATCGAAGTCGTCACCCGCCGATTGATGGACGCGGCCAAGGAGCGTAACCTGCCGCGCGCGATTGTGATCAATAAGATCGACGCCGTGCCGGCCGAGCAGATCGAAGCGTTGATGAACCAAATCCGCGAAACCTTCGGCCCTGAGTGCCTGCCGATCAACCTGCCGAGCGGGAACGCGAAGGCGGTCGTCGAATGCCTGCTGAGCAGCCGCGGCGAGAGCGATTTTGACTCCGTCCGCCGATGCCATGCGGCGATTCTCGACCAGATCGTTGAGATGGACGACAACCTGATGGAAAAATACCTGGGAGGCGAAGAGCCCGACTACACCTCGCTCCACTCCCCGTTCGAAAAAGCAATGGACGAAGCGCACGTCGTGCCCGTCTGCTTCGCCGATGCGAAGAATAACGTCGGCGTGGCCGAACTGCTCGACGCGATCGCCAAGCATTTCCCCAGCCCGGAAGAAGGCAACCTGCGCCCGTTTGTCAGCGGCGACGCAAGTGCGGAGAAGCCATTCGCATACTGGAACGACCCCGCCAAGCCGCTGCTGGCACATGTGTTTAAGGTGACGGCTGATCCGTTCGTCGGCAAGCTGGCGATTTTCCGCGTCCATCAAGGCCAATGCACCGGGCAATCGCAGGTGTACATGGGCCACAGCAAAAAGCCCGTGAAACTCGGGCATGTGTTCCATCTGCAGGGCAAGGAACACAAGGAAGTGAACCAGATCATCGCCGGCGATATCGGCGCGGTCGCGAAGATCGAAGACCTGCACGCCGGCGATGTGCTGCACGATGATCACGCGCTGGACAGCGTACACCTCAAGACGCAAACCTTCCCCACCAGCATGTACGGGCTGGCGATCACACCCAAGGCGCGCGGCGATGAAACCAAGCTTTCCACGCAGCTGACGAAGATCGCCGAGGAAGACCCGACGTTCCACTGGCATACCGATCGACAGACGCACGAAGTCGTGATCAACGGCATCGGCGAGCTGCATTTGCGGCTGGTGCTGGAGAAACTCGCCGCCCGCGGACTGCATGTCGACACCAAACCGCCCAAGATCGCCTATCGCGAGACGATCACATTGTCAGCGGAAGGGCATCATCGCCACAAGAAGCAGACCGGCGGGGCCGGGCAGTTCGGCGAGGTGAAACTCCGCATCGAGCCGCTGCAGCGCGGCGCAGGGTTCGAATTCGTCGACGAAGTGTTCGGCGGGGCGATCCCGGGTCAGTACATTCCGGCGATCGAGAAGGGCGTGCGCGACGCGATCGACGCCGGCGCGATCGCCGGCTATCCGATCCAGGACGTGCGCGTCGTCGTGCTCGACGGCAAGCACCACCCGGTTGACAGCAAAGAAATCGCATTCCGCACGGCCGGCAAGTTCGCGTTCCGTGATGCGATAACCAAGGCACGCCCCGTGCTGCTCGAGCCGATCGTCAGCATGGAAGTGACCGTCCCCGAGCACAGCGTCGGCAGCATCACCGGCGATTTGTCTGGCAAACGCGGCCGGATCCAATCCACCGACATGGCCCCCGGCGGGATGGCGCTGGTGAAGGCGCTGGCGCCGCTCTCTGAAGTCATGCAATACCAAAGCCAGCTCAAGAGCGTCACCGGCGGGCAAGGCACGTTCGCGATGGAACTCAGCCACTACGAACCCGTGCCGGCGCATGTGCAGCAGCACATCGCGGCGGCGTACAAGCCGGTAGCAGAGGTGGAGTGATTTTCGTAGCAAGGGCGTCTCGCCCGTGTCCAGCGGCGTGGAGCGAACGAGCGGCGTGGCCAACGCGCAAAACCCACGCGGATCGTCGAATGCTTCGACGCTCGATGCATGGTGTTGCGCCCCATGCTCCCTTTGCTCCGCTCCGGCCGGGTTTGACACGGGCTTCCAACCAATGGTGCTAGTTCTACAGCGAGAATCGGGCGATGGAAAGTTCGACGCGTTGCGGGTTCCACGCCGTCAGCAGGTTAAACGCGGCTGCAAGATAGCCGAGATGGGCCCGCACCGCCGGCCAGGTGCGTTCGCTGAGA
>JANMES010000077.1:0-18970 GCA_031377185.1 Phycisphaerae bacterium
TTCACATCGTGACCCAGACGGTAGGCGATACCAACTCGACAACCTTATCAACCCAAATCCGAACAGACCAAACCTGACCTACGAGTTTTTGGGGGTGACGCGGGTATGGCGCTGGACCAAGCAACGGATGCAAGAAGCGTACGAGAACGGGATTGTCGTACAGCCCAGCCCGGGGTCGGTTCCCCGCATGAAGCGATATCTTGACGAGCAAGAAGGGCGTCCAATCGACACGGTCTGGACAGATATTCCGCCGCTCAATTCGCAAGCGAAGGAACGGTTAGGTTATCCCACGCAGAAACCACTCGCGCTACTTGATCGAATCGTTCGCGCCTCCAGCAACCCCAACGACATCGTGCTCGACGCCTTCTGCGGCTGCGGCACGGCGCTCGTCGCCGCGCAGAATCTCGGTCGTCAGTGGATCGGCATCGACATTTCGCCCACCGCCTGCCGCGTGATGGCCAAGCGGCTGCGCGATGTCTGCAACATGAAGGAGTCCGAGCCGTTGTGGAAAGCCCATCGGCCGGAGGCGTTTGTCGTCCGCGATCTGCCGTGGACGGTGGAGAAACTGCGGGCGTTGCCGCACTTTGAGTTTGAGAACTGGGCCGTCATCGCGCTCGGGGGCATTCCGAACAAGGTGCAGGTGGGCGACATGGGCGTGGACGGCAGAATCTTCCCCGTCGGCACCAAGCCAAGCGAGGGCGGCCTGTTCTCCGATGACTGGTTCCCCATCCAGGTGAAACAGATGGACAAAGTCGGCAGACCGGATATCGACGCTTTCGAAGCCGTCATGGAACGAGAAGGCGAAGGCGGCCGCCAACGCGGGTTCTTCGTCAGCTTCGGCTACACCAAAGACGCCGAACAAGAGTGCGCCGCGTTTCACAAACGAACCGGGCGAATCATCAAGCTCTTGACGGTTCAGGAGATTTTGGATGAGGAGCATGTGCAGAAGATGTAGGGTGCCATTCATGGCACCAATCGATGCAACGTGGTGCCATGAATGGCACCCTACTGACTGGAGGGCGGGTGTCCTCGCCCGCCGGGCTTGCGGAAATACTTGGCGGTTGAGGACAGCCGCCCGCCATATCGGAAAGGATAAACGCATTGCTGCAAGCCTCCACCCCTGAAGGTTCGCAACAACTGGCGTCAATCCGCATCAGATGCGTTAATTCTGCCGATCCTTCCCGTCGATTCGCCCGACCCTACGCAATCGTAACGCCGTTGCCAGTGCGTCGGTGAGGACCTGCACCCGTCTCTGGAATTCCGGGAATTCTGATTCTGGAAGGGTTTCAAGTTCCGCCTGCATCCGTTCAAGCTCGGCCGAGATCGTGTGTAGAAGTGATTCCAAAGTACAGCAAGTATCCTTTCGTCCGTGCCAGCATCTTATTCGGCGTTGGTTTCACAATCGGGGAGTGCCCGATGGCCTGTACGGGTGAAATGGAAATTCCATTTCCACCGAATTCAAACAGACTGGAATTCTGTCCCGAATTACAAATCATCCAACAGGAGAACGTGCTAGACTGATGGGATGGAAACGACACATTTTTCAGATTCGGAGCTGGTTGCCGCGTGGAACACTGCGAACGCAAGCTACGAAAATGCCACTAAAAAGCTCCAGAAGTCGTCGGCCGATTCAATCGCACGGCGGGCTTTTTCAGAAGCCACGGTTCTGGCGTTTTCGGAAATGGTCGCACTCGGCAGGGAGGCCGCGACCCGCAGGCTGCAGATCACACGGCTGCCGTCGGTGTAGTTCTGTAGGTCCGGCTACGCTGGACATGAAGCGCCCGGCACGGCCGGACCTACAGAATCTAAAATGCTTCATTTTAACTTGCGGAGCGTCATTCCAACTAAAAACGCTCCATTCCAACTTGTGGAGGCCCTTCACCACTTGTGGAGGCCCTTCACAACTTGTGGCGCTTCATTCCAACTTGTGGAGGCCCTTCACCACTTGTGGAGGCCCTTCACCACTTGTGGAGGCCCTTCACAACTTGTGGCGCTTCATTCCAACTTGTGGAGGCGCTTCATAACTTGTGGCGCTTCATTTCAACTTGTGGAGCCTCATTCCAACTTGTGGCGCTGCTTCACAACTTGTGGCGATTCATTCCAACTTGTGGAGACTCTTCACAACTTGTGGAGCCGCTTCACAACTTGTGGCGATTCATTCCAACTCGCAAAAACACGATTTTCGCCGCGGAATCGCAATTTCTACGCCAATTGACGAAAAATTCCCGGAGCGGCTTAATCGCCTTCCGGTTTACGCCGATGGTACTGGCGTGCCTTGGTGCCGGCAGTTCCGTGGGGATTGAAGGTCCCTTCAAACCATGGAACGGGAATTGAGGCCAACTTGGTTCGCGCTCCAGTTTCGAGCGCGACGAAGGGAACCTCATGAATTTCTATCGCAGAAAAGACGCGGAGTTGGTCTCCGCTTCGGGCGATTTCTCGACGGCGATTACGGCAGCGCCGGCAACCTACGGCCTGGTGGCTGCGCAGGCGACGGCCTACGCGGCGCTTGATACTGCGTTTGCATCCGCATACGCAACGGCAGTTGATCCGATCACGCGCACCAAGGCCGCCATCGCGGCCAAGAATCAGGCCCGCAAGGAACTCGTCGCCAGTGCGCGGCAGTTGGCTGACTATATCATCAGCAACCCCGCAGTGAGCAACGCGCAGTTGATCGAGCTGGGGCTTGATCCGCGCACTGAACGCACGCCGATCCCCGCGCCGACGGTGTCGCCGTCGATCGACTTTGTTTCAGTCACGGGGCGCACGGTCAAACTGCGCCTGCACACCGGAGTCCGACGCGGGAAACCGGCGGGAGTGAACGGCGTGGCGATCTTCAGCCATGTCGGCGCAACCCCGCCGGCCAGCATCGAGGTCTGGAAGTTTGAAGGCAACTCCGGCAGAACCGTGGTGGAAGTGGCCTTCGACGATTCGGTCGCCCCGGGCGCGCTGGTGTGGTTCACCGCGTTCTGGTTCAACAACCGCAAGCAATCGGGCCCGGCTTGCGACCCGGTGAGCGTCAACATCGCCGGCGGCGGTGTGTCGATGGCGGCGTAACGCGTTGCTTCAGTGCTGAGTCACGAGTGCCGAGTGCTGAGCGGGTTATCCGCCCGGCACTCGCACTCGGGACTTGGTGAAAGGAGATTCTTATGCTGCTGATTCCTCCTCCGTTGTATCGGCCCAGACGGCGCATCAAGTCGGGCGCTGCGTCGTCATCGCCGGGAACTTCGTTGACTGTCGTGGCGGTGCGGGATGTTGTCCTCGACGGTGACTCAGTGCGGATGACGCTGGTGTTTGACACGACCCAAGCGGCTCCGTTGCTCGATGTGTCGGCGGCAGAGCCAGCGAAGTGGAATGTTCGCTATCAGGGGATTCATTTCATGGGTTACAGTCTCAATCGGCTGAACTACCGGAGCATTCGCCTCACCACCAGCGAGGCCGAGGCCAGCCCGGGCGCGAATGAACTCAACTACAGCAACGCGCCCAGCGACATCGCCGACACACTGGGCCGCCAGCTCGCGGCGTTCACCGGTCGGCCGTTGGTTTGAATCATGTAGGGTGGGCATTGCCCACCATGAGCCTGCGGTGGGCAATGCCCACCCTACACGAGGTGAATATGACTCAGCACTCAGAACTTGGCACTCAGAACGGTCCTGCGCCGCTGCCGAGCGTGAACATCACCATCCGGCCGGGTGTGATGAGCGACATCCCGTTCTTGGATTCGTTGCAGAAGCTGCACACGAAGCAGGTCGGCTGGATGCCGACGAAGCAGTTTGAGGGGAAGATCGCTCTCGGGCATGTATTGATCGCAGAAGAAATTGAACCACAGAGGCACGGAGGCACAGAGGCGCGCTCGAACTTCGAAAGCGCCTCCGTGTCTCCGTGCCTCCGTGGTAAATCCGTTGGATATGTGATCGGCAACGATCAATACTTTAAGCGGGACGATGTGGGCATCATCTATCAGATGAACGTGATGCCGGGCAGGCAGCGATCGTTCGTCGGTGCGACATTGCTCAAAGCCATGTTTGATCGTGCCGCGTACGGGTGCAAGCTGTTCTGCTGTTGGTGCGCGCAGGACATCGCAGCCAATAGGTTCTGGGAGGCGATGGGTTTCGTGCCGCTGGCCTATCGGGCGGGAGGACGGACAAGTGGAAAGGGCAAAGCGATGAGCGATGAGCAAGGCCCATCCTCTCGTCGCTCATCGCTTTCCACTCATCACTCTACTGCCCGGGTGCATATCTTCTGGCAGAAGCGGATTCGATCGGGGGATGTGACGACGCCGTGGTGGTTTCCATCGCAGACGACAGGCGGGTCGATCAGGGAAGATCGGATCGTGCTGCCCATTCCGCCGGGCACGCACTGGAGCGATGCCAAGCCTTTGCTGCTTCCTTCGGAAGCAGCGAGTGCTGAGGTGAAAGTGCTGAGTGCTGAGTCAAAGACAAAGCCCACAAAGACGAAGACCACTCAGCACTCAGCACCGAGAACTCAGCACTGCCTTTCCGCCGGTGGGTTGCGGTTCGCGCCGCCGACACCGGGCAAGTCTGAGACAGTCAAGCCGAACCGCGAACCGAAGCCGAAGACCCACAGGGTCAAGGTAAAGAACGATCCGCGCCTTGTCGCCGCGGCGCGGGAGCTGCGCGATCGGTGGCTGGAGCAGGTGAACGGCGGGCAGTATCAACTGACGGGCGAGGGGAAATACGACGTTGCCCGGGCGCTGCCGGAGCCCCGGAATCATGCCAATCCCGCCCCGCTGCTGCTGGCGGCGTGATCGGAAGGGGGAAATGAGTTGGTATCACCGGTGCAAAAGCCTATAATGGAATGGATCGAAGGCGCGCATTCACCCGAGGCACTGATGTCTACCACACTCGAAACTCCTGTCCCGCTCAAAGAAAAGGTGCAGACGGTCATCAATCTGATCCGCCCTGCCGTACAGGCGGATGGCGGGGATATTGAACTGGTCGATGTGGATCCGGAAGGCGTGGTCCATATCCGCTTCCACGGCGCCTGCCACGGCTGCCCGAGCAGCACGATGACGCTGCAGATGGGCATCGAACGCAACCTTCGCGAGAAAGTCCCGGAAGTGACCAAGGTCATCCCGGTGGTTTAATCGATGTAGCACGGGCGTCTCGCCCGTGCCTGAGTGCCCTGACCGGCGAGAAAATTTCAATCTTATCAATTGGTTTGGCACGGGCGAGACGCCCGTGCTACAACTGTCGCCGTTGATGAATGAACCGACTTATTCTCCAGCCGCCGCGGATTGGGCGATCCGTTTACTGCAATGCGCGCATCGCCTGGCGATCGCTGCCACGCTGATGCTGGTGACGTGCGTGGTACTCGTACTGTTGGAGAAGCCGGCCGATCAGGTCGCGCTGTGGGTGATCTTTTTCGCAGACGGCGCGATGGTGCTGGCTGGTGCGTTGCTGCTGCGGGCGTATCGCACTGCCCGGCCGATGCGGCAGATCATCGGCCTGCTGCTGTTTAGCCTGGTCTTGGCGCACGTGGCCGGCTGGATGCTGCTTGATCAGTTCCAGCACATCGCCGCATGGCGGGAATCGCCGGCGATGCAGAGCGTGCTGAAGGTCAAATCCTCTACATGATCACGCCCGAACAAGCCATGGCCGCCGCGATCGAGCAGGCGAAACTCGCCGAGCGGATCGGCGAAGTGCCCATCGGCTGCGTGATCGTACACGACCCGACGGGCCAGATCATCGCCACCGGCCACAACCTGCGTCAGACCGACCACGACCCCACCGCCCACACCGAGATCATCGCCCTCCGCGCCGCCGGCCGGCAGACCGGGCACTGGCGGCTGATCGACTGCACGCTGTACGTCACGCTCGAACCCTGCCCAATGTGCGCCGGGGCGATCGTGAGCGCCCGCATCCCGCGGCTGGTCTACGGCTGCGACGACCCGAAAGCCGGTGCCGTGCGAACGCTGTTCAACCTTTGCCAGGACGCCAGGCTCAATCACCGCGTTGAAGTGACTGCTGGTGTGATGGCGGCCGATTGTGCGGCCCTTCTGACTGATTTCTTTAAGGCTCAGCGGGCACTTGGCAAGAAATGATTCCCAAAACAGGACGCATCAAGCATAAACCGTGCGTCTTCTGGAGGGCGGGTGTCCCCACCCGCCGAAGGTCTTGCGACAAACCCGGCGGCTGGGGACAGCCGCCCTCCAAGGCTAGTCGCGAATGACTTACTTTCTGTATAATTCGGGGAATGATCGATAGGCCCCTTGGCAATCCCGACGCTCGCCCCGCTCGCTCCGACCGCGTGGTGCATTCCATGCGCGCGTTGGGAAAAGCCGATCTGCCAAAGACCATCACCGTGGCTGGCCTGCCGTTGGTTCATGAAGCGACCATCAAGCATGACTTTTTCGCCGCCACTGCGTTTTATCTCGACCCGAACGGCCGGCGGGCGGTGCTCAAGGTCGGCCGGGTGACTGACTTTGCCGGCTTCCCGTTGGAATGGCTCGGGCGATGGCTTTGCCGTCGTGAACTGCATTTTTATCGACGGCTGAGCGATCTTCCGAACGTACCCAAGGTGCTGGGCACCGTCGGGCGAACCGGCTTCGTCCACGAGTACGTACCCGGCCGGCCGCTGTCGAAGGATTGTGTCATCCCTGCGTCGTTTTTCGACGAGTTGTTTGAATTATTTGCAATTCTCCACGGCCGCGGGATTGCGTACGTCGATACCAACAAGCCGCAAAACATTCTCCTCGGCGACGACGGCAGGCCGCATCTGATCGATTTCCAGATCAGTTGGGATTCTGAAGCATGGTTTAACAAGCCGTTCAGTCGATGGATCTTGAAAAAGCTGAGTAACGAAGACCGCTACCACGTACTAAAGCACAAAAAACGCCTGCAGCCCGATCATCTTTCCGCCGCCGAACTGGAACAAAGCCAACGGAAAAGTTGGCTGATCCGCATTCACCGATTTGTCTTCAAGCCCTATTTCCTGATCCGACGGCGGACATTCAAACGTCTGCGCGCGACCGGCAGACTTTTGCCCGAGGGAAGCAAATGATCACACGATGGGTTATCACGGCGATGGCGGTTTTCCTGGCCGGCTGTCATGCGGCGACCACCGCCTTGCCTGACTCCGCAACCTCGCGGCCGTCGATCGCTGCCGATGATCCGGAGAGTTGGAAGCTCATTTCCGACGTTCTTGGCAAGCCCGGCGTCTATGCGCGTGAGGTGTACACCATCACCATTCCGCGCGACGACCTGATGGTTACCACCGACATCGGCGAAATCCCCTCCGCCGCAGGCTTGGATACGACATTCCATTTCTTCAAGTGCCCCTGCGGCCGGATGAGCATGACCGGGCGGTTTGTCGTGGCTGAGTATGAAGCCAACGATGTCATCGACGAACTTCAAACCGATGGCGTGTTCAAGATCGCCTCGCTCAGTTCCGTCCTTCTTCGCGAGAAACCCCGCGTCATGGCGATCCAGTTTCAAGGCGAGGGCGAGGCGAAGACTCTCGCCACAATCCTGAAAAACGCCCTGTCCTACACCGCAGACGAGCGGATGAAGCCTCAGAAACTCCCCGATTAGCGGCGAGCTCGGTCGCCCTTTTCCTCTGAGGGTCAATCCCTATACTGGCGAGCACTCACGATCGAAGGAGCAAGTATGAACGTCTTGGTGGCCGGCGGCGCGGGGTATATCGGGTCTCATACGGTCAAGCGGCTGAAAGAGTCCGGCCATAACCCGGTGATTTACGACAATTGCTCTCGCGGCCACAAGGAAGTCGTCGACATCCTGAAGGTTCCCGCGGTCTTCGCTGATTTGAACGACAAGCCCACCCTCATCAAGGCGCTTCGCGATCACAAGATCGAAGCCCTCATGCACTTCGCCGCGTTTGCCTACGTCGGCGAGAGTGTTACCGAGCCGCTGATGTACTATCACAACAACGTCTCGACCACGATCAGCGTACTGGAGGCGATGAAGGAAACGGGCGTTAATAAGTTCGTCTTCTCCAGCACCTGCGCCACCTACGGCGACCCCGACAGCGTGCCGATCACCGAAAAGGAAAAACAGGGCCCCGTTTCCCCGTACGGCCACAGCAAGCTGATGGTCGAGCGGATTCTCAAAGACTACGCAGTCGCCAACAAGGCATTTTCCTTCGCTGCATTGCGGTATTTCAACGCCAGCGGATGCGCGATCGACGGCACAATCGGCGAAGATCACGACCCGGAAACGCACCTGATTCCCGTGGTGCTGCAGGCGATCCTTGGCGTTCGGCCGGGAATCACCGTGTTCGGCACGGATTATCCAACGCCCGACGGCACGAACGTCCGCGATTACATCCACGTAGATGACCTGGCCGACGCGCACATCAAGGCGATGGAAAAGCTCACGCCCGGCGATCCGATTTTCGCCAACCTGGGCACGGGCAAGGGCTTCAGCGTGAAGGAAATCATCTCGACAGCGGAAAAAGTCGCCGGGAAGAAGGCGCCAGTCACCTACGGCCCGCGCCGTGCGGGTGATGCGATCGCGCTCTACGCCGACCCCACCTACGCCAAAGAACGCTTCGGCTGGGTCGCGCAGTACAAGGATCCGGAGACGATTATCCGCTCGGCGTGGAATTGGTTCGTGAAAAATCCGCGCGGGTACGCGAAGAAATAGAGCGGATCGGAAACGGCCTGGAATTTCTTGTTTGTTTGGCCCGTTGGCTCGCTATAATTTTGCCTATGAGTCTCACCACATTCAAAATCGGCAAGAAAGAATTCGTGGTCATCCCGCGTAAACGATACGACCAGCTTTCCCGCGTCGAGCAAGACCAACGTGACGCGGAAGTAGCGCGCAAAGGTCGGGAAGCGTTCCTCGCAGGAAAAATGAAAACCATCACCCATGACGAACTGAAACGCAAGCTCGGACTCTAAACGCATGAGCTATCAGATCGAGTATGACGGTGGCGTTCTGAAATCGCTGAATCGAACCCCTCAGCACGTTCAAAGTCGAATCATCGCAAGAATCGGCGCGCTGAGTTCCAATCCCCGCCCACCCGGCAGCATTAAACTTTCGGGACAGGATGCCTACCGCATCCGCATCGGCGATTACCGCGTCATTTACACGATTCACGACGACCGCCTGCTCATCCTCGTCATCGAAATCGGCCATCGCGGCGACGTGTATCGTCGCCGCTGATCCGCATCCGCCTCGCGACTGCAATCCCGCGCTCTCGGCAAATCGCAACCGCGTACCAGCGTGCTTTACTCTGATCTTTCCGGACGTTCCGAGTTATCGCCCGTCGATTCCGCACACGCACGGGCGGCTTTATCGGAGCGCGACGATCATTAAAGAATTGGCTATCACAAAGCGGATAACAACTCTGAAGGTTCTTACAGGAGTTTTGTTCATGCTCAATCCGAAGACGCATCTTGCGCCTCTACCGTGCGGCCAGCGCGATATCGATATCTGTTCAGCGCTCATGGGTAAACCGATCGGCAAGACGAAGATCGAGGACATCAAGTTCGAGGCGCCGGCAGAGGCCGCTCCGCAGTTACCGGCCCCGACGCACATTGATCTGACCAATCTCCTGATGCTCCCAACCAACAAAGCCGCCATGAAAAACTGGGTGAAGCACGTCCAGTCGACGGTCGTTCAAGTCGGCGAGAACGTGAAGCACAAGATGGTCGATGCCAAAGGCCAGATGCGATCCCGGATGGTTGTGGTGGGCGATCAGATGAAAACCCGGCTGGCTGAAAGCGCCGCCCAGGCAGCACGGCGGATGCGCAAGGCCGGCTAGACGCGTCTCCTTCACTTTATTCTCTTCCCTGGTACGGGCGACGAACTTAAAAAAAGCGTCGCCCGTGCCATTTGATGGGGTAAGTTATAGTATTTTCTTTTGGGGCGTAGCGGCAAGTTAGCCGCCCCGCTTGGGGAGCGGGCACGCCGCACAAATGCGGTGGCTAACCAAGACGATACGACCCGGCCGAAAATGCTCTTAGTCGGCACGAGACAGCGCCGGCCGTACTAAAGTGCCGTAGTTCTCGATCCAGTATTTCTCGGCCTGTTTCATCCGGTCGTTGTCGAATTCTTCGGCGTTCATCAGAAGTTGTTCGACCGGACGGGCGCTCAGCGTCACCGGCACGGTCATCTGGCGGCCCTGCCGGCGGATTTCCAGGTGCAGCGTGTCGCCGGGGCGATATCGCCTGACAATATTGATGAGTCTGAAGGAGTTGGTTAATTGCTCGTTGCGATGTTCGACAAAGCAAAGAATCACATCTCCCTCCAGCAGCGTGCCATACGCGGCAAGCCCGGGCATGCGGGATTGGACGATCACCCCCGCATCGGATTCGCCACGGTCGTCATCGCCAAACACCTGCGCCATGCTCATGCCCATAAAACCGACATCGACGTGCTCATACGGCTCGCCGGTGAGATAGACGTGCGTCACGATATCGAACAACGCCTGCACCTGCGACGGCAAAAGCGGCTGCATGGGCTCGACCAGCTCTTTCAGCCGCGGGAGGTCCGAGCGACCGAGCTTCAGCAGCGACATCTGGGCATCCTGACGCACTCGGGGAGAATTGCTGTCCAAATCGAAAAGCCACTGTCGCAGTTGCTGATCCGAAAAGGTTGAACTCGGTTGGGTGGCAGGAGCGGCTGCGATTCGGAGAGTGAAAATCAAGAGAAGACACAAACCCCACACAACCCCCGCGGGGCCGATACGTCTTCCCCGAGTTCGCTGTAGGTTGGACAACGGCTCATCCTTCCGCGAGTGCAATCAGCTTGTCGGCCGATGCTTGCAGCCACTTGGTTTTGCGATGCACCATCTGCAAGAACGCCAGCCCTTCCATCCGCCCGAACGTGCCCGTCGCGGCGATGGGGAACACGCTTTCGGCGATCAGGGCTTCGATCATCAACCAAGGCACGGCCTGAAGCTCGGCCTGGCTGAGGAGCATCACTTCATCATAGCCGCGCAGAAAGCGCTTGTAGCGGGCTTCGTCGGTGTAATCAGGCCATTTGCTGACGTCGTCATCCCCGCCGATGATCGAAAACTGCAGCGCGCCGTTGGCGGTATCAATAATCCGCGGAAGCAGGCGGGCTGAGTCGTAATCGATGACGGCGACCACATGGTTATCGCGGAACAACATGTTCCCCGGATGCCAGTCCGCGTGAACGATCTGCTTCGGCCAGCTTTCCAGGCCCTGGCGTTCGACCATCTCTGCCGCGTGGTGGTAGCTGTCGATCAGAAACGCAGCCAGATGCTGCACCTCACCGCCGCCGGGGATGACTTGCGGGATTGATTTCAATCCCGTCTCAACCGCTGGGGCGCGGTGATAGCTACCGGTCGGCGGGGTCCATTCGGACTTGAATCCTTCCAGCAGCTTGTGATACAGCGCCAGGATGCGCCCGCTGTCGAAGGTGCTTTCCAGCGTTTGCGGATAGCCCGAACCCGGGATGAACTCAAACAGTTCGTAAATCCCATTCCGCCATTGCAACATCGAGTTGTTGTCGCGCTTGGTTCCAATCAGATGCGGCAGCGGAAACTGTTTGCTCGCAAGGAACAGTTGCAACGCATGGCTGAACGCCACCTTGAACGGATCATTCCGCCCGCCGGCACGGCGTTTGAGCAGAAACTTGCCCTGCTCGCTTACCACCAGCAGCTTGGGCGCTTTGCGGGAACCGCGAGGGAACTCGACGATCGAGTCGATCACGCCGATGTCGAAATGCGAGAGAACGATGGCAAGTTCTTCAGCGGTAAAGGTTTCGCGCTGCCCGGCTTGGCGTGTCTGGCCGGTTCCGGAAATGCTGCTCTGGCCTGTCGCTGATGTCGGCGGTATGGATGCCATCAATTCTTGTCCGGCCAAGCCTTAAAGGAACGCCTCGTGGTCATAATATCGGTACCAAACGACCCGTCAATTCGCGGCATCTGCCAAGCCAATGCAAATCGGTAAAAAATCGATACCAGTTGGCATGTCCGATAACGCATTGTCGAGCTTCGAGAACTCGCTCGTCTAGTCGTAAAGTGGCTTCCGCGGGGCAATGCCGTTACTCAATGCAACCATGGAAAATCGATCCTGAACGCTCAAATGACTAATTTTCGCATGAAATCCAGCACTCGCCGAAGCCCGTTGCAAGCGGCTTGGCCGACAGGATGCGCCGTGCCATAATATCAGGGAATTCTGACAAGGATCCCAATGACCACCGCTGCCCCCGTCATACCGACACTGACATACCAGGGTGAACCGCTTGAAAGCGATCACACCCAGTTGATGGACGATTCTATCCCATTGCTTGGCAATCCGGATGCCCTCCGTGCCCGCATGGACCGAGACGGCTATCTTTATCTGCCCGGCTATCTCGGTCGGGAGCGCGTGCAGCGCGCCCGCAAGGTGCTCGTCGATCGGCTCAGCAAGCTGGGCCTACTCGATCCGGCGTTTGATCATGACGAGGCGGTTCCGAATCCGACAAAAAAGAGCAACTTCGCCGGCGGACGGTTGGAGGCGTTGTTTGAAGACCCCGAACCGATCAACGACGTGCTTTACCGCGGCCCGATGATGCAATTCTTCCGCCAATTCCTGGCCGCCGACGTTCGTCATTACGATTACACCTGGATGCGGCAAGTGGCCCCCGGGCCGGCAACGTCAATTCACTCTGACGTGGTTTACATGGGACGCGGAACCCACCAGCTCTACACCGCCTGGACGCCGATGGGCGATAACTCGTTCGACCTGGGAGGGCTGCTGATCCTCCGCGGCTCGCACCGGCATGAAGGGCTGGCCAAGGCGTATTGGAAGTCTGACGTTGACACATTCTGCACCAACACCGATGAAGCTCGTGAAGCCCGACGCAGGTCCGGCACGGGTGCACTGAACGGCGCGGCTAAGCAACTCCGCAGTTCGCTTGGCGGTGACTGGGTGACGGCTGACTACCGCATGGGCGATGTCGTCATCTTCAACGTCTACACCGTACACGGCGGGACGGATAACCACTCGAAAGTGCTTCGCCTTTCCACCGATACACGCTACCAGCGAGCTAGCGACGCCATCGACGAACGCTGGATCGGCGAAAAGCCCATCGGCCACGGCCCGCTCGCCAAACGTGGGATGATCTGCTAACGCAGGTAAAGTCAGTTGTGGGTCAGGTTGAAATGGCTGGATTTAGAGCATTAGAACGCCTCGACTGTACCACGGGCCTCCGGCCCGTGCGGGCGACTTCAAAATTCCAAGAACCGTTTGACTTTGTAATTTTCACGCCGCTGGCACGGGCCAGAGGCCCGTGGTACGGTCGTGTTTTCACCCTGAAACACGACCGACAATTTCAGCCAATTGAATATCGCTACTCAAGCCGCAGACCGGCCGGCCTGCAATAACGCCAATGGCTGAGCCCGTGATACGCGGACGGCCGGCAGGATTCCGCCGACGATCGCGATCAATAGCACCACGCCCGCCCCAACGCCGATGATGCCCCACGGGATCACCAGATCGGTTTTGAATCCGATCGTCATGACAGTGAGTTGCCGCGCGTTGACGCTCATTTCCGCCCCTGCTGCCACTCCCAGACCAATACCGATCAGGCCCAACAGCAGCGCCTCGCCGATCACCAGCCGGAGCAATTGCGAGCGCGTCACGCCGATCGCCCGCAACACGCCGAACTGCCACTGCCTGCTGCGCACCGACGCCATCACCGTATTCGTAACCCCCAAACTCGCCACCAGCATCGCCGCGAACGCAATGGTGCTTACCAGAAGCAGCAGATTGCCCAGCCCGTTCTGGATGCTCTTTTTGATCTGCCGCACGTCACCAATTTTCATGTTCATACGCCCGAGCGTTTTCTGCACATCCACTAATACTTTGTCTCGCTCGGTGAAGAAATCGAGATTGGCGGCGAAAAGATAGACGTCGCGGGCATCAAAATCGTCGCGGGCGTCCTGGAGCGATCCGAACAAACTTGCCGCCGTCCGCTGCTCAAACTGCCGGCCGAGATCGAACTTGCTGTTAATTACATCCATTCCCGGCGACCAAACGATGCCCGCGATCGTGTAATTCACCGTGCCCTGCCTGGTCGTCCGGAGCGGTATCTTGTCGCCGCGCTTCAGACCGCGTAGCTGTCGGAATTCATCGGTGACGATCACGTGGCGGCCTTTCTTCAATAGTTCGGTCGCCTGGGCCGAGAGTATTTTCTGCATCTCAGCCGAAACACGCCGGCCGTCGTCGTCGCGATACTCCAGTTCCATCATTTTCATCGCTTTGTCCGGATCGATGCCGAAAAACATCGTCGCATCGGGCATCACCATCGCGCCGGCGATTGCAAACAGGTTTGACCCGAACTGGGGCGAAGCGATTGCGATCGGCATCAGCTCATTTGGCCTGATGCCTTTGACGCTCGCCAGCTTCTCCTGATCCGCCGGCGATAGCGGGACGGGGCTGAAGATGAACACATCGGGAAACTTGTCGGGTAAGCGCCAAGCGTTGAGCGCGCTGTGACCTTGCACCTGCATGACGATCAGCACTGCCAGCCCCACCATGAGCGCCGCACAAGTACCCGCGGCCCGCCAGATGCCCGATGACAACTGCTGCCTCAGCAGCGATGGGCGCAAGCCCAGCAACATCGCCACCAGCGGGCTGACGCACCGCTCGATCGCCCAGACGAACGCCGGGGCAAGCAGAAAGAATCCGATGAAGATGGTCGGCAACCCCGCGATGAAGTGCAGATGGAAACGAAACGAACGCTGGATCTCCAGCGGGTCAGTCACCCGGAATTGCCCCGCAATCCATTCGATCAACGCATTGTCGGCCAACCCGTCGATCGGGCCGAACAGGATTAGCGGGTCTATGCCGATCAGAATAAGCCCAATGAGTGTCGGCAGGAGCGGGAACCGCCCGGAATCGCTTGTCGCAAGCGGCCGCATGGCGGCCAGCGGGTCGACGCGAGTCGCAGACCAGGCGGGCAGCAGGCTTGCCAGAATGGCGGCGCTGATCGATCCCCCGATCGCGAGGATCAGCCCGCCGTGAGAGAGCATCACGCTGATGTTTTCAAAGATCGGCGCGAACTTGGGCAAGTGAACCAGAATCTGCAGCCACAACCACCCCAAAGGCACGCCGATCGCCACACCGGCCAGGGCAATGAGCAACCCTTCGATCACCACCAGTTGCGCGATCTGCAACTTAAACGCCCCAACCGCCCGCAGCATCGCCAGTGTGCGTTGCCGCTCGGTCACGCCCATCGACAATGCCGAAAACACGATAAACGCCGCCGACAGCATCGACACCATGCCGCCCAGATAGCTCATCACTTCCAGGCTTTGCAGGTTCCTGTCGATCTCCTCGCGGTAACTGCTGGTGAGTTTGATCTTGAGCGACGGATCGACAGCCGCCACCCGGGGCTTCCAGCGGGCTTGAAACTTCTTGGCATCAACGCCGGTCTTGAGATCGAGCAGAATCTTGCCGACACGGCCGGGCGTATCGGGCATCGCGTACCTCTGGAGCGTGTCCAGAGGCAGGTAGATCGTCTGAATCTGGGCGGCAAGAATGCCCGGTTTTTGCACGATCGCACTAACCTTGAGCGTCAGTTTTTCCCGCACGCCGCCGAGCGTGAGCGTGTCTCCGATTTGCAGCTTGAGGTTCTCGGCGATCACCTGATCGATGACGACGACATTCCCCTCCGAACCTTCAAACCATTGACCGGCGTTGACCTGGAGTCGGTCCACCTCCCGATCGTCCGGCCGGCGAACCCCCACCGCCTGCGTGGGACGACCCGCGACGGCGTTGCCTCTGGAATCGATCAGCGTGACGTCGACTTCCAGCCGCCCGATGGCGCTCTGAACATCGGGATCGTTACGCAATTCTTGGACAAACGTATCAGGCACACCAGCGCGGGCGTCGGTCTGGCGCAGGATGGTGGCGTCGGTCGTCCCCATGATCTGGCCGAGGAATCTCTGGGCCACTTGGTTGAGCGTGGTAAACCCACTGGTGACCGACACCACCAAGCTCACCGACAACGCCACCGCCGCCACCGTCAACGCGACGCGGGCTTTGCGGTTGGAGAAGTTGGAGATGATGAGCTTAACGAGCATAAGTCAGAAGGAAGAATGATGAATGCAGAATGAACTCATTCATCATTCTGCATTCATCATTCTGCATTGTTTAGCGAACACATTCCTGGTACCGCATCGCCAGCGACTGCGAGGCGTGTTCGCCATCGGAAGCGAAACGATCAACCAACTGCCCGTCCTTCAGAACCGCCACTTCCTGCGCGTAGGCCGCCACGGTGGGTTCGTGGGTAACCATCACGATGGTTTTTCCGTGGACGGCCGATAGGTCGCGGAGTAGTTCGCAGACGCTCTTACTGTTGACGCTATCCAGGTTGCCAGTGGGTTCGTCGGCGAGGATGACGGCCGGGTTTGCTACCAGCGCTCGGCCGATCGCGACCCGCTGTTGCTCCCCTCCGCTCATCGCGTCCGGGCGATGATGACGCCGGCTGGCCAGGCCAAGGCTGTCCAGCAACTCTTCCACCTTTGCATGACCGTTTTGTGAGATCTTGCGATCGAGCATCAGCGGCAGCCGGATGTTTTCCTCCGCCGACAGTGTCGGGATCAGATTAAACGACTGAAACACCAACCCGATGTGCCTTCGGCGAAACAACGTCAGCTGGCGATCGTTCATCTTACTCAGGTCCGTCCCATCGACCGACACGGATCCGCCGTCACACTGCGTGAGACCCGCCATCAAATGCAGTAGCGTGCTTTTGCCTGAGCCGCTGGCGCCCATGATCGCAAGGAATTGCCCTCGCTGCACGTCCAGAGAAATCCCCGACAAGGCCGACACCTTGCGGTCTCCCTGCTGGAAGTACTTCACGACTTTATCGACGACGACTGGCGACAACGATCCTCCTCTTACATCACTATAGCCGCGATTGTGGATTGTGGAATGTCGATTGTCGATTCTTCCTCATCGACAATCCACCATCTACGATCAACAATCAGGATATGCGTCTGCTGATCACCGCCGACCTTCACTACAACCACGGCAAAAGTAAAGCCCTGGCCGACGACATCATCGCCCAGATGAACGCCGCCGGCGGTGACGGCGTACTGGTGGTCGGCGATACCGCTGCCGCCGACGGAGGCGCTTTCGAGCAGTGCCTGTCGCGGTTCACGCTGAAGGGCCCGAAGCTGGTGGTGGCCGGTAATCACGAGTTATGGACGAACGGGCCCGACAGCTATTCGCTGCTGCACGAAACCTTCCCCGCCCGCGCGGCCGCCATTGGCTGGCAGTGGCTACAAGATGAACCCTTCATCGCCGGCGAGATCGCGATCGTCGGCAACGTCGGCTGGTATGACTATTCGTTCGCCCAGCCGTCGCTCAACATCCCCAAGCGGTTCTACGAGCAAAAAGTCTCCCCCGGGGCGGCCGAGCGGTTTGAGGAGTTTGCTTTTCTATTTGATCGGACGGACGACCTGACGCCCGAAACCCGCGAGATCGTCGCACGATGGAACGACGGGCGACATGTGAAGCTGGGCCGATCGGACGTGGCGTTTCTGGACGAACTGCTTCTGCAATTGGGCACGCAGTTGGACTCGCTAAGCCGCCAGCGCCAAGTGATCGCCGCGGTGCATCATCTCCCCTTCCGCGAGCTTCTCCCCCCGCCGCACAGTGCCCAATGGGATTTCGCCAAGGCGTACCTCGGCAGCGAGGCGATCGGCAAACTGCTGCTGAAGTACGCCAACCTCACCCACCTCTTCTGCGGCCACAGCCATATGCCCACCGACCAGCAGATCGGCCACATCCACGCGATCAACATCGGCAGCGGGTATCGGTGGAAGACGTTTTATACTCTCGATTTGTGAAGACATTCGACCACAGATGAACACAGATAGACACAGATTAAGAAGAATTAACTGCTTCTTATCTGCGTTCATCTGTGGTCGATTCTTCCTCGACGATTCAATTCCATTCGACGACACTACCCGCATGAACCTACGAACGATCGCGTTGTTCGTCCTGACATTAGGAGCCGCCGTGAATGCTGAACCGACCACCCAGCCCGCCAGCCCGATCGTCGGCCAGGCGCAATCGCTGATCGCTCCCGGGGCCAAGCTCGAAAAGCTCGCCGAGGGGATGAAATTTACCGAAGGCCCGGCCTGGCTGGATCGCGCCGGCGGGTTTTTGATCCTGTCGGATCAGCCGAACAACGCACTGATGCGCTGGGACGCCAAGGACGGCCTGAAACCCTTCCGCAAGCCGAGCAACGTTTCCAACGGCAACTTCGCACTGCCCGGCGGATCGTTCCTCTGCTGCGAGCAGGCGATCCGGGCCGTCACGCTGACTGATGCCGCCAGCAAGACGAAGACGCTGGTCGATCGGCATTCAGGTGGCAAGAAATTTCACTCGCCCAATGACGTCGTAATGAAATCGGATGGCACAGTTTGGTTCACCGATCCGCCGTACGGATTGCCCAAGGGTGCGACGAAGGAATACGAAGGGCAGTGGGTGTTCTGCTATGACCCGCAATCAAAAGGGATTGAAGCTGTTGCAAAAGATTTCGATCGGCCCAATGGCCTGTGCTTCAGTCCGGATGAATCCAAGCTCTACATCGCTGACAGTGGCAAACCGCATCATGTACGCGTATTCGACGTTAAGCCCAAGGTGCAGAAACGCGAAGAATTGATCGCTTGGGAGCTTGCGGGCGGTGACGTCTTCTGCGTGATCGACAAAGGCGTCCCCGACGGCATGCGGTGCGACACCGAAGGTCGCCTCTGGGTGACGGCCGGTGATGGGATTCAGATCTTCTCCCCCGATGGCAAAGAGTTCGGCCGGATCCTGGTCCCCGAATCCCCCGCCAACTGCTGCTTCGGCGGGCCGAACGGCTCGACGCTCTTCATCACCGCCCGCACCAGCCTGTACTCGATCGAGACGGTGTGCAAATCAGGAGAGATCAAGCCGAGCCTTTTTCTATTTTATGAAACCCAATTAGCGGGCCACCATTTTGACGAATGCCGAAGTGAGTAATGCTTTAAGCGCAGC
>JANMES010000090.1:0-11169 GCA_031377185.1 Phycisphaerae bacterium
CCACACGCAGGTCAGTGAACGAAGGTTGAGCAATCACACGATCCATAAAGCCTCCTTGCACAAAACATCAGCGCCACCGGCCAAGATAACCGGGTACAATCGATAAGCATCAAAAACGAGGCCAGTTATTCAGAGGTCTCATTCACCTTATGTTCGCGCAGGGCGGCAACGAGCTTTTCACCAGGAACACCGAAACAAAGACCATCGAAGTAGATACCGTCACTGCCAGCAAAGGGGAAACTTGCCTTCAGTACCGATGATCCGATTGGGATTTTCGACGATGTTGACTTTACCGGTTGACTGAGCACAACCGGCGGAGACAACAAAGAATACAAGGGAGGCGAGGCATAGGCCGTTTCGGATTTCGCGCGTGATCGGATATGTCATAGAATAATCTCCGGCGACTGTGTCATTCAAAAGAGAATCGCTTTGATTTTTCGTCGTCTATGTTTCCGTCTGGTTTCACACCACCTTTATGCCAATAGTGCGCAGTAATAGCAACGCCCCCAGACGTGGCGCATTACCACTTCAAGCGCAACGCGGCACCCATGACTTCGCACCGCGCAATCATTTCACACTTATGATCGGCACCACCGCCAGCATGACCGCCATCCGCAATGAGTACGCCGACACGGCTGAGCCGTGGCTCACAACTTTGAAACCCGCTCCAATTCTGAAACGGTACGATTCAACTCGTCGGCAAGACGCTTTGGCACATTGGTTGTGAAGGCATCAGCAAGTGAGCCGTAGTACCCCAGGGTTCGGTCTTTTCCACCCTTGAATATGGAAAATGCCCCATCGCCTTGATCCCGAACATGGAAGGAATGCAGCGGGCATTGTGTACCTTGTCACATGCCGACACCAGGCACACGGATTCGCCGGCCTCCTGGAGGTGGTCGATGTATGCCTGCTTTCGTTCGCGCCAGGGCGTCATGGAGAAGGGCTGCAATGGCCTCATCTTCGGTGACGCCGTATTCCATGGCCAATGCGGTGACACTGGACCAGTGAGAGACGTAGGGGATGGTCGTGCCGTTGTCTTCGCGACGACTCGAACGTCGGGTTACTTTCTTTCGTGCGACGTTCATTCACCGGACTCATCCCGATACACGGTTGAGACCGCCCCCGATACCTCGCCCCTCCAGCAGGTTTACGATGGCATTCGGTACAAAAATATTCTTCTTATTGCGGAGGTATGTCATGAACTCGTTACTGATGAACCCGGTCCTTGCAGACTACATCTGGATCGGCGGCGGAACGTTGGGGCTGATCGTACTGGTGGTCCTTATTGTGTTAGTGGTTCGACGGTGATCCTATGTCACGCCCGGACAAGATCGCTGATACATCGCGGCTGTTGACGTTGGCGTCTGTCGCCGTCGTGATTCTTATCCTGTACCTGGCCAAGGTGGTGCTGGTTCCCATCGCGCTCGCGGTGCTGCTCAGTTTCTTATTGAGTCCCGTGTGCGACTGGCTGGAGCGGCGGAGGCTGGGCCGAATTCCGGCGGTGCTGGTGACGACCACCTCAGGCTTCACCGTGCTGGGGATCGTGGTCTGGACGGCAGCCGTTCAAATGACCTATTTGGCCCCCAAGATCCCGGAATACCAGAAAAATATCGAGGCGAAGCTAAACTCGGTAAACCAGTATGCCGCCTCCGCGCTGAGCAAGGTGACAAGTTCAGCTCAGGAAATGGGCCAAGATCTTTCGCCATCAGGCCAGACCGGTGAGCCACGGGGGACGAACGAACTTCCCTTCTCGGTCCGCGTTCTTTCGACGCCAGCGAGCCCCTGGCAAGTCTTTGGTGGCATGTTCGGCACCATGCTCGAGGTCCTGGGAACTACTGGCATCATCATCGTGTTCGTGGTGTTCTTCCTGTTCCGGCGAGACGACTTGCGCGATCGATTCATCCACCTGGCGGGAAGAGGCCATGTGACCGTGACCACGCAGATGCTGGAGGACGCCGGAGCGCGGGTCAGTCGCTATCTCTTGATACTCTTTCTCCTCAATGTCACGTTTGGCATTTGCGTCGGCAGCGGGTTGTTCCTGATCGGCATTCCCAATCCCATCCTGTGGGGCATCCTGGCCGGGGCTTTGAGGTTTATTCCCTACCTCGGACCGTGGATCGCCGCGGCGATGCCGATTGCACTGTCGATGGCTATCTCGACGGGCTGGGGAGCGACAATCTGGACGGTCCTGCTGTTCGTGGTGCTGGAACTATTCAACAACAACCTCCTAGAGCCTTTGCTGTATGGCAAGAACACCGGCGTGTCGGCGGTGGCGGTTATGTTGGCGGCTGTCTTCTGGACGTGGCTGTGGGGACCGGTGGGACTCCTGCTGGCGACTCCCTTGACAGTATGTGTTCTGGTCGTCGGCAAGCATGTTCCCCAACTGGCCTTTCTGGACATTCTGCTGGGTAATGAGCCCGTTTTTGAACCTAAGACACACGTTTATCAGCGCCTTCTCGCGGGAGACCAGGAGCAGGCTGTCGAACTGTTTGAGGGATATCTTGCGAAACAGCCGCTTGTGGAAGTCTACGACACGGTACTCATCCCGGCCCTGGCGATGGCAGAGACGCATTGGCAACTCGGCGAGCTCAACGAGAGCAAACACAAGTTTATCCTGCAAAGCCTGAAGGAAATGATTCAAGACCTTGGTGAGCGCCAGCAGCAAATCCAGGCGGTAGAAGACTACGCGCACGCGCGAGAAGTAAGCGGAGATTCCAGTCGGGTTGCTGGTAACAGCGCGTTACGGCTTGGCATTCTCTGCCTGCCTGCTCGCACCGAGGCGGATGAAATTACCGCCATGATGCTCGCGCAAACATTAGAGACAACCGGCTGCCAAGTGCAGGTCGTATCGGTTACGTCTCTGGCCGACGAGATGGATAAACTTCTCGACGAGCGCACGGCCGATGTGGTTTGCGTTAGCGCCACACCTCCTGCCGCGGTGATGCATGCTCGTTACCTTTGCAAACGACTCCGTGGTCGATTCCCGAACGTGAAGATTGTCGTGGGTTTGTGGGACTCGCAAGGTGACCTGAGCAAGGCAAAAGAGCGCATCGGCTGTGGTGCCAGCGTTGCAGCGACGTTGGTGGAAGCACAAGAGCAGGTTCGCCAATTGATCCAATGATAGGAAATTTGATTCCGCGGGGCCGGCCATGGAGTTCCGGGGGCGAGGGGTTTGCCGAGTGAACCAGAAAAGAGATGGCCCATCGTGAAACCTCCGGGTGTGCTATCACGATAGTGCCCCAAGCCGCTTGCGGCTTTGCGTCTTGTCGATATCGAGCATCAGATCAGGGCGCGAGGGTTGTGTGATTGTGAATAGATCGCAGAATGAGATGATCGCGATTTGTGACGGCGGCGCGGCACGGCGTGTTGGGCATTCGCACGAGGAGACAGCCTGTGAACGATCAAAACCACAAGTCGACGGTCGTGATGGGCGGGCGATTCTTGACGTTTGCGACGGTGGTGCGGGTTCGCCAGATCGAGGTGACGCGCGACGTCGCCCTTGGGCCAGACGAGTCGAGCGTACACAGTTGCGCTGAAGCCAAACTCTTTCGCAGCACGATCGCCAAAGCCTGGCCGGGCGCGCGGATCACCTGGGCGATCAGCTGGTTGGCGTTGCACGACACGAGACAGAGCTACCGTGACCTGCGCGAGCTGATCGTTTCCTATCACCATGAGTTTGGCGATGAGATCACCTTCATTCCCAATGCCTATTTTTCCAATATGTACAACAGCAGGGAGCAGGTGAACCGCGACCTGCACGACGGTTTAGCAAAAGTTTCGGAGATGGTGGGCGGCGGGTATCGGCCACGCGGCGTGATCGCCGGGTTTCTTGCTTCTGACAATCTGCGATACCTCGCGGAGCACGAAGGCATTCACGTCTGCCAGGGCAACATCTGGAGCCAGCATGCCGTGGACAACGGCGACGGCGACGGCTCGGTTTCCTATCCCTATTACCCCTCGCGTGAACATTTTCTCAAGCCCGCACAAAACTCCAGCGACCTGATCGACTGCGTGAATCTCGACGGCTGGACCTGCGACTTTCTCACGGCTCGACGCGCGGGCGGGCAGGGCGGGTTTCGCAGTCGCATGGGACTGGGCCCGATCGAAACGCTCCTCGCCTACGGCCACGAGCAAGGCCTGAGCCAGTTGCAGCAGATCACCCGCTACCACTTCGAGGATTTTCTCAAGTTCAACGGCTTCGCGTGGATCACGACGATCTGGGAACTGACGCTGGTCGAGGGGCGAAAAATCTATGGCTACAAGGGCCGAAATGGAATGGAAGGCCTCGAGGCGTGGCTCGGCGGGATCCGACAAACCTGGCCCGATGCGCAGTGCATCACGCATGGCGAGTTCGGGCAGTTGTGGCGTCATCAGTTCAAGAACAACGACCATCTCGATTACCGTTTCGTGCAGCGCGGCACCGGTTTGCCGGGCTCCGAACCGGAAAAGGAAATCCGCTGGTTCATGAACAAGGATTTTCGCCTGGCACTTTTGCGTGATTGGCAGGTGGAGGGATCGCAGAGCGTGATCGATTTCACCCGTTACGACCTGCCCGCCAGCGAGCCTGCGGATCCAAGCCCAGGAAGTCACGTGCGCAACTGGAGCCTAATGAACCGCCTGAATCAAAAAGGTTTTCGCCCGCAGGACAAGCCCATCACCATCGCGGAACTTTCGAGCGAAGAACGCGCCCTGATCGCCCGCCACGGCGTGAAACTGTGAACGCTCCTTCTTCAACCAATGATAGGACATTTGATTCCGCTGGCGGGCATGGGCGCGTTGGTTTAGGGGTGAAGGATTATCTCCGATCGAGCATCTTGCCACGATCCTTAGCAGTTGCGGCGGGTTTAGCTTTGACTGCCGCGGGACGCTCGATCAACGCGGGCAGATGCTTCGACAACGCCTCGATCACCTGCTTATTCTCTGGCTTAGCTGCGACATTCATGGTTTCCGTGGGGTCGTTCTGCTCATCGTACAATTCGGTGCTGTCGATAACGCCGGTGGTGCAATTACGCCAGAGTGTCAGCCGCCATCGCTCATCGCGAATGCTGTAGCCCATCAGGGAAGGTCCATCCGACTTGCCCCCGCCACGCGGGTATTGGCTGACGGAGACCTTCTTCGCGGCCGTCGCAGGGTCTTCAATGAACGGCTTGAGGCTCTGTCCATCGAGACCGGCTGGAATCGCCAAGCCGCATAGATCGGCCAGGGTGGGATAGATGTCGACAAACTCCACCGTGGCGTTGCACTTCTGCCCGGCGCTCTTCTGATGCGGTATGCTCATCAGCAGCGGTGCATGCGTGGCCAACTCGAAGTTGGTGTGCTTGTGCCATAGACCATGATCGCCCAACTGCCAGCCGTGATCGCCCCATAGTACGATGATGGTGTTTTCCGTGAGTCCTTCCTTGTCCAGCGCGTCGATTAAACGCCCGATCTGTGCATCGGTGTAGCTGACGCAAGCGTAGTAACCGTGGCGGAGTTTTCTCGCAAAATCAGCCGGGATCGGGTTTCCTGCCGGCACGTTGGCGTAGCTGTGAAGTTCACCGTTATCGTGGCCGGCGTATGCGGGAGCGCCCAGCGGAAGGTGGTCGATCGTCGGCACGTAAATCTTGTCCGGATCATAAAGATCCCAGTACTTTTTCGGCGCGACGAACGGCAGGTGTGGTTTGAGCAGACCGACTGCCAGAAAAAAAGGTTCCTGCTTCCCCTTCAACTCATGCAGCCGCTTGATCGCCTGAACGGTCGTGAAGCCGTCGGGTAATTCATCATCGCTCTTGGGACTGATCTCAAATGCAGCACCCTTGGGGCCTTTGCCTTTTTTACCGGCGGGCTTGTCATTGTCGGCGGGCTGAGGAGTCTCGCTGTATTCCCGCACACCCGGGCCATATCTGGCAGTAATGCGCTTGGTCCAGTCCACGGGATCGGTATCAATGGTCTGGCCGGAGGGATACCAGTGAGGTTCACTCCATGATCGGCCGTCTTCAAACCCGTGATGATAGATCTTGCTTAACGCCGCAGCGTAATAACCATTGGCCTTGAAGTATTGGGGCAGGGTGACGGCATCGGGCAGCGCAACGCGAAAATGCGTCTGCAGATCCCAAACTTTGGTGGCATCCGGCCGGCGACCGGTCAGCAGCGAACTGCGCGACGGACTGCAAACGGCCTGCTGGCAGTAGGCGTGCGTGAAGACGATGCCGCGCGCGGCAAGCCGGTCGATGTTGGGCGTTTTCACCACGGTGTTGCCGTAGCAGCCCATCTCCGGCCGAAGGTCATCCACCGCGATGAACAGGACATTAGGCCGATTCTCAGCAGCGAGAGCCGTGGCTACAGATGTGAGAAATAAAACCGAGATCAACGCTCGTGTGATGGATTTCATCGTATTCGGCTGCCTTCCACTTCAGGTTTACCTGTTACCCTTAACGCAACGACGCTCAGTTCAGCACGACGCACGCGTATGTTGCGTATATACGCACTCGGTGCAAACTGTTCACCGCAGTCCAGACGGCCGATGTTTGCTGGCAATCGGGACGCTCCGGATTGCCACCGCGGACACGTGGAATTCAATCAGCGACCACCCGTTCTACCGGCGGTCATTGATTCTGAAAAGCCGGCTTCGATTCGGCCGTTTTTACTTGGCATTGCTTGGCGGACTCCCGGGGCTGGTGGCTTGGGGTTAACGCGGCACAATGGTTCGCGAAGATCAGCCGTGCCAACAGCGAAACCACCAAACTCACGTTGCATTCCATTCTCCAAACAACTGTAAAGTGTGATCACAATGAGCTCAACGCCGCAGTAATCGGCAACACAATCCTATTCCGGCCGGTAGAGTTGAAGTTCCGCCACACCCGGGGAGCCGGCGTCGCAGGAGATCGTCAGGCGAAAAAGTTGCCCGGTCACCGGAGTGACGGTGCGTCTCTCGCCGTGGCCGGCGGTTTTGCCTTCGCTCATTTTCTGCCATACCTCGCCCTGCTGGACCTCCAGCGTGTACTTCTGATTCATCCGCGGCCAGACGTCCGGTTCATCGAGTCCGAATGCAGAGATCGCTTCCGGTTTGGCCAGCCGGATCTCTAGTGTCGCCGATTTTACATCCTGTGGGGCCCGCCAACGCTTTTCACCAGTGCCGTCGATGGCATTCTCCGGCGGATTGCCCTTCAGTGTGGCCGACGCGGTGGCGGTTGCGCCGTCTGTGGTCATCGGCATTGCGGTCGGCTCGGCAGTGAGATCAAGCACCACCACCGTGTCCGGCGAAACCGGAGCGGGCGCCGTAACCGGTACTTGCGGCAGGGTGATGACCAGACGGTTCTCCTCCCGCCTCACGGTCAGCTTGCTCCTTTCCGGGTCGGCCAGAAGGTATGCCCCGGTGACATCGTTGTTCAGCGGGACACGAAGCTCGCCATTTGCGGGACGATCAAACATGTGTAGGTACAAGCGATTGCCTTTTCGGGTGGCGCAGCCCCAGGAAAGATAGGGGAACGGCCCTCGTTGTGTGCCGTAGATCGACTCGCTGTTGACCTTCATCCACCGGCCGACTTCGGCGAGACGCTCCACGCAGGCCGGCGGGAATTCGCCCTCGGCGGTGGGGCCAACATTGAGAAGAAAGTTGCCCCCTTTGGCGGCGATATCGGCGAGTTTGTGGATTAGATCGTTGGCGGATTTCCAATTCCTATCCGCTGCGTTGTAGCCCCAATGACCGTTAAGCGTCATACAGGTTTCCCAGTCACCCGGGTGACCGGTGACCGGGACAAATTGCTCCGGCGTGTGAGTGTCACCCGAATACCCGCCGCCGAGACGGTTGTTGGTGATGATTCCAGGCCGTAGCTTCAGCATTTCGTGAAACGGCTTGGCACGCTGGGCGTTCATCCAGCTTGGAGTGTCCCACCAAAGTATATCGATGGGATACCGGGTGAGAATTTCCCGCACCTGCGGCACCGACACATTGGCGAGGTACTCGTCAAACTTACCCTTGTGGGCCTCGTCCCAACCTTCGCCTTCCTTGTAGTTAGCCTTGGCTCCGCCCGGGTTGTTCCAATCCTGTGCCTGCGAGTAGTAAAAACCGATCTTGATTCCCTCGGCCTTCGCCGCTTCCACCAGCGGCGCAAGCAGATCTTTCTTGTACGGAGTGGCGTTGGCCACGTTCCACTTGCTGGCCTCCGACGGAAACAGCGCAAAACCGTCGTGATGCTTGGACGTGATCACGATGTAACGCATCCCGGCGTCTTTGGCGACCTGCACCCACGCCTTGGGGTCGTACTTCACAGGGTTGAACTGTCCGGCGAAATTGCGGTACTCTGCAACGGGAATCTTGGCGTTGTGCATGATCCATTCGCCGTAGCCGGTGTTGTTGCCATAACTTCCGGCCGGTACGGCGTAGACACCCCAGTGGATGAACATGCCGAACTTGGCCTCACGCCACCACCCCATGCGGGCGTCGCGCTGCTCCTTTGTCTCGGCGACGGAACCTTTCGCTTGAGCATCCACAGTGACGCCTTCGTCGGCAGCTGCCGCGCAATACGCGGCGTTGAACGCCAGCACGGCCAGAAGTCCGTAAGTCCATCGTTTCATGCGGGTACTCTTTCTATATTCAGCTTTTGTAAACACCGGTTGAGAATTAGAGCAGGCGTCGGCCAAAAAACGTTGCGACCGGGTCCAAGCTACTTACAAGCCCCGGTCACGTCAAAGGGCAGTTCGGCACCCAGCTTGCTGGCCGTGACGGGCCCCAGATCATCGCCTGCCATTTCCCGCCACGGCGACAACCTGCATCCCTGACTACCTGAAAACCACCTGCATTCGGCGTCAAAGTACTTGACGCGTTAAAGCCAGCGGGCCGAACTCGCTGACAGGTGTGCGAACGTAAAGTCGAACCATGAACCGCATAACCGATTTGTAAACATCGGCCTGCGTGGTGGGGCAGTCGCCGGCCTTGCGAAAGGCGTTCACCAGTTCCATGACGGTGAGGACGTCGGCTCGGCCTCGCCGCGGCAAGGTCCGGCCGGCGGCGAGCCATTCACCGATCAGGCGGTCGTATTCCGATCGGCTCGCTCGAGTCCCGTGCCGACCGAGGTAAACATCCTCGCCGTTGAGCGTGACGACAGCTTGGCCGGTGGCTTTGTGGTGACGATAGGACGGAAGAGAAGTACGCGGCATCGTGCGATCCTCAGAAGTGAAACCCGGTAGACTACCGGATTCCAAACCTCATCAGGCCGCACGTCTGAACCGTTCAGACGGTATGCAAATCATGCATTCGGCAGGTTTTACAGTCAGTGGGCGATAAGGGACCCCGCGCCCCGCCTGAAGTCTTAGAAGTATTGCATCTTTCTCGCCGAGCGCTGCAGCAGGCGCTGCACAACATCGAGACCGCACTTCCATACATCCGCGCATACGACATCGCCCACCTGCAGGACCTCGTCAGTTTAGCACAGATCGGGGGTGCAGCGTGAAACGCTCCTCCCGTTCATTTTTTTTCGCCGCAGGATCCGGTTATCCGACCTGCAGCGGTTTTAAAACCTGTAACAATCTTGGCACTCATGCCGATCGCTCCGACGTGTTCGGCGGGCGTTCGCACGCCGGGAGGGCGGCATGAGCAAGCAAGCCACCCTCATCTGCGACGTGTGCTCCCGGGCGATGCCGGCTGAACGATCGGTTCAGTGTGCGAAGTGCTCGGCGATCGTCTGCAAGGATCACGCCGTTATCACTGGCTCTTATGCCGGTGCACCGCAAACCGGTTCGTATCTCTGCGCGACGTGCTATCTCGCGCCAGCCATACCCAAGGCGGCGGGAGGTCGATCGTGAAGCGGACTCCTCTCAAACGATATACGCGCCTGCAGTCGCGATCGCGGATCGCATCGACCAGTTCGATGACGCGCTCGCCGATCAATCCGGTCAGCCGGGCTCGTCGCAAAGTATCGCCCTCGCGGACCGCGTGCATAGCCGAGGTCCGCCGCCGTGCAGACGGGTTGTGCCAGGTGTGCCCGATCATCGGCGGCATCATTGCTCGCCGGTGCTGCATCGCCGGTTCCGATTGCCACGAAAAGAAGTCGCGAGCTCAGGGCGGTTCCATCACTGATCCGGACAACTGCCTCTGGACTTGCCCGGTCGGTCACGGCTGGATTCATCGCCACCCAAAGAAGGCCGCGGCTCTCGGTTTACTCATCAGCAAGAAATACCCGCAAGACGCGGTGGGGAGGGCGGCGTGAATCTACCTAAAACCATCATCGACCTTCGGGATACTGGAGCGTTGTTCGTGCTTAACGACAGCGGCGGGAAGGATAGCCAAGCCATGCGGCTGGCACTTCGCGACGATGTTCCGGCCAGTCAAAAGCTGGTGATTCACGCCACGCTTGGTGAGGCGGAATGGCCGGGAGCACTGGAGCACGCACGGGAAGGTGCTGAGCGCGAAGGGTTGCCGTTTGTTGTAGCTCGTGCTGTCAAAACATTCTTCGAAATGGTTGAGCACCGCTACGCCGTTCGGCCTGGTCCAAATTCTTCTTGCTGGCCGTCGGCGTCGAATCGCCAGTGCACCAGCGATCTTAAACGCGGTCCGATCGAACGAGAGATTCGCCGCGAATTAAAAGAGCGTGGATTGAATCACGTCGTCACCTGTATGGGCATCCGCGCGGAAGAGTCTTTCAAGCGAGCGAAACTCTCGACTTTCAAGATCAATGTCGGCAACTGCATTCCCTCGTACCCAACTACCCGAAAGGTTGATCACGAGCGGTATTGGTATGAATGGCTACCCATCTTCCGAATGACCCGGGACGAGGTTTTTGCGTCGATTGCCAGTGCCGGAGAAAAGCCTCACTACGCCTACGCCGCCGGCAATGAACGTCTCTCATGCATGTTCTGCATCATGGGCAGTAAGAACGATCTGCGGAATGCCGCACTCGCCAATCCTGATCTTTATCGCCGCTACGTCGAGATCGAACGTCGCACCGGCTACACGATGCACCAATCTCGCAAGTCACTCGAAGTCCTAACAGGCGTTTCTACGGGAGGTGCAGCGTGAAATCCGAGATGAGAACCGTGGCATTTTTACAGAATCAATGGTTTCGCGAGCCAGAGCGAATCAAAGCCAAGTACGACCGCCTGTGCGGAGACGACCTCGGCAAAAGGTGCGACCTAGACAGCATCTTCCTATTCATGGGCTGCCTGACCGGTCGTCAGTTGAAGGCCGCATTC
>JANMES010000092.1:0-10276 GCA_031377185.1 Phycisphaerae bacterium
CCACACGCAGGTCAGTGAACGAAGGTTGAGCAATCACACGATCCATAAAGCCTCCTTGCACAAAACATCAGCGCCACCGGCCAAGATAACCGGGTACAATCGATAAGCATCAAAAACGAGGCCAGTTATTCAGAGGTCTCAATCTGTATAATCTGCGCAATCTTTGTTTCGACTTCGTTCCTTCTCCACTTCGCGGTTAATTTCCCATATGCATTTCCATGATCGAAACCGGCACTACTTTCCGATCATGCAGAAAGATCAAAAAACCCTCCGCCAATGGCCGGCCAGTGATGGCGCTTATGGCATTGGCGTAGGCCCGAATCTGCGGCGAATAGAGCGCCGTGCGTTGTTCGAGTCTTTCACCCGACACGCGATCGGTCTTGTAATCAAAGACCACGCCGCCCGTCGGCAGATCGAGAAATCCATCGAGTCGGCCGCGGAGCATGATTTCGTCGGCCCGATCGGTGGAATTGAGCGGATTGGCAGAAAAGTACACGGGTAGCTCTCGCTTTAGTCGATCGACATGATTGCGAATGCGCTGACCCAGCGGAGTGGCCAGGAACCAGCGGATTGAGTCGCGATCGATCAACTTCGCCTGAGATTGGGTCAGCAGTTGTCGATCCACGAGGGATTGGATTTGGCCTTCGAGGTCCGGCGCACTCGGATCATAATTGAAATGCTCCAGCACCAGATGTGTAAATGTGCCAAGGTCGGTTGCCTTCGGGGCGATATCCTGCGACAGGAAGCGTGGGAGTTCGAGCGAAGACGGATCGGGCGAGGTATCGCGCGGCTCCGCTTCGTCAGGCACGACCGCTGGCGGGCCTTGCTTGGTCCAGCCGGTCACTGACCGCGCTGCCGGTGTCGCGGTCGCCGGTTCGTGGGGGTAAACATAGCTCAATCGCTCGATCACGGCATCGACGGTGGAATCTCTTGCAACCGACGGCATGGGAGTCAGTTTGGCGAACGCTTTGAGCGCGTCGGGCGATCGGCGGCTGTCGGGTTGTGATTCGGTGATCGAAAGAATCTCCTCCGCCGGGTGTACGGTGACTTCGATCACGTTCGGTCCTTCGGCGATGGCGATCGGCAGCAGCCAATCGACAAAACTCCCTGCCGAGCGGATATCGTGCACGGGCAGCGGCCCGTGGTGGCCGGTCCAGCGGGCGAGGGCGGTTTCGTGAGATTTGTCCGTTGTCGAGCCGATTAAGATCAGGTGTTCACGGGCGCGCGTGAGCGCGACGTACAGAATTCGAATCTCCTCCGCCGTCGCCTGCGCGGCGATGGAGTCAACCAGTACCGTGGACGACAGCGACGGGTAGTAGATGAGCCTTTGCTGATCCACCGTCTCCATGCCCAGGTATTTGGCCCGGTCGGACAGGATCATGCCTGATGTACTGAGTCGGTTAAACCTCCGCCCCAAATTGGAAAGAATCACCACGGGGAATTCCAACCCCTTGCTTTGGTGAACCGTCATGATGCGAACGACGTCGCTGCCCTGTGCATCGAGTGAAGGCTCGCCGACGTCGCTATCGCTTTCCAGGTTTTCGAGGAAACGCAGGAACCGCGACAACCCCTGCCTCGCGAACGTACCGAACTGGGTTGACCGATCGTAGAGCGCTTCGAGATTGGCCACCCGCTGGTTGCCGTAGGGCAGGCCGGCGTAGTAGGCAAGTAGGCCGGTGTCGTCGTAGATCGATCGTACGACATCTGCCACCGGACGTTGGTGAATCGCTTCGCGCCAAACGCGGAGCCGGTCCAGCGAGGCACGCAAGGCGGCTGCCAGCGCGTCGGACTGCTCGGCCGCGTAACGGGTGACGGCTTGATGGAACGGCACGGGCGGTTTTGCGGTTTGGTACGCCAGGCGAATCGTCGCCAACTCATCCTCGATGCCAAGCGGAGAATCACCGACGCCCGAACGCTGTTGCCGGAGCAGGATGGTGCCGATCGGCGACCGCAGCAACGCAGCCAGCGGGATGTCCTGCTGCTGGTTGTCCAGCACATGCAGCAGCGCGAGCATGTCGCGGATTTCCTGCCGTTCAAAGAACCCTGTCCCGCCGTCCGCGTGGGCAGCGATGCCCCAGCGACGCAGCAAATCCGCGTAGCGGTTGGCGGTGAACACCCGGCTGCGCAGGAGGATGACGATGTCACCCAGGCGAATATCGCGGGTAACCTGCGAGTCGCCTTGGCGATCGGTCACTTTCATCGGTGGTGAAACGCCATTCCGGCCGGTCAGGGCGAGGATGCGCATTGCGACCAAGGAGGCTTCGTACTCGTCCTGCTCTAAATCGTCGATGTCCGCATTGGATTCCGAGGCGAAGGTTGTCAACTGTGACGGTAACAAGTGAAGTTCGATCGGCTTTCCCGTGAAATCGCCCTCGCCGGGTGGTGGATACTGAGCGCCGGGCTTGAGCTCGTGGGATGCGTCGTAATCGATCCCGGCCGACTCGCGCGTCATCAGCCGGCGGAATACCACGTTGATTGCCTCCAGTAACGGCGCTCGGCTGCGGAAATTTTCCTGCAGGTCGATCACCCGGCCGGGCACGCCGCTGCTGCCGGTGCGAAACCCGCGATCCCGATCCAAAAACCGCTGCGGCTCGGCCAGGCGGAAACTGTAGATGCTCTGCTTCACATCGCCGACGCAGAAAAAGTTGGACGGCGTCGCGTGATCGTACACGCATTCGCGGCTGACCAGCCGCAGGATGGCGTCCTGTACTTCGTTGATGTCCTGATATTCGTCCACCAACACATACTTGAACCGCTTGTGATACGCCCGCGCAACATCCGACGGCCTGGCGCCGACAGGCGAACCCTGGGCACTGAGTACGGTCAGGGCAAAACGCTCTAAATCCGAAAAATCGACCGCCCGCAGTTGAGATTTGTGCTCCTGGTAACACTGATCGAATTCTCCCACCAGTTCCAACAAAACCCGTGCGGCAGTCAGCGTGTCGGCCACGGTCTTTTGCCAACCGGCTTCATCAAACCGCGTGGCATCACGGAATGACCCGTCCCTAAGGTGGTCCTTGATCTCATCGAACAAACCCTTGGCCAATTCCTTCCCGGGCAGGCTGTTGCTGTACGCTTTGGCCTTTTCGGCCAGCGAATCGCTCAGGCTGGCGACTTCGCGCGCAAAATCGTCGAACGATTCGTTTGCGAGCACTCGTTTCAGGTGCTGCACGACCGATCGCCATTCCGTGAGTTTGCTGACGTAGTAATCAAAGCACTTCATCGGCCTGATGACGGCAATTGCCGACTCAATCTTGCCGGCCAGCAGGTCGAGATCGGTGTGGATGAGCGAGATGAACTCCCGTCCGAATTCCGAATCCGCCAGCGGCAGAGTCGCTGCAGCGTCTAAGCGGGCCAGAGCGGTGGTGCGCCACGCTTCAGGCAACAGCACACTGGTCAGAAGTTCACGGACTTTAAGCACTTGCGACACCAGTCGCTCGTCGTCGCCATCCCCATAGCAATCGATCAGCGATTGGAAGGTTCCATTGGCGTCGGATTCGTATCGTTTGGCGAAAATCTCGCGAACGACTTCTCGGCGGAGCAGCGAGGCTTCTTCGGCGTCCATCACATTGAAATTCGGATCAAGCCCCACGCGATGGAAATGCTGCCTTAGCAACCGGCTGCAAAATGCATGCAACGTGCTGATCGACGCCCGATCCGCCAGCGCCACCTGCCTGGCCATCCGCTCGGTCGGATCGGCAATAAACGTCGACTGCAATTCCTTGAGGATTCGCCCCTTCATCTCCGCCGCCGCTGCTTCGTTGAATGCGACGACGAGGATTTCATCGATCTCGCACGCGGGTTGGGCTTTGCAGATGAGGTGTACAACCCGCCCGGTGAGCACCGATGTCTTGCCCGATCCCGCCGCCGCCGACAGCAGCAGGCTTTGGCCTGTGGTTGTCACGCCGGCCCGTTGTGCGGGCGTCCAATGCGTTTGGGTGTCAGACATCCTTGCCTCCATCGGGATGTGCGATTTGCTCGAAAACCTCGGATCGGCCCATCGATTGCAGTTGATGGTAATGGTTGATGCCCATCTCGAATCGGCAAACGCTGCGGAACTCACATCGCGGGCAGGGCGTGACCTTGCCCAGGCGGTATGGCTCAACTGAGATTTCCCCGGACATCAATCCGTCGGTCAATTGGCCGATCTTGTCGCGGACGTAGTCCAGCAGAAGGTCGATTTCAGTCGCGTCAGCGACATCAGACGATTCGCGTCGGCCGAAGGATTTGTCTTTGTTGATCGAGACGTTCAGTGCCAGCGAACTGCCCGTCTCCAACTGCTGATCGAAGTGGCGGACGTAGTCGCCGTTGAAAATGCCCCGAGGCTTGACGTCCAGCAGAAACTCATCGCTGCCGGGTTCGGGTGCTTCGCTTGGTCGTTTGCTCTTTAGCGAGCGCGTGACGCGGTAGTAGAACGCCCCGATCGGCGTGCAGGGTTTCTGCCCGACTCGGTTTTCTCGCAACACCAGCATGTACGTGAGCAACTGAATGGCCAGCCCGTGGTAGACTTCCGCGAATTTCAGGGTGGCGTCGCCGGACTTGTAGTCTACCACTGCAAAATCAAGCGAATCGGGCATGCGATCGAGCCGGTCGATCTTGCCATGCAGGATGACTTGCCGTTTACCGGGCGTTTCGATCGTGGGCGATAAGAGCTTGTCTTTTGACGAACCAAATCTCACCCCCGTACTTTGCAGCCGCAGTGTCTGCCTGTTTGCCAGCGAACGCTGCGAGGCGACCACCTGCGACACCGTTCGCTGAATCCGGCGGAAAAGGTATTGAACGCGCGGCGTGCTGAGCTGAACCTCGCGGTTCATCTCTTCCATTATTTGCGTTGCGACGTTGCGGATGGTGTCGGCGGCCTGACCGTCCGAGAGGTCTTTCCACTGCAACTTTCGCTGCAGCAGATCGGTCACCAGCACATCGAGGATGCGATGGTACGCCTGCCCCATCTCCCCGCGAGAGAAGCTATGCTTGCGACGGCTGCCAAGCCCAAGCCCGTATTGTGCAAAGTGCTTGAATTTGCACGCGGAGAACGTTTCGATCCGGCTGACGCTCGCATGTAGCGGAGAGTGAAACAGCTTGCCCGCCACGCCTGATGACAATCGCGCCTCATTCACGTACCCCAGCGCCGGCCAGGCGGTTTGGCGTAGAGTACGGATGGCTTCGCTCGTCCTGCCATTGTCGGCTAATGCGTTGTAAAGGGCGGCCCACTTTGGATCGGGCGTTTGTCCACTGGCTGCAGATTCGCGTACCCATCGCATCAGGCCTGTTACCAATTGGCGCGGGGTGGAAATCGACGTTGGAGTGGTATCGACCTGACGCGGCGCGGTGATGGTAGCGTGATCAGCGTTGCTGAACAGCGACTCGACCCGCAGCCAGAATGGCGACGGATTCAGCGGCTTGCCGCTATCGTCGGATGTGGGGCGCGAGAGAATCAGCTTTTGCGAGGCACGCGTAAATGCCAAATACCCCAGCAATCGTTCATCGAGCAGTTTACGCGACGTGTCATCGTCCAGTTCGATCGACCGCCGACGAAGCAGGCCGCGTTCGGTATCGGAGATGACTGTCGGTTCGGATTCGACTTTCGGGAACATTCCCTCCGCCAGACCGAGAACGAATGTGATTTTCGCATCCAGCGCCCGCGAGCGATCGATGGTGCCCACTTCCACCTGATCAAGTGTCGGCGGGGCGAGGGCGAAATCAAACCGCTCCTGGCCGGCCTCGAGGGTTTGGATGAAATCATCCAGCGTCACGTTCTGATCACCGAGCAAATCGACCAATTCATCAAACAACTCCACGAGATTGGCCCACGTCTGCTCGTGCTCGGCGGCCAGTTCTAGTTGTTGATCTGCGCGAGCTTTCTCGATCCACCCGGCCAGCGTTTGACGCAACTGGAACGCGTCAAACAAGCCGAATAAGGCCGAACAGATCTGCCTGAAGGTCAGTCCCCGCTGATGTCGGACGACGTCGAGGAACGGCTTGAACTTCGCATGCAACTCCCAGCGATACTCATTGATGCGCGACGGCTCGGCCGTCTCCACGGTGGCCGGTTGTTCACCATCGTCCGCTTCCGCGGTCGAGGCGGCGTATTTCCACGGCTCTGCGGACTCCCAGGCATCGCGAGTCAGTCCGTGCTCCAAGGCGTAATTTTCAATCTCGTCGGCGGCGGCCAGCGGTACACCCGCCAGGCCGGTTTTGAGCAGGGCGATCACATCATCGTGAGGCCAGCGGTTGAGCGCGATCGCCAACACTGCTCGCAGCCACTGCACCAGCGGATGATGGACGGCCGACCGTCGCGCGTCGATGAACAATGGGATACCATGCTCTTTGAAACTGGTGGAAATTTGCGACTGGTAATTGCTCAGATCCCGAACGAGTAGGACGATGTCGCGCAGCCGAACTCCAGAGGCTTGCAGATCGCGTATGCGTCGGGCGACGGCATCCACTTCCGAGGCACGATCGGGTGCAACAATCCTCTCCAATCCCGAATCCACTGGACCCTGTGGTGCAGCGGTTCGATCCAGCCCGTGCCGCTCGATCGCCGCCAGCGCGGGTGACGCGAATCGGTGTGTCTTATCGAGTACGGCGATCGGCCGAATCGCAACGCCGGCTTCGGATAGGGCGACCATCAAATTGCTGTAGCACCGCTCGATCCTATGAAACAGCGAAAGCTCGCCCGGAATTTTATGAAAATGCGAGAGCACGGGGCTTTGCGGGTCGATGGCCAGCGTCACCGTTACTTCGCGGCAGACACCCGCCAATCCGCAGATCATTTGCCGCTCGTGCAGGGTAAATTCGGTGAACGAGTCGATAAACACAATCGACTTTTGGAATGTCGAGCAGGCGGCGATGGAATCCAGCACCAGTTCGAGTCGGCGGTAAGGATCAAGCCGGTTTCCCAGGTACGTGTTGTAGGCGGTGTAAATCGCCAGCAAATCCTGCGATTTGGCCAGCAGCGTTTCAGTGTCGGCGTCGCCTGGGTTGTCATTGATCGCCTGCTGAAGGGTGGCAACCATCTCGGCCGGTGTGGTTCCGGATCGCTCAAATTCGGCGAAGGTCAGATCCAACTCACGAGCGAGGCCGACGCGCCGGGCACTGGACGAAAAAAAGTTTAGCTTGCCCTGGAGTTTGCGCAGGAGCAGCCCGAGGATCATTTGCCGTCCGCGCGCGGAAATCGCGGTGTTGGCCGCGCCACTGGTGTTATTGAGGACTTCGCCGCCCAGCCGATCGAACGACAGAATCCTGCATCGGCAGAACGGCCCGTGCTCGGCCAGCAGCATCCGCTCGGCCGAGAAAGTGGCCTGTCGGGGCACGATCCAGAAGATCGGCGGGCCGAGGGGATCTTCTTTCAGTAATTGCTTGATCCGGCTGAGGCAGTGACGCGTCTTGCCTGTCCCCGCCCGGCCGACTACGAAACCAATCGACATGGCAGCATTGTCGATTGCCGACTGCCAATTGTCGATTGCCTTGCACGATTCCTTACAAATCGGCGATCGGCCATCGGCAATTCCCAAGCTTCCATCCGTGAGGCGGTTGTCATATCATGCTCCGCTCAATTGAGGAGCGAAGCATGGCGATCCAGTGGGGATATTGCGTGAAGAGCACCGACGCCGCGCGGTTCAAAGCCGCCGGGTGGGACTACGTTGAAGAAAACGTCCAAGGCCTGCTCAAAGGCACGCAGAGCGACGCCGAATGGGAAGATGCTGCGGTCGCCAAGTCGTGCGTCCTTCCGATCATGGCTGCCAACTCGTTGGTGCCTGGCGATATCAAAATCACCGGCCCGGCGGTCAATTCGGCCATACTCAAGTCGTATATGACCACCGTCATCCAGCGGGCAAAGATCGTTGGTATGAAAACGCTGGTGTTCGGGTCCGGTGGGGCGCGCAACTATCCAGCAGGTTTTGATCGCGCGACCGCAAAAAAGCAGATTCTTGAATTCCTCGCGATGGCAGCCCCGATTGCCCAGCAGAACGGCGTCACTATCGTAGCCGAGCCGTTGAACCGGAAGGAATCGAACATCATCAACTCTGTCGCCGAAGGCATGGAGTATGTGAAAGAACTCAATCACCCGGCATTTCAGTGCCTGGTTGATAGCTATCACTTTTGGCTCGAAGACGAGCCACTGAAAAACCTCGAAGCCGCCATGCCGTCGATCCAGCACGTGCATCTGGCCGACAAGGACGGCCGCGTCGCCCCGGGCCTGAGTGGGACGGCCGATTACAAGCCGTTTTTTAAGGTACTCAAGGCCGGCGGTTACAACGGCCTGATCTCGGTCGAAGCCGGCGGCACGGACAAGATTCACGGCAAGGAAGCAAGCATTCTCGCTTACCTGAAAGAACAGTGGAACGCAGCGTAGTTCGTAGCACGGGCGTCTCGCCCGTGCCAAAGTGCTCTGACACGGGCGAGACGCCCGTGCTACATAGGAAACAAACATGCTCATGAAATACCGCCTCTTCACGCCTGGCCCCACTAGCGTTCCCGAAGCAACGCTGCTTGAACTCGCCAAGCCCGTGCATCATCACCGGACGGCCGAGTTCCGGACCATGTTCAACGAAGTGCAGACGCTTCTGCAATACGTTTTCCAAACGAGTAAAACCGTCTACACGATCACGGGCAGCGGCACGGCCGCGTTTGAAGCGGGATTTGTGTCCTCCGTGCCCGTTGGAGCGAAAGTGCTGAACGTCAGCAACGGCAAGTTCGCAGAACGCTGGTCCAGTTATGCCAAAAATTTCGGCTGTGATCTGAAGGATCTGAAAATCGAGTACGGCCAGCACGTTCAACCCGCGCAGATCGAGGCCGAACTCAAGGCCGCCAAATACCACGCGGTTGTCCTCGTTCACAGCGAAACCAGCGCCGCCACCGTGTGCGATTTGGAGGCGATCGCCAAGGTCGTTAAGGCAGTCAGCCCGGAGACGTTGTTGATCGTTGACGGCATTACGTCGATTGGCGCGTTGCCGTTCAAGATGGACGCCTGGGGCGTGGACGTGGCAATCACCGGCAGCCAGAAGGCGCTCATGCTCCCGCCGGGCCTGGGGTTTGTCGCGTTGTCCGACAAAGCCGTCGCTGCCGTCGAGAAGAACACCAGCCAGCATCCGTTTTACGCGGATCTGAAGAAATATATGAAGAGCATCAGCGATGGCGACACGCCGTTCACGCCCGCCAATACGCTCATCGAAGCGCTGTCGGTGAGCCTGAAGATGATCAAGGCTGAGACCATCGAAGGTGTCTGGAAGCGAACCCAAGTGACGGCCGAGGCGTTTCGCCAGGGCGTGAAGGCGCTGGGCTTCGAAATCTTTAGCAAGCAACCGGCCGACAGCGTTTCTGCCGTCAAGCACCTGCCGGGCATCACCCATAAAGATTTCAGCAACCACCTGAAAAACAAACACAACATCCACATCGCCGGCGGGCAGGGCAGCATGGAAGGCAACATCTTCCGCGTGAACCACATGGGCTACAGCGACGCGTACGACGCCCTGGCGGTTGTGGCAGCAATCGAGCACACGCTCAAGGCACTCGGCAAGCCGGTAGAATTCGGCAAAGGCGTGGCCGCGGCGCAGAAGGTGCTTTCGCAGTTGTTCTAGCTCAGTTTGAAAGAATTGGAGGGCGGCTGTCCCCAGCCGCCGGGATCATCGAAAAATCACCGGCGGGTGAGGACACCCGCCCTCCAATTGAATCGGATGTTTGGCGGTTGCGGGCGAAGCCTGATCCGCGCTCGCCGGCGATCAGACGAGAGGGCGATATGGGTTTTTTCGGCTTTTCGTTCTCTTGGCGAAGGGCTTTGGGGATTTCCGCCGCCAAGGCTCGCATTTCGCGGGCGACCGGCATTCCTTTGTCGGCCAGCGGTCGCGAGCAGAAGATCGGCCGGATGATGATGGGATCCGGGCGGGGAATTCTGCCGCTGCTGTTTGTCAGCGGGCGTTCGCGTCGATCCGGCTCGCTGGGATGCATCGGCAGTTTATTCAGGCTCGCGATGTTTGCTGGAATCATCTACGTTGCGGTGACGGCGTATCGGTCGTTCAGCCCGGCCGCTAAGCCGACAAGCCAGCCCACGACCAAGAGCACAGTGGAACGTGCGTCGCCGCCGTCCGAACCGACGTTTGAGGATATTCTCGAAGGACACAATTAAGCTCTACTGCGGTAACTGTTTACCGTCCCGTCATGGATTTTGTAACTGCTTACCGTCCCGTGGAATTTTATTGAGTGCAGGGGGCGCGCCCGGCGAGGGGATTTGGTAACTTCTGCTCCGGCATGGACGCCCGGGAACTGAAACAATACG
>JANMES010000093.1:0-23453 GCA_031377185.1 Phycisphaerae bacterium
AATCTTCAGTAGTCTCTGCTCAGCGACGCCGGCGTCGCTTCAGCAGGCCCATACCGCCCAAGCCCAGCAACGTCAGGCTGGTCGGTTCGGGGGCGACCGTCACATTCAGGACGATGTCCCGATTGCTGTCGGCGAACGCGATGTTGCCGGAGATCCCGTTAAAGAACGTGCCCGACAACGTGCTGCCCAAAGTGCCGGTGATGGTGGTGCTGCTATCGAACAGCGTGTAGGTACCGGTCGTAATCCCGTTCACATCGAGGAAGGCAAAGTCGTTAAACTCCAGCACGCCTGAGCCGATGTTGAGTGTCCCGCTGGAGAGAACCACTTGATCACCGCTTGCACCGATTTCGAATTGCATCGACTGCGAGTTAGAAGCCGTTACCGCACCGCTGATATTCAACGATCCGGCAATCGTCAACGTGCCGACCGAGGCACCAGGCGAAAGTTTACCACCGCTTGCAACCGTCACCGCGCCGTTGATCGTGCCGGCGCCACTCAGGATGTTATTAACCGTTACGGTCGTCGCGGTGAGGGTGCCGTTCACGACAAGCTGGTTGCCGGTCGAGGTGCCCGTAGCAGAGCCCACGGTCAGGGTGCCGATATTGCTCACCACGCCACCTGAGCCCACGGTCAGGACGTTGTTGTTCGATGTGGCAGAGGCAACGGCGTTGCCGACAATCACGTTCTGGTTACTGGCATTCCAAGTGGAACCCGCGCCAGTGACCGTCAGCGTGTTGCTGTTGGCCGTGGCACCGGAGACGGAGGCGAAGCCGATAGAGTTGGTCCCACTTGTTGTAGTGAACGTCCCGCCGCCGGTGACGTTCACTAGGTTGGCATTCGCCGCGTTGATGGTTTGTCGGGCGTTACCGACAGTGATGCTGGCCACGCTGGCAGTTCCAGTTCCGGAGACCGCCAACTGGTTGGCTGTGGCGGTGCTGCCTGCTCCATTATAAGCCATATCGCCCACAAACATGGCCCCAATGTTAGTCAGCACGCCGAAGTCGCTGACAATGACGTCATTGTTATTTGTGCCCGCCCTTTCGCCATTGCCGATGTAGAAAGTCTGGTTGTTGCCGGTGAAGGTGGAAGTTACCGTTCCGCCCCCGATTGTCATGTTGGCGTTGGTTCCGCCGTAGTAATTACTGCCGATGGAAATTGCGCCATTGACGTTCATCTGGCCGCCGTTGGTGATGTTGATGGTGCCGTTTGAGACGTCGTGATACCAATTGAGCTGGTTGACATTGGTCACGCGCGCGCTACCCACGAAACCAGCACCATCAATCGTCATCTGGGTATTGTTTTGGTTGCTAGCCGTAACTCCGATATTCCCGCCGTTAAGATTCAACGTCGAAGTCACTCCGCTGCCACCCGTGACCGTCATACTGCCGTTCGCGTTGTAGACGATCGACGAAGTGGTCACTGTGGCGCCGTTGGTGATGGTCATGGCGCCAGTCAGGGTGATAGAACTGGTGTTGCTGATTGTGCCACCGTTGACGACGAGCGAACCGGCACTCACCGTCGTGGCACCGGTGTAGTTGCTGTTGTTACCGGTGAGGGTCAGGGTGCCGGCACCGGCTTTGGTGATGCCAAATCCAGAACCGCTGAATGACTGGGCGAAGGTGGCGTTGACGCCGCTGGTAGTGACCGTAATCTGGCGAGTTGCCCCAAGTGTGATGGCTTCCGTGTTGGAGAACGTCAAGTTACCGGTGCCGCCGACGATGAAGTCGCCACCGATCGACACTGGGTTGGAGAAGCTGCGGGCGGTGCCGCTGTTGCTTTGAACAGTGCCGCCGTTCAATGCGATCGTGCCGGTGCTTGGTATGGCGGTGGCGCTGCCGACGCTGAGGGTTCCCGCAGACAGGGTGGTTCCACCCGAATAGCTGTTGGAGCCGGAGAGCGTGAGCGTGCCAGCCCCGGTCTTGGTGAGGGAGCGCCCAGCACCGAAGTCGGTGATGTTACCGCTGACGGCGAGGGTGCCGGCGGCGGTGGTCACGGTCCAAGTCTGGCTGGCGGCCATGCCGACATTGGCGCTGATGGTGTTGGTGCCGCTGGTGTTCGAGGAGGTGATGGCGGTGCCGCTGCTCTCGAGAGTGAGCATGTTCGTGCCGCCGATGGTGATGCCACCCGCTACAGGAATCGTGAACGTGAGGCTGTTGATGTCGAAGTCGGCGCCGAGGGTCGTGGTCAGGTTGCCCTGCACGGGTGTGGTAGTGCCGAAGGTGACGTCCGTATTGTACGCCGGGAGGCTGCCTACGTTGATGTTGCCCGCGACGTTGGTTTTCCAGTTGTTTGAGAGCGTTGCCCAACTGGCATTGGTTGCGCCACTCCAGAAGGCGGTGGTCGGGCCAGCCGCAGCTTGCGTGGTAGTCACCTGGAGGTCATTCCCCGAGACGCTGAGGGCGTAAGTATTTCCGAAGGCTTTGGTGGTGGCCAAGGCATAGTTGGCGAGGGTCGGGGCGCTGGCGCCCTGAATGATGGTGTAGGTTCCAGCATTGATGCGATTTGCATTGCCGCCGATCTGGTTGAAGGCCACGACCACGCCGTTGTTGGCCACCGTGGGAGCACCGCTGACGATGATTTTATCCGTGCCACCCGCCGCGCTGCCGAGATCGAAGCTGAGGCTGTTCGCCCCAGCGGAACCCGTAATGTCCAGCGTGCTGGCAAGAGTGAGATCGCCCACCGCACCTGCGACGAGATTCATGCCGCCGGTGCCGCTGAGCGTGACGGCCCCATTGATCGTGCCGCCACGCCGCCGAGCGCGCCTGCGGAGACGTTCACCGCCCCCGTGGAGAGGGAACCGGAACCGTTGACCCGGAGAATCCCGCCGGTGACGGTGGTGGTGCCATCGTAAGTATTGGTGTTGGTCAAGGTCACGACGCTGGCACCGTCTTTAGTAAGGCTGCCGCCGACGCCGCTGATGACGCCGGCGAACGTGGTGCTGCCGGTGCCGGTGCCGATGGTGAGCGTGTTGGCGTTGAGGTTGACCGTGGAACTTGCGGCTCCTGTGAGGGAGGCAATGCTTTGGCTCACCGACATGGCTAGCGCGGAGCTGCCGCTGCCGGACTGATCCATGCTGACTGCTGTGCGGTTAATGCTCGTTGGCAAAGCATTCGCGGCGTTGGCATTGAGCGTTGCGCCATTGATGATGGAGGTCGGACCATTGTAGGTGTTGGCGGTCGCCAAGGTCACAACACCACCATCGACGATCAGGTCGGAGTTGGCGCTGCTGCCCGTGATTTTACCAGCACCGGAAATGGTGATGCCGTTGGCACCGCCTTTGAGGGACAGTGTGGTGCCGTTTTTGGTCAGCGTGCCGGTCAGGGTCAGGAGGCCGCCGCCCGTGTTTTGGATGACGTTAGTGCCGTTGCCCAGAACGTTGATATTCTTGGCCAGGGTGTCGGCACCGCCGGTGTAGAGCAGCGTGCCGGAGGAGGTAGCAGCCACGCCGAGGTCGAGGGCGGCGTTCGCACCAAGCTGCTGGCTGGCCGTGGCACTGGCGTTGCCGACGCTGAAGGAGAGCGTGCCGGCCTGGACTATGGTCTTGCCGGTGTAGGTACTCGTGCCGGAGAGAGCCCAAGTGCCATTGCCCTGCTTGGTCAGAGTGCCCGCGCCCGGCGTGCCGGTGATGCCGCCATTGAAGGCGCTGGCCATGCTGCTGCCAGTGGCCGTGCCGCCCAGGATCAAACCAAAGCCCGTGGAGGTCCCGACGATCGTGCCGGCGTTGGAGAGGATGATGTCTCCGCTGCTAGCGACAATGCTAGTCCCGGTAGCGCCCAGGGTGATCAGTCCCGCGTAAGTGCCGGTCGTGCCGCTGCTATTGGTCAATGCACCGCCGCTGCTGATGCCCGTGCCGTTGAGGGTCAGGGCATTGGTATTGGTCATGGTGGTGCCGTTCAGGTCCAGCACGGCACCTGCGGTCACGGTGACTGCGCCTGAGCTAGCCCCTAGGGCGGTCGCGTTGCCGACTTTCAAGGTGCCGGTGGAAACAGTCGTTCCGCCCGAATAGGTGTTGGCACCGCCGAGCGTCCATGAGCCGTTGAGGCCCTTGGTCAAGCTGAGGGTTAATCCCGCCTGCGAATCACCAATTACGCCGTTAAATTCATTGTTTACACCGTTCGCCGCCAGATAAAGGGTGGAGGCGCGGTCATGGAGGTTGAGGAGCGGTGTATTGATGACCCAGAAGTTAGCAGCATTTGAATTGTTGTTTATCAGGGCAAATCCAGCCAAAGAATTATTAGCAGACGCGTATGGTTTGGGCAGGAGCTGAATCTGGCGATTGTTAAACGTCACCGGCCCAACCTCGCCAGTCAAAGCAACCTGCCCAATCTGGCCTCCATCGTTTGATGCAGTTCTGTAGAATTGGATCGCCGATCCAGCAGCGTCGTTCAAACTCGAAAATGTGATGTTAGGGTTGGTATAGAGACCACCGAGGTTGTTTGAAGCATAAGCTAACGCCAGGGTACCGGTGAACGAACCCGCATTTCCGAGAGCGACGACTTTATTCTGGCCACCTTGAGCAAGGATGGTTCCAGCGCCAGACGCGGAGGTAAAGGTGTAGTTTATGAGTCCTGAGAGAGTTGCCACGCCGCCACTGCCGACGGTAAGAGCATTCAAACTGGTGCCATCGAAACCGGCCAGCGTGGCGATTCCGTTGACCGTGATGTTTCTGCTGCCAGCCAAGCCCAAGTTGGTATTGGCAGTCCATGTCAATGTCCCCGCATTGACCACCGTGCCGCCGGAGTAGTTGCTGGTGATGGAGCTGAGGGTGAGGTTGCCAGAGCCGTTCTTGACGACGGTCACTGCGCCGCCGTTATTGTTGATCGGGGCACTGACGGTGATGGCACCATTGCCGGCAGTGAGGTAGAGATTGCCACCGCCGGACGGTGTGGTCAGACCGCCGGTGCCGCCCGTGCCGTTCTGGACGGTGAGCGTGGCACCACCGCCGTTGAGAATGCTGTAGGTTTGGAGGTCGAAGTTGGAGGTGCCGAGGCTAATCGCGCCAGCGCCCGCCGTGTAGCGGAGAGCGGCGGCGGTCCGGGTGGCAGTGAGAGTTTCCGTGGCCGAGGTGGCCCTGTAAGCCGTGCCACTGGAACTCCAACCCGACTCACCGGGGGCGGTGAGAGTGGTGCTTGCGGCATCGACTGTGCCATCGCCGTTTTTGAAAATGGCATAATCGGTGATGCTGGCAGCACTCGTCCCGTAAAGCGCCCAAGGCCCAATGATCTGGCCACCGGTGGTGTTGGCATTGGACTGGGTGCCACCATTTCCCACCTTAATGACGTTAGTGGAACCGAGGCCACTTGCGGAGCCAAAGGCGACCGCAGCCGTGCCGGTCTGGCTGAGTCCGGAGAGGGTGAGGGTCTGGCTTCCGGCAGCCATGTTGGTGGTCTCGAAAACATTCAACTGGCCGCTGTTCAGGGACACGATGCCAATGGTCTCGGCATAGGTATTGCCAGAGGTATTGGTATAAGTGATGGCACCGCCATTGGAGGTGATGGCGCTGTTGCTGACGCGGCTGAGGCTGCCTTCGCTCGTGGTGGTGTTCGTCAGGGTGATGCCGCCCCCATTGAGGGTAATGCCACCAGTGGTGCTGTTAAGAGCCTGATTGTTGCCGGAAAGTGCGAGTGTCATGCCCGCATTGATGGTGGTGGTGCCAGTCCAACCGCCAGTGGAGGTGCCCGTAAGGTTGAGCGTGCTGGCGACGTTCCGATTGAGCGAGGTGAAGATCACGTTGTTTCCTGCCACGGTGCCGGAGATGGTGGCGCTGCTGGTAGGTGAGTTGGTTTGATTGACGAGGCTGATGATGTTGTCGGTCGCGCCGAAGGTGAGTCCTTGTGCGCCTGCGGCAATGGTGTAACCTGAATTGGAGAAAAAGGAGAGCCCGCCGACCGTGACCGGCGCGGTCAGAGTCACGGTTGCCGCAGTGCCGCCGAAGTAGGCGGTGTCGAGATTGGCGTTGACCCAATTGGTATGGGCTAATGCGTTGCCTTGATCCCAGTTGGTGAGGGTGGTGTCCCAGTTGCCTGCGGTGCCAAGACTGACGCCGTTGCCGTTGGTGACGATGTTACCGGTGCCACCGTCCCAATACAGGGTCGCCGAATGCGCTGCCGAGGGCGCTAATGCGCCGATCGCCAAAGCCGAGGCAGCCACCAACCCGTTGCGGAGCGAGCGACGCTTGGCGTTCCGCTCCGACACCGCCGACGCGGCGAGCCACGCCAAGCTTGCGTCTGATAACGCCGATGCAGGAGTGAGATTTGTGGATTGAGCGGACGCTTTTACAGCCGATTTGCGACGCAAGGCCATGATATTTTCTCCCTATGTGTCAGTTGCCTGACACGCCCTGGGGGCTACCTCTCCGACATGCACAATGCGAACTTAGTATACCATAAGTCTCCCCACTAAGTGTAACATAGGCCAATAACGCTCCTAATGTTTTTTTTGCGACAATACATCACCGGATTTGCGACAGCCGATACGCAAAGATCGGCGTGTAAGCCAAATCACCCTCCGCATAGCGTTCCCAACGCGGGCGAGGAGGCGGGGCTGGGCATAACCCTGGAATTGAAATTACCCGCGGTGACGAAGGACAACCCCGTGGTCCTCGCTATCGCCAGACTCATTCACGACAATTGCGACCGCACCATCAGGAAATTCACGGCTTAATCCCCCAAGATGCGGGGCGATCTCACCTTTTTATTTAGCTTGACTCCTGCCGCCGCGAAGAGGTAAAGGATAGTCAGTCACCCGTGCCATGAGAACGTCACCCGCCGCCGGGGGATACGATGTCTGGGGTCCTTCCCATGCCTGTCATATTTCCTGCTTGATTCTGTAAGAAAAACATGTCACTATTCCTTGCATGAGCAGGACACCATCACCCCAGGCTATTGATGCCCGGATCGTTGCGGCGATCCGGGGTCGCGGTCGCGGCTCAGTTTTCGTTCCGACGGATTTCCTCGACATCGGCAGCCGGGAGGCGGTGGACGTGGTTTTACATCGGCTCGCTCGGAAGGGAACAATCCGCCGCTTGGCCCGTGGGGTTTACGACTATCCAAAGGAGCATCCGAAACTCGGCCTGCTAGCGCCGTCCGCCGAGACGGTAGCGCGAGCCCTTGCCGGACGTGATCGAACGCGGCTGCAACCGGCGGGCGCGTATGCCGCCAATGTCCTCGGACTCTCTGAGCAGGTTCCAGCCAAGGCGGTATTTCTCACCGACGGCCCGGCCCGCACGGTGACGATCGGCCCGACCACGATTCAGCTTCGCCGGACGACGCCAAAGAACATGGAGACGGCGGGTAGGTTGAGCGGATTGCTCATCCAGGCGCTTCGTGAGTTGGGTGAGGAACATATCACGCCCGAGCGGCGCGAATTGTTGAAGCGCAGGATTCCAGCCATCAAGCGGCGGGAACTGCTCAAGGATTTGCGCCTTGCCCCGGCCTGGATGCACGCGATTTTTCGTGACCTAGCCGGGAATGCCGCATGAAACTCGGCTTCCTAGAATTATCTGATAACGAACGCCGCCTCTACATCGAACAGGCGGCGATCCGCCGCGGTCTTTCCCCGGTGATCCTTGAAAAGGACTTCTGGGTTTGCTGGCTGCTTGCCATTCTCTTCAAGGCGAAATTTGCAGGCAATCTCGTGTTCAAAGGCGGCACGTCGTTGTCGAAGGTGTCTGGCGTCATCGACCGATTCTCCGAGGACATCGACCTGTCGCTGTCGCCTGCCTTCCTCAAACTGCCAAAGCCGGGCACGAGCCGCAACCAGGCAAGCAAGTGGATGACCAAGGCCGAAGCCGCCTGCGGCGTCGCCGTAAAAGACCAGATTGCACCAGCGTTGGAAACTGCCGTGGTGAAGGTTCTGGGCAAGGGAAAGGGAAAATGGTTCGAGTTCTTGACTGATCCTGCAACGCACTCGCCGGTGCTGCTCTTTCATTACCCCTCGACACAGTCGGCGGGATTTGAATACCTCGCGCGCTCGGTCAAATTGGAGTTCGGTTCACTCACCGACCAGCAGCCCGCGGGTCGGCATCCGGTGCAACCGTGGATTGCCGAGGTGCTTCCCGATGTGTTCCGCGATTGGAAATGTGAAGTCGTCGCCCTAGAACTGGAGCGGACTTTTTGGGAGAAGGCGACGATTCTCCACACGGAATATCACCGTCCGATCGACAAGCCGACGCCGGACCGCTTCTCCCGCCATTACGCAGATACGGCGGCGCTGGCCGCGATTGTACTCAGGACCTTCCAGTGCCCGTGCGGCACCTTGCTGACCACGCGTTCGCCCGGTGGGGCGCGGCCGTAGGTGCGTTGCTCGTCGGTCCGTGCCGTTGAACGCGGCTCGAGTGTGCCGCGTTCACGCCGGTGCTGAATGAGCCGCCGCACCCAGGACGCGCTGCAGCCAAACTGTTCGGCCACCTCGGCCGAGGAGTCGCACTCGTCGTATGCCCGAGCCACTGCCTCCCTGAAGTCCATCGAATATGCCATCGCGCCGACCTCCTTGTCGATCGCGAGCGTACCTCGTATTAGGAAAAAGCGCTAGGGGGTGCTGCAAGCCGCTCTAGAGCGATGTTATTCCGCTTTTTGCCTGTTGGCCTTGTTGAAACAAGCGATTTTCAACTTCGAATCGGCTGTAGCCTTGCTAAGCCTATACCTTTGAATTATCGCCCAAAGTCGCCTGGCAATTCGCATGAATCGAAGGTGTAACGACATGCTGAAAGGTGCGGGCCACTCTTGCCAAACGTGGCCCAAGCCGGTTCAAGAGGACAAATTCCGGAGACAAAATCGCCGCGAAGGCGAGGGTTGGCAGTGAACGGATCCTTTGACGACTCGCAACATGGCCGATAGCTGTCTGATAAAAGATGTGTCCCCACTCTTTTCGAAGTGCATTTACACGCCGAGGCCAGCTGAGCGATTTTCGATGCTGAACAAACTGTTCCCACGTGGGAACCTCGTGCCCTTTGCGACTGGCGGCGATGCCCGCTTCAACCCAACTCAGTTTTCGAATCATTTCAGCTGAGCGGCTCATCGAGGCACTGGCGGCGTGAAGTCGGTACTTCAAAAGGAGTTCCGGCTGCACCAGCACGCCGTATCCGGCCGCTGCGATTCGGTTCCACAGTTCGGTGTCCTCGGCTGGAAAATACTCCTGCTTGTATCCTCCGACGCCGAGCGCCACGGATCGCTTTAACAGCACGGCGGCGTGCGTGAACGCCAACACTCCTCCCGCTGCGAGTTTTCTTTCAACATCGGCCGGCGTGGTTGAGTCTGATCGGCTTTGCCCCAGTGGCTTTCCAGCCTCGTCGATCCATTTGACCAGGCTGCTCAGCACGGCAACTTGAGGATGCTCTGCGGCAAAGGCGATCTGACGCTCCAGCCGATGAGGCAGCATGATGTCGTCGGCGTGCATGCATGCGATCCATTCGGTCGCGGCCGCAAGCAGTGCGCGGTTCATGACGTTGGCGATACCTGAATTGGGGGCGGTGGATACCAGGATGCGCGAATCAGTCATGGCAATCTGCCTTGCGATCGCCAGCGTACCATCGGTCGATCCGTCGTCGACCACATGGAGTTGCCAATCATTCATCGTCTGCGCTTGCACGCTGGCGATAGCCTCAGCGATGAAGCGCTGGGCGTTGTACGCGGGCATGATGACGGTGAGTTTTGCCATCAACTCACCGAATGCCCCGGAATTGGGCGGTAAGTCGTTTGATCACATAGACCGGCTCCAGCGAACCGGCCAATAAAATCGAGTACAACGCACGAATCTTTCGTCGCCCTGAGTAGCTGAGTGTGGCTGCTTTGTAATACGTGCGGGCGGCTTCGATCCGGAGGAAGTTGAGTCGAGTCGTCAACGGCGCGGATTGCAGGCTTTGCTGGAACTGTTCCCAGGTAGGCTCGGGACGTCCCGCCCGCCGCTCGGCCATGCATTCGCGCACCCATTCCATGTGCTGGTACACGCGCTTTGCGGATCGCACGCTGACGCTGTCGCCGTGAATTCGATAGAACATCAGGTGCTCGTCCTGGATGAGGAATCCATTGGGATGCACGTCGAGGATTCGTCCCCATAAGTCCAAGTCGTCGCAAGGCCAGAACTGCGAACGATAGCCGCCCACCGTGCGGAATACGTCCCGCCGCACAATGGCGGCGGGGTGAGCAAAGCCGACCAATTCGTTCTTTCGTAACGCATTGCGGACATTTTCCGCGAAGGCGTAGTCTGATCGGTTCTGGCCAATGACTTTTCCGTAGGAATCGATGTAGCGGACTGGCGTGCTGCTCAGGACGAGGTCCGGACGCTCCGACAGAAACGCCAACTGCCGAGCCAGACGATTGGGATGCATGACGTCGTCGGCATCCATGCGAACGAGCCAGTCGTAGCGAGCTATTTCTGCGGCTCTGTTGAGCGATTCGCCCATTCCCAGGTTTTCTTGCGTGATGACTCGAATGCGAGAATCTTCCTTCGCCAGGGACGCGAGGATTTTACCGGTGCAGTCTGTCGAGCCGTCGTTGATGGCGATCAGTTCAAAATTCCGGTGGGTCTGACGCAGGACACTGCGCACCGCCTCCTCGAGGTACTGCTCCGAATTATACGCGGGCAGCAGGATGCTGACCGGCGTTGATTCGTCGATACAGGCGGCTCGGGCAAGATGGTCATTGACGCGATCCATTCGAATCAATCCTCGTATTCCCAGACAATCGGCGGCGTATCGGCTGGCACGGCGGAGCGACCGGTGACGATCCGCTGAAACACTTCGCGCACCCGGCGATCGATAATCAAAGGCGGCCAGCGCAGGATTCCGACGGCCATCAGGCCAATCCCGGCCAGGCGCTCACCCGAGGCAAACTTCTGTTTTGCTCGCGATCCGAAATGACACGCCCGCTTGCGATATCGGGCGATCATCAATCCCAACTTCTCGCTCGGCCGTAACTTGGCGTGATAGCTGGCGCGTACGATCCGCCCCTCGTCTCTAAACGACGTGTTCTGCGTAACCGTTTTCGACGCCGCATGCAGTCGATAGACCGCCAGCGTCTCCGGGATCACGTGCGGGCGGGTCTGGCAATTAAAGCGAAGCCGCATCCAGAAGTCGTAATCAAAATAGTAACGCAGATCCTCGCGGAATTCGCCGATCTGTCCGTGCAGTTTCCCGCTCCAGAACGATCCCGGCTGCGGAATCGGGCAGTTCAAGAACCAGTCACTGGCAGAGTGCTCTGGATACGCCGCCAGCGGCCATGTGCGACCGTTATCGTTGAGATATCGAACTTGCCCCACGACCCACTGGTAACCCGAGGCCATCGCATTGGCGACGCGGTGCAGGGCGCAAGGCTCGAGCAGATCGTCACTGTTCAAAAAGCCGCGAATCGATCCGGTGGCCCGCGCGAAACCCTTGTTGACGGCTTGGCTCTGGCCGTGATCTTTTTCGCTGACCCACCACGTCAGGTATTTCTCGTACTTGCGAATGATCTCCACGCTGTTGTCGGTGCTCTGACCGTCAACGACGAAATACTCCAAGTCGGGATAGCCCTGCAGCAGCACTGAGCGGATGGTCTCCTCAAGCAAATGTCCCTGATTGAAAGACGGCGTTACGATCGAAATCCGCCGGGTTCGCGACGACGACAACGTCGGCTTGCACGCGGTCGTGCCTTCAGTCCAAGGCCAGCCCGTTTTGCCGGGAGGCGGCGGGGGAAGTTCGTGCAGTTCAGGACAGCGCATGTGCAACCTCCTGTCCTGCGCCCGTGCGGCTTTGGTCGGCCGATGATCGAGAGGGCATCGCGAGAATCTGTGCAAACCAACTGAGATACGCCTCTCGCTGAGTCTTCAGATCGAACCGGCGAGCCGCCTCAATGGCGGCGTTATGCGAGAGGCGGCGGCGCAGGTCGTCGTCGGCCAGCAACGTGATCACACGCTGTGCCAGCGCTGTGGCGTCGCCGGGCGGGGTGAGCGCACCGGTGGCGCGGGCGTCGTTTAAATCGCTGATCTGCTCCGGGATTCCGCCTACTGAGGTCGCCACCACCGGAGTTCCGCAGGCGAGCGATTCGAGCACCGTATTGGGGAAATTGTCCGCCCTGGCCGCGTGGACGAACACGTCGGCGGCCTGGTAATACCTGGCGACGGAGTGCGGGTCTTCCTCGAACGGAACGAACCGTAATTCTGCCTGTCCGATCCGTTCGGACGCGCCTTGATCGCCGAGGGCGATGAAGATCAGCTTGCCGGTTCCACTGGCTGTATGCGAATTGGCGATCATCGGTAGCGCATCGCGAAGCAGTTGAAAATCCTTGAATACGTTGGTCCGGAGACGATTGGCTACGTAAAGCAAAACGCGGTCATTCGCATTGAGATCAAGCTGCTGCCTGATCTGCCTGCGATCGACATCGGCATGGAAAACTTTAAGATCAATCCCGTACGGAATGACTCGTGATTCCACCACTGCCGGCGAAAGCATGGACCGTTTGACGCGATCGAGCAGCCAGCGACAAGGGGCTGCGACGTACACTCGGCTGGCGGCGAAGATCTCCGCCTTGCGTTTCCAATTACTGGCCGTGCCGTCACGTTGTAGTTGCGGATAAATGTCCAAGTGCGGGCAGTTTCCGCACCCACTGGTCCAGCGATCGCATTCAAACGGGTACGAACAGTGCCCGCCGAGCAGCCAGTGATCGTGTAATGTCAGTACGACGGGCGATTGGCGGCTCAACCAAGGTAACAGTCGCAGATCGAAGTAACTGCCGTGCAGGTTGTGACAGTGAATGATGTCCGGCCGAAGCAACGGCAGCGCTCGGGTGCCGGGGAATCGGAATTCCTCCCGTCCCAGGCCGCGATCAACCGCGCGCATCGGCTCGGCCAGCATGTTGGCGACACTCGCCGCCGCCCGACGCGGAGAGACTCGGCCGGAGGTCGTGCCTACACGCAGGCGATCGCGGGCTGCCCACCATTGCCGCGTCCACGCGCTGCGGCCTTCATGATTCGGCACCCGGATGACCCCTCGTCCCATCGGGCGATCAGGTTCCGCACCGCTGTACCCGCCGACGGCGAGCGTCGCGTCGTGACCGGCGTGGCGGAATTCGCAGTGCAGGTTCATCGCAACACGCTCGGCTCCGCCTTCACGCTGCCATGAGCTCAGCTGCAGAATGCGCATAGAGTGTTCGACGTCATCAGCCGACAACGAGTGCGCGCCCGTTTTGATATCGGTGTTGTGCGACAAGGTGGCTAACCGCTCGAACTTGTCCCGCACGGCCTGCGGCACGTATGGCTGCTTCCACTTCGCCGCACGAATGCGAGCCAGCGTCGACGACGGCAGTAGCGTTTTCGTCACACTCCAGACGGAACCCGCCGCACTGCGAACGATCGAGTCCAGCTTATTCTTCATCAGCGACCGGAACGGACGAAGCTGCTTCTGCACTTCATCCCACACCGGTCCGCTGGTGAGTTGTTTGCTCTCGAGATAGCCCTCAAACTTGTTCAGGTACTTCAGCCGGGCCGGCCGCTGCTGCCAGTTGCGGCGGGTGGCGGAGGTGCAGGAGTCGTCGTGCTGGCGATACCAGTACCAGCACTTGCCTGACGCGTAGACCGGGTATTGAACCGAGATCTTGGACTGCACGACGACGTCTTCGTACTCCGTGCGGAACTCGTTCTCGTACCCGCCGACGGCCGCCAGTACGTCCTTGCGCGTCAGCAGTCCGCAGACGTGACACGAAGGATCGCGGAGAAACGACAGCAGCAAGTCCGGCGGCTGCGCGATGGAGTTGGCCGGCACCCCCAGCGGTTGCAGCCAATCGCGACGCTTGTCCTCGGGCCGGCCGGTCCAGCTGTACCACATCCGCATGGGGCCATAGACCATCGCTGCTTCAGGATGCGCTTCCAGCACCGCCAATTGCTCGACCAGTTTTTCCGGCACCCACACGTCGTCGGCGTCGAGCATCGCGATGTATTGGCCGCGAGAGTTCGCGATACCCAGATTCCGCGTCGCGCTCATCCCGCGGTTTTCGTGGTTCGGGTGCTCGAAATAGCGGATGCGATCCGGGTAACGGGCGGCGTAATCCTTCGCGATCGCGGTCGCGCCGTCGGTGGATCCATCGTCGCACAGCAGCAGTTCCCAGTCGGTGTACGTTTGCGCGAGGACGCTGTCGATCGCCTCGGCGAGATATTTCTCGCCGTTGAGGAAGATCAAGATGCCCGTGATGGTAGGCCCGGAGTTCATTGGGCGCTCCTCTCGGGTTTGATCGCCCGGGCGGCGATGATGACCTCGAATTGCTCATCATGATGATCGAGCTCCTGCCGGGTCAGCTCCTGGCTGGCGATGCCGTAAAGGAACGACGCCGCCGTCAGCACGTTGCCGTACGTCTGCAGTTGAACATTGTCAGATCCGAACGCATCGCCAAGCAGCCGGCGGACGCTGGAGGATGTGAATCGCCAATAGTCGCCCCAACTGTCGCGATCCTCCGGACTGACTTGGCTGATGCCCGGCACGGTGAGCAGCAGCACGCCGCCCGGCTTCAATGCGGCGTAGCAGTTGGCGACGGCGGCGCGGACGTCGTACAAGAACGGCAAAACCTGCGTAAGGATGATGCAATCGAACGCCTCGTGCGGCACGTTCTGGCCGGTTGCTAGGTCGCCGACGATCGTCGCCCTCGGATTGCCGTGGGCCACATGCAGCACATCCGACTTGGTCACACGGCTGCCGCCGAATTTGACGGTGTAGCCGGGATCGGCGATTTCCATCACCCGCCCGCGGATGTCTTGCGACTGACCCGCCAGGAACGACTCGATGTAGTAGCGATCGGTAGGCAATCCACGGCGCCAGCCCCAGTCACGGTCGATCGGCATGGTCCGGCGCAGATGGCCGAACCGCACCCAGCCTGCCGGCGGGGTGTAAGGTTTGCCGTAACGCTTGGCTCGCAGCCACGATCGCACCGGCGGCGGGATCAGCGCCCTGGCGACTTGGCGGCCGACATCCATCACCGTCCGTGTGCAGGCAGCCGACATCTCCGACAGTTGGTACTTCAGTTTGTTTGCGTACGGCTTCATCTGCTGACCAACCGCTTCATGCACGGCGGCGGGCACGTTGCGGGTAGCGATGTAGTTCTGCAACCATTGCAGGTAAACCAGCCGCTTGGATCGGGAGGTGCCCTTGCGGTTCATGTTCGCGCAGCACGAATCATCGTGCTGCCGGTACTTGTACCAGCTCTCGCTCGATGCGTAGACCGGGTAAGCCATGCACACTTTGGATTGCGTGACAACGTCCTCGTATTCGCCGCGGAAGGACGATTCATACCCGCCGACCGCGTTCAGAACGTCGCGTCGAACCATCACTCCGCTGGGGTGGTGTTCGATGTCATCGAGAAACTTCAGCAGCACGGCGGGCGGCGATTGCACGCGATCGGTTTCCACGCCCATGTTCTGTTTGAAGTCGCGATGGTGATCTTCGGCATGGCCGGACCAACTGTACCAATACGTCAGCGGGCCGTAGACCATCGCCGCTTCCGGGTGCTTTTCCAGAATCGCGACCTGCCGCTCGAGCTTATTCGGCAGCCAAACATCGTCGGCGTCGAGCCAGGTCAGGTATCGCCCGGCGGCGTGGCGTGCGCCGAGCATGCGCGTCGCGCTCATGCCGCGGTTTTCGTGGTTCGGGTGCTCGAGGTAGTGGATTTGGTTTGGATATCGAGAAGCGTAGTCCTTGGCGATGGTCGTTGCTCCGTCGGTCGAGCCGTCATCGCAGAGCATCAGCTCCCAATCGGTGAAGGATTGCGCGATGACGCTTTCGATCGCCTCAGCCAGATATCTCTTGCCGTTGAGGAAGATGATGACCGCCGTCACCGCCGGGCCGGTGGAGTTGGAGCTTGAGCCCGCAGGTGTTTGCGCGCCGGCCGGTTGCGGAATGGTGGAGTGGTTCACCATGTCACCGCCTCTCGAAGCATTTTAGCGAATTGGTCCCCATCGAGATCGCCCAGATCGGCACGGCCTAGGCGGTGGTGTTCGCTGCGGTACTGCACGGCGTGCTTTAGGCACGCGCACGCCTGCTTAAAGCCCGCATCGCGAACCAGTTGCAGCGTTTTCTCCGTGTGCATCCCGAACGGATAGGCAAAACTCTCGACCGGCCGGGACAGCAGCGACTCCATCCGCTGCTTACTGCGGCGGATTTCATCATCCTGCAATTCCAGCGGCTGGGAGGCCAGATTCGGGTGTGTGTGCGTATGCGCGCCGATCTCGATCAGCCCGCCGTCGGCGAGTTTCAGAACCTCGTTGTCGTTCATTGCCCGGAGCACGGGGCGCACCGTAATGCCGCGCCCCGCTTGGGCGAGTAAGTCGTCCATGATCTTGCTGCGATGATCATGCTGCAGATTCCACAGCAGGAAGTAAATCTCCGTGTAAACGCGATGCCGAACCGTCGGCGGGGGGCTAGTGTCGAATCGCCAGTTTGAGTGCGGGCGAGCCTGCTCTAACGTGTATGTCGATAAGTCGCCAAGTTCCCAGGCGTGCGATTGGCCGGCCAAATCCAATGTCAACCGGTTTGGCAATGTGCCGGGCTCCAGCAGGATGCCTTGCAGTTCATCCCACCAGAATTCACGAGCGCGACCGTAAGTGCCGGTCGTCATGAAGACGGTCGCAGGCACGTCGTGCTTTTCCAGGATCGGCTTGGCGTGCTGGAGGTTGTCGGCATAGCCGTCATCAAACGTGACCACTGTGGCACGTTTGGGCAACTTGCGATCGGATAACGCCTTGGTCAGTTGCCGGAGCGACAGGACCGGACCAAACGCCTTGGCGGCGATCATTTGCTGCTCGAAGTGTTCCGGTGACACCGCCAGAACCTGCGGATCGCGCTCGTTCGAGCCGATCCGGTGATACAGCAGCACCACCACCCGCGAGCCCAGCGAACTGTAGATGCTCTTGGTCCACTGCTTCAGAGGCGGCGCGACGATCCCCAGGCCGGCCGAGACGACCTGGCACCACATCTGAAAATGGGTTGAACCATGATGCATACGACGTTACGACTTCACCCGTCCAATCAACCACACGCGATTGACGCTGGGGAGATTGAACTGCTCAAAGTTCACAAAATGCCTCTGCAGAACGGCTTGCATCACCGGTGAGACCGTGAAGTCGCTACCGGTGTTGTGCAATTCGATCGCGACGCAGCGATTGGCGTACACGGTGGCAGCCTCGATCCGCTGATCGAACGTCATCCACGCCTCGGCCGTGCCGGGCACGCCACTGGGCACGGGGAATACGACTAAGTCACTGCGCAACCTGGCTGGCATCCCTGCCCGATCAGGCCGGGTGAACAGTCCAAAAGTCGATGTCCCTGATAAGGTGTCGGCGATAATCGGAAGCAGATTCAGGACATCGGCTTTGGCAAGCTGGTACAAAGCCTCTGCGTCGTCGGAATTGCGATGGGCCGATAATACGTAAATGCCTTTTCTGGCCAGATCGACCGACAAGCCGTGCCCGCGATTCTCGTTAATCACGAGGACCGACGCCGGCGCAAGACCGGCGATCCGCTCGACGATCGGCGAATGCTCCGCCCCGGCCGCCGCTGGTTTGGGCAGCGTGGGCGCTCCCTGCGCGGCCAGCCGTTTTCGCCAGCGGATGGCTCTATTCATGACTCGGCGCGATCGCTTCACGCCCGCGCGCCGCAGGATGCGCGACGCCAGGTTCGTCGCTTTGCTTCTTGCCGTGCCCACCCACAGTTGCCACAACTCTCGGGCATCGTCGGCGGAGATGTTGAGCATCAGGTGCGCCAGTTCGGTCCGGCCGGAGCCCATCAGGACCAGCGGGCGCAAAAACTCCATGACGAAGCTTTCCTCGCCCGGCCAGGAGTGGTCGGCGGGATTGTCGGAGATCGCGGTCAGATCGACCAGCACCGGCTGAGCACCGCGGAATACCACGTTCCAGGGATGAGCATCGGCCAGCGTGGCGCTGTGTTTCAGTGCCTCGATCTGCACATCCAGCGTCGCGACGGCGGCGTCGCGCATCATCGACCAGCACCACTCCGTGGGATACACCACGTGCGGCAAGCGCTGGTGTTGCACGACCAGATCGTAACCGGTCAGTTGTTCCTCAACCTGCCAGGTAGGGATGAACAGCCCACGGGACACCAGATCGTCGAGCATTCCGTTCTTCAGGATCGTGCGGTAGAGCGGGCTGTGCTCGATTTTGATCGCTCGATACAACTTGCCCTGCCATGCAAACACCTTGCCTATCGAATCGCCGTGCGGCTGGAGGCTCGTGGTTACATCGCCCAGGTTGATGCGCGCGAAAAGGCCTTCCTCGAGAGGAAACAGTTTGCTCTCCAGATGTTGGTCAGTCGGCGTCATGTGTTGGTTCGGCAAACGATCATGCTTCCAACTTCCAGCCGTGACGGATGTCCGTCAGCGCCCAGGTGCGAGTCACGGCCTTGTGCGATGAATCTTCGTCGGGCTCGACGTCAAAGCTCACGGCGCGCGACACTTCGTCGGCGTTCATGCCGTTGCGAATAATCCCGATGGTCACCGGGCAACGGCCGGGCGTGATGCGCAGCGATTCGGTCGTGCAAACCACCTTGCCGCGTGCGGGCATTACGTCGGGGAGGTCGTTGGTCATCTCGCTGTCGAAGGCACAAATCACCTTGCGGCTGGCGAAGTCTTCGACCTCGGCCCAGATTCTCATGCGTTCGATGGGGGTAGGCGCCTCATACTCCACTGTCAGCATCAGCCGACTGTTGGAGCGCATCACGTTTCCGCCTTCGGCTGGATCAACGCGTGCCGAGATGATTCGGACCGAGCCGTCGCCGATACGATCGCGGCGGTCGCGGAGATCGCCCTGATTTTCATTGCTGGCGGTGGATTCGAGGTACTTGGCGACAATATCCCGCGTCGGCCCCACGCCGCGAACTTGGCCGCCTTCCAGCCAGACGGTTTGGTGGCACAGCGCCTGCATCGCCGCCATGTTGTGGCTGACGAACAGCACGGTGCGTCCGTCATGGGCGACGTCGTCCATTTTGCCCAGGCATTTTTTCTGAAACGCCGAGTCGCCGACGGCGAGCACCTCGTCGACCAAAAGAATCTCCGGCTCCAGATGCGCCGCAACGGCGAACCCCAGCCGCATGTACATGCCGCTGCTGTATCGCTTTACGGGCGTGTCGATGAATTTGTCGACCTCGGCAAAGGCGACGATTTCATCAAACTTGCGGTCGATTTCCGCCTTCCGCATGCCCAGCATCGAGCCGCTCATGTAGATGTTGTCTCGACCGCTCAACTCGCTATGAAAGCCCGTGCCCACCTCCAGCAAGCTACCCACGCGGCCCCAGATGTCGGCGTAGCCGTTCGTCGGTTCGGTGATCCGGCTGAGGACTTTCAGCAGCGTGCTCTTGCCCGCGCCGTTCTTGCCGACCACGCCCATCACCTCGCCGCGGCGCACATCGAAGGTGACATCTCGCAGCGCCCAGAACGCGCGATCCTCGGCAGGCTCCGAGCGTCGGGAGAGCGATCGCACCAAGTCCAACGGCTTGCGCGCCATTCCGATCAGTGATTCGCGCAGCGTGCGATACCGCTCCTGAGCTCCAAAGTGGAACTGCTTGCTGATGCCCTGGACTTGGATCGCTAATTCGCTCATGTGCGTGATCAGATGACGTCCGCGAAGCTTTTCTCCATCCTGCGGAAGTAAAACAGCCCGCCGACCAGCAGCAGGAGAGTGGCAATGATCGATGCCAGCAGCGAACTGCCTGGCGGGGCATCGCCGAGCAACGCCCAGCGGAAGCCGTCAACAACGCCGACCATTGGGTTCAGGCCGTAAAGCCATTGCCACTTCGCGGGCACCAAGCTGGCTGGATAGGCGACCGGCGTTGCGAACATCCAAAGCTGGACGATGAACGGGATCGTGTAACGCACGTCGCGATAGCGGACATTGAGAGCGCTCAACCACAACCCGACCGCCAGCGCCGCCGTCATTGCCAGCAGCAGGAACAGCGGCAACAGCACGACCGGCCAAGCGGGCTCAACGTGGTACCACGCCATCAATCCCATCAACACGACAAAGGAAACGCAGAAATCCACCAATCCGCAGAGTAAGCTGGATAGAGGAATAATCAGCCGGGGAAAATAAACCTTGGTGAGGATGTTGGCGTTTTCCACCAAGCTGTTGCTCGACTGGGTCAGGCAGTACGCAAACAGCTGCCACGGCAGCAGCGCGCAAAACACCATCACCTGGTATGGAATTATCAGATTCTTATCGAGCCCGGCCAATCGACCAAAAAAGATGCTGAAGACCACCATGGTTGCAAGCGGCTGGATGATCGCCCAGGTGGCACCGAGGATGGTTTGCTTGTAACGGACTTTGAGATCGCGCACCGCGCGGAATACCAGCAGCTCGCGATGTTGCCACAATTCACGAAGATCAACCGCCACCCAACCCGGCCGAGCTTGAATCCTGCGCGGGCGGATCTGCAAAGAAGTCCGGACCGTCTCCTTTTTAGGAGGCGTTTGCGTTGTAGAGACAATTGGGCCCGATACATTCATAAATCAAAATTCCACCCGCGGTACGTCGGAAACCACCATATGTATGCTAGTGGCGTCATCCAGCGCACGCCAAGGTTTTATGCCCGTACTTCAGGACAAATGGGCTATATGCTGATGGTGCCCACTCGACGGCAATTGCGATCCGAATCGGCTTACCAACGAAACGGGCAATCGCCCAGAAGTATTGAGCCTGTAACCTCTTGTCATCGGTTTTCACGCGAGTCCCCTGAACTACATGTGCGTAAAATTCAGCGGTAAACTGGTGATCGCGGTTACGCGGAATACGGTAATGCAGGATTTCGAACGGAGCCAGTGTCCCTGCAGGCAAGCATACTACTATCAAATGGAAACGCTCAAAGTTCAAAAGATCGCGGTTCTGGCTGAGCTTGCTTTCAATTTTACTTGACGAGAGTTACTCCTGCGTCTGTTGCGTACTTTCCGAGAGAAAGATCGTGGTGACCTTCACTCGTCTGACGGAAGCAGAGCAGGTCGGAGATCACAGAACGGTGACTGATCCTGCCGTTATGGTTGTGCTGACCACCTAATTCTCGGTCAAAGTCGCCGTGATTAAAGTAGACTAATTCGCGATTCTCCTGACACAAAGATAGCCGAGTTCGATGAGAACTCGACGGATCGCGCGGCGGGCAACAGCTGCCTGCTCGTTCGCGTTGAGCGATTCAGCAGCGGCGCTAGCCGCTGCTGGGGCTGGGCGTGAGCCCGGCTTGTCTTGTTCCTTCATCTTCCGCTCCTCGATCGGCCGGGCCACCGCCAGCGCTGCGAGGAACTGCCTGCGTTCATCATCGGCAATCCCGGCTCGTTTCTCCCACACGTCGATCGGGGCGAGGCCGTTCCTTCCCCAGGGCCGCGACTGCAGGTTGGCTTCGATCCGCGCCGCTTCGACATCGTCGCACGTCCAGTGGCCGGGCCGGCCGTGCGCGGCGGCGATGTGCAGCGTGCGAGTTTTGAGCGAAGCGATCCCCGCTTCCTTGGCCCCATTGTACCGCGGCGTCTTCGGCGGCGAGAGCAGGTGCGTCACCCCGGCCACAGACAGCAGCGAACGCGTCCGGTGATCGATAAAGGCCGAGCCGTTGTCGGTCTTGAGCGCTAGTGGCGCGCCGTGGGCAGTGAACAAGTAGACCAGGGCACAGATCGTGACGCAGGCGTCCGCCCAACGGACCGGCGGATTAATACTTCAATCGCAACAACGAGACGGGTTATCAGAAACACAGAAAGTGTCGCTGTCGTTTGTTCGCAAAGAAGCTCCCGCCGTGCGGGCTTTTCACGCCGGTCTTGATCGGCCTGGGCGGTGGCGGCGGGACGTTCATCTGCCGCATCTGCACCATCGACGGCAGCGACGTGTAGAGGTTCATGCCAACGGCCAGAGCCATGACCTTGCTCACGAGTGGTGGACGCTCCGAACAGACGGGATACTACCCGTTCAAAGGAGAGATTCATCATGGCACGCAGAGGTTTTGCACCGGAGTTCAGGCGGTCAGCAGTCTCGCTGGTGGTCGAGGAGAACTATTCGCCCAAGGAAGCGGCGGAGCGGCCGGGGGTCGGTCAGGGCACGCTGGAATATTGGGTCAAGCAGCACCGCAAACGCAACGGAACGGTCAATGCGTCTGAAGAAAAGGATCTGCGCCGGCGTGTGGCGGAGTTGGAGAAAGAGAACCAGCGGCTGAAGCTGGAGCGGGAGATTTTAAAAAAAGCAGCCACCTTCTTTGCCAAGGAGCAGCCGTGAAGTTCAAGTGGATTCACGAACACCGCCAGGAGTTCCCCGTGCAGCCGATGTGCGACGTGCTGGGCGTCTGCAAGAGCGGATACTACGCGTCGCTCAAACGACCGGCCAGTGAACGCACGCGACGACGGACGCAGCTGACCGGCCGTGTGATCGAGGCGTTCCACGCAAGCGGTTGCGTCTACGGCTCGCCGCGGGTGCACAAGGAACTGGTGGCGTCGGGCGAGACGGTCTGCCGGAACACGGTGGCGAAGATCATGAAACAGCAGCGGATTCGCTCGGTGGTGAGCCAGCGATTCGTGCCCTGCACGACCGACTCCAACCATCCGCATCCGGTCGCGCCCAACCGGCTGGACCGGGACTTTGTTGCCGAGTTGCCTAACCAAAAGTGGGCCGCGGATATCACGTACGTCCAGACGAACCAAGGCACGCTTTACCTGGCGGCGGTGATCGACCTGTGCAGCCGTAAGATCGTCGGCTGGAGTATGAACGACCGCATGCCGGTTGAACTGGTGGTAGACGCATTGAAGATGGCTTTAGCCCGAAGACGACCGGATAAGGGACTGCTCCACCACAGCGACCGGGGCGTACAGTACGCCTGCGGCGTTTACCAGGACCTGTTGCATGAACACGGCATTACGTGAAGCATGAGTCGGGTGGGCAACTGCTACGACAATGCGGTGATGGAAAGCTTCTGGGGCAAGCTCAAGACCGAGCGGGTGTATCCGAACGGCCCCTACGCCACGCACGAGCAGGCCCGGAGGTCGATCTTCGAGTACATCGAGGTGTTCTATAATCGCATTCGCAGACACAGTTCATTAGGCTATGTCAGCCCCGAACAATTCGAGGCGGCCTTGAACTGACATAAAGAACGAGCGTCCACCGCTCGTGAGCAAGGTCAGTCTGATTCCGGGCGCCACGTTTTTCGCCCGACGCCTGCTCCACTTTTCAACCGCTGTTCACAGACCGGCGAAACAGGCTACATCGGCGGGCGATCGGCCCCGTGTAAACGTCATCTGAAGCTGAATTTATGAGGATATTTTGTCCACCAATGCTGTTGTATGTCTACGCTTACTATCGCCTACTATTGTTCGTATTTTTTTGGTTCATCCGGGAATTGCGTGAACTCGTCTGAATAAACACCAACGCCAGCTTTGTCTTATCTTGTTGTTACCAAGCATCAAGAGGACAGGAGGCTGGCATTGGCGGAAGCGAAGTTTACGGCCGTGTTTTGCGGATGGGAA
>JANMES010000095.1:0-24617 GCA_031377185.1 Phycisphaerae bacterium
GACATCGCCTTGCTCACAGACACGATCTAAAATCCATGACGGGACGGTAAACAGTTACCTACTGCGGCGCATGCCTACCGGGTTTGAGCAGTTGAACTCTCACATTCTCACTCGGAATGAGCTTGCCGGCGTTGATAAGGCCATTCGGATCAAATGCCTCTTTAATCTCGGCGAACTGTCGCATCGTGGCTACATCGAATTGGTAGGGCATCAGGTGGAGTTTTTCAACGCCCACGCCGTGCTCGCCGGTGGCGGTGCCGCCCAGATCGATACAGTATTGCAGGATTTTCTCCGCCGCATGCAGGACGTTTTGCACCTGCTCTTCGTCGCGGTCGTCGTAAAGAAAAATCGGATGGACATTGCCGTCGCCGGCGTGGAAGACGTTGTTGATCTGCAGGCCGTGCGATTTACCGATCTCATCCACTTTTGCGAGCACTTCGCGCAGCCGGCTGCGGGGGACGCAGGCATCTTGCGTGCAGTAACTGGGGCTGATCTTCCCGATCGCGCCGAATGCAGCTTTACGGGCTTTCCATAGCTTGGCCCGCACGATCGGGTCGTCTGAGCTTTGAATGCCGGTGGCGTGGTGGTCGGTCAGGATCTTTTCGATCTGCTTCATCTGCGAGTCGAGCAGTTCAGAGATTCCATCGATTTCCACCAGCACCAGCGCCTGGGTGTCCATCGGAAAACCGAAATGGAAGGTTTCTTCGATGACTCGTACCATCGCGCCGTCGAGCATCTCCATCGCGGCCGGCAGCATGCCGTTGGCGATGACTTTGCTGACGGCGTCGCAGGCGTCGGAACTGGAGGCAAACAGGCCGACTATGGTGCGGAAGTCAGTGGCCTTGGGGACGAGCCGCACCCAGAGCGATGTAATGATTCCCAGTGTGCCTTCCGATCCGCAGATCAGCCCGGGCAGATCGAACGGGCCTGACTCATAACATCCGTTGGTGGCGCCGAACGCGGCGACTTGCCCGTCGTCCAGCACCATTTCGACGCCCAGGACGTGGTTGGAGGAGACGAAATCCTTCAACGTATGGATGCCGCCGGCGTTGGTGGCAGCGTTTCCGCCGATGGTGCTGGCACGTTGGCTGGAAGGATCGGGTGCAAAGTGGTACGCCGCTCCGCCGGGCAGCTTGGCGACGGCGGTCGACAGATCGGTATTCCGAACGCCGGCCTGAACGTGGGCGACACGGTTATGGAGGTCGATCGATAGGATATGGTTCAGCCGGGTGGTGGAAACGATGACGCCGTTCTCAAACGCCACGCACCCGCCTGCCAGCCCGGTTCCCGAGCCTCTGGGGACGATCTGCACGCCATGGCCGGCTAAGGAGGTGACGATTTTCGACACCTGTTCGACACGGGTCGGGAAAAGCACCGCACCGGGGACGGCCCGGGCGACGGTAAAACCGTCACAATCGTAAACCGCAAGCTCGGCCGGGTCGGACATGACCGAGTCCGGTGGCATAAACGATCGAACTTCGCGCAACGTATCGCCCGATAACATGATTGCCATTCTTTCATACCCACTCAAAGTGGACAAGCTCAAAAAATTGGGCACAATCAACGGCCCGATTTACTCCATAGAAAGGACCGAACGATGTCTGAGGAAACTCCCGCTCCGGCTGCTGCAGAACAACAACAGGTACGCGTTACTCTCGATGAACGCGAACTGAAGACGATCTTCTCCAACGCCTACCGTATTCATACGACAGCGGAGGAAGTAGTGGTCGATTTCGGTTTCAACATGCCCGACCCCAACCCGCAGAATGCCACGCCGCAACTGCTGTTTAAGGTGACCGATCGCGTCATCATGAGCTATACCAGTGTGAAGCGCCTCAGCATGTCGCTGAGCCAGTTGGTCAAGCGTTTCGAGCAGCAGTTCGGTGAAATCCCGGTTCAGCCGGGACAGAAGAAGTAATCAAGTGAAAAGCGATGAGCGACGAGCGACGAGCGACGAGTAAAAACTCGTCGCTCGTCGCTTTAACCTTTCCACTGCCCGCGCTAGACTGCCAGCCGTGTGACGTTTTGCGCGCCAACGATGCTGGCTTTCGAGAGCAACGTTTCTGCGTCGATCGGATGGTTGCCGATCTGGCCGGCCTCGATTGAAGCTGCCAGCGATCCGAGTAGTGCCGCTGCTTGAAGTGATCCACCCGCGGCCAACGTGAGTGAGGCGGTGGCAAGCAATGCATCGCCGCAGCCCAAGGGGTCGATGGCGTGGGTTGCCAATGCGGGAACGTATTCGCTGCGTAGACGGTCGGTTTTGGCTGCGCCTTCGGCGTGGTCGAATGTCACTAATCCTTGCTTCCCGAGCGTGATCATCGCCTGCTTTGCGCCGGTTTTCGCGAGCAGATTCCAGACCACCGCGCCCAGCCCACTTGAAAAATCGTGGAGCGTTTCGCGTACTTCGCGTTCGGTGGGGCAGAGCAGATCCACATCCTTGAACTGAAGCAGATTTGATTGCTTACCGCTCACGTCGGCGGTGATAACTGGAATGGTCGCGCGAAGCGTCGGCAAAATGCGGTCGAGCAGGCCTGAGGTAATCAGACCGTAGCCAAAATCCGCAAAGATGACGGCCGCCGCGCCGTCCGCTGCCTCGAAGATTTTTGCGGCCGCCATGGGCTCGCTCGTGGAGTCGAGCGGGGCGATCGTCCCCTCGTCCACCTTGAACAGCTTCGATTGATCCACCAGATAGCGATGCTTCGAGATGAGTTGGCGTCGGTAGGGCAGTGCCTGCACTTCTACGCCGGCTGACTGCAGTCGCATATGCACTTGTCGGGAAGCATCGTCGTCAGCGAATCCCGTGACCAACACCGGGTGTGCCCCAAGGCCGGCCAAATGCAACGCGATGACACCGGCACCACCGTCGTAATCTTTGTCCTGCAGTGTACGCAGGGTCATCATCGGGCCTTCACTGGCTACGCCGGTGGCGTCGCAGAAGTGATAGCGGTCGAGAATATAATCGCCAATGACGACTACTTTCTTCCCGCGGAACCGCTGCACCAGGTTGACGATACCGGAGGCGGTCAGATCGTACCGATCGCAGAATCTTGCGATCTTCTCGTCATTGAACCGAGTGTCGTTGTTCAGCGTACCGATTAAAGCGGTGGAGGAGTAAACCACCTCGCCGCTGGTGAAGGTGACACGCCCGCCGTGCTTCATAACCATGTCTCGCTCAGCTGCGAAGCGGGGATCGTGATGCTTTTCGTATTCCTTGCCTTTGACGTAAACATCGGGCTTGAGAGCGTCGAGCAGCTCGATCGCGGTGGGGTGCGGGTTGATGTAGACAACATCCACGCATTCCAGTGCAGCCACGCTGGCGGCGCGCAAGTCGTCGGGGATCAGCGGACGATTGACGCCCTTGTTGACGTTCGCGTCGCTGCTGATCGTGACGACCAGCATATCGCCCAATGACTTGGCAAACTGCAAGTGCGCGATGTGCCCGGGGTGAACGATATCAAAACAACCATGGCAGTGAACGACGGTTCGGCCGGCAGATTTGGCGTCGGCTCGGATCGACAGAAGTTGCTCCAACGTGCAAACCTTGCGAGGGCTAGGCATGGTGTAATAGATCGGCAAGCAGCACTACAGGAGGTGAATTTTTATCGGACGCAAAATCGAGCCGAGCGGCGTTTTCTTTCACTATTCGGGGGTTTGGTGTCCGATAAAGGAGCAAATGATCGACACTTCGTCCCAGGCTACGCTGATTAGCTCGCTAGAAGCGGCATTTACACGCGGGGAAGGCGGTGTGGTCGATTCGATTCTCTCCACTCATTCCCCGGCCGATTGTGAAGCGGCGTTACGGGAGCTTGCTGCAAAGGCGATTCAAACCAAGCAGTGGCTGATTGCGCAGGGGGCATTTTCGCGGATGACGCAGCGCGACGTGCCCTGCGAACTTCAATACAACTTGGCGCGGAACCTGATTGCGTTACAGGAATACCGCCCGGCGGTCTACGCGGCGGTGATGGTGGCTCCGAATGATGTGCGATATCAGATCGCCGCGTCCTCCACCGGTTTGCCCACGATCCATTTCTCCGATCGTCCCGGCCATACGACCAGCTTTTCGATCAACGACAATCCGCAGCAGGGCGCGATGGCGGTTTTTGCCAAGCTCAAGAATGAAATAGCCCGCGGTATTCCCATTGCCTTGTGTGGCATGGGCGATGGTTACCTTATCAACACGCTCGCCCACAAACCCCCGACGCTATTTTTGACGATGCAGCACCCGGTTTACATCATCGAGCCGCAAGCCCAGATACTGATGCTGAACCTGATGGTACACGATTACTCGGCCGAGAACGGCCCGATCCATCAGCCGCGGTTTCGCTGGTTTGTAGGCCCGGGTTGGCAGCAGGCGTACGAGACGGAAGTGCTTGTCGAACTTCTGACTCCCTTGCCCGCGATGTCGATCAATCAAGGGATGGATGGAGCCAGGATCGGAGCGGGTTTGCAGATGGCACTGAGCAAGCTGTCGGCTGCTGATCTGGCTCGCAAGGCAGAGATTGAAGCGTACTACGCGAATGTTCCTGATGAACACTGGGCCAATGCGTTCGGCAGTTTCCCGGATCGTCAGCCGCGGGTGTTGATGATTACCACGCGGTTTTCAACGGTACTGCAGTATTCCACAAAAGACGCAGCCCAGGCATTCGGCCAACTCGGTTGGGAGGCGCTCACCGTCATCGAACCTTCGGACTGGCAACGCTGTGGCGGGGCGTACATCCGCAAGATGCTGGCGGATTTCAAGCCGGATTTCGTCTTCCAGATCGATCACCTGCGTCATGAACACGGCGATCTCTTCCCGCCGCAACTGCCGTTTGCCTGCTGGATTCAAGATCATCTCCCGAACCTCTGCAATTCAACCGCAGGCTCGAACGTTAATCTGCGGGATTTCGTGCTGTCAGGCATGGGGTCGCTCTTCGTGCAGCAGCACGGATATCCGCGACGGCAAGTCGTCGATCTTCCACAACTCTCCCGCGTTCCCATGCGGCCGACGGAATGGACCAGCGATGGCGACGACTTGGTGTACGTTTCAAACTGGTCCAAACCCGCTGGCGAGGTTGTCAGTGAACTGCTTAACAAGTACAGCAACCCGCCGGCGCTGAAGTCGCTGATCGAACTGGCGTGCAGCAAGATCATGGATCGCTACGCCGCCGGGGATACGGTTTCAACCTACTACGATGTGCGGCAGATCCTCGGAGAATGTGAACGTACCACAGGCATTGGCATTAGCAGCACTCAGGCGAAAGATCAGATTGTGAATGCGTTGTTCGATCGCTTGAACAATACGCTGTATCGACACCAATCCCTGCTATGGGCCGCTGATTTGGCCAAATCCATGGGATTGCAATTGGCCTTGTACGGGCGCGGGTGGGAGAACCATCCGGCGCTTTCACCGTACGCACGCGGAGTAGTCAAAGCCGGCGAAGAGTTGGAAATGCTGACACGGCGATCGAAGATCAATCTGCAGCTCGAACCGCACGCCTGCTTTTCCCATGCAAGATTGCTGAGCGGCTTGTTTGCCGGCGGGTTCTATCTCATCCGCGACAACCCGTTCAATCATCTCACCCAGGAATTGCTGAATTTCATCGATCGTCATTTCGATTCAAATGTTTGCACGGTTGAGCAGGCTCGACGAGAAGTGAAAGAACAGCACCGCGAGGCGTTGGAATCGACCTTGGCACGATGCGCCTGCCTGGCGGAGCAGGTCGATCCGATCGGCATGGTTCGCGATTGGCAGCGGGGTGGAACACTCATCCCGCAGTCGGTGAGCCTGCCTCGCTTGCCTGAAGTCCTGTTCCACAGTCGCGATTCGCTGGAAGCGGCGATCAAACGGTACATCAACAACCCGCAATTGCGTTATGACATATCCACCGAGCAGCGGCAAAACACCCAAAGCCGGCTGAGCTACAAAGCAGGGCTTGACCGGGCGACACGCACGATCGCCCGTCTACTCTCGACCGAACCCAACCCCGGCCAGGCCCGTGCGGCATGAGGAGAGAATATGCGATTGTCCTATGTCATCATCTCATTTAACCGACGCGATACGCTCAAGCGAACGCTCGATCTACTTCCCAGCCGCACGCCGATCGCAACCGGCGAGTGGGATGTGTGGGTCATCGATAACGCCAGCAGCGACGGCACGGACACGATGATGGCGGCGGAGTACCCCGAAGTGAATTACGTGCGGCTGAGCGAGAACATCGGCATGCCTGCGCGGAATCATGCCTTTGCCAAAGCGACGGGCGAGTATTTCATCTGCCTCGACGACGACAGCTATCCCGCCAATTCCCAGGCTGTTCAGCATATGATCGGCTACATGGACTCACAGCCCGATGTGGCCGCGCTGGTGGCTCGGGTCGAGCTTCCCGACGGTTCGCCGGAAGGGCCTGCGTTTCCGACCGTACTGCTCGGCGGGGCGACTTGCTTCCGTTCGTCAGTCCTCCAACAGGTCGGCGGGTTTGCGCTCGAATTCTTCCGCCAGGCGGAGGAATACGAACTCAGCTTCAGAATCTGGGGCGCCGGCTATCGCATCGAGCGGTTCGAGGACATTGTCTTCCGCCACGACAAGGTCAACGGGCCCGGCCGGGCTTCGGAGACCGTGCACCGGATGGACATTCGCAACAATCTAATCGTGGCTGAACGGTTTTTGCCCAAGCACCTTCGGCGGGTTTATCGGGAGGACTGGACACAGCGATATTCCGCCATCGCCAAACATGCCGACCACGGCAAAGCCGCCAAAAAAGGCCTCCGCGAAGCCAAAGTCTGGGCCATCAAAGAAATGTTCCGCGGCCGCCAGACGTTGAGCGATATTGCAATCGAGCGCATCTTCCAATTCCAGAAACAGTCCGACGCGGTAGATGCCTGGGCGAGCCGGCAAAGTATCCGCCGCGTGTGTGTGGCGGATTTCAGCAAGAACCTGTTTGCTACGATGAACGCCTGTGCCAAGGCAGGCTTGGTGGTCGAATCGATTCTCGACGACAACCCCGCCTACTGGGGCCTGAAGTACCGCGGCGTGCCGATCGTGCCTTCAACCAATGCTTTCACTGAGACCATCGAAGGGATTGTGATGTCGAACATCAATCCCGCGCAAATTGACAAAGGCATGGATGCCTTGCGTGGAAAATTCAACGGCCCGATCCTGCGCCTATGGCAGCCGCGATTGATCGGCAATGTGACGCCTGAAGCTATCGCAGCTTAGTCGGGTGGGTGCTTGTTTCAAACGGATAGTTTCGGTGAGGTTGTCAGCGCCTCCCATGCCCCGTTAAAGACCGCTGTTAGCACCGAAGTCTTGAAGTGATTGTCGCACAAGTGATGCCACGTCCGCCGGCAGAGCGATTTGAACATCCACCACTTCTCATCGCTGGAAAACGCGGCACTGAAGCGGATGATCCATAGCTTGTTTCGCACTTCGAAAAAATACTTCTCCGGGGCGCTGGTCGAAGGGACGTGCTTTAGTGCCGTTTTGTGACAGACGATGCTTGCCGGAACCAGCACACCGAGTTCGCTTCGCAACATTCTCGCGGAGTACTCAACATCGTCGTTCCAGAGGAAATAACCCGAAATCGGCAGGCCGTACCGATCAACCATCGAGCGGTGGAACAGCATCGAGACGAATGAGGTAAACCGGATCGACATCGTTCCGTGTTTGGCCGCTTCGAATTGTTGATCGGGGTTGTAGAGCTTGGGTTTTTGGATGTTCATCGGATGCAGCGAACCGTCCACCCAGACGACTTTGCTGGCCAGCAGGTTGGGTTTCGGATTGGCAAAGCGATCTCGGGCGGCGAAAAGTTGCTCCAGCGCATCCGGTGAGATGATCGAGTCATCATCCAATGTCCAAATCCAATCAAAACCGTTTTGATGAGCCCATTGAATGCCCAGATAATTCCCACCCGCGCAGCCGAGGTTTTTGAGGGGCGTGATGACGTGGACGTGGGCAAATTCTTTCGCTAGCGCGTCAGCGGTTCCATCCGTGGATTGATTGTTGATGACAACGATCCGATCGATCGGCCGAGTGCTTTGCGAAAGCGCAATCAGACTCTCCCGCAACAGCGGCAGGCGGTTATAGGTGACCAGCACTACGCAAACGCGCTCGCTCATCGGTGCTCCGCGTACATCATCGGCAAACTCGGTTGCGATACAACCGCGGCCGGAGCAGAATGAGCGGTATGGCCAGCTATCCTGCCGTGAATCCCGCCGTGGTGAAGCAGTTTGTCGATCGCAACCTGCCCGTGGCGGCCAGGCTGTTTCCGGTGAATCTTGACGTTAAGCAGGCTGAGTTCGTGCGCTGCCTGCTGGTCAATCAGTCGCAGTGCTGCTTCACCAATAGCCCTGCATGCGCGATACCGATATTCGTCTCCACGCAACCGCAGTTCGAGCAATTATTCTGCGAGAACAAGCCATCCGTCTCGGTTGTCGTCGATTTCCACGACAAGGGCCGGCGACTTGATTTTCTGGGTCTCACCCAGCCGATCCTGTCGGTCGTTCGGCAGCACAAGTTGCAGGTGATTTACCTCAAACTGCAGATCCACGAGCCCGCCAAGTATCGTGAACTGAATCAACTGCCCGACAATGTGCATGTGCTCTCGTGCCCGCTGCTGCTCGGCGGGTCGCGGTTTCACATCACGGTTCAGGATGATTTTGAGGGTGACGCGCTGTTCAGCCGGATGCTGACGCCCAATCCGTCGCCGAAGTACGAATATGATTGGTCGTTCGTCGGATCGCCCACCAGCGACGACCGGGCGGCTGCGTTCGAAGCACTTACTCCGTACGAATTGCGCAAGCGATTTTTCACCATCTCCCAGCCGGGACACGCCAGTGCGTCGGTCGCCACTGTGCCGATGGATGAGATGCTGCGAATCAGCCGGGCGAGCAAAGTCTGTCTCTCGCTCAATGGACGTGGTCCGTGGTGTTTGAAAGACGGCGAACTTTTCGCCGCCGATTGCATGGTGTTGCGACAGCATCATCCGGTGCTGACGCTCAATCCGCTGACACCCCGCGACGGGCAGCATTGGGCGGTGGCCAAGACGGAAGATCTGGTCGGTACGATCGAATCGTTGCTGGCCGATGATGATCGCCGCGAACGCATCCGCCGGGCGGGGTTTGAGATGTTCAGCGAGGTGCTGCTGCGGAATCGATGGTCGAATGTGTACGCAGGACGACTGGCAGAGTTCGTCAGAACAAAACAAAAGCAGGATTGGGGCGATTTAGCCGTCTCGTAACGTGGGCTTCCGGCCCGTGCGCGCGACGCGAAGACTGAGCAAAAGTGCGACTTCCGACTCCAAGCATTCCCGGCTCGGGCCGGAGGCCCGTGGTACGGGTGGCGTGCTTCAAATCCGATTAACCCACGTCCATCTTGATCACGCCGCGCTGCCGTTTAACTGCGATCACTCGTTGCTTCAGCGTTTCAAACAGCGGCCGAGGGTCGGGCAGGCCTTGAAGGATCAGCTTTGGCGTGGTCTCGTCGTGCGAAATGACCGTGATCGTGCCGGTATTCAGGATTCGGTCGATCAGCGACTGATGGAACTTAATGTCTTCCACGTGCCACAGTTCCAGCGTATCGATGTTTTTACTCAGCAGGCCGCGTTCGTAATCGATGCGGTAGTTGCTGATGCGGTACCGCACCGTTTTCTGAAGCAGAACCGGCAGTACAAACGCCAGCCCGGCCATGACAAGGCACGCCAATATCACCAGCCCGCCCGGCCATTCGCCGCTGCTGTTCATTTTCTTCCAGACAATGGGGAACACCAGGATGGCCAATCCGCACAGCCACCACACGCTGAGTTTTCCTGTCTCAGCCCGCAACAGAGGCGAACCGCTGTAGTAAACCTGCTCGCTATCATCGGCTGGCTTGTGCGGCTTATCGTCTTCGGATTCAGTCATGGCATCCTCATGGTTTGGAGAGCGCTTCGATCCGTTTCCACATCGCATCGGGCACGGGCACCACGCTCAAGCGACCGATGCGGAGAAAATCCCAGCCGGTAAAAGCGGGGTCGGCCTTGATCTGGGCGATCGTCACCGGCTTGGCCAGTTTCCTGCCCGGCTTCAGGTCGAAGACGACCAGCTTTGGGTTGGCGAGCTTGGGATCGGGGTACGGATTGCTGGTGATCTGCGCCACACCGACAACTGATTTGACATCACCGGTGTGATAGATGAGGGCCGAATCGCCTTTCTCCATCGCGCGAATGTGGATCAGCGCCGTCGCATTGGATACGCCGTCCCAGACGGCCTTCCTGTCGCGCACCAAGTCGTCGAAAGAAAACGTCGAAGGTTCGGTCTTTAGCAGCCAGTAGGCCATGCGATGTGTCCTTCTCGCGTTCTTCAGCAAGCAACTACTGCAACGGCGAACGGCCCGCCGCGGCACGGGCGGCGGCGCCGGGCATCGTGTCGAGCATCGGCTTCTGGTACGCCTGGCTGATCTTGCGGAGCAGGTCGTAGAATTCCACTTCGGCCAGGTTCAGGGCTTTAATCTTGATGTGCGAGACGATCTTGGTCTGCAGGGCCTCCAGCGACAGCCGCTGGGCGTCGGAAATCGACATGCCTTGCTGTTCCTGCCGGCCGAGGGCTTCGAGCATGCGGTTGAAGTCGCCCATCAACCGGGCGGCGTCTGGGTCTTTGGCGAGCGATTCCTGGGCAGCCTTGTATTTGGCGACGGTTGGGTGGTCTTTGAGCAGCTGACCGATTTTGTCAGCGAGGGAGAAGATTTCAGAGTCTGTTGCCATCGTATCCTTTGTTAAGCACACTACTATAGTCTGAGTTTGTCAACGAAACCACGATGGACCGCTACCACCGCCAAACATTGCTACCCCAGATCGGAACCGCCGGGCAGGCGCGGCTGGCGGCGGCGCGGGTGGTGGTGATCGGTTGCGGCGCCCTCGGCACGGTGGCGGCGGAGATGCTCGCCCGCGCGGGCGTCGGTTGCCTTCGGCTGATCGACCGCGATCTGGTGGAACTGACCAACCTGCAACGTCAAACCCTGTTCGATGAAGCGGATGTAAACGAATCAACGCCTAAAGCTGTTGCGGCGGCGGGGCGATTGTCGCGCGTTAATTCCGCCATCACGATCGAACCGGTTCCGGCGGATGTACACGGGGGGAATATTGAGCAGCTCATCGCCGATGTGGATCTCATCATCGACGGTACGGACAACGCCGAGACGCGATACCTGATCAACGATGCAGCCATCAAGAACCATCGCCCCTGGATTTACGGGGCTGCGGTGGCGACGGACGGGCGGGCGATGTTGATCGTGCCGGGTAAAACGCCTTGCCTGCGATGTCTTTTCCCAACCCCGCCTGTAGCGGGTGAGTTGCCTACATGTGATTCCGTCGGCGTGCTCGGGCCGCAGACGGCGGTTGTCGGCGCTATGCAGGCCGGTCTGGCGATTCATTATCTCACCTCTCCGGACACGGTGCCCGTATCGCTCGTATCGGTCGACGTTTGGCAGATACGGTTCAAACCGGTGGACGTTAGCGATGGCCGTCGGGCGGATTGCCCGGCGTGCGGGCGGAAGCAGTTTGAGTTTCTCAATCGACCGACTGAAGCGTCGCAGGCGACGCTTTGCGGGCAGAACGCCGTGCAGTTGCGACCGGGCATTGCTAGTGCATCGCTCGATCTGAAAACCATGGCCGATCGATGGCAACAGGCGGGCACGGTGCAACGGACTGCGTTTTTGGTTCGCTGTGATCTGGCCGAATCGCCGGGGGTGAGAATCACTGCCTTTACCGACGGCAGGGCGATCATCCATGGCACGAGCGATATCGCACGGGCACGGTCGATTTACGCGCGTCTGGTCGGCATTTAAACACTTGGCAGCAGTTATTTACCCGGATTCAGCTCCGGTGGAATGAACGGCTTGCCTTTATCAGGCTCGGGTGTGATGACTGGACGCGTGGCCGGCGGGGTAGGGTTGGCCTTGACCGGTGCGGTTGTGGGGCCAGGCGCGGGCACAGGGGTCTTCTGCGACGATTTCCCGTCCGCTTCCCGCACCAGTCGATCCGCCAGCCGATGCTGCTCGGCGGCTTTCAGATAAACCGGCGGGGGCTTGGGCTGCTGATCCATCACTTTTCTGAAATACTCCATCGCCTCAAGATGGCGGCCCTCGTTCATGGCTTTTTCGCCCTTGGCGTACAACGCATCCGGAGACGTTTCATCCGCCCAGTATAAGCGAGGGCTCAGAGCCAGGATGACCACCACGTGTACCAGCGTCACCACGCCGATCAGCTTCCACATGCGCATCATTCGCGCAGGGGCTATTTTGCTGGCGTGCGATGTCGGCGAGTGGGAAGGAGATTCCATTTTCATCAATTCAACTTTCGTCGATAGCATAACGTGACTTGCCCGGAATTGGCGAGACCGCCCTCTTTCACCGATCGCTCACTTCCGTGTCGGCCACCTTATACCGGGTTTCCAAAATCGTGTGTGCGCGGCTGGCTTCGGAGGTCCGGGGAAACTTCTTCAGCATGGTACGGTATGTCTGGATCGCGCTCTCCGGCTGCTGCTTTTCCTCGTAACAGGCCGCTAGTTCAAGCCAAGCTGGACGCAGTTGTGGGCTTTGGGGGTAAACCACGATCAGTTTCTCATACGCGCGGATTGCGTCGTCGGGCTTCTTCATCAACCGATGCAACGCGCCGATTCGCATGAGTGATCGGGCGGGCCAATCGCCTTCCTGGGGGAAACGGTCGATCAACTCGCGATAGGTCGCCAGCGCGGCGTCGCGATCTTTCAGCGGGTCCGCCTGCAGTTCCGCCCGGCGGGTGAGGGCGTCGCAGCATACGCCGTTGCCGTAAAATCGCTTGACGATCTCCGTCAATTCATTAACGCCTCCCTGGAGATCCACTTTCCTGGCACGAGAGCCGTAGTAGGTTTCAGCGACGAGGAAATGAGCGCCGACTCGGTCGTTGAGCGTCCAGTAAGCCTCGCGCGCCTTGGCGGGCTCGCCGGCGGACTCGTAATTCTCGCCGATCCATTGCTTGCACTGCTCCACATCCCCGCCAGTGCGGTAATCGCCGACGAAGCGGGTCAGAATGGCAACATTGGTTGCGTGATCCAGTTTGCAAAGCTCGAACTCCGCCCAACGCTTCAGCCGCGTATAGCGTTCGATGATCCGGCCGAGTGCTTTATGGTGATCTTCCTGGCCTTTGGCACCGATCGCTCCGACAAGCCCTTGAACCAATGGGTCGATTGAGTCGGAAGGCTTTTCCTTGTCCAGCAGTCGGCCGAGCACGTTGAAAAGGTTGGAAACGCCCGGGCGGACGGAGTAAAGGCGGGTAAGCAGTTGGTAGCCGAGGAGCCGATCCGAATCGGGCAGTCGTTCGATCGCTTTGAGGGCGTTGTCGAACTGCTCCACGGAAACGTATATCTCGACGATTCGTGTGACGGCCTCCCGTTGATCGGGCAGTTGCGTCAACAGCGCGACGGCCTGCTCCACCTTGGGTTCCTTCTGACGCATCGCCTGGTCGGCCAGCCAGATGGACGCCTCGCGGAATAGCGCGGTGGCCTCGGTATTGTCTTTGAAATCCCTGGGTTTTCGGTCGACGATGGCAGCGTAGCAGTCGGCCTCTTCCTTGCGATGGTCGGTCGCCGCGTAGCTGGCGGCTTGCATGCGCAAGGCGCGGGTGACCAGCGGGCTTTTTGGAAAATCGCGGATGACGTATCCCAATTCCTTGATGGCTTCGTTGTGAAACTTGCGTTTCTGCTGTATCTGTCCGACCCACAACTGCACTTGGTCGCCGCGCGGTTCACGAGGGTACTTTTCCATGAACTGGTAAAGCGTCTCAACCACGTCCTGTCCCGGCGCGGCTGCCTGGACGAGCTTGGCGATGCGATTGAATTCGTAGTCCGGAGCTGCGGCGTCTTGGGCACGCAGGGTTGATCCTGCGAACGCAAGAAGCAGCGCAAATGCAATTGCGCGAACGCAAAAGCCGGCCGGGACGGTTGGGCGATTCCACATCAGTCTTAAGACGGTCAGTTATTCTGGTTGAGTTGGTCTAACGCCACCTTGGCCAGTGACGAATACTCACTCTTGCCGTAATCGTACACGACACGGTTGAGCAATTCGCGGATCTTGTCCGCCCGTTCGCCGTTCCTGCCGACTTTTGCTCCCTGGATCATCGTGGCTGCATGCCAGTAGAGCAAAGCCGGCATATCGCGATCGCTGGAAGCAAACGTCTTTTCAACCGACGTGTACCACGCGAGCGCCTCATTGGCATTGCCGCTGACGGTAAGCCATTGTCCGGCTTTCAAGGCGACTGCACCGCTTTGCTCGTGCGTGGGGAACTTGGCAACAAACCGCTGGGCGATGCCGACCGCATCCGACCAGCTTTCGCCGCGGGCGTAGTGGTTCATCATGCGGATCATCGCCAGCGGCACATTTTCATCCTGCGGGTGATGATAGGTGAGCAGCACATAGGCGTCGGCTGCCAGATCGAATTGGCCGAGGCTTTCGTAGGCCTGGCCGATCTTGAATCGGGCGCGGGCGATAAACTCGCTCTTGGGCCATCGGCTAACGACTTCCTGAAACCGCACCAGTGCCTCCCGGTGTCGGCCTCGCAGCGATTGGATGTTGCCCAGGTAGTAATTGCTGCTGGCGGCTAACGGATCGTCGGGAAATCGGTCGGCGACCGCCTGGAAGTAGTCGGTGGCTTCGGATAGGTATTCTTCCGCCCGGGCGATCGCGCCGGCCAGATAGAGTTTGCGACCCACCTGATACGCCGCCTCGCCCGTGCGATACCAGAGCTGCATTTCCTCCTTGGAGTTCTGAAACTGCCGGCTGAACGCTTCGATGCGTCCGTCGCTGCCGCCTCGGATACGGATGGAAACGCTCTTCTGGATCGGCGAATCGGATGATTGCCGGAGATAGTCGTTGTAGAAAACACTCGCCGTCTCGCCGTAACCCGCTTGCAGGATGTCGTCGCCGGCGATTGGGTCGGCGAAGTCCGTCACAAAAGTGCCACGGAACACACCGCTGTGCGGTTCGGTTTCGGTACACATGACCTGGAGTTTGTCGCCTCGACTGCTGACAGCCGTGGTAAGGATGGTGTCGAGATTCTTGCCGCGGTCGCCGTCGCGGTCGGTGATTTCGAGATACACCTGCTGGCCGAGACGGATTTGCGAAACATCATCGACATAGTTGGCGTTGAGGCTGCGGATCGTCGCATCGCCGGCCAACGCCAGGTACTCCACGCGATCGGCTGCCACACCGGCGGGGTTGGAGTTATCGCGATACTCCACCAGCACGCTGCCACCGGGCAGCACCGCCAGTGCGCCTGAAGCGGTCTTTTCGCTGCTACGCTGTGTTTGGATAACGGCTTTGTAGGTGCCATCGGGCTGACGGTCAGCCTGCGCCAACTGCGACTGCACCAGCCGGCCGCTGAGGCTGCGGACGCGAACCTCGACCTTCTCGCCGGTGAGATCTGCATCATTGATGGTGACGACGAAGGGACGATCGGGAATGATCGGCCCATCGACGAGGGTTTGATCGCCCTTGCCGTTTGCCGCGGATTCGCCTTCCGCAGGCCGCGTGGCTGGGAAGGCTTTGGCTTCCACTGCACCCAAGGCCTTCAACCGCTCCAGCCGGTTATTGTTGAGTTCGGTCGCCGAAGCAACCGCCACCTGCTGGCGGCGAAGGACTGCCATTATCTCGCTATTGGCGGGGGTTTTGGCGATTCGGGCTTCGATCGTCTTGGTGTATTCGGCCAGCTGCTCGCCAATCATCCGATTGGCCAGCAGGCGCAGGCCCATTTCGGCTTTCAAATCGGCCAGCCGATCCTGCTGGGTTTTGGTCATCCTCCGGATTGGATCGCTCAGTTTGATCGTCGGCAGGGTATCTTTTTGATCTTCGTTTGGCTTGGTGAGGTACGATTTGAGAGACTGTTCGTCCATCACCTGACGGATGGAGGAATCGGAACTGCCGATGTGCTCGTCTTGTACCGCGATGCGCACAATATCATCGCCGGCCACGCTGATTTCGTTATTGTTGCTTACACGCGGAGCGCGCATGTTGGGGGTTTTGGGCTCATCACTGTCTTCTTGCGCAGCATCCACCCGGCTGGCGGTTTCCTTATCGCCCAAGATCAAATCCAACTGTCGCGACGCAGTCCCATCCCCCGATGACCGGAGAACGATTTCGGTACTCGTGTCGCTCAGTAGCGCATTGATCTTGGCTGTTGCGGTGGCGGAGGCTTTGGGGAACGCATCGGGATCGGCGTATTGGATCGTGACGCGACCACGGCCGAGCGTTCGGGAGACGGCCTGCATTTCGCCGTCGCCGGTGGGGGTTACTTCAAACGGCCAAGCAGTTGTCACCAGCGGTTGGGGAAGCAAATCGCCAACCGTCGGGCGGTTATCGATCACCCAGTTGTGGCGGAACGTGCGATAGCCGGGCGTCATGTTGCGGTCGTCGAGATAGCTCATCCAGAGCAGATCGCCTTCGGCCATGTACAGCAGGCGGGGATTCTCTTTCGCGTCAGCCTGTACGGCCAGCGGCAATGCGGCAGCGAAAACGCCCGTGGCGGGGCCGGTTTCGGTGGCAGCTAATTCCTGCGAATCTCCGGCTTCAGTGTAGACCATGATTTTTAACGAATCGGGCTGAGTGGTGGTGTCGGCATCGGCGTCGTTGATGATGATCGACTGCCGACCCGCGCGATCAAGCCGCCACGCCGGAATGAGCCGACGGCTGGAATCGTCGCCTTCATGCACTGCAAGCGATACCGACGCATCGTGATAGCGAACGCCCAGGTTGCGGCTTTGGCGCGTGATCGATCGTCCAGGCGTCTCGTTTTCGTCATCCACATAGCGGGCGAATATCTGATGGCCGACGTCGAACGCCAGCTTGTCGTTTCGATCGGGCGAACTCGGATCCACGCCGGTTGGAATCAGCCGGTTTCCGGCCGCGTCGGTGATGATGATCTGTCCGATCGCGGGGGCATCGCCTCCGAAGTTGTCAAACTCCAGCCGAACAACACGGGCGAATGTCTTTTTCAGATCGACCACGTTGTCGGTCGCCTTGGGTTTGCCTTCGACGTTAAGGGTGACGTCGGTGTCGTCGCCGCGGAGGATGACCCGCATCGCGGTGGGCGCGTTGGCCATCGCAGTTGCGCCAGGGCCCCAGGTCAACGTCGCAAGTTCGGCCGGCTGACGCAGGTTGATCTCTAGGAAATGCTTTTCGGCTTGCTTGTCTGCATTGGGCTTGGGTTTCCAGAAGGTCGAGTTGTTGTCGTCAATGGCCAGGTAGGCACGGTGCGCTTCAAGTTCGCTGGAAGCAGTCCCGTCGGCGGCCAGCGGTTCGGTACTGGCGATGCCAGTGAATACACCCGTGCGCGGGCCGGTCTCGGTAAGCCGGATTTTGACGATATCGGTTTCCTTATTCTGGAGCGAGGCAACTGCCTCCGCGGAGATAGAGTCCGGTTGGTCGGTCGTATCGAGGTCGCCGTCAGCGATTTGCACGTAAATCGGACTTCCCGGCGAGACCGCGCCGCTACCGACTTTTCCGGTCGGGATGACGATCGCTTCGCCGGCGTCATTACGTTTATCCGACTTGCCTGGCTTGGCGGCTGACTTGGCCATTGTCCGCTCATGTCGCGGCGGCGGCGGTTGAAGGGCAACGCTATCCACATAGATCGCACCGTCATCCACCACCTGAACTTGATACGGCTTGCCGGACAAGCCGGTGTACGAAATCTCGATCACGTCATTTCCCGAAACCTGCAATTGACCATCTCCGGGCTTGGGGAGCAGCAGAGCCGTTTGTATTCGACCGACGTAGAGTTGATCGCTGACCGGGTTTTTCTCCAGCCGCAGGGTTTCCAGATCACCGGAAGGCGCTTTGATCGCGACCGACAGTGTTTGCGACCGTGTGCGAGCGAAGTAGTCGTGATCGGACACTTTGACGATCAATTCATCGCCCACGCGCACTCGCCACTGCATCGCCGCGCCGACAACGGCGCAGGCTTCATATAACTTGCGGGCTTCCATGAAATCGCCGCGATCAAAGTAAACTTTGCCGATGAGATAAACCGCCTGCTTCACGAACTCAGATTCACCGTAGCGGCTCCATAGTTGGCGAAATGTATGGACTGCCTCCTCCGGCTGCTTCAACTGGACGTAAGCCCGTCCCAATGAAAACAACGCAGAAGGAGAAATGACGTCGTCGTTTAGCTCAATCAGCGGCAGGAGTGCATCGCGGGCGGCGTCGGCTTGGTTGGCAAGGAGTTGCAGATTCGCACCGGCCAGGTCGGCGATCAGATTCGAGCGGCGGTCATTTTTTACCGACTTTCGGATGGCATCGATTTCGTTGCGAGCCAGTTCTGCCTTGCCCTTCCAGCCCAGCACTTCGGCTCGCTTGAAACGCATCATCGCGAGTTGGAAAGGGGACGAGTCCTTACCGTAAACCGTGACGACCAGATCATAAGTGTCGAGCGCCTGTGAGTATGAATCGGGCGTCGATTGCCCGAAATAGTAATCACCCACCGCAAGAATCAGTTCCACCGGCGGGCGGGCAGAGGCAAAATCCTTCGACTTCTGCGCGACGGCGAACAAGCTGGCAGCGCGGGCCAGATCACCTTGGCGCTTGGCTTCGAGAGCCTCTTTTAATTGGTCGTACGCATTGGACGGGATCGGTCGTTGTTTGCGGCCTTCATTCTTGGGCTGGGCAACGGCGATGCCGCACCCGAACAGGACGACCAACATCACGCGGGCGGCGGTTGCGAACTTGCTCATTTGGTTTCTCCCCGGGATTGATTGATCGTGTTGATGTATTTCTTCGCCTGGGCCGCCAGTTCCGTGCCGCTGTGGTCTTCGGCGATCTGGTAGAACGTCCGCAACGCCTCGGCGTTTTGGCCGAGCTTGTATTGGCAAATGCCGTTACGGAGCAGCACGTCGCCACGTTGCGGGCTGTCGGGGTAGTCGACCAGCACTCGCCCGAAGTATTCCTGTGCCCGGCGGTAATCGGCGATCGAGACATAGTAATCGGCAGCCTGGATCAGGCCCCGCGAGGCAAAACCGCTGTCGGGGTAGGACTTGGCCAGCCGCTCGAATGCATCCAAGCCGGTTTGGCCAGCAGAGACTTTTGCCTGGCCGATCAGAAACAGCGACTCAGGTGCCAACGGGCTGCTGGGATACTTCCGCACTAACCCGTCCAGTTGATCCACCGCCCGCTGCAGATCGCGATTGAGTGTCGCGGTTTTGCCGGCGGCGATGGATTCTTCGTTGGATTTCTTACCCAGTTCAAGCGACGCCTGGCCGATGGCGAGCATGGCGTCGTCGCAGTATTCGCTTAGCGGATAGGTCTGGATCAACCGATTGGCGGCGGCGACGGACTCATCCAGCAAACCGGCGTAGAAATAAATCTGCCACGATCGGTATAGGGCTTCCTCGCCAAGGTCTGATTTACCAGCCAGCGCCGCCACTTCACGGCAATCCTGTTGTGCCGTGTTGAGATACGCTTTGCCTCGCGATTCGAGACCGAGTTGCAGGTAGATTTTCCCGATTTCGCCCGATGCGACGGCACGGGCAAGGCGGGCTTGCAGATCGAGGCGCGTCAGCCGGTACTGCACCGCTGCCACGCTTCCGCCGCGATCTTCGACGCAGTCGATGGAATTGGCCAGCACGAAGTGGTCGCCATGGCGAATCGCCATTTCGTCGTCGTATGCCATTCGCAGGCGTTTCTGCGGATCGAGCGGCAAAGTCTGTCCATTCTGGCTGATGCCCGAAGGCATCAGTGCCAGCGGCAATTCAAACACGCCGGTATGCTGGCCGGTTTCAGTCAGTGTGACGGTGAGGCTGGGCATGTTCTCGATGACCAACGGCTGGGTGGTGGCAGGGCGGGTTGAGGGCGCTGCGACCAAGCCTGGCGTTTCACGTGGATCAGGTTTGCCCGCATCAGTCGGCTTGGCCGACGTCTGGTTGCGTAGTTCGGTCGTGCTTTCGTCCTGTCTCGCTACGGCACACAGCGCAACTGTAAGGGTATCTCGCTCGTCAGAATGATCGCGGTCGGCGTCAGTCACCCGAAGCAGGATATCTCCACCCAACACCGCTTGATTGATAGGCTGCGATCCGTCAGGCGTGAGAATGGCAATTTGGGCATCCGACGCCACAGTAACGGTGTCGGTCCGCAACGCCTTCACCGAATCGTTCGGACCATTTGGGCCGATTTCGTCGGTGTATTCCACCTTGATGGTGTCGCTGCCCACCATCTCCAGCCGCTGGAACTGGCGGGTGAGCGATCGCTGCCAGATCGACAAAGCCGTCAGGCGCTTGTCGAACATTGGTAACTCCGTCAGCGTGGCGGCGACTTCGATGCGGATTCGGTCGATCTCCGCCTGCGTCATCCCACGGCGGGAGGCATCGGGGGCGGCGAGTTCCTCGGCGTCCGAGCCGATCGGCCGGGCGAGTGCCTCGGCCATTGCGGCATCGACTGCGTTGTCTCCCGGCACGGGGGCGGCGGCCTCCCGGGTAGTCGGTTCGGTAGTGGGTGTCACCGCCCGGGCTTTAACGGCAGACAACGACAGTTCCGGCGACCATTCGACGAGTAACGCCTCCAACCCGCGAAAGCCATTATCCACCGCAGCGCAAGCCTGCTTGCGTTCATCCACGGCTTGGCGGTTAAGGCGCTCGATCTCGGACGTTAGGGAGGTGCGGTTCTTCTCAAACCCGGCCGGATCGGCGGCGGCACCTTGGCGCTGAAGCTCAGCCAGATCCTTTGCCCGATCGCCGGCGGAAGCTTGGGCTTTGTCGGCGCTGACCAGTAATGCCCTGATCTTGTCTTCATTCTCCGGCGCAAAAGCCTGGTTCAGGCGACCGCTGAGGATCGGCTTGCCCAACTCGGTCGGTATCGTGGCGACGAAAACCGGGTTGTGTAAACCCAACGGGCGAAGCTCGACTCGCTCCTGGTCGCCGGATGTCGTCGTGATCTTCGCGAAAACGCTCCGCGGCGTGTCGGAAATGTTGACATCGCCGTCATTCACCCGCAGGTACAGGCGCTGGCCGGGCGTGATGCGCTTGTGGGCGGCGCTGGCTTTATCGAACACCGTGCCGACCATCCGGTACGCATCGAGTGCTTGCTGATACTGTTCCAAAGCCATATGGGCGTCGCCGATAGCCTGGTAGGCGCGGTTGACGAGCGTGTCTTCCGGGTGGTGGTCGATGAACCGACGGAACGCGCCAAACGCCTGGGCATACTGCTTGGCGAGCAGGTGTGTCTGCCCGATCATGAAATCCGCCCTGACGGCCGCGGCTAGCTCTTCCTGATCGGTCACGCCGGCAGATAGCTGCGCGGCACGGCGGTATTGCTCGGCGGCATGGTCGTAGGACTTGGATTCGTAGGCGCAATCCCCCAGCCGGGCGATGACGCGGATGGTGAAAATGGAATTCGGAGTCACCGTAAGGATCTGGCGGTACAGCTCAGCGGCCCGGTTCAGGTCGCCGACGAGGTAAGTGGTGTCGGCAGAGCGATAGAGGTCGGCCGCGTCGGCGTTGAGCTTGGCTGACGCCCGGCCGGAAAGGCGCAGTTCGCGCTCCGAGGGCGCGGTCGTCTGCCCGAGGGCTGCCGAGGCGGCAAAAATCGAACCGGACGCCATCAACCATACCAGTACGCGATCAGAGCGGGATAGGCTCATCGGTCTTCCAGTTTTAGTAAAAGCCGTTGGTTTGCCGACCATTCAAGGTCAAATTGCGACAGCAACCGGCTGAATTGGGTGATGCGAATTTACGCTATTTTTTCTCCGCAGTCATTCAACAACGCCCGACGGTTGCTATATTAGGTTACAGACGAATCGACTAGATACCATACTGTCACCCGACTGGCGGCGTTGAAAACCGTAAACGGATTTCACGATGATCGACTTCGACCCTCAAGTGGCACATCTGCTTCGCCGGGCAACGCTCGGTCCGACGATCGACGAAATCGTCGCGGCCAGTGAGAAAGGCCTGCGTCCTACCCTCGATGACATGCTGCAACAGCTCGACCGCCCCCTGAGCCGTCAGGAAGCTGCCGCCAACGCCATCGGCGACGTTTTTCTCAAAGATGGGCGCGGTCTGCGAGCCGGTTGGATGTTTCGGATGCTCAACGCACCCAATCTGTTCCGCGAAAAGCTGACCCTATTCTGGCACAACCACTTTGCCACCGCCATCAGCAAGGTAAACAACACCCGCATGATGGCCAACCAGATCGACACCTTGCGGGAACTGGCTTTGGGCAAGTTCCGCGATGTGGTACTGGCGATGGCTCGCGATCCGGCGATGCTCATTTGGCTCGACAACAACGTGAACGTCAAAGGCAAGCCCAACGAGAACTGGGCCCGTGAATTGATGGAACTGTTCACGCTCGGGATCGGGAACTACACCGAGAAGGATGTGCAGGAAGTGGCCCGCGCGTTCACCGGCTGGAATTTGGATACCCGACAATTCGTCTTCAACGCCGATCAGCATGACGAGGGTGAAAAAACACTGTTGGGCATCACCGGCCCGCTGAACGGTCAGGACGTGGTGAACAAGCTGGTTTCGATGAAGCAGACTCCCACGTTCGTCAGCCGCAAGCTTTGGAAGTTTTTCGTCAACCAGGAACCCAGCGACTCCGACATCGAGCCGCTGGTGGCTGCTTACATGGCCAGTGACGGCGAGATTCGCGCGGTGGTGAAGGCGATGTTCCAATCACCGGCGTTTTTTGCCGACGCGAATGTCGGGAACCACATCAAGAACCCGATCGAGTTTGTGGTCGGCACGGTGCGCTCGCTGAAAGGTTCGATTTCCGACGTGCAGGATTACGCCGACGCCGCGTCTGCCATGGGGATGGACGTTTACAACCCGCCGGACGTCTCGGGCTGGTCCGGTGGAGAGGCGTGGATCAGCACGTTTACGCTGCTAGAGCGGATCCGCATGGTGCGTGGGATGGTGAACCGCGGGCAGGGAGGGATCGTGTGTGGGTTGGATACCAACCGCATCATCAAGGACAATTTTATCAGCGATAACGACGAACTGGTCGATCAGTTCAGCATCCGCTTCCTGCACCGCAAACCGCCGGCGAAGCTGCGATCGACCGTGAGTACATATTTGACCGCCGGCACGCGCGGGCCGGTATTACGACTTCCCGCCGGCGAGCGGGAAGCCAAAATCCGCGGGCTGATTCGACTGGTGATGTGTTCGCCTCAGTATCAGTTGTGCTAGAGCAATTGCAGTTCAGTTGTGTCGCAGCAGTTAGCCGCCGCACTTGTGCGGCGGGCACGCCCCGCGAGCGGGGCGGCAAACCAACCGCTGCACTCGGACTGAAAATGCCAGAATGAGTTTTTTGGGAGACTAGCCATGATCTTCTCACGCAGAGAGTTCCTTCGCAGCGGCGTGAGCGTCGTTGCCATCGGCAGTGCCGTGCCCGCGATGCTCATGAACCTTGCCCATGCCCGGGCGGCTGAAAACGACCCCGCCACGCGCGAGAAGATTCTCGTCGTGTTTGAACTCAACGGCGGCAATGACGGAATCAACACCGTCATACCGATCGGCGATCCGAATTACGCCCTCGCGAGGCCGACGCTGGCGATCCCGAAGAACGATGTGTTGATGCTCGATGACATGGTGGGGTTACATCCTTCGCTGGCTCCGTTCCACGACCTGTTTAAGAACAAGGAACTGGCTGTCGTACAGGGCGTGGGGTATCCCAACGCGAACCGATCGCACTTCAAGAGCATGGAGATCTGGCACAGAGGCGATCCCGGTGGCGATTTCAACACCGGCTGGCTTGGTCGCTGGTACGAGAAGTGCAAAATGGCAGACAACAAATCGGTCGTGCCGATCGTCCATTACAGCCAGAACCGCCCGCTGCTCCTCAAGAGCGGTCGCGCGCCGGCGATCAGCATCAACGCGATCGATGACTTTTACCCCAAGAACGGCAAGCCCGAATCAGTCGCCATCAGCACGCTGTACAAGGATATGAAAAATGGCGACGCGCCCGCCATGGATGAAATGGGACATGGTGCCGATGGAACCAGCGCGCTCTCGCCGGACGAAGTAATCATGTCCACCGGGCAGGATCTGGTGAAGGGCACGGAAATGATCAAGAAGCTGCTGAAAAACCCGCGCACGCCCAAAGTGGTGTATCCCGAAGGCCGTATCGGCCAGGGCATGGCGGTGTTCGCGCAGATGATCGTGGAAAATTGCGGAACGAAGCTGTTCTACATCAGCCTCGGCGGGTTCGATACGCATTCGAAGCAGGCCGAAGGCCATGCCAAGCTGCATCAGACCTACAGTGCTGCCATCGCCTCGTTTTTGGCGGATCTAAAGGCCGAGAATCGCGACAAGGACGTGCTCTGCATGTGCTTCAGCGAGTTCGGCCGGCGCGTGAAGGAGAACGGCAATGCCGGCACCGACCACGGTGCCGCCAGCATCATGTTCTTCGCCGGCGGTGGGGTGAAAGGTGGGCTTTACGGGCAATACCCCAAGTTCGACAAACTCGACGACGGCGACCTGGTGTACAACGTCGACTTCCGCGATTGCTACGCGACTGTACTCGAAAGCTTCCTGGGAACGGATAGTGCTCGAATCCTGCCCAAGGGTAGAACGAAATTGGGGTTTGTCTAAAAGTTAGTACATGAAACAATCGTCATCCCGAGGTACTCCGAGGGATCTCCGAAGCCCAA
>JANMES010000115.1:0-2056 GCA_031377185.1 Phycisphaerae bacterium
ACCCGCGCCGCGGCCCGCGTGCTCGCCCCCCCCCGCGACGGGTTGTTCACGGGTTGTCCACAAAACACGCCTCACGGGTCGCTGAAGCAACCAGTCCGGCGTTAGCGAAATTACTTCGCTTCGGCTTTTGCGGGTGCGGGAGCGTTTGCGGCATCGTCGCGAGCTTTACGGGCGGCGTCGATGCCGGCCTTGCTCTCGGCATCCGGGGCGACCCAGACCTTGATTTCAGTCTTGAGGTCTTCGGCAAAGCTCACCACGACGGTGTATTTCTCGATGCGGTCGAGCTTGCCGGGCAGGTTGATGTCGTCCGGCTCGACCTGATGGCCTTGGGCCTTGAGTGCCTTGGCGATGTCGGTCGCGCTCACGCTGCCGAACAGGTGGCCCTGCTCGTTGGCGCGACGCTCGAGGGTGACTTCCACGCCTTCAAGGGTCTTGAGGGCGGCGGCGCGTTCTTCGCGACGGGCCTTTTCCTGCGCCAGGATTTCCTGACGGCGGGCTTCGATCTTCTTGATGTTGTTCGGCGTCGGCTGGACGGCCAAATCATTGGGCAGCAGATAGTTGCGGGCGTAACCCGACGACACTTCCACCACATCGCCGACCTTGCCGACGTTCTTGATCGATTCTTTCAACAGGAGTTTGACGTTGTTTGACATTTGAAACCTCTCTTTGTGTTACAAGTTATTTGTTACTGGTTACTCGGGCTTTGTTTTTCGGGATGCGCTTTCATGCGAATCACGCCGAGTAACAAGTAACGAGTAACGATGAACTCTTAAAACGGAATATCCTCATCCTTAAACTGCTGCTCGTCGCCGAACGGCTTTTCAGCCGGTGGACGTTGCGGGGCACGGCCGGCCTGCGGACCTGGAGCCGAGCGTTGTGGCGGAGCGGAATCGCCGGGGTCGTACTCGGGGATGGCGTCGCCGCCGCCCGATGCGCCACCGCGCTGACCACCGCCACCAGCCCCACCGCCTTCTCGCGGGCCGCCGATGAACTGGAAGTTGTCAATCACGACCGAGTGCTTGGATCGCTTTCCGCCGCCCTGCTTGTCTTCCCAGGTGTCGTACTTCAAACGCCCTTCGACCAGCAGTTGCTTCCCTTTGGTGCAGTACTGGTTGATGACTTCCGCTTGCTTGCCGAACGCCGAGATATCGATGAAGAGAACTTCCTCTCGCTCTTCACCGGTCTTGGTGCGGTACTTGTGGTTGACGGCCAACCCAAAATCCACCACTGCCATCTGGCTGGGCAGATAGCGCAGCACCGGATCGCGGGTGAGATTGCCGCAGAGGATGATTTTATTAAAATTAGCCATGGTCTAAGCGCTCCAGTACTGAGTGCTGAGTTCTGAGTGCTGAGTTGAAATGCCAAGCCTTTACTCAGCACTCAGCACTTCCTAGTCTTTCGCCGCTTCCGCCGGCTCGCGACGCGGGGAGCGGTCGCTGCGTTCCGGGCGGTCGCCACGCGGAGACGGCGTGTCCCAGCTCGGGCGATCCCAGCTCGGGCGCTCTTCGCGCGGCTGGATCGGCTGCGGTTCGACGGCTTCCATCTCTTCCTTGTTCAGGTGATCCGCATCGGTGATCAGCACCCGCATCACGTCTTCCGACAAGGTCACGTCGCGTTCCAGCGGCGTGATATTGGCGGCCGGGGCGGTGAAGTAGGCTATGATGTAGAGCCCGCGCTTCTGGCCGTTGATCTCGTAGTTGAGCTTGCGCTCGTCCCACTTCTTGATGACGATGATCTCGCCGGCGTGCTTCTCGATCTTGGTGCGGACGATCTTGATCGCCGCCTCCGCCTCGTTGGTCACCGCAGGGCTGATCAGAAACATACCTTCGTACTGACGATTCTTTTTCGCTGCCATAATCAAACTCCCGAGCTTGGGTTGTTAGCCGGTTGGGGCCGGCCGCTGTGTTTTCGAATAAGTTGCCAGTTGTCAGTTGTGAGTTTGCCGGCGGAAACAGGCCACAGACAACAGGGAAAATATTACTCTTGAAGATTTTAATGGTTGATAGCCGCGGTAAAAACCGGATAGATACAGGTGAGTATAGCGCCCCACGAGCGG
>JANMES010000006.1:0-69713 GCA_031377185.1 Phycisphaerae bacterium
TCCCGCGAAGAGCAGGAGCGCTACATGGTCAACGGTACTGCGTCGGAGTACCTGCTGGCCGAGGAACTTGTGAATGATGCTCTCGAGTTCGTTCGGCACGTGGAACGCGGTGCGATCGGTTCATCGTTGACCGCAGGGCAGCGCGGTCAACTCGCCGAGCTGAAGGTCGCGCTTGAAGCCGCAGATACCGATCTGCCCAACGACGAGTTGGTGTACAGAGACAAGGCGTGGGCGGCCGTGCGCGAGGCAGCACAGCGGTTCCTGAATTCTTACGATGGCACCGCCGAGCGGCCAGCGGGATAACCCCACACTGCAACGGACCGGCCGGGCGGAACGGTCCTTGTGATTCCAACGCGGCTCGGCGCCCGGCCGGCCGTTGAATGCTGATCCGTTATGTGCCTCTATGATCTTCAGCGGTGGTGTCAGCTTCTATAAGTGCGAGACGTGCACGTCGGAGTACTCCAACATCACGCCCACCTCCTTGCTGCCTATCGCTGGCGTCATAGCGTTAGCAACCGGACCGTGGTCGCGTGTTTTGTCGCCTGTCATTCCGTTCAAGTGGCTCGCGGTCGTACTTGGTGTGGCGGTCTCTATTGCCTCGCTGTGGCTCATTTACTCACTAATCGAGGCGCTCACGACTGGGAAACTGCGTCGCGGCATCTGTCCAAAATGTGGAGCGAAGCTGACCCGTACTGGCGGCGGGTTCTACGACGGCATCGTTCCGAACCCGTGGGAGTTGTTCATCTATGTGCTCGTCATCGCCCTGGCGTTTGGCGTTGCGGCGGCCACGCGGCCCGGCACATAACCAGCCGATGCAGTGGACCGAGCCGGCGGGTAAGCTTCTCGTGGTTCGAGAACCGGCGCGGTGCCGGCTCGGCCCCTGATCGGCATTACGTTATCCCGCCTATGTCAGACGCTGCCGACACGTTCCGCCGCAAGCATTTGGACGACAGCAACGGCGTGCGCTGGCCGAGCGGTGACGCTGCGAAGACGGACGTCGCCCAGACGTTGCTCGGTCTCAGCTATGTCGGCAACTGCGACTACTGGTACGAGTTTGCACGCGACCTCGTCGTCAATCCGCAGCCCAAGGAGCCGTACGTCCGTGCGTGGAGCGACGTGGCGAAGAAAGATCGCGCGTACCGCGAGGCGTTCTCTACGCTCGATGACCAGCAGCGGGCCGCGGTGCTGCGACTGCTCCACCAGGTGCTCTATGGGGCGACGTTCTCGACGCTTTCGATGCTCGACCAGTTCCCGCACGCGAACGTGGTCATTCAGTTTGTGAACCGCGAGGATGACGCCGCCGTGTACACGGTGCAGGTACTGCCGGGCGAGTTCAACCTGCACGAGCGCTGGCACCAATGGGTGCAGGAGTTCTCGGATGTCCCTCGGCCGTAGCGGCGGCGGGACGGCCGGCGGGATAACCCCGCACTGCAACGGACCGGCCGGGCGGAACGGTCCTTGTGATTCCAATGCGGCCCATCGCCCGGCCGGCCGTTGAATGCTGATCCGTTATGGGGCAGGAAGACATGGCCGGAGCGGAAAAGGGGAGCGGAAAAGGGGACGCACATCGAATTCAGCACACGAGCGATTCGATGTGCGTACCCTTTTCTGAAACTGCACCAGATATTACTGGTTCGGCGGCGGAGAAAACACCCGATGGCCCGTATCTCGGAGGCAGCATGAAGTCGTTCGCCGTTTCCACAATGATCCGCTCGACTCCGGAGGCTGTCTGGGCCATCTTGACCGATGGAGCCATGTGGACGACGTGGAACACGACGATCGAGAAGGTTGAGGGGGCGATCACACCGGGCGGTAAGTTGAAGGTTTACACCAAATTAAGTCCCGGCCGAGCGTTTCCGGTTCGCGTCAGCGAGTTCGCCCCGCCGCAGCGAATGGTCTGGACCGGCGGGATGCCGTTTGGGTTGTTCAAGGGTGTGCGAACGTATACGCTCACGCCGAAAGACGGCGGGGTAGAGTTCTCGATGACGGAAGTCTTCTCGGGGTTGATGGCCCCACTCATCACCCGGTCGATCCCCGACCTGCAACCGTCGTTCGTTGAGTTCGCTGCCGCGCTCAAGCGTCGCGCGGAGAGCGGCGCCACGTGATACCGAATGTGGAGATCGCAAGATGGCCAAGAAAGCGACCGAGGTGGCAAATAAGGTGACATCCACCGTAGGGTGGGCATCGCCCACCATGAGCTGGCGGTGGGCGCTGCCCATTCTACTTTGGGAAGTGCCTTCCATAGTTGGGGTGAGTATGTCTCATCAAGTAGGGCGGGATGGCAATCCCGCCGATCTGGCGTGGCGGTTGAATACTCGGATGGAATAGACCTGGGCGCGGGGGACGCCGTGCGTGCCCAGGACTTCGAGCTTGATCGATGTGACCTCGGCGATCGGCTCGGCAAGGGTATGGTGGCGGTTACGGTAGATATTGCCCGTGACCTCGGCGAGGGTGATCGATGCGCCCGATCGCGTGGTGGCCACGATGCGGTAGTCTCGGACGATCGACGGGATGGCGTTGACGGGATAGCCCTGCCAGCTTTGATAGAAGTGGAAATGCAGCGATGAATCGAACAGTACCTGCACCGCAGACACGGTTTGCGGGGTTGGCCAATCCAGGCGGATCGACTCGGGTTTCCGGAAATCGGTCGCTTGCGACACCCATAGGTTCGGCAAGTTGGTGGGGCGGGCGTGGCCGTTGATGACGGTGGCGGCGGTGAAGACGGGTTGGGGCGGCTGCACTTGGGATAGGTATCCAAAGTGCAGAAAGCCGCTGATGTCGCGGTGTGATTGGGCAAAGTCGTTCCATTGCGGCGCTGTGACCATCGCGCCGTCGGCGTCGGCGGCGCGGCGAGTGCCGATCTGGAGCGAACGCGACGTCCACTCGCTGAACGGGTTGGGGCGAATCGGGTCGGCCGGTCGGGGGTAGAACCAGCGCGTACCCGGGGGGGTCTCGCTGACGTGGACGGCGAGGTCGGGGTTGGCGTTCAGGATCAGGAAATGCCAGCCCGGGCGGGGCGTGTCGCAGTGGATCGGCAGGTTCACCCACTGCATCGTGCCAGCCGGAACATCCACCGTGCCGTGCATGAGTTGCCGATCGGGGTATGTGGATTGGTTGGCCGGCCCATCGTGGAAGCGATATCCCAGCCGAGTGGCCTGTTTGGCATCGACGAGCAGGCGAAGGGTCTGCACTGAAGGGGTGGCGATCGCAAGCTGCAACATCCGGTCGTCGCTAAGCACGTCGATGCCCCAACTGGGTCTCTCCGCACTATCGGAGAAGGTGCTGGATGCGGTAACGGCTGCTTCGGGCGCGATGTCGGCAGGGTGGCGAATGGGCAAGGCGTGAATATGGTGATCGACCAGGGCAAGGTCGTGTTGGATCGCCTGGATTTTTTCACCACGAGTCAGGTGGCGTGGGTCTGTTGCGCGCCTTACCGCATGGGCTGCGGCGACACCGGCGGCCTCACCGAGTTGGGCGCAGGTCAGCATCACGCGGATGTTCGACAGCGCGTAGTGCGTCGCGCTGACATTACGTCCGGCGAAGAACAGGTTGCCGATGTTACGAGAGTACAGCGACCGCAAAGGCACGTTGTGCGGGCCGCGGAGGTATTGGTGCGTGCTCGGGCTCTCCTTGGCGTAGAAACCGTCAGGCGGGTGATCGTCGAATCCCCAGCCGCCGTACGCGACGGAGTCCTCAAACTGCACCTGCTGATCGATGTCGTTCATCGTCAGGATGTGTTCCCCCTCGAAGCGTCGCGATTCGCGTTTGCCGGGAACGGCACCCATCCAATCCAGTTCGTAAGTGGTGAGCTTTTCCGCCAGCGGCGAGCGGTTTTTCAAGTAGTCCCAAACCGCCAGGGTGATGCGTTGAACCTCGTCCTTGATTTTCAGCGTGTCGTGGATGCCATCGAGATTTCCGCCCCATTCCAGCCACCAGAAACCGCCGGTGTCGGGGAAAAAGTTTTCACAAACGGGTCGGTAAGGCCCGAAGTCGTCCTCGTTCAGTTCCATTTTGATCCACGCCGGAGGAGAAAACGGAATGGGCTGACCGGCGTTTCGGGCGTGCAGGTGCAGGCTCATGCCCATCGTCTCGCGGGTTGCGTGTTCGGGGCACATCGGCTCGTCAAACTCGCTTCGAGCCTCGACGCCCACTCGATACACCGCGCCCGCCTGCGCGCCGACAATTCCATCGCCGGAGCAGTCGGCAAAATACTTCGCCCGAAATATATGCCACGTTTCGGCCATGGCGCAGTAGGCTTTGACCGACTCGATCCGGTCCTTTTGGTTGTTGGTGGCTGCGTCGCTGACGGCGCAGTTCAGGAAAAGTTCGATCAGCGGCTCGTTGCGTACCAGCGACTCGATTTCGAGGTTCCATCCTTCCTGCGACTTGGTCGGATTGCGGAACAGGTTGTTCAGGAGCAGTTCCTCGATCAGCCCGGTCTCGCGCGAATAGGCGAAGTTACACCCCGACGCGCCGACCGGCGGGACTCGAATCTCGGTGCTGGCGTTGCCCCCGAGCACGGGACGGTCCTGCACCAGCGCGGTCCGGACACCAAGTCGCGCCGCAGTCACGGCAGCGCAAATGCCGGCGAGTCCGCCGCCGACCACTACAAAATCAAAGTCATGTTCGATCGTTTTCATATCACTGATCTCTGAAACCTAAGCCATGCTGAGAGCGACTACAGCCGTCAAAAGGGATTTGGGTTCGCCATGAGTCATCAACAAAACCACCACCGCCGCCAGGCGCATGGAGCGAGCCCGCCACGCCGTAGATTGGCTTATAGTTCAACTGGTCGGGTACTCATCCGATGCACTCCTAAATCAGCCCGACTCCCATGATCTCGGCGGCACTGGTTAGGCCGTAGGCACTGGCGACCAAACTTTTGATGCCCTGATGATACAGATTTTGGCCATTTGGATCACATGAAGTGCCACCAGCGTTAACCATGAATTGGATTTGCCGCCCATTTTGTCGGTTTGGTGGCGTTGGGGGTGGTGCATCCGGGTTCGGCATCAACTTTCCGATGAGGTAAAATGTTGAGTAAACCCATACACTGTCAACAGAAACAAATGTACGGGAGTATAACAAACAGGCGAAATAGGAACCTCGTGAACATGAAGACATTAAAGAAGATCATGGTGGCCGCCACTTTGTTGGTGGGAGCGTATTCCGCGAGCGCGGCCGACGTGCCGTCGGACAAGTTCGACAGCAAGTTCTACAAGGACTTCCCGAACTTCAGCACCTACGCCAAGGAGACCGAGGAGAAGCAGCCGATCGAGCACTTCGGGCCGGTCGGCATTGGGATCGACCTCCTTCTGCCGCCGTTCCAGATGCGGCTGAGCCGGATTGACAAGGGTTCGCCGGCGGAGGCTTCGGGCAAGCTAAAAGTCGGGCAGATGATCGAGTCCATCAACGGGCAAACGCTCAAGGACATCGACCCGCGCGTTCAGCTCGGCGCGATCATCACCCAGGCCGAGGCCACCGACGGGGTCGTGAAGTTCATGGTCAAGGAGAAACCCAACACCAAGGCCGAGGAAGTTATCGTGAAGATTCCGGTGCTGGGTGCGTACAGCAAAACCTGGCCGCTGAACTGTCCGAAGTCGGACAAAATCGTCCGCGGTCAAGCCGAGTTCCTGGCACGCAATGGTAATTTCGCCGGGCCGGGCATCAACGGTCTGGGGTTGCTTTACATGCTTTCGACTGGTGAGGAGAAAGACCTCGAAGTCGCCCGCGGGTGGGTTAAGGAAGTGGTGGCCCAATTCAAGGACGCCCCAAAGATCGACACCTACCCGTGGTACGCCGGTTATGGCGGGATAGGGTTGTGTGAATACTACCTTCGCACTGGCGATGAGACGATCCTGCCGGTCATTGAGAAGCTGGCGGACGGTCTCAAGCGCTGCATGTACAACGGCGGCTGGAATCAGAAAAACGGTGTGAACTTTGGCTACGGCCACTTGAATGCAGCCGGCGTTCCGGCGGCGGCGTTCCTGCTGTTGGCGCGGGAATGCGGCGTGAAGACCGATGAGTTCACCCTGCAAGAGTCGCTGAAACACTTCTACCGGTTTGCCGGCCATGGCAACGTGGCGTACGGCGACCATCTCCCGGAAACCGGTTTCGTGGACAACGGCAAGACCGGCACTCTCGCGTTTCAAATGGCGGCCGCCGCGGCGTTGATTCCCGACGGCGAAAACTCGGTTTATGCCAAGGCCCGCGACATCAGCGCGGTCAAAGGTTTTTATTCCACCTCCTGGATGTTGCATGGCCATACGGGGGGCGGCATTGGCGAGATCTGGCGCAGCGGCGCGATGGGTCTGATGTATGACAAGAAGCCGACAAAGTACCGGGAGTTCATGGACAACCGGCAGTGGTTCTACGAGTTGTCGCGCCGGTTCGACGGCTCGATGGGGATTGTCAGCGCCACGTTTGGCAATGGCAACGGATACGACGCACCCAAGAGCTGGGGTATCGGGTTGGCGATGAGCTACACGATCCCCCGCAAGACGTTGCGTATCACCGGCGCGCCGGCGACGAAGTTCTCAAAGCCGTATGCGATCCCCAAGCGTCCCTGGGGCACTGAAGCGGATGAGGCGTTCTTGTCCATGGTTCCGCCATTGGACAAGAACGGTAAGGCCGAGAATTGGGACAACGAAAAGCTGGCAACCGACGCATCGTGGCCGATCTCTCGACGGTTGAACGCGCCCAATGTCACCGATGACGTATTGCTGCGATACATCCGCCACACTGACTATGGCGTGCGTGAGATGGCAGCGAACGCGATCGGCAGGCAGGAGAGCGACCGGCTGATCGTGGAATTGCTCAAGGACAAAGACCCGCGCGTTCGTCAGGCCGCATGCCTCGCCATCAGCACCCGAACCGCACCCAAAGCCAAATTCGAGCCCCCGCAGGCTGAGCGGTTAACCGATGAGATGGTGGGACTTCTGATCGGGATGGTCAACGACCCCAACGAATCGTGGTGGGCCGTCCAAAGCGCGTTGAACTGCTTGAGCGTGGCGCGCGCCGAGTTGCTCGCGCCACACCTGGACCGGCTTTGCTATTGGCTGGACCATGAAGAGTGGTGGATGCGTTCGGCCGCTTTGAATGCAGTGTCCGGGCTGGTCGGTGACGAGCGCTACTATCAAAAGTTGTTGCCGCGGATTGGGAAGCTGACTGCCAATAATCGCAGTAATTTCATTATGTGGTCCCTGTCCGGCGTTAACGGCAAACTGCGCGAGTCAAAACCCGAGGTGCAGTCGTTGGCCGTGGATGTTCTGGCGCAAGCCTATGCGGAGATTCCGAAAAAGATGGCCGCGCCGGGCGGCATCGATATGTCGAATGCGGAAAATCTCTTGGTCGAAACTCTGGCAGCCTCGTTAGCGCAACATCCGGGTGGTTTGGACAAGCTCTACACCTTGGCGATCCAACGCTATCCGGGTCAGTCCCTTCCTCACAAAGATTTGTTCATGAACGCCGACACCACCAAGTTGGGGCCGGAGTTGAAGAAGAAGGTGTACGCGGCCATCAGTGAGCAGCTCATTCCGGAGTACGTCGCCAGCAATGTCGCGCCCCTGATGTCGGAGGTGCGCACGGCACCGGTGGTGGCTGATCCCAAGCAGTTCGCCAAGGTGGAAGGGCTGGTTGAGTTGTACGACAAGATGGCAGTCGATGAGTACGACTGGCGTGATTTTGGTCCGGCGTGGAACGAAATGAAGTGGGACTATTTCAGCTTTGATCCGCCCGAGACGATGTCGTGGGATCCCGGTGAAACCCGTTACCGTAAGGTGACGTACCCGGCCGGTATGGAGAACTGGTTCGCGACGGATTTTGATGCAAAGAAGGCGGGATGGCAGACCGGCTTGCAGCCGTTCGGACAGGAGAACGGCAAGCTGCGCACGGAGCCCAAACCCTACATTGATCAACTTATAGGCCGGTCACCCGATCAACTGAAACCCTGCACCGAAATTTATTGCCGCTGCTGCGAGCCGATGAAGACGTTCTGGGAGAAGGAAGTCCTGCTGATGCGCGGCACGTTTGCCATTCCGCCGCTCAAGGAAGGACACCGCTACCGGCTTGTGGTCGGCGGACTGTCGCACATGAACAACGGCGACGGTGTGCGGGTTTACGTTAACGGCCGGCAGGTCCTCGAGCGAGAGCGAGAATTCAAGAAGCGGGAAGGCGGGCATCCCATTTCCTTCTACATTGACCAGGATCGACTGGCTGAGTTTCAAAGCGGCAAAGTGACCATCGCCGCGACGGGTTTTCTCCACATCCATTTAAGGAGCAAGAACAAGGGCAACTTCATGGGCATCTGGTTTCAGGAGATGAAGATGCCACCGCTGGATCAGTCGGTGGTTCAGAAGTCCGCCACCGCCAAGCCGATGCTTTCGACCGCGTGGCAGGCGAAACAAGATCCCGCCAATGCCGAAGCCGATCTGAACGAAGGCAGATTCCGGTTTGACGGCAAGTTCGTCGCCAATCCGGCGTTGCTTGGTGCGTGGACGACCGTTGCGGTTGTGCCTGAAGTCGATGCTTTCGACCCTGCCAAGCCGGTGAACGCAGGTCGTGCCCCGTTCAAGAAACTCACGTTCGAGGCCGGTGGCCTGACCGATGCGGTGACGCTGCTCTGGTCTGGTGACACCTTGCTGGACCTGGGTCGTTCCCAGGCGTTGGGGATGACGGTCAAAGGGGATCACCTCTTCATCGAAGCCGGCGGTTTCAGTGAGAAGAACCCGATCGGGTGGAAGTCGCCTTGGATCGTGCTGAAACGCGCAGCGAAGTAAGCGTATCCGCATTAGACGTAGCGGACCTGGCGGATGTACAGAAAGTCAGATATCAACCGAGGAAATCAGAATGATCACTAAACGATTGACAGCAGGAGCGATGCTCGCGGCGATATTGTGGGCAGGAAGTCTGGCAACGGCTGCGGGTGCGCAGAAGGCACCGCCGCCGCCGGTGTTGACCGAGGCCGGGCAGAAAATCCAGGAACGTTATGACGGGATGCGCAAGGCGCTGCTCGCGGAAATCACGGCGGCGTTGCCGCAGATCGACGGGCAGAAGAAAGATGCCTTCCTTACCGCTTGCAAGACGGAAAAAGCCGTCGACGCCGCGACCAAAGCCGCTGCCGTGCTGGACCTGACGCCGTTCCTGTCCGACGACAAGTTGGATCAGAAACTGATGAAATTCGTCGTTCTGCATCGAGCAACCCCCGGCGGATTGGCTGAGTTTGCCCAGCAGGGAGCGGCACAGGCGGCGATGGTTGACAAGCTGCTGGCCGATCCCGAGTTGATGAAGCAGATGTTGGTGGCCGATGGTGCCAAGGATGGCAAGTTTGGACCGGCGATGGAGATCTACACTGCCATTCAAAAATCCAGCCCCAAAGCAAAAGAGGGCGTCTTGCAGCGGCTGGCGCTGGCGATTGCCTTGGAGCACGCGGTTCCGATCAAGCAGGACAATCCTGCGGCCAAGACCGGCGTGCAGGCCACCGTTGATCCCGTCAAGCGCTACCTTTCATTCGAAAAAGCCTTTTTGGACGGCGATCTTGATCCTGCGTTCAAAGATTTGACGACATGGGATATCCGGTTCGTGGTATACGGCGAAGAGCCGGATGAGACCCACGCCTGGGGCCGCGAGATGCTCCGCAACTATCGGCCGGACCTCGTGACCAATCACGATTACGCCTGGCGTTACGTGCAGGCGGTTGCGACTGACGTCAAGTATGGCTCGGGCGATGTGAAGTTCGACCGACCCGAACTGCAGAACTACCAGAACATCATCATGAACGGCGGGGTTTGCGGACGACGCGCGTTTTTTGGGCGATTCATCCTCCGATCGTTCGGAATTCCAACCACCGCCCGGCCGCAAAGCGGGCATGCTGCTCTGCTGCACTGGACGCCCAAGGGCTGGGTGCCGTGCCTGGGTGCTGGGTGGGGCGGCGGGTGGACACCGACGCAATACAAGAGCGATCTCAATTTCCTGGCGACTACCCAGGCGCGGGAAAACAAGGAGGCTTTCCTGCAAGTCAAACGGGCCCAGTGGCTGGGCGATGTCGCGGGTGAGACTCCGATTTATGGATTGCAGGCCGGTGCGGGTGTTCCCGGATTCTGGTATGGCCTGTCGCTTTACACGCAGCGCGACATCATCGCAAAGACCAAAGCCAAGGCTCTGGCGGCGGTCGGGACGAACCTCGGTGAGTCCAATGCGACCGGTGAGAAGCCAGCCGTTGAGGCGGGTGGCATGACCGACGCCGACAGGAAAATCACGATCGGTGCCGACGGAGCAATCACGATACCCGCCGTTGCGTACAGCAATCCGAAAGGCAGCACGGGCGAGGTCAAAGCGATAAAAAGCTTTGCGGGCGGCTACCAGATTTCCCTCCCCCGATTCGCCCGCGAAGGCCTGACTGTCCTGCGCGGTGGCGCTTGGCGAGGTGATGCTTTGGGCAGCAAGTCCGGCGCGCGTATCCTGAGCGGCGGCTACGGTGCCTACAACAACTGGGGTTTCCGGGCGGCCATGACGCCTGCCGGTGGCAACCTTCCCGAGAACCTGACGCTTGATCTCGGAGGCGGCGTGACCATGGAGTTCGTCTACATCAAGCCCGGCGTTTTCGTTATGGGAGGCGAAAGCGAAAAAGATGGAAAATGGGAATGCGTAGAGCTTCCCAAGCACGAGGTCACGATCACCAAGGGTTATTACCTGGGCAAATTTGAAGTGACCCAGGCGCAGTTCCAAGCCATCATGGGTTCCAACCCCAGCGGAGCGAGCAAGGACCCGAACTGCCCGGCCGATACGATCGGCGAAGGGAGTGCGGTGGACTTCTGCACCAAGCTATCCGACAAGACCGGTAAGAGCGTCCGGCTTCCCACCGAGGCCGAGTGGGAATATGCCTGCCGCGCGGGCAGCACGACGATGTGGTCCTTTGGCGACGATCCGTCGAAGCTCGGCGACTACGCCTGGTTCAAGGACAACGATGGCGGAAAGTCTCATCCGGTCGGGCAGAAAAAGCCCAATCCGTGGGGGCTTTACGATATGTATGGCAACGTCTGCGAGCGCGTGGCGGATACCTATGCCCGCGACTACTATGCGAAAGGCCCGAAAGTAGACCCGACCGGCCCGGTACAGCGGAAGCATTCCGTTTTCGAATACACGATCAACGTGACGCGACCGGGAACGTACACCTTGACGGCGCAGGTGGTTGCGAACAACTACGATCAGAAGATCAAAGTGTCCGCGAATGGCGATGCGTCTGAGGTCGCGATGGCGCTCCCGTTCACATGCGGGCAGTGGATGGACAGCCAGCCAGTGACGCTCACCCTCAAGCAGGGCGAGAACACCGTGCAATTCCACCGCGCCGATCCGCCGCAGGCCGGGATCGCCGTCAAGTCATTTACCCTGAAGCCGACCAAGTAATTGGACTCTTGAGAAGCAAAAACATGAACAATAAGAAACTTCAACTCTGCGCCACGATCATTGCCTTTCTGTTCAGCCCGATCGGGTTGATGGCCCAAGAGGCCGAGCCAACGGATACGCCGGTAGCGCAAGGGAAGCTCGCCATCGAACTGGGCGCTCCGTTCCGCGACGACGCGGTCCTGCAGCGAGAGATGAAGGTGCCGATCTGGGGCTGGAGCAAGCCGGGGACGACCGTCACGGTGGAGTTTGCCGGGCAGAAGAAATCCGCAACCGCCGGCAAGGACGGTAAGTGGCTCCTGGAACTCGATCCGTTGAAAGCCAGTTTCGATCCGTTATCCATGGTCATCACCGAGAGCACCGGGCAAACCGTCACACTCAAAAACGTCCTCGTGGGCGAAGTGTGGTTTGCGTCGGGGCAGTCGAACATGGTCTGGCTGGCCAGCAAGTGCGACGTCGGCCTGTTGCAGAAACAGATCGCCGCACGCGTGGCGGCTGGCAAGGAGAAGGAGCCGGTCATTCGCGAGGCGAAGGTGACGGACTATTTTGCTGCGCTGCATCCGGTTGAGCACGCCAATGCCGCTTGGCACTCGGTGGCCGGCGACATGAGCGGGGTGGCGTATTCGTTCGCGTACCACGTCTTCCGTGAAGTGGATGCGCCCGTGGGCATTTTGAATTGCTCGTTCAGCCAGACTTCGATCCAGGCGTGGACCCCGCGCATTGGTTATCGAGATGGCAAGGATGAATATACGAAGGCGATTTGGCAGAAGGTTCAGGAGACCGACCCGACGACCCCTGAACACAAAGCGGCTTGGGAGAAGTATTACGCCGAAGTCGAAGCCTCCGCCAAAGCCGGGCAAGCTGTTACCGCTAAAACGCCCGGCAACATGAGCGACAACCGGGATGCCTCCTGGTTGTTCAACGCTCGGCTGAACCCGATGATCCCGTACGCCTGCCGCGGCGGCATTTGGAACCAGGGTTGGGCGAGCATCGGCGAAGGCATCGTCTACTACAACAACCTGCACAGCATGATTCGCGGCTGGCGGTTGATGTGGGATAAGCCGAACCTGCCGGTGTATTTCAACCAGTTCTACTCCAATGGCGTGAGTGAAGCGCCCGCCATCGGCGGTGCCGCCGACATGCGACTGGGGACGTGGCTGGCGCGGGACATTCCGCACACCGGCATGGGGATTCAAATTGATATTGGCGGCGCGATCCATTACGCCAACAAAACCCTCTCCGGCCAGCGGCTGGCGCTGCACGCGCTAAAGAATGAATACGGCAAGAAAGTGGTCACCGACGGGCCGATGATCAAGTCGTACCGGGTCGATGGCGACAAGGTGATCGTCGAACTGGAGCACGCCGAAGGCGGTTTGGTCGTGGCGGAAACCGCCACCAACTCCAAGGAAGGACTGGCGATTCCGACCGTGATTCCCGATGGTGCCAAGCAGGTGAAACTGTTCTACCTGGCCGGCGAGGATCGCGTCTGGCGTCCGGCGGAGGTGAAGATCGACGGTACGCAACTGGTCATTTCATCGCCGAAGGTGAAAACGCCGCGCGGTGTAACCTACGGAACCGGCGGGATTGGCGGCAAACCCAACATCTACAACCAGGCGATGCTGCCGATGACGCCATTCACCTACTACGACCAGCAGTTGGTCACGGCCAAAACCTGGCCGGGTGAATTCAGGGTCGAAGGCGTCGAGCCGGCACCGGTCGGCAAACTGGAGGATTACCGGAAGATGCCGTTGCTCAGCAGCCAGTTCGTCAACAACGCCGTCCTGCAGGCCGGGCAGCCGGTGACGATCTGGGGTGCAGCCCGCAAATGGGGCCAATGGGACAATGAACCTGCGCTAGGCAAAGCCGAGATCAAATTCAGCTTCGCCGGCGTGGAGAAGACGATCCCCGTCACGCCCGAAATGAGAGAGTGGCAGGTGACCCTGCCCGCCATGAAAGCCAGCGCCGAACCGCAGACGTTGAAAGTGTCGTTCACGATTGACGGCGAACTCGCGCACGAACGCGTGATCACCAATATCGTGTTCGGCGACGTGTGGTACGTCGCCGCGCCGGCAAGCAACTTCGCCGGCCCGGCCGGCAAGCCCGAGGGCATCGTGCGGATGATGGCCCGCAATGCCAAAGGCGACCGGAGTGATCGTCCACGCCGCTACAGTGTGTCCACTTCCGTCACGCCGGAAAACCGCTTTGCCTCTAACTGGGTTGATGCCGAAGGCTTTGCCGCCAAACTGGGTCAGCGCATCGCAGCCAAGACCGGCCAGCCCGTCGGAATCGTGTTCATGCAAAGCGCCGGCGGCAAGGACGCGGCCGAAGCCGAACTGAAACACTGGATTTCAGCCGACTGCCTTAACCTGGCACCGAGTTTGATGGCGGACTATGAGCAACTGGCGAGTCTGCGTCCCGGCACGAAGCAATATGAAGCCAACGTCCGCCGATACCTCGATGAATGGAAGAAATACTGGAGCGACTACGTCCCAGCGTTGATGGCCACCAAGGCCGTGCCCGACGGTAAGGGGTGGGGCAGTTATCCAGCCATGGGAGCATCGATCACGACTGACGCATCAGAGGTTTACAACGTGATGGTGAATTCCTTCACGCCCGCCAGCTTCAAGGGAGTCATTTTCCTGTCAGGAAAGAAAATGGTGGAGGCCGATCAAGGCGCGAATTTTGGCGAACAGTTGTCAGCGCTGGCCAGCTGCTGGAAGAACCAATTCGCCTGCCAAGATCCGCCGTTCTTCTATACGATCCCGGCGACCACGCTGGCACCAAAGATCACAAAACCCCAAGCCATCCAAGGCCAAAGCATCCCCGTGGAAATCAACCACTGGCCAGACACCGCCCCGTCCCGCAAAAACGCCCCCGCCACCGAAGACGCAGGGTCAGCGGCGCTGATCGAGAAGGTGATGGGCGAGGTTTACAAGTGAACCTCGGCGAACGGTTCACTAAGATATGAGGCTTCAATATCGCGGTGTGTTTCAATACACCTTGACGGGAAATGGTGACTAAGGCTTGAAATCGCGACTCAGGTTGCGCCTGCGTGACTGATTCTTTAAAAGGGTAAAAGAGTAAGAAGTAACCCCGCTACGCGCCCGAGTCCCACGCCGGACCGAATTGGCGATTCGGCGGGCGTTGGGTCTGCCATTGTAATCGGGGTGACAAGATTTGAACTTGCGACCTCTTGACCCCCAGTCAAGCGCTCTAAACCAAGCTGAGCTACACCCCGGTGCAGCAAGGTATGAGCATAAGCGGTCAGATTCCGTTGTCAAATTCAGCGGCAGACGTTGCATAGAGGGGCGTTCTCACTATCGTACCGTCGCATGAATGTTCTTCTCATCGGTAACGGCGGACGCGAGCATGCATTGGCCTGGAAATTGGCGGATTCCAGCCGAGTCACCCGGCTGTTTGCCATGCCGGGCAATCCGGGGACGGCCCAGTTCGCTGAAAATGTGCCGGTCGATCCGATGAACTTCCCGGCGGTTTCAAAGTTTATCAAGGCCAACGCGATTCAACTGGTCGTCATCGGTCCTGAGGACCCGCTGGCGGCGGGGTTGGCGGATTTGGTCTTGTCGCTGGGCGTCAAAGTCTTCGGGCCGAGCAAGGCGGCGGCGCAGATCGAGGCGGACAAATGGTTCGCCAAAGAAATCATGCGTCACCAGTCCGTGCCGACGGCGGAGGCAAGGGTATTCACTGATCCGGATTCGGCCGACGAATACATTCGAGTGAAAAACACCGGCATGGTGATCAAGGCGTCGGGGTTGGCCAAGGGCAAGGGCGTGTCGGTCTGCTATCGGCCGGAGGACGCGACGGCGGCGATCGACACGATCATGCGGAAGAAAACCTTCGGCGGGGCGGGCGATCGCGTGGTGATCGAGGAACTGCTGACCGGCCCGGAATGCTCGATCCTGGCGTTCGTCGATCAGCGCAGCATTTACCTGATGGAAACGGCGCAGGATCACAAACCGGTGGATGACGGCGACACCGGCCCGATGACGGGCGGCATGGGCGCGTACTCGCCAACGCCGGTGATCACGCCGGCGATGTTGTCCGCCATCGAGCGCGACATCTTCGTCCCGGTGATCGACGGGCTGGTGCGTGAAGGCATCGAGTATAAAGGCGTGCTCTACGCCGGACTGATGCTCACCGCGTCCGGCCCGCGAGTGCTGGAATTCAACTGCCGCTTCGGCGATCCGGAGACGCAGCCGCTGATGATGCGTCTGAAGTCGGACCTGGCGGAAGTGATGCTCGCGGTGGCGGATGGCAAGCTCGACGAAATCGAACTGAAGTGGGACCCGCGGCCGGCGATTTGCGTCGTCGCCACCAGCAAGGGGTATCCGGGCAGTTATCCCAAAGGCCTGCCGATCACCGGCGTGGAAAAGGCCGACGCCATGCGCGATGTCAAAGTCTTCCATAGCGGCACGGCGATCAAGGACGGCGAACTTGTCACCGACGGCGGCCGGGTGCTGGGCGTCACCGCGACCGGGCGAACCGTGGCCGATGCGCAAAAGCTGGCGTACGAGGCGATGAAACTGATCCACTTCGACGGGATGCACTATCGGCGGGATATTGCGCATCAGGCGGTGAAGTGATTTTTAATGTCAGCATGCCTACCCGTACCACGGGCCTCTGGCCCGTGCTGGAAGCGTGCAGACTCAGTGGATTGAGTTAGTGCCAAATATTGCGCCGCATGCACGGGCCAGAGGCCCGTGGTACGAGCAAGGGGCTTCAGCCATAGCGTCGTCCTGAATCAAAAACTATGATGTAGTTTCAAGTCGATTGACGGAGTCTTCATTGCCCGACAGCCAGCCCATTCTAACGATCGGAACCACGCCCGTGCGCATCTCCGATGTGCTGGCGGTGGCGGCCGGTCGTGCGACGATTCGGCTGGACGAATCGCCGGCGTTCCAGCAGATGCTGCAGGGCAGCGTTGATCTGCTCGATAAGCTGATCGCCAGCGGGGCGTCGGTGTACGGCGTGACGACGGGATTTGGCGCTAACTGCGAAACGGCTGTTCCGCCCGGGCTGTCGGCGCAGATGGCGGCCAACCTCGTCCGCTTCCACGGCGTGGGCACGGGGCGATTCCTCGACGAAACCGAAACTGCGGCCGTCATGGTCGTGCGGCTGGTGAGCCTGTCGCAAGGGCGTTCGGGCGTGCGGCCGATGCTGCTGACGCGGCTTTGCGAACTGCTGAATCGACGAATCCTGCCTCGCATTCCGGCAGAAGGTTCCGTGGGTGCCAGTGGCGATCTCACTCCGTTGTCGTATATCGCTGCAGTGCTGATTGGGGAGCGGGAAGTGATGATTGGGGTTCGGGGTTCAGGGTTCAGGGTTCAGGGTGTAGATTCGGATGCTCCGCATTTCCCTGAACCCCGAACCCTGAACCCCGAACCCCAAATCCAACCCGCCGCCACCGCTCTCAAAGCCGCCGGTCTGCTTCCGATCGAACTCCGACCGAAGGAATCGCTCGCGCTGATGAACGGCACGAGCGTGATGACCGGGCTGGCATGTCTCGCCTACGATCGCGCCAAGAAGCTTGGCCGCTGGGCCGCCGCCATCACCGCGATGGCCAGCGACGTCCTGCACGGCAACCGGGCTCATTTCGACGAGCGGCTGTTCGCCGCCAAGCCGCACGCCGGGCAGTTGGCGTGTGCCCGCTGGATCGCAGCGGATATCGAGTACACGCGAGGTGCGCAGCACAGCGGGCGGATTCAGGATCGCTATTCGGTCCGCTGCGCTCCGCACGTCATTGGCGTGCTGCTGGATGCGCTGCCGTTCATCGCCGGGCTACTGGAGACGGAGATCAACAGTTCCAACGATAATCCGTTGCTCGACCCCGCCACCGGCGATGTGCTGCACGGCGGCAACTTTTACGGCGGCCATCCGTGCATGGCGATGGATTTGCTGAAAACCGCCGTCGCCAACGTGGCTGATCTCATCGATCGCCAGATGGCGCTGGTGTGCAACCCGCACTACAACCACGGACTACCCGCCGACCTCGTCGCCAAGGCGGGAGATGATCAGGTGAGCCATCACGGCTTCAAAGCGATGCAGATCACCGCATCCGCCCTGACGGCCGAGGCGCTAAAACTGACGATGCCCGCCAGCGTGTTCAGCCGAAGCACTGAATCGCACAATCAGGACAAGGTGAGCATGGGCACGATCGCATCGCGCGATGCACTCCGCGTGATCGAGCTGACGGAAACGGTACTGGCCGTCGTGCAACTGGCGATGTGCCAGGCGGTCGATCTGCGGGAGAAGGGGAATTGTCACGCCCGCTCGCTGGCGATCCACGCCGCCGTCCGGCGGGTGATCCCCATGATCGACGACGACCGCCGGCAGGATGGGGATATTCAGAAAGTGCTGGAACTGTTCCGCCGGGGGAGCCTGCCGATCGGCGAGGCGGATTTCCCTGCATGAACCCTCGCCCGGTACGCCGGGAGAGGGCTAGGGTGAGGGTTCTGTCTTGATCGCCGGCTTATTCACAATTTGCAATGAAGCCATGCGACACAGAGGCACCGAGGCACGGAGAAATACACAGAGAATTTTTCCATTTCCTCTGTGCTTTGCTCTGTGACTCGGTGCCTCTGTGTCGCATGAATTGCGGAGCAGAACTCTCACCCCAACCCTCTCCCGGAGCACCGGGCGAGGGGGCCGAAGTGTCAGATCATTCGATCGACTCGCTCGAACTCGAATCCCCTCAATCTAAGTTCCTTCACCACCGCCGTGACGATTTCCAGGACCTTCTCCGGTGGCGATCCGCCATCGTGCAATACGATGATGCTGCCGTCTTTGGCCTTGGCCAGCACATGACGGATGACCTTCTTCGCCGAACGGGCGGTGTCGAGCGGACGGACGTCCCAGCCGATAACCGTCGAGCCGAGTTGCTTCATGGCCCGGGGGAAGTGCGGATTGGTCAACCCCACCGGCGGGCGCAGCAACGTCGGTTTCACGCCGGTGATGCAGTGAATGGTGTCAGCCGCCTTGCCAAATTCCGCCGCCAACCCGTGGCTGCGGTTGAAGGTCAGCGTCCACGAGTGATTAAAACTGTGATTGCCGATCAGGTGCCCTTCGTCCACGATCCGGCGGGAGAGTTCGGGATGCGCCTCCACGTTTCGCCCGATGCAGAAGAAGGTGGCCTGGATGTTTTCCTGCTTCAAAAAATCCAGCAGCGGCGGCGTGGCGATCGGATCGGGGCCGTCGTCGAAGGTCAAGGCGATTTGTTTATGGCCTCGCGGTCCACGGCAGACAGAGGCGACGAAGAACTGCATGCCAATCAATGCCACCCCGCCGGTGAATAGTAAGACATAGAGGATCACAATCGCCCCGATCTGCGCGAGGCGGGTTTCACCGTGCCCGGTGATGGCTGCCAATACGATGGCGAGAAAAGCGAAGAGTGTGGAACAGTGAAAGAATGACATACGCGTCTGCGAGCGCGGGAAAGTTATCACATCGCTTTGGCAATGGATAGCGAGCTTGCCTTTACCACGGGCCTCCGGTCCGTGGTACGGGCGGGCGTTTGCGACGCGCCGGGGGCGTCTATAGAATTGTGGCCGTGACGCAAACCGCACGGCCGCGCGATCCCGAGCCTGAATTTACGCCGCAGACGATCCAAGGCACGCTCGACGCCGGCGTGGCGGCTGCGGTGGCGTACGCCCGGTTACATTCGCCGTTTTATCGCGAGTGCTTGGCTCGCGCCCCCGAAGTCCGCACGACGTCCGACCTGCTGCAGTTGCCGATCACCACGAAAAAACAGGTGTCCGAATCCTGCGAGCGGTTTTGGGCCGTACCACGGAAAGAGCTTGTCGACATCAGCACCACCAGCGGCACGACCGGCGTGCCGACGCTGTATCCGCTCACTCCCGCTGATCTTGAACGACTGGGTCTGAACGAGTTTTTGTGTTTCAGCCGGGTGGGTCTGCACGCGGGTGATACCGTGATCCTCGCCGTCACGATTGACAAATGTTTCATGGCCGGGCTGGCCTACTTTGAAGGCTTGCGGCGAATCGGCGCGACGGCCGTCCGCGTCGGGGCCGGTTCGCCGGCGATGATGCTGAGCATGATCGACCGCCTGAAGCCGACGGCGATCGTCTCGGTTCCATCGTTCCTCAAGCGCGTGGCGGATTACGCGAAGCAGCACGGCGTTGATCTGGCTGCGTCGAGCGTGACGAAACTTATTTGTATTGGCGAGCCGGTTCGCGATGCCGATTTGCTGCCGACGCCGCTGGCCGTGCGAGTCGGGCAGGCTTGGGGAGCGCAATTGTTTTCCACTTACGGCGTGACGGAACTGGCGTCATCGCTCTGCGAATGCTCCGCCGGCCGGGGCGGGCATCTGCATCCACAACTGCTGCACGTTGAAATCCTCGACGACGCCGGCCAACCCGTGCCTGACGGACAAATCGGCCAACTCGTCGCGACGACAATTGGCGTGCAGGGCATGCCGCTGATTCGTTTCGCCACCGGCGACATGACGTTTATGCACCGCGATCGCTGCGCGTGCGGCCTGCACACGCCGCGCATCGGGCCCATTCTGGGTCGGCGCGATCAGGCGATGAAGCTGAAAGGCACGACCGTCTACCCCGCGGCCGTTCAGCGGTGCCTGCAGGGGATCGACCAGATCGTGGATTACCTGCTGATCGCCACATCGCCGACCACGCTGTCGGATGAACTCGAAGTGCTTATCGCCTGGCGCGGCGACACCACCGACGCGGCAGAAATGGTTCTGGAGAAGCTGCGCGGCGAACTCAAAGTCGGCCCGAGCGTTCGCCTGACAACGCTGGCGGAGATTCAAACGCTTGGCGATTCGCGCGAACTGCGTAAGCAGCGAGTCTTCCTCGATCGCCGACAGAAACGGGCGGCGGAATGAAACCGGCCGTCGTCATTCTCGCTTCGCGAACCGGGCAGGTGTCGGCCGAAACGCTCGAATCGATCTGCGCCTTTGGTATGCCGGTATTTGTTGCCGATCATTCCCTCGACTACGCCTCCGCCGTTCGGGATGGCTTCGGCCGGGCGATTGCGGCAGGGTGTTCGCATGCGATCACGATCGATATTGATCTGCAGCACGATCCGGCGGACATTTCAGCGTTCCTCGACGCGATCGAACAACATCCCGACGCGATCATCCACGGTGTGCGTCATTTTCTACCGGGCCCGTTGGCGTGGGGGATTCAGCTTGCTGCGTTCTTCTGCGACGTCTGGATCTGGCTTGCCGTCGGCCGCTGGACGCGTGATTGTGCCCATGCGTACCGCGCGTATCCGCTGGCGGCGGTTTCTGAGATCTCCTGCAGCGCGGCTGGGCAGGAGTTTGAGATCGAGATTCTTGCCAACGCGATCTGGGGCGATATCAAAACTTTTTCGCAGCGAGTGAACGTGCCGGCGAAGTTTCGCGTCGCAGTCATGTCGCCGCTGCCGTTCGCGCGGTACGGCATTCTGATCTGCAGGTTGCTGCTGAAGCGACTGGTCCTGCCCACGCCGGTACTGGGAACACTCTGCCGAGGTGAATTCGGTCGATTGCCGCGAAGCACGCGAATCATCCGGATCGTGAAGGAAACGGTCCTGCATCACTGCAACCCGCCGGGACGTTTCGCGGCTGGGGTGGGGCTCGGTGTGTTCTTCGGTGTCTCGCCGCTTTGGGGTCTCCAGATGCTGCTGGCCGCCGCGACGGCGCATCTGTTGCGGCTGAGCAAGGCGGTGATGGTAGCTTCGTCGAACATTTCTTTTCCGCTGACGATTCCGTTTTTCATCTACCTCAGTCTGATGATCGGTCACTTTTTGCACCGCGGCGAGTTCGGCGGAATGCCGAGTTTAAACGAATTGAGTCGGCCGGTGGTGTTGCGATTCTTGGGTGAGTATGTCGCGGGCAGTCTCGTGCTCGGGGCGGTCATGGGGACGGTCTTTGCCACTTTGGCATATGCGTTAGCGCATCATCTCAGTCGATCGTCGGCCCCACCCACAGAAGCGTTGCTAGCCCGTATTCGCCGCCAATATGCTTCGGCGGCGATCCCGGATCGTCAATATGTAAAGTGGAAGCTCAAGATCGACCCGATCTTCCGCCGGATCTACGATGCCGTGCCGGCCAAGGCGAGCATTCTCGACGCCGGTTGCGGTTGTGGGCTGATGAGCATCGGGCTAGCTCTGGCGTCGGACGAACGGCGAATCACGGGTGTCGATCTCGACGAACGAAAGATGAAAGTCGCTCGCCTGGCGGCGGCGTCGCTATCCAACGTGAATTGGGTGACCACCGATCTGCTCAGTTGGGAATTTCCGCCGGTCGATTGCGTATTGATGATCGACATCCTGCACTACTGGGAGCCTGCCAAGCAGTTGGAGCTCATCGCCAAGGCGGCTGCCTGCCTAACGCCGGGGGGGCTGTTGATCTTCCGCGAGGGCCTTCAGCTGAACACGGTCGGGCATCGTATCGTGAAGTGGAGTGAGCGTTGGGCTGTATTTAGAAGACTTAACCCGGCCGGCGACGGCCTGCATTTCCAGTCGCTCAAATTCTATCTAGATTCGTTCGTTTTGAACGGATTGGAGTTGCATGAACAGGCTGACGATTGGGGATTGGGATCGAACACCGTGATCTTGCTGCATAAACGCAAAAGTGAAACGATGGAATCACAGCGTGAGATCAGTAAGGCAGCGGTAAACACGTCGACTTAGCACGACCTTCGTGCCCGCTACCCAGCCCGTCCTCATGCCGCCAGAAACATCGTCGTGAACTTTCGGCCGATGATCGCGCCGGCGTTTTCCGCATCAAGTGGTCGGCTGAAGTAATAGCCCTGGGCGTAGTCGCACTCCAGCGTTTGCAACATGGTGATCTGATCGGGCGTTTCGATGCCCTCGGCGGTCAGCGTCATGCCCAGCGTTCGGGCAAGGCTGATGATTGCGTTCACCACCGCAAGGTAGTCGCGACGCTGACTCAGGTTGATCATGAAGCTACGGTCGATCTTCAATCCCTTCAACGGCAGGCGGTGCAGTGAACTGAGAGATGAATAGCCCGTCCCGAAGTCATCCAAGTGCAGCCCAACGCCGATTTCACGGATATGCTTCAATACGTCGATTGAGGCGTCCAAATCACTGACCATGTCGCTCTCAGTGATCTCGAGAATCAGTGAACTCGGTTCGATGCCCGTGCTGTTCAGCACTTCGGTAATCTGGCGGGTCAGGTCCGGTGATTTAAGCTGCTTTGCGGACAGGTTCACGCTCATCGTGAGTTTGGGATGCTGCGGGTGCCTTGCCTGCCATTGTTTGAGTTGTTGGCAGGCTCGGTTCAGGATCCACATACCCATTGGGATGATCAACCCGATGTCCTCGCAGCAGGGGATGAACTCCATCGGCGGAACCATGCCTCGGCGCGGGTGTTTCCAGCGGACAAGGGCCTCAAAGCCTTCAAGCTCGCCGGATGAAAGGCCAATGATCGGCTGATAGTGAAGCAGCAGTTCGTTTCGCTCGATGGCGTGGCGGAGATCGTTTTCCAATTCCAGTCGGATCACCGCGGATTCGTGCATCTTGCGATCGAACAGGACGTAACGCGCCTTGCCGGTTGCCTTCGCGTGATACATGGCGGTGTCGGCGTCTCGGAGGGCTTCTTGAGCGGTGTTATAGCGGTTTTGGCTGGAGGTAATCCCGATGCTTGCGGTGCAGCATATGCTGTGGCCGTCGATTTCATAGGGCATTAACAGGATGGATAGCAGATGATTGGCGAAGGCGATCGGATCCAGTTTGTCAGGGTGTCCACTGAGCAGAATGGTAAACTCGTCCCCGCCCAGCCGAGCGGCCAGCGTATTGTTGCCGGGCGGGTCGAAGATGTTCAATGCAGCAGAAATGCGCTGGGCAACGCCTCTGAGAATACAGTCACCGGCGTTGTGGCCGAGACTGTCGTTGATGACTTTGAAGCGATCGAAATCAAGGAACAGGACGGCGAATGCGAAATCCTGTGATTGTTTTGCCGATTCGATGGCGTGGGTCAATCGCTCGGTAAACTGGGCGCGATTCCCCAGCCCGGTCAGCTTGTCCTGCATTGCAATGCGGGTGAGTTCGACTGTGCGTTCGTTCACCATCTGCTCGAGTTGACCCATTTTGAGGTTGGCTTCCAAGCGTAGAGCCCATTTCTCGCTGAGGGCGATCGCGATCTGAAGCACCTCGGCCGGGTCGAACGGTTTTTTCAAAATCAGCAGGCGGTCGGACAGGCCTAGCTTCGAGATGATTTCATCCCACGAGTAGTCGGAAAAGGCGCTGCAGATGACGACCTGCAAATCGGGATCGACCTCCCATAGCTCTTGAATCGTCTGCAGCCCGTCCCAACCAGGAGGCATCCGCATGTCAACGAACGCGACAGCGAAGGGGTTGCCGGCTTTCTTGGCGCGCTCGACCCGGGCCAAACCTTCCTGACCTTGGCTGGCGCATTCGACATCGAATTCCATGCTCGGCTTGGGCGAAGGCGCACCCGATTTCCCGAAGAGCATCGCTTCTGCATCGGCCAGCGCGTCGGATTTTGGTGTCGAGACCAGAATTCTGTGGAAGTCGTTTTGAATCGCTTCATTGTCGTCAATGACCACGATTCGGCGAACGCCAGTTCCTAAACGCATGGGATTCCCTCACCTAAAGCAACGATGAGTACGACCAACCCCCATGCTGCCAGGCCGGCGCGTGATCCGTCGGGACGATGATCTCGTCCGAATATCGAAGGATCCGCGGATTTCTGCTTGCTTGAGTCCATAAAAGCACCAATCCCAGCGCGCGGAATAGGGCACCCCTGACTTCGGCTTATTTTCACGGTGAAATTACCCAATCGGCCGGATCGCGATCACATGCATTGCAATCAATATCATGGTGAGTGAGAGGTGCTAAAGAATGGAGGGATCAAATAGCAGCAAACCAATCGCTGGTGAATGATCCTATAACGTGAGGCGTTCTGAACCGGTTGAAGATCAATTTTGCGTCCTAATGATCCTAGTAGCCCTTGCAATTACCGCCCGCGTAATTACATTACTTTGCGCCACTTAACATCAAATAGCCGATAGCGTAGTGACATAAGGATATGTCGGCCGACTTTGAAAGGAGCCTCTCTTGCGCCTGCCCAGCTTTACACTCATGAATACAATGCTCAAACGCGCTGCCCAAACCGCACTGGTTGTGGCAGGCTTGTCCCTCTCCACAGGATGTGGGACTTTTATGGACCCTAGCAAGAGCCTGATCGACCCCGGCGAGATGGGTCGGTACGAAAAGGACTCCTTGGTTCTCCCGATCTTGAGCGATCTCAGTACGCTCGGCGGGGCGGTCAAGGAGTATGAAGACCAATTCCTCAACGCATCCGACCCCAAGCCGGAAGATTTGGTTGCGTCCGATGCGGACTACGTGGTTGGAAAGAACGACCTGCTTTCGGTCACGATCAGCGACCTTGTCGGGCAGGGAATTGAAACCACCAAGACCACCCGTGTCAGCGAAAGCGGCAATATTTCCCTGCCTCTTGTCGGACAGGTGAAGGCGTCCGGACTGACTGAAGCCGAACTCGAGAAAGCCATCGCCGATGCCTACAACAAGGCGAAACTGATCGAAAAAGCCCAAGTCTCCGTGACAGTAAACGAAGCCCGTGGCCGTGCATTCTCGATCATCGGTGCCAGCGGGGCGACGGGGCAATTTGCCATCGTGAACAGCGATTTCCGCGTGCTTGATGCGTTGGTTCTCTCCCGCGAAGGCCAAGTCGCCGGGTCGGATTACCTTTATATCGTACGCAAGGTTGAAACCGGGTCTGGCGCTGCCAAGCCTGATGGCACTGGCAAAACCCCGCCTGCGACCAATCCGGGTTCAGACGTGTTTGAACCTCGTTCCTCCGCCGGTCAGGTTAACGCTCCCGTGATGTTGCAAGCTGCCGGCGGTGACAAAGTCACCACCGTTGCCGGCCAACCAGGGCAGAAATTCACCGGCTTTACGACCCCTGGTCCGTCGTCCGACAAGCGCGTCATCAAGGTTCCATTGACCCCGCTGCGGAGCGGCGATTTCCGGTATAACGTCGTCGTTCGACCGCAGGATCTGCTGATTATTCCTCCGCCGACAGTGGGCGAGTTCTACATGGGCGGCCATGTCGGTCGCGTGGGTGTTTACAGCCTGACGGGTCGTAAGATCACGCTGAAGCAGGCGATTATCTCGGCCGGCATGCTGGATCAGGTCGCGATCCCGTCGCGGACTGACATCATCCGCCGCACCGGGCCGGATCAGGAAATGTACGTTCGGGTCGATCTGGCGAAGGTGTTCGCCGGGGAGCAGTCGGATTTGTTCCTCAAACCGAACGACATCGTTCAGGTCGGTACGAACGCCGCTGCACCGTTCCTGGCGGCGATTCGCGGGGCGTTCCGGTTCACTTACGGGTTTGGCTTCCTGTACGACAGAAACTTCAACAATCAGAACAACAGAACTAATTAACCAAACCTGACGAACAGGTTTGGGCTGGATAAACTTACGGCGGGTCGAATAGAAACATTCGACCCGCCGTGTTTGTTGTGAGACAATAGGTTAAACCGCGCATCCATGTCCCCCGGGCCGTGTTGCCGGGTTCAGTGGGCGAGACTTCGGACCGATGTTGCTACGGAGGCAGTATCCTGAGCGCCGCCAATTCACCATTACCGGACCTTGAAAGCTCTCCAGGCGAGCCGACCCGATCGGTTTGGCCCGGCGGCATCTCGCCGGCCGCGTGGATGCGGATCGGTCTGCTCGCATTGGTGACGGCGTTGCTGTTCCGGACGAACTTGATTCGGCTATGGGATAAGACCAATCCGTTTTATGGTGAGGCGAATTGGCAGCATGCGATTTGCGTGCCCCTTGTAGGTCTTTATTACCTTTACATTTACCGCGACGAACTGCTCAAGGCGAAAATCCAGCCGAGTTTATTCGCTCTGCCGATTCTCATCGCCGGACCGCTCGTGATGCTGTATGGCATCTATCCAGGTCAGAATGATTACGTCAAGGATTTGGCGATCCCGATCACGTTGTCCGGGCTGGTGTTGTTCACCTGCGGGTGGCAGGTTTTCCGAGTCGCCTGGTTTCCGATCGTGTTCCTGATCTGCGCGTTTCCCTGGCCGGGCCTGGTGTACAGCCGGGTGGCCGGTCCGCTGCAGCAGTTGGCGGCGACGGTGGCGGTCGAAGTGATGAAACTCAGCGGCGTGACTGCTGTACAAAGCGGTACCAAGATCGTCATCGGCAGCGGTGTGTCGGTGCGCGTGCTCAATGTCGCAGAGGCGTGCGCGGGGATGCGGTCGCTGATGACGTTCATCACGGTCGGCGCGGCGATGGCGTTTCTGGCCGCCAGGCCGCTCTGGCAAAAGCTGATCATCGCTGCATCGGCGGTTCCGATCGCGGTCTTTTGCAACGTGATGCGCGTCAGCGGGCAAGGGCTGCTCGACAAATACGCCAGCCACGAGTGGTCGGAAGGATTCGCCCATCAATTCGCAGGCATGGTGATGCTGGTGCCTGCCTTCTTCCTGCTGTTGCTCGTCGGGAAGGTGCTGGATTTGGCGGTCATTGAAGTCGCCGATCCGGTGAAGCGGAAGCCCAGCGGAAAGACAACGGCACCCGTGCAAAAAGACGTCCTTGTCCGCCGCAAGCCTGCGGCCGCCCAGTCGGTGGGGCAGGAGAATTCAAAGTGATCAAGCTCTCCACCAAGGTTAGTTTCGTGATTGCGATGATCGTGCTCGGCAGTAGCGCCGTTGCGCTGGAAGGGGCCACGCGGTTCTTGAAATTGCATTTTCGCAAGGAGCGGGTTGAACTGCGCCAGGCACTGGAGCAGATCAGCTCGCCGTTCGGGCCGTGGGTGCAGGTGTCGGAAGACACTCCGCTGCCGGAAGACATCGAACATACGTTGGGCACCAGCAACTACATCTTCCGCGACTATCTCGACAGCCGTATCTTCAATCAGGAGACGATCGACAGCTTCAAAGGCAAGTCGGCCATTGAACGGAAGCAACAATTCCTTGAACTGCAGCAGAAGACGCCCGAGGGCGCGATCTCTCTTTCGCTGACGTATTACACTGGGTTGGTTGATACCGTTGCCCACGTGCCTGACCGCTGCTACATCGCCGACGGCTATGACGTTGCGTCGGCCGACAATCTGAAGTGGCCCGCCGGTGGGCGCAACCTGGCGGTGCGGTATTTGTCGTTCGAGGACACGACCGGCGTCCAACGCGTCAGCCGCAACGTGGCGTATCTGTTTCAGGCCAATGGCAAATACGTCGCCGGCCCGATCGACGTGCGCATCGTGCTGCAGGACCTGTTCGCCCGGTACGGCTACTACGCCAAGATCGAACTCATGACCACCATGTCCGACCGCGACAAATCGGCCAAAATAATGGATGATTTCCTGGGCCACGCGATGGCTCCGATCGAAATGGCATTGCCCGATTGGAAGCAGTATCAGAATAAGAAATGAGTCCCCTTACGCGCGATTTTCACTATGGCAAAGCAAGCAAACAAACCGTTCCTGATCATGCTGACGCTGGGCTTCCTGATCGCAGGGGTTGGCGGGTTTTTTGGCGTCCAGTGGATCCGCCACCATCGCAGAGGCGATCCTGCGAAGTTGATCGAAGAAGGTCGATCGCTCCTTCAAGACAAGAAAGCCAACGACGCGGCCGGAAAATTTGGGCAGGCGGCGATGCTTGCTCCCAAAGATCCGCTACCCGTCTCGCTGTTTGGTGATGCACTGTACATTCTGGGACAGGACGAGCCCGAACTCATTCCCAAGGCCGTTGCCCAGTGGGATGCGGCATTGCAGATGGATCCGAACTTCGTTCCAGCGCTCAAGAGTAAGCTCGACGCAAATATCGAATCGATGGAGGTATACCAGCGCGTAGCGAATTTCAACGCGGTTCGCGATATCGCCTCTCGACTGTCAAAACTCGAGCCGACCTATACCAAAGCCGTCAGCTATCAGTACATCGCAACGCTCGCAGCGTGGATGAACAACCAGCCCACACCGCCGGAGAAGATCACTGAGGCGATGGACGGATTGCGCGAGCTAGCCAAAGCCGATCCCGGCGATTCGACCATGCCTTACCAGATCGCCCGCGGACTGATCCAGATGGGCCAGGACGAAGCCCGAGTTCAGGGAAACATTACCGCCGCCAAGGCTCACTATGTCGATGCCGGCAAGGTCATGGACGACGCGGTGAAGAATCAGCAGGGCAACGTGATGTTGTTGCTGCGGGCGGGGCAGATCTACTCGATCCTCGACGACATTTACCCCAAGGCCGAGTCACAGGGTCGATTCGACAAACTGGCCGGCGACTATATGGATCGTGCCCGAGCGCAATCGAGCCCATCGGACAAGAATTTTCAGGAAGTTCAAACGGTTTACGGCAGTCGCAAGCTGCAGCGCGGCGATCAGGCCGAAGCCGAGAAGGTGTTCCGCGACTTGCTGAACAAAGTGCCCGGCGACACCTCGATCCGACTGGTGCTGGCTGAGATCCTTCAGGCCAGCCGCATTTCTCGCAAGGAAGCCGCCGACCTGCTGGCTCGAACCGTGACCGACGGTGAGAAGCCTGACGCGCCACGGTCCGCCATTGCCCGGGCGCTTCACCTGCGGGCCATTATGCGTCTGGCGAGCGTTCGCATGGACTTGTTGGAAGACATCAATGATCCCGCGCAATACAAAGCCGCCATCGCCCAGATCGAAGCGGACGTCGCCAAAGCCGAATCCAAGATGCCGGAGAACCCCGAAAGTCTAAAGATTCGCGGCCGGCTGTACCTGGTCAAAGGAGACGTGCAAAACGCAGTCACCACGCTGAACAAGGCGACGCTGATGCTCGACCAGATGTCCGCCCGGCGCGACTACGAACTGGTTTACTCCCTCGCCCGTGCGCAACTGGCCGCGCAGCAAAACGACGACGCCAAGCGAAATCTCCGCCAGGTGGTGCAGGCGTTCCCATCGTACACGCCCGCTCGATCGCTGCTGGTCGACGTGCTGATCAACAGTAACGAGATGGCCGAGGCAGCGGGGCACATCGATGAACTCGACAAGCGGCTTCCCGGATCGGCTACGGTCGCCCGGTATCGCATTCTGACGCTCGATTCGAAAAAGGACCGATCCGTCATCGACGGCCTGTTCACGCAGTTGCCGGAGGATAATCGACAGCAAATGCTCGAGAAGGCCCGCATTGCGGTGATCATCAACCGGATCGATGACGCCATCAAACTCATGGAGGGCCTTCGCGGGCAGAATCCCAAGGACGTCCGCATCGCCGATCGTCTGGCGAGACTGTATCTGTACAAGAACGATCGTGATCACGCGCGAAACGTACTGGACGAAGCACTCCAGATCGCTCCACGCGACGCTGAATTGCTGATCCTCCGCAAGCGTCTGGATAATGCCACGCCCGGCGAAATCATGGACCTGGTTCGTTCCTTGATCGAAGAAACCGCCGATCCGCTCACCCGCGAATTACAGATGGCCGACCTGGAACGGCTTCGAGGCAACGGCGAAGAGTTGTACAAACACCTCGTTGCTGCAGAGAAACTGGCCCCTAATGATCCGCGCGTGCAGGAGCAGTTATTTACCTACTACCTCGCCACCAACCAGTTCGACGCCGCCGCGAAGTACGTCGATCCGCTGACCAAGGCGAATTACGGAGGTTCTCAAGGGCTGATCTACCGTTGGAAGTTGGCGGTCGCCAAACGGGATTACGCAACCGCGATCGCCGTCGGGCGTGATTTCACCCAGAAGATGCCCGAATTCGCCACAAGTTGGATCACGCTGGGGCAGGCCCTCAAACTGAACGGGATGCATGAAGAAGCACTGCGTTGCTTCAATACCGCCCGCGACCACCAGAGCGCCAACCGGGATGCCATCCGCGGCGCAATCGACTGCCTGTACTCACTGAAGCGGGAGGCTGAGGCGCTGAAGATTATCGAAGACGCTCTGCGGTTCTACCCGACGGATCTCACCTTGCGTGAAATGCAGTTGGAAGCCTGGCTCAAGATCGGCAAGCCCGAATTGGCCATGAAACCGCTGCTGGATGATCTGCAAGCCCACCCCGATGAAGTCATCCGCTATTTGAACGTTGCGTCGATGTACTATCGCATGTCGATCAAGTCAGACCAGTCGGCCCAGCAGCAGGCGGATTATCTGGCGAAGGGAATCCTCACGCTTAAAACCGCCGTCGGTAAATTCCCTGACGAGATGCAGCCGTACATTAACCTGGCTGAACTGCAGGGCATCAATCGAGACCGCGCCGCTGCCGAGGCGACGCTCAAGGCGATGTGCGCTCAGGAGAAGCTGAAGCAGGTTCCTTACCCGCGCCTGATCCTGGCGGAGTTTTACCTCAAGGGCGACCAACCGGAATTGGCCGAGCAGCCCTTGCGCGATGCGGTCGAGGTGGCGAAAAAGAGCCCGGAAATCCGCCGGCGGTTGTCGGTTTACCTGTCGCAACGTGGGCGAGTGGGTGACGCGATCAAGGTCATCGACGACGCTCCCGACAAGCAGGCGTTCGAACCGCTATTGCTGACGGCACGCCTTGAAATCCTTTCCGCCGCCGGGCGGTTTGTCGATTGCGAAGAGTCTGCCAATCTGGCGCTCAGCGGCAAGCCGAATGAGCCGGAATGGCTCGCGATCCTGGCCAATGCGCAATACAACCAAGGCAAGTTCGAGGCATCGCTCGTCACTGCGGAGAAGGCGCTGGCGGCCGACCCGAATAGCAGACGGGCGTTGCTGCTCAAGGCGATGTCGAATCTCAAACGACCGGGTGCCGATCTAACCGTCGCCGTTCGCGACCTGGAATCGTACCGCAATCAAAACCCGGGCGACGGGAACGTCCGGCGGCTGATCGCAGAAACGTACATGACACTGCAACGCCCCGACGACGCGATCCGCGAGTTGGAAGGCGGTTTGCAAGCCGCCCCTGCTGATCGCCAGATGCGCGCCGCGCTGCTCGAATACTACCGAACCGCCAAGCCGCCTCGCTGGGGCGACGGCGATCAGGTCCTCAAATCCGCACAGGCGATCGAATCGTTGATGAAAGACCCGGAATGGCTCACGGCCGAGTCTGCCTGGCTCGTCAACCGCAAGCAGTGGCCGGCCGCGGTCGAGAAAATGCGGCAGGCGCTGAAGCTCTCGCCGAACGAAGCGAAGATTGCACAAACTTATCTCACCGTTCTCTTGAATACGAAAAACGAAGCGGCCCTGATACAGGAATCGGAGTCGATGTTAAAAGCCATGCCCGATCGCTGGTGGATCTACCAGGCGCGGGCTCTGGCGCGCATGGCGCTCAAAGACCCCGCCGGAGCCGAAGCCGAGTACCGACGAGCCGCCGTCGTCGCCATGGCGGCGAAAGATGCCCAGTCCGTTCTCACGGTGATGGGATCCATGTCGCGAGAATTGGGTGCGGATCGAGCCATTTCCGTGATCGAGCCCCATGCAAGCGAGGATTTGCAATACATGATTTGCCTGGCGTCCCTCTACCGGAAGAAGGAGGATCGGGCGACGACCGCGAAATGGGTGGATCAGGCGATGACCAACGTCGATGCCGCTTCTGCCGAGAATCAGGCGGCGGTACTCAGTTTTGCCGGTTTGATTTACTCGACGATGGAACCCCGGCAAATTGAAAAAGCGTTATCGGCCTATCAAAAGCTGGTCAAGCTTCAGCCGGAGAATCCGGACGCGCTTAACCAGCTTGCCTGGCTTCTTGCCGTAGACATGACCCCTTCCAAGCCCGCTGAAGCGTTGCAGTACAGCCAGCGGGCTTATGACGTTCTATTCAAGCTTAATCGTTTCAGTGCAACGGTTTACGACACCCACGGATGGGTGCTTGTGTTGGCGGGCAAGCCTCAGGAAGGGATCGCGATCCTGAAGAAGGTGGTTGAGCAGGCTCCGTCGGCCGAATCCTATTACCATCTGGGAGAAGGCTATCTCCGTGCCGGAAAGGCTGACGACGCTTTGGCGCAATTCGAGCATTCAAAACAACTTATGGACGAAGCTTCGTCCAATAAGCAAGCCGTGGATCCGGCGTTGAAGCAAGCGGTTGAAGCGGCTCTGCAAAAAAATGGGGCCAAGAACTGAGATTCAACATTATCGGCTAAAATATGGTGGACGCTGGAATTAGTTATGTGTTATAGTCACGTTGGAGAACAGGCGGCATTTTTTGCCGATCTGAAAAATGCCTAGAACGTCAGCCAAGTTTTTATCGGCTGAGACGGTGGAGCGGGAGATATGACGACTTTACCTCAGACGACCCCCATTCGCATGCCGCGTCCAAGTGGATCTGCACCCGTTGCAGCTTCTGTTGGTGTTGCGCCCATGCCGGTCATGATGGCGCCTCAGCAAGGCCTTTCACCTGCCGATGCTTGGCGCGTTATCCGCGGGCACATGTGGCTCATTGTGAGCATGCTCTGTATTTCGGCAGTGGCGGGTTTTTTCATTAACCAGCATTTGGAACGCTATTACTCCCGCTTCACCGCGACGGGGCACGTTCAATTTCAGCCGACGACCAACTACGATCCGATTCGCAACCCAAACCCCACGATCGATAACAGCTCGCTGATGCTGGAATTGGCGACGCAGTCGCAAATGCTTAAGCACGATTCGCTTCTGACGAAAGTGCTGACCGATCCGAACAGCGAAATCCGCAAGACGAGTTGGATCACTCAGTTTCCAAGCATTCAAGCCGCCAAGGCCGAACTCGCTGCCCAGTTCAACGTCACGCCGATCGCCGGTACACGTCTGATCATGGCTCAGATGACGACTCCGATCGCCCGCGACAGTCGCACGATCGTTGAAGAGCTCGTTCAGACCCACATCATCGACCAACGGAAACTTGCAAACGAAAAGCAGCAGGAACGCCTTCAGCTTCTCAACTCCCGCCGCAAAGAACTTGAGAGCAAGCGCAATCAACGCGTGGTGGACATGCGTGAAAAGTCCATCCGTCTCACCCAGGCCGGCTGGGATGTCAACGGCGGCGGATCGAGCAAGCGGACTGAAGAAGCTTCGCTCAACTCCAATGTCATCGCGCTGGCTGCCAACATCGTCAACGCCCAGACCCGTCTGCAGGGCATGATGGAGCAGTTCAATCGTGGCGAAGACCCGATCGAGCTTGCCAACGCTGTTGAATCTGATCCGAACGTCATGAACCTGAAGAACGAGATCGATCGTCTGGACATGATGATGCAGATGAACAGCTCGGATCTCGGGGCTGAACATCCGACCGTGAAGAAGCAACTGCTGGCTCGCGATACGCTTAACCGCAAGCTCGCCGAACTGCGAGGCGAAAAGCTTGCTGGTATGCGGCGTTCTGCGATCGACAGCCTCAAGGGTTCCATCGCCGCCAACCAGCAACAGTATGAAGCGACCAGTGCCCAGTTGGAAAAAGTGAAGCAGGACGTGATCGACCTGTCGAACGTCTATCGCCAATACCTCACCGCCCGCGACGAAGAAGCCCAGTTGAAGTTGGATCTTAAAGAAGTGACCGACAGCCTGGAGCAGATCGCGGCCCAGTCGAACGTCGATAACAGCGGCGTGAACTGGTCGACCCACCCGACGATTCCGGACAGCCCGAGTTTCCCGCGCCTGTCGGCCACCATGACGATGGCGATCATGACCGGACTTGGCTTGGCACTGGGAATCGCGTTCCTGCGAGAGCTGACCGATACCTCAGTCCGCAGCCCGCGTGACATCACCCGCGTCGGACAGCTCAACATGCTCGGCATGGTCTCGGACATCAACGATGACGTTCAGTCGGCCGGCGCGAAACTGCCGCTGGTTATCTTCGAAGCTCCGCACGCGATCCTGGCCGAGCAGTTCCGCCAAGTCCGCACCCGCATGCAGCATGCGGCCTCGCTGGACTCGACCCGCAGCATCCTGATCACGAGCCCCGGTGCCGGCGACGGCAAGAGCACGGTCGCCTGTAACCTGGCGGCCGGGTTGGCCCTTAACGGCCGGCGAATCCTCCTCGTTGACGCAAACTTCCGTCGCCCGGAACTGCACAAAGTCTTCAACCTCACCAATGAAACCGGCTTCAGTGACGTGCTCAACCAGCTCGACACGCTGCCGCAGAACATCCGCGAATCGCAGGTTCCGAACCTGGCGGTACTCACCAGCGGTCCCAAGCCGGTCAACGCGACTGAATTGTTCGAAAGCCAGCTCTTGGTCGACTTCATCGAAAAGGCACTGGAAGAATTCGATCACGTGGTGTTCGATTCCGGCCCGCTGCTGGTCGTCTCCGAAACCGTTGCCCTCGCTCCGCGAGTCGATGGCGTGGTGACGGTCGTCCGCGCCCGCCACAACAGCCGCGGCCTGCTCGTCCGCATGCGTGACACGATGCGGCAGCTCAAGGCTGAACACCTGGGCGTCATCCTCAACGGCGTCCGGGCTCAAGGCGGCGGTTACTACGGCCGAAACATCAAGGCATACTACGCCTACATGGCCGACGGCCAGCAGGTCGAACAGCCTGTGCTTGCCGGCCCGACCGGCCCGACCTCCGCGGCGTAACGCTCGCCTCCATCTGATTTCCCCACGGCCCACGGATTACCTCCGTGGGCCGTTTGTTTGTTACAGTGCGGGCATGTCTGACCAGCCCCGTGATCCCGTGATTCGCTACGCGTCACACCGCACCGAGCCGGTGTGGAAGACCCTGCATTGCTTCTACAGCGAGATCGAAGCCCAACTTTTGGCCAACGAGTTGGACGCCCATTCCATCCGTAGCCAGATCATGAACGGCAACGCCAAGAATGTGTTCTCGCTTTACGGTTCGATGGTGAAGGTTGAACTGCAGGTTCCAAGCGACCAACTCGAACAGGCGAAGCTGATCCTCTCCGAGCATCTGCGTCCCGAGAACAAGGACTTGCTGGAGCCCGCCGAGCCCGATGACGCATTGCAAACTAGAACCGCTCAGGACGCTGACGGTCAAGCCGTCCAACTATTGGCCGTCGCGAGCTACGAATCCGCCCGCGCGATGCAGGAGGCCGCGTTAGTTCTGGAGACCGCCCGCATCGAGCCGTACCTCCCGCAACTGATCTCCCGCAGCGACGCGCCCGCCGGTGTCGGTCCGCGATTTGTTCTGCGCGTCGCCGAAAACGATCTGTCCCGCGCCCGCCAGGCGCTGTCCCCTGAATCAGCTGGCGACGATGAGGACGAACTTGGCGACGATCCCCAGTGTCCCCGCTGCGGGGCGTGGAACATCTACGAGATCAAGCATGAAATCTCGAACATGATTCTGTCGCTTGTCGGAAAGTCCAAGCCGGAGCAGTGCGAGTGCTTGAAGTGCCACTACATGGGCGATCGCGGGGAGTTTCTGCCAAGATCGAAACGCCCGTAGCGACTATGGAATTCGTTTCGACGGGTGTCACGGGTCGGCGTGCTCGTAGACTTCGACGGAGGCGAAAAAAAAGAACTGGCCGCTGAAGCGGCCAGACTGGTGAGTTCAATTGTAGTTTGAGCGAGCCTTACACTGTCGCAGGCGACGGGGCGATCAGCGGGCGGTCGAACGCGGCGGCCTTGGCGCCTCGCGGCAGGCCGATCGTCTTGGCGCTGATCTTGTCCTGCAGACGCATGATGCCTTCCAGCAGCGCCTCCGGACGTGGCGGGCAGCCGGGGATGTAGACATCGACCGGAACTACCAAATCCACCCCTTTAACGACGTTGTACCCGTACTTGAAGTACGGTCCGCCGCCGACGGTGCAGGCACCCATGGCGATGACGTATTTCGGATCGGGCATCTGGTGGTACAGGCGCTTTACGCGGCTGGCCATCTTGTAGTTGACGGTACCGGCCACGATCATCAAATCGCTCTGCCTAGGCGTGGCGCGGAACGCGCCGGCGCCGAAGCGGTCCAGATCATACCTGGCGGCACCGACGGCCATCATCTCGATCGCACAGCAGGCCAGCCCGAACGTCATCGGCCACAAGGAGTTCTTGCGGGCCCAGTTGATGGCAAAATCCATGCTGGTGACGATCAGACCTTCTTCGAAGCGGTTTTCAATCCAAGACATGCGGGGATTATGGCATGGCAGGGAGAGTTCCTCAAGCGAATGCTGAATTCTGAATGCTGAATTCTGAAAGCGGCCTTTTCAGCACTTAGCATTCAGAATTCAGCATTTCTTGCCAAGGTGACAGTCCAAAAACATCTGAAAATACGCCGGTCGCAGGGCGTCCCAGCTGAATTTGTCGCGGACGTGCTGGCGTCGCCGGGCCATGGCGGCCGGATCGGGCGGGAGGGCAAGCTCGGCGGAGATGATTTTCGCCAGTTCGCCGGGCTGATCGAATCGGCCGAAGGACCCGACTTCGCCCAGCACGTACCGCATGACCGGATGATCGTTCACGGCGCAAGGCAGGCCGTGGATCAGGGCCTCGAGGTACACCCGGCCGAAGCCCTCCTTCAGCGACGCCAACGCGAACATATCCGCCGATCGGTAATAACGACTGACCTGTTCGTAGGGCACGGAGCGGACCGCGAAATTCGCATCACCTAGCTTTTCCTTCGCGCGGGCGATGATCGGCGGAGAGGTTTCGTCGATCTCGCCGAGCATAACCAGGTACGGCCTGGGCGACGGCAGCGAGGCGACTTCGTCAATCAGATAATCCATGCGTTTCAAACGCGGGCTGATCCACCCGACGCTGAGCACGATCGGCCGATCGATCGGGAGGTTTAGCTCGCGTCGCAATTGCTGCTTGGCGACGGGCTCGCCCGCCGGATCACCCGGCGGAACGGCGATGCCGTACGGCACGAGCGAATGCTTGCCCGGCGGCTCGCCGGCGTCGATCGCCTCCTGGTAATACAGCGGCGTGACCTGCTGCACATGATCGGTTCCGTCGTACGGCGGCTTGGCGGGCGCGCCGTTGGAGTACAGCAGCGTGTACGGCACCCCGATCGAATCGCGTCGGCTGCGCAAACGCATTGCCAGGTTCACGTCGCTGTAGAAGATGACGTCGGGCTTTCCGGCCTTGATGCGATTGATCAACGCCGGCAAAAACGTGAGTTGCTCAACCACATATCCGTTTCGGCGGACCAGCTTCCCCAGCAGTTTCGCCGGCCAGCCGAATTTTTTCAGACACCACAGGCGATACTCATCAGGCGCATCGACACCGCCGCCCTTGTAAAGTTCGGCATGCAGGTTCGGGTAGCCGTGCATCGCGTCGAAGCATTCGCGGAAGAAGCTTTCGATCCCGCGCCGGCTGTTACCCAGCGACGTGCAGACGAAGAAGACTTTCAAAGGCCGCGAAACACCGGCAGTGGCGTTCGTATCGGCGGGACTTGGCATGCGGGTAGTTGTCGTCGGCGGCGGGGGCGTTGTCAAAGTGGATCGGGGCGGGTGCAATGCGTGGCATGAGCATCGCACGACTGTTCAGCCGCTCGCGTGGCACTTTGGCCGGTGGTCTGGTATTGATCGCATGGTTTGCGACCGGCTGCTCCGTCGCACCGATGCCCTCGTCGGGCAACACTCTCCGCAGTGAGCGGCCGCGAATTTTATTCATCGGTAGTTCGTCAATCTTGTATTGGAAGACGCTGGAGAACGATTTTGGCGATGTTCAAGGCACGATCATGCGCGACGGCAAAGGCGATCGAACCCTGGCCGACATTGCCGCCCATGTTCAGGATGAAGTTATCAATAAGTCCCCGGACAAGGTGCTGATTTATGCTGGCAGTCACGATCTGCATGTACACCATCGCACTCCGAGCCAGGTAGTCGACGACTTTGCACACCTGTGCAAGCAGGTTCATGCAGCTTTTCCACAAACGAAGGTTTACTTCATCTCCTGCAAGCCGAGCATTGCCAAATGGGATTCGATCGGCATGGACCAAGAGCTGAATGCGATGGTTCGCCAATTCACAAATGACCACAATGAGGTCATATACATTGACGTATGGACGCCCATGCTCGATTTTGATGGCCAGCCCGCCGCGTTGCTGTTCGCTCAGGACAAGAACCATCTGAGCAAGGAAGGTTACAAGGTGTGGAAGCGTGCCATTCGCCCGTATATCGTCAACTGACGCGGGCTATGTCATCCGCGCCACCACCATCGTCACGTCGTCGGTGCGCTTGGCCATCCCAACGTGTTTGCGGAGTTCCCAAAGGATATTGTGGCTGATGCCCTCGGCGAAATCGCCGCCGCGGAGGTAGGCTTCCTGCATGCGCTGCTTGCCGAAGGTTTGCTGGTTGAAATTCATGCCATCCGTCAGTCCGTCGGTATAAAGCAGCAGGGCGTCGTCTTTCTCCAACTGAACGGTGTGCTGCTGATAAGTTTCGGAATCGTCCACCCCGAGCACCATGTTTTCGCCGCCTAGTTCGATAATGGCACCGGCCCGTCGGAGCAGCGCCGGCGGATGGCCGGCGTTGCAGTACGTCAGCCGGCGATTGCGGGCGTCGAGTACGCCGTAAAAGAGCGTGACGAACTCGCTGCTCTTAGTGTCGCGACAGAGCATCTTGTTCAGCCTCTGCATGACTTCGTATAGATAGTAGACGTTGTCGACCTGCGCCCGCAACGCCGCCCGCACGCTGGCCATGATCAGCGACGCGGGAACACCTTTGCCGCTGACGTCGGCGATCACCAGGCCCACGTTGTCATAGGGCAACTCGATGCAGTCGTAAAAATCTCCCCCAAGCTCGTAGCAGGGGACGTAGATGCAGGAAAGATCAAGACCAGGCACTTCCGGCGGATTCTGCGGGATCATCCGCATCTGCACCTCGGCCGCCATCTGCACCTGCTTTTCGAGAGCTTCGGCCTCGATCGACTCGGCCAACAGGCGGGCGTTTTCGATGGCGGCGGCGGCTTGGCTGGCGACGGCTTTGAGCAGGTCGATCTTCAACTGGCTGAAGGTTTGTTCCTTTTCCGTATAGACGCGCAGGGCACCGATCGACTTGCCCTTGTACCGCATGCCCGCCGACAAAAGCGACGTGATGCCTTCCTGCTGCGCCTCCTGCGGGTACTGAACGCGCGGATCGGTGGCCATGTTGGCGACGTACTCGTAACCCTTTGGCGAAAGGGCGACCCGATCGATCGCGGCGGTACTCAAGCGTATCGGGCCCTTGGTCTGGTATTCGCGCGAGAGATTGTGGACGGCCTTGATGATCAGCTCGTCTTTTTCCGTGTCGATCAGTCGGATGGAGGCGGCCTTGGTTTCCATCACGTCGCAAACCACTTTCACGGTGCGTTGCAGCACCTTGGGCAGATCGCGCGCGTCAGCCAGCATCATCGTGACGTTGTAAACCGCCGTCAGCTCGTTGATGCGCTGGCGGAGCTGATACTCCTGAAAGCACAATCGCGCAATGGCATTGGCGAGCAGGAACAAAAACTGGATCGCCGCCGGGCGGGTGTTTTTCGCCCGGTTCATCTGGTTGATGAGGGATTTGAGTTGCTTGGCGTCGATTTGAAACCGCTCAGCCAATTGGTTGAGCTTGGCTTCATCGAGCCCGCCGGTCTTGCCGTCCGGGCTCATGCGGATCGTGCCCAATCGCTGCTGGCCAACCATGATGGGGGCGACGTATTCGCGGCCTTCGCGCTGCGGGCCGTCCTGCTTTTCTTCGGCGTCGGCGATCGCCCGCTGGCGGTGCAGAAACTCTTTGGTGGGCGTGGGTTGCGTGATCAGGTTGCCCTGGGCATCAGTGATCGTTGCCTTGACGTTCGCGACGGCCGCGAAGTTGTCCTGGATTTCCTGCAGCGTGGGCAAGTCCAGAAAGTCAGTCAGGCGGAGATTTTCTACGTCAATACCAGCCATAACGATCGCCGCGAGAGAATCCGTTCTCTAACGCTTTGAGTCCTTTCGAGAGCCGCTTGCGGCTTCGCGAGTCGGGCAACGTCCCATCCGCCAAGTCGCAAACGGCTTGGCGAGCCGACCGATTGTAAAAGGTCAACCGATCCGATCAACTCATCGGCCCGAATTTTCCGCATTTACTCAAACCTAACCCTCTGTCTATAATTGTCTTAGGATTTAATCGACGGAATCCGATACGGAGATCGGCCATGAAGCAAGTGACCCTTGGGGGCGATATTTGGTCCTACGAAGAGCAAGGCACCGGCCAACCCTGGGTGCTGGTTCACGGCTTTCCGTTGGACCGAAGGATCTGGACGGGTGTTGCTGCGGAACTGTCTCGTACCCATCGCGTGATTACGCTAGATCTGCCTGGCTTTGGCAAATCTACGCTGGGATCAGGATTTACGATCCTCTCACTGGCCGACGGGATCGCGGAATTTGCCAACCGCCTGCAGCTCGGCCGATTCGCGCTCGCCGGGCTGTCGATGGGCGGTTACATCGCCGAGGCGTTTGCCAGCAAGCATGAGTCGATGCTGACCGCATTGGCGCTGGTCGATACCAAGGCCGAAGCCGACAATCCTCAGCAGAAACAGGGCCGCGACAAGATGATCGAGCTCGTCCGTACGTCCGGCTCGAAAGCGGTCGCCGACGACATGCTGGGGAAAATGCTGTCGCCTGAAACGATCCGATCTTCGCCTCAGATCGTTCGCGACCTGCGGGCCATGATGGAAGCAGTCCCGCCGAAAACGATTGAAATCGCCCTGGCGGCCATGCGGGATCGCCGCGAGTATCTCAGCCTGTTGCCGAAGCTGTCCGTGCCGTTACTGATCGTGGTGGGGGCCGACGATGTCATTTCCCCGCCGAGCCTTGCGCAAGCAATGCAGCAGGCGGCCCCGAAGGCCAAGGTGGCGGTCATCCCGTCGGCCGGCCATCTGGCACCGCTTGAGCAGCCTAAAGCGGTGGCCGATGCGTTGGGCGGTTTCGTCGCGTAGAATGCCCGCGCTGTTATTTCCTGGAGTTGCTTATGAACCGTGAGCGTGTCGCTTGGATCGTCTGTATTTGTGTGCTGGCGCTATTTGCGCTTCAAGTGCCGGGCTCCAACGCGTCGCGCGATGATGATTACGCTTTCGTGCGTAAGCTCGTCGATATCCACCGCCAGGTGGCCGCCAACTACGTCGAGCCGATCAACGAAGACAAGCTGCGCGACGGGGCGATCGACGGCATGATGGCGGAGCTTGATCCGTTCTCGATCTACATCCCGCCGGCCGAGCAGGAAGGGTTCGACCGCATGCTTGAAGGCTCGCTCAAAGGCGTTGGCATTCAGTTGGACATGACCGACGACGGCAAGGTTGAAGTCGTCACTCCGATCGACGACAGCCCCGCGCTCAAGGCCGGTGTGATGGCCGGCGACGTGGTGCTGAAAGTCAACGGCGAGAACGTCGAAGGCCTCAAGATCAACGAGGTGATCAAGAGAATCGCCGGGCCGGTCGATTCCAAAGTCACCCTTACGGTTCGTCGCGTTACCGGCGAGGAAGCGACCCTCTCGATGACCCGACAGGAAATTGTGGTACCGACCGTCAAAGGGTTCGGCCGCAAGGCGGATAACAGTTGGGACTTTTATATCTCCAATGATCCCAAGATCGGCTACATCCGCATCACGCAGTTTACACCCGACACGTATGATCGACTGAAGAACGCGCTGGTGGGTGCCGATGCGGATATCGACGACCCTAAAACCTACAAGGGCCTGATCGGCGAAGGAATGCAGGCGTTGATCCTTGACCTGCGCTACAACCCCGGCGGGCGGCTGGATCAGGCGATCAAAGTCGTGGATATGTTTGTTGATAAAGGCGTCATCGTCAGCACCAAAGGCCGAAATCGGCCTGAGCATAAGGAAGTCGCCCACGCCGAGGGGACGCTTCCTCATTTCCCGATGGTGGTGCTGGTCAACGAGCACTCCGCCAGTGCCAGCGAAATCGTGGCCGGCTCGCTGATGGACAATAAGCGGGCGCTGGTGATGGGCAATCGCAGCTTCGGCAAAGGCAGTGTTCAGGAAATCATGCCCCTGGAGAGCAAGGGAGGTGAATTGAAGTTAACTGTCGCCTATTACTATCTGCCCAGCGGCCGGTTGGTGCATCGCAAAAAAGATGCCAAGGATTGGGGCGTCGAGCCGCAGGTCGTCATTCCGATGGACGAAGTTCAATCCGCCATCGCGATGAAACAACGCCTGACTGCCGAACTGATGCACCGCCCGACGACGGGGCCGGCGACGCAGCAAACGATCGTGATGTCCGCCACCCAGCCGACCGATCCGCAACTGGATTCGGCGATGAAAACGATGATCGGCTACGTCATCTTCCAAGGCGATCGAATTTCGTCCGCCACCACCCGACCGACGACGCAGCCGGTACATTAAAGAAGTAACGAGCGATGAGTAACGAGTAACGAGTGAATGCGTTACTCGTTACTCGTTACTCGTTACTCGTTACTCGTTACTCGTTACTCGTTACTCGTTACTCGTTACTTATGCTGATTCTCGGCATCGAATCCACCTGCGATGAAACCGCTGCCGCCGTGGTGGCTGACGGGTGGCTTGTGCGCTCGAATGTCGTTTCGACGCAGGTCGATCTGCACGCCAAGTACCGAGGCGTCGTTCCGGAGATCGCCAGCCGGGCACACATCGAACACATCACGCCGGTCATCCGCGAGGCACTGGAAAAAGCCGCTTGCAGCTTCGCAGATGTCGACGCGATCGCCGTTGCACATCGCCCGGGTTTGGTCGGATCGCTCCTGATCGGCGTGACTGCCGCCAAAACCCTGGCGTGGACGCTGGGCAAGCCGCTGATCGGCGTGGATCATGTGCAGGCGCATTTGTATAGCGTGATGCTGAAAGACAACAGTGGAAAGCGGAAAGCGATGAGCGATGAGTCTGATCCTCATCGCTCATCGCTTTTCACTTTCCACTCAAACTTCCCCGCCGTCGGTCTCGTCTGTTCCGGCGGGCACACGGCGCTCTACCTCATCAACAGTTGGACCGACATCACGCTCATCGGCAGCACGATCGACGACGCCGTTGGCGAGGCGTACGACAAAGTCGCGGCGATTTTGGGGCTTGGCTATCCCGGCGGGCCGATCATCGACCGCCTGGCTGGTGAGGGAAATCCAAAGGCGGTGCAGTTTCCGCGCAGCCGGATGGGGCGTGAATCGCTCGATTTTTCGTTCAGCGGTGTGAAAACATCGGTTCTTTACCACGTCCGAGGTTTTCAGGGTCGCGAGCGGCCGTTGGAATTAACCGACCAAGCCCTGTGTGACATCGCCGCCAGTTTCCAGGCGGCTTGCATCGACGTCATCATCGAAAAGATCCGTCGGGCACTGCAGCAGACCGGTGCTAAAAGCGTCATCATCGGCGGCGGCGTGTCCGCCAACCGGGGGCTTCGTGCGGCGATCAAAGACCGATTGCGCGTCCCTTCTTTCGTACCCGCCATGGCCTACTGCACCGACAACGCCGCCATGTCCGCCGGGCTGGGGCACGTCTTGCTGAATCAGGGCAAACTGGCCGCCCTCGATCTCGACGCCATCACATATAGTGAACTGAAGCGTTCTGTGTGAGCGCTGCACCGGCGCTGCAATGGGTGGCGAAATGGAGTCCAAGAGCGTTGAAATTGGTCCAATTGAAGGGGGAAATAGAAAAGCCTGATTCTCGGGCAGTATTGCCAGAAAATCAGGCTTTTTCCAATGTGGGCAGAGCCGGGATCGAACCGGCGACACATGGATTTTCAGTCCATTGCTCTACCAGCTGAGCTATCTGCCCTCGGTCGCGTTTCCACACGAGCGAGGGGGAAATCTTAAGCGTTTCAAGGGGATTTGCAAGAACCGTGATCCCCGACGCCTGCCCGTTTTCAAGGCAACCGCATAGGGCTATTTCGCGAGAGGTTGGGCAGCAATGGTTGATCCCCGGCGGCTATGTTTCGGGCGTCACCGATCCGGGCCGTTGCATGTAGGGCGTTTTGACTCTCAACCTGATCCGATTAGCATGTCCCGCACCTCTGGAAAAATGCTATGAAAATCAGTCTGGAATGGCTCAGCAACTATCTCCCCGGCCCGCTGGACGCTTTAGCGTTCGGCGAGGCGCTTACGCACGGCGGGCTCCCGGTCGAAGTCATCGAGAATATCGGCGATGACACCGTGATGGACGTGGAAGTCACCTCCAATCGTGGGGATTGTCTCTCGCACCTGGGCGTGGCGAAGGAGCTTTCCGCGTTGCTCGATCGACCGTTCAAAGACGTAACGGCGCAACCCGCTGAAGCGGGTCGACCGGCGATGGGTTCGATCGCAGTGGCGATTGATGCGAAAGAGCTTTGCCCACACTACGTCGCCCGCGTGATCAAAGGGGTGAAGATCGGACCCAGCCCGGCGTGGATGGTTCGGCGACTTGAAGCCGTCGGACTGCGGTCGATCAATAACGTCGTCGATATCACCAACTACGTCATGTTCGAACTCGGCCAGCCGTTGCACGCGTTCGATCTCGATAAGGTCGGCGGTGGGAAGATCATCGTCCGCACCGCCCGCGAAGGAGAAAAACTCACCAGCCTCGACGGACACGAGCGAAAACTGACTGCCGGCATGCTGGTGATCGCGGATGCGAGCAAACCGATCGCACTGGCGGGCGTGATGGGCGGGCAGGACAGCGAAGTGTCGGCCGGTACCGTCAACGTACTGCTGGAGGCGGCAAGGTTCGAGCCGCTTTCGATCCGCAAAACCGCTCGGGCGCTGGTGATGAAATCCGACAGCTCCTACCGCTTCGAGCGCAGCATCGATCCCACTTTGCCCGAGCGCGCCAGCCTGCGGGCGGCGGAGTTGATTCTGCAACTGGCCGGCGGCGAATTGCTCGGCGGCTCTGTCGTCGCCGGCGGACCTGCTGCCTCGCCCGGTACTCCGGGAGAGGGCGGGGGTGAGGGTTCTGCATCACTTATCGAATTAGTCTGTAAGCCCAAGAAACTCTCGCTCCGCCTCTCCAAACTCAAATCAGTTCTGGGCGTAGAAATCCCCAAGGCCGACGCGATCAACGCCCTGAAGCGCGATCACCTTTCGCCCGTCGATGCCGGCGAGAAGATCGACGTCACCGTGCCATCGAACCGGCTGGACATCAACATTGAAGTCGATCTAGTGGAAGAAGTGGCCCGCGTGCTCGGTTACGACCGTATCCCGATCCGAGACGAAATCTCGATCCGCGTCACTCCGCCCGATCCGCGGCTGGCGGCGATGGAAGTGGTGCGATCCACGCTGGTGGCAGCCGGATTCTTCGAATCCTGGACCGCCAGCTTCGTCACCGACGCGCTGGCGACCGATTTCCTGCCCGCCGTCGCCAAAGGGCTGCCGCGGGTTGATCCGATCGTCCGCAAAGCCGACGGCCAGCTTCGGCCGAGCATTTTGCCCGGGCTGCTCGAAGCCGTCCGCCGGAACGAAAATATCGGGACGAGCGGTGCAAGGCTTTTTGAGACCGGCGGGGCGTTTTGGCTTGATTCAACTGGTAAAGTAGCTCAAGTCTCCCGTGTCGCGATGGTTGGCACGACTGACCTGCGAGAACTGCGCGGCTCGGTCGAAGTATTGCTCGCCAAGCTCGATGCTCATCGACCGGTCACGATCGTCCCCCAGCCGCAACCCGGTTTTGATCCCGGCGCCAGTGGCCGAATCGAGTGGGGCGGCAAACCCATCGGCTCGATCGGGAAGATCGACCGCAAAGCGGCTGACAAGCTCTCGCTCCGCGACATCCCCGCCGCCGCCGAGTTGGATCTGAGCAAACTGATCGCCGGCGCGCAACTCGTTCCGCAGCAGTCGCCATTGCCGCGATTCCCATCGGTGCGTCGCGATCTGTCCCTGGTGGTGGCCGACAGCGTGCGATACGAGGCGATCGACTCCATCGTCCGCGAGGTCAAGCCGCAGCATCTGGAAGACGTGGAATACGTCACGACGTATCGCGGCAAGCCGCTGGAGAAGGGAGCCAAGAGCGTGACGATCACGCTGGTCTTCCGCTCGCCGACGGGCACGCTGACGAGCGAACAGGTGGAAGGCGCCGTCCAGTCAGTGGTCTCCGCCGCGAAAACGAAAGTGAACGCGACGCTGCGGGTGTGACCGGTCCCCTCGCCCGCACGCGCGATTTGAAATTCTGGTTCCCTCGTCCGGTACTCCGCTCGAGGGAGTAGATTACTCCATCACCACAAACTTGCTCCTGATCTGCAGCTTCACATAAGTGCGGGTGATGTCGACGGTTCCTTCGTGTTCTGTATTGCCATGCGTGGCGAGCCATTGCTGGCCCTTGGCGAAGAATTCATCAAACGCCGCCGGCGACATCGGTTGTGCGAAATAGGTATCGCGTCGGACGGGGACGATTCTCGCCAGCGGCTCGCCTTTGGATATCTTGACTTGCTTTTCGGACGGATCGAGTTCGATCACCGTATGCCACGGATAGCTGGCCGGGTACCAATCGGTATCGATCAGGGCGCTCATCGACCGCCACGGCCGAGGCAGATTCGGCACTGCGCCGACGAGCAGTAATTCATTCGGATCGGTTTTCAAATACAGGAAGCTGCTGATTTTGACCTGGTTGCGGATGGCGTCGAACACATTGTCGGAAATCACATGGGGGATTTTCTGTCCCTTTTCCCAAAACCAGGCGTATTGCTGCGTCAGCGGTGCGCCGGGGGTTTCGGGTTCGGCGGCGTAGTCGAAGTCGGATTCGATGACCACATCCGGCTCCACCCTCCAGCCGTTGCGGCCACGCACAAAGGTGATGTCGAAATTCGCGAGCAGATCGAACCCAAACCCATTGGCCGCCCGAATCGGCGGGCATTCCTCCGGCCAACCCTTGCCGGCTGGTCGCTTGATGTAAATATCTTTGGCCGGGACGGGGTCGAGCAGGTCTTGGTGGAATTTGAAGTAGTGGAGCATGGTGTAGAAGTATTTAGGGTCAAGGGTCAAGGGGCAAGAGGTAAAGGTTTGTTTCTTGCTCGGCCCCTAAATACTTGCCCCTCCTTCGGTTGACGCCGGACGTTTCATCCGCATACTGTTCCACCTCCTAGGCAGGTGCGTATTCAGTTGTTCAGAGAATCGGCCCTGTCGTCTAGAGGCCTAGGACACGGCCCTTTCAAGGCCGCGACACGGGTTCGAATCCCGTCAGGGTCAGTTCATCAAAAAGCCCGCGAATCGCAAGATTCGCGGGCTTTGTTATGAATGAAATATCGGTCATCGGCGGCATCACGGCTTGTTGGGCGGGGTGATCGCACCAAATCGCCCGATATTTTGCGGCCACTACCGCTGCCAGGGGACTTTTTCGCCGTCGCCCCAAAGGTTGTCCAGATCGTAGTACCCGCGCGCCTCGGCTGAGAAGACGTGGACGACCACGTTCACGAAATCCACCAGAATCCACGTTTCCCCATCGTGGCCGGCCCGGGTGAGGGCTTTGTAGCCTTGGGGCTTGCCCATGTCTTCGATGTCGTCGCAGACGCTGCGCATCTGGCGGGCGCTGGTGCCGGTGGCGATGACAAGGTAGTCGGTGATCGGCGAAACCTTGGTCACGTCGAGTACGACCACATTGACGCACCGCGTATCGGCCGCCATGCGGGCGGCGGATATTGCGAAGTCTCGGGCACTGGTCTGTTCTGCGGTCTTGGTTACTGGCACGTACAACCTCCGGGTACATCAGAGGATGGCGACTATGGCCGTAAATGCAAGCCCCCGGCAAATTAGCAGCAGCCCCCAAGGCGCCGCAGCATCGGATTGCCCGATTTCGGGGGTTTGGGCCGACAATTGGATTGTACACACATGGGAAACCCGGTAGGGTGAATGTCCCAGTGGTTTAGACCACTGTCGGTCTGGTTTACGAGGTGGGCGTGGGAGACAAAGGGGGCAGTTGTGGATCGCGGCGCTGAACAGGCCGGTCACTTGGGGTTGGCGACTTACCTAGGCGTTCCGCCGCGGGTGTCGGTTGTCATTCTTGCACTTAACGAATCGACCAATCTGGCTGCCTGTCTGCGAAGTTGCGCCTGGTGCGATGACGTACACGTGATTGATTCCGGCAGCAACGATGAGTCGGTCGCCATTGCCACCTCGATGGGCGTCCACGTCCATCGCAACATCTTCGAGAGTTTCGCGCAGCAGCGGAACTGGGTGATCGACAACGTGAAATGCAAACACCCGTGGCAGTTTCACCTTGATGCCGACGAGCGATTCACCGCCGAACTCGTTGCGGAGATGCTGCAGGAACTGGGACTCTCAGGCCTGGATACCGAAAACGCTTGCTACCGCGTGCCGAATCGGATGATCTTCATGGATCAATGGCTCCGTCGCAGTGCGGATTACCCGGCGTACCAGGTGCGGCTGATCCACTCGACGCGCTGTCGCTTCATCGACGCCGGCCACGGCCAGCGGGAACTGACCCAGGGAAGCATTGGTATACTGAAATGGCCTTATCTGCACTTCCCGTTCAGCAACGGATTGATGGCGTGGTTAGCGCGACACAATCTCTACAGCGACTATGAAGCGAAGAACGCATTGGCAACCCGGCACGAGCCGTATTTCAGCAGCGATCTTTGTTCAAGCGATCGAACCGTACGCCGACGCGCCCTGAAGCGGCTGAGCTTTGCAATGCCCGCCAGGTCGGTCTGTCGCTTCATCTATCAGTACATTCTCAAGGGAGGCTTCCTCGAAGGCCGGGCCGGTTTAGCGTACTGCCAGCTCCTGTCGATGTACGAGGGTTGGATCGGCCGAAAAATGCGACATCCTGACGGTCGGCTATCTTGGCGGATCAACCAGGTCATCGCCGAGTTCCGGCAGCGCAGCGCCCAGCCGGAGCAGGATCTGGAACACCTGCGAACGACCATGCGCCAGTTCCGTCGCCGAATGCGAGAATCGGCGTCGATGCCAGAAGGCCGCTCCGCGGCGGAAATCACTGACGGCGCGGTGCAATAGCGCCGCGACGCATTACTTGGCCGTGACCGCTTCGTTGGCTTCGTTGTTGACTATCTCCTGCTCGATTTCCTCCGCGTCGGCCGACTCTCGTTTGCTTTGCCAGACCGCCCACCAAGTCAGCGCGAAGCATACAAGAGCGATGACTCCGCCGGTGATCCACCCGCCGGGCACGGTTGCATTGACCATGTTGTATTTCAGCACCATGCCCACGGAGAGGAGGCAAACCATGTTCATCACCTTGATGAGCGGGTTGATGGCCGGCCCGGCGGTGTCTTTGAGCGGGTCGCCGACGGTATCGCCGGTGACGGCCGCCTTGTGAGCCTCGGAGCCTTTGCCGCCGTACAGGCCGTCCTCGATCATCTTCTTGGCGTTGTCCCACGCGCCGCCGGCATTGGCCATGAAGACCGCCAGCAACTGTCCGACGAGAATCATCCCCGCCAGGAATCCGCCCAGCGCGTAAGGCCCGAACACGAAGCCGATCAGCAGCGGGGTAAAGATCGCGAGGAAGCCCGGCCCGATCAACTCTCGCTGGGCCGCCTGAGTGCAGATATCGACCACTCGGGCGTAGTTGGGTTTTTTCTTGCCCGACCAGATGTCATGATCGTGGAACTGCAGACGGCATTCCTTGACGATCAAAAACGCCGCCCGTCCGACGGCGCGGATGAGCATGCTGCTGAACAGGAACGGCGTCGCGCCGCCGATCAGCAGGCCGATGAACACCATCGGGTCGGCCACGTTCAGGAACGCGGCTTTGTCGAAGTACTGCGTGGTCGTCATCGTGTTGATCTTGTCTTCCGACCCGACGGCAAGCATGGCGATAAAGCTGGCGAACAGCGACACCGCCGCGATGACGGCCGAGCCGATCGCGATGCCTTTAGTTTCGGCTTTGGTGGTGTTGCCGACTGCGTCGAGGTCCGACAGGATCTGCCGCGCCTCGGCGTAGCTTCCCGGGCGCTCGGCTTCCATCGCCTCGCGGTCGTAACCCATCTCGCCAATGCCGTTGGCGTTGTCGGCGACGGGGCCGAACACGTCCATCGAGATAGTGTTGCCCGTCAGCGTCAGCATGCCGATGCCCGCCATCGCCACGCCATACGCCACGAACAGCGGCGGGGTGCCCCAGAAGGTCATCACGCTCAGCCAGATCGCCGCCGCGATGACGAAGATCGCCGCCACCGTACTTTCATAGCCGACGGAGAAGCCGGCGATGATGTTCGTCGCGTGGCCGGTGGTGCAGGCTTTGACGAGCGATTTCACGGGTGCGTAGCTGGTGTGTGTGAAGTAGCTGGTCACCTTATTCAATGCAATGGCGAGTATCACACCGATCAGACAGGCGATCGCCGGTCGCAGATCGACACCGATCACGCCGAAGTTTGCCCAGACGGGCAGATTTTTTACATCGGTCATCGGGTACTGCGCGACCACCGCAGCCGTTTCTTTGGCGATGCTGAGCAGGTTGTGATCGAAACGGAGATAGAAGAATCCGAGGATAAAGAACCCGAGCACGGAGATGACCGAGCCGATCAGGAAGCCGCGATGCACGCTCTTGAGCGCGGTATCGCCGGTGTCATCTTTACCGGCGCGCACGGTGTAGGTGGAGATGATCGACCCAAGCACGCCAATGCCGCGGACGAGTAACGGGAAGATCACGCCTTCGTGCCCGTAGCTGGCGAGTCCCAGGATCATGGCCGCGACGATGGTGACTTCGTACGACTGGAAGATATCCGCCGCCATGCCCGCGCAGTCGCCAACGTTATCGCCGACGTTGTCAGCAATGGTGGCAGCGTTGCGGGGATCGTCCTCGGGAATATCTTTTTCGATCTTGCCGACCAGGTCAGCGCCAACGTCGGCGGCCTTGGTATAAATGCCGCCGCCAACACGCATGAACAGCGCCAGCAGGGTGGAGCCGAACCCGAAGCCGATGAGGGCTTCGTACGCTTGTTCGGAGAAGACGAGGAAGATCAGTGTCCCGCCGAGCAGGCCTAGCCCGTCGGTCAGCATGCCGGTGATCGTGCCGGTGCGGTAGCCGAGCTGCATTGCCTCGCCGTAGCTGGTTCGAGCGGCGGCGGCCACGCGGAGGTTGCCGCTGGTCGCCAGTCGCATGCCGACGTAACCGACCATCCAGCTGAAGATCGAGCCGAAGAGGAACGCAATCGCGCGCCCAAAGGCGAGTGCGGGCGAAGCGGGGCCGGGCATGAAGTAGAGCAGCGCAGTGATCAGCACGATCAACGCGCCGATCTTCTTAAACTGCGCCTTCATGTACGCGTTGGACCCTTCGCGCACCGCCGCTGCCACTTCCTGCATGCGGGGCGTGCCTTTGTCGGCGTTGTTCACCTGACGAACGAGCATCAGCGCGTACAGCAGCCCCATCACAGCGATCACGAGCACAACAATCAGGGCGACGCGTTCAACCTGGGTGTATCGGCTGTCGGAAAACAGGGAGAAGGGCGTAAAGGTATGGGTTTCCGAAGGAGCCACTCCGGCGGTCATCTGAGGCACGGGCGAATCAACCTTGGGAGTCGATTCAGATTGGGCAAACCCCGGCCTCCAGACCAGTAAACCAATCAGAACAACCAACAAACCGACCAATACCGGCGTCTTCATCATGAAACGACGCACACCGCGAGACAAATTCTCAAGCATACAACTCCTAAGCAAATCAATTGCCGCCGCCATGGGTAGGCAAGTCGACGGAACATGAAAATCGATCCGACAAACCCGCCTCTAACCACGGGTTTGCCACTAGAGATGAAGCAGGATTATCGAAACCGCCTCCGGTTAATGCAATCGAAATCCTCGACCAATAATACGGGGTTTCGACATCGCTCCAGCGTCAACTTTGACCCACACATGGACAAAAATCAAATTGAGTCCGGTTTTTCGATCCTGCGACCAGCAAATTGAGTAGTTTTCAGCATTTTCACGGCGATCCGATGACATTCCTCGGTTTTTTACACGGGATTGAGGGTCACGGAAATGGATTGTCGTTCGAAGTCTTTGGGTGAAAAAACAACAATCGAAGCAACTTCTTCTCTTGGAATTCGTGTAAATCATTGGTGCATTATAAGTTACGCTCAGCATGCGGCCTTGTCTTACGTCCATGGCAGACCTTCCACCAAGTAGTGTGTCGGCGGGTGCAGCAGCGGAGGATTCACGGTGTTCAACGAAGCTCGATGTTATCGAGCGGGCGAATCGGCATAAGCGGTGGTTCGGGTGCGACCGGGGCGGTGGTGGGCTTGGTGCCTCCGGTACGCGAGGCTTGAATGTCATTGAGAATCTCGTTCGCCCGGGCGCTGCTTTCGGGCAAACCCGATTCGGCCACCTCCCGAAGCAGGGGTTCGGCCAGCGTACCAACGGATCGCAGCATTTTGCCGGCGGAGTCGCGAACGGGGAACTTTTGGTCTTCCAGTAATTCAATCAGCTTGGCGATCTGCTGCTTGACCTGTTCGAGCGACTGGTCTTTGAACGTTTCGCGGAAGACCTTATCGACATCGCGCTGATCCGGAAGTGCCCGCCTGATCGTGGATTCGATCCGGATTGAATCCACGGCGATCTTGTTTCCGCGACAGTACATCGATGCACGATACGTCTTGCCCGGCCGGGCGGCGGACTTGGATTCGCCGATCAGTTTGCCGTCCACCAGGCCGCGAACCATGCCATTTTTGACTTCGAGCCGGACCGTGTACCAGCGTCCTTTTTCGATCAGCGGGGTATTGGGCAGCGGCATGGATTTTGGAATGGGCGTGTCAGCCCAATACCAAAGCACGTTTCGCGTATTGTTCATCGCACCGAACTGAAAGCCCGGCCCGCGCGATAGACCGTTGCAGAGGATCGACAGTTCGCAAAGGGAGTCGCCGATCGGCTGCCCAACGAATTCGATCGCAAAATCGTCATTCACCGCCGGGCCGAATCGCTGATAGGCGCTTGGGATTCCGGTCGAGTCGAGGACGGCGCACTCGCGCTGGTCGATGGTCTCCGCAGTGACCTTGGGCGTCACGCTCGCCCGAAGTCTCGGGCCGGCTTGCGGCTGGGCTTCTTCCGGCGGAACGTTCCAGCGGTCGGCTTCTTTTCGGTCGAACGCCTCGCTCCAGACGACGCCCCATTGCAGCGGATGGGTTTTTTTCTCGAAATCTTCACACTTACGGACCAAATCGCTGAACGGCGAGAGTTGTTCCGGAACCGCCTCGTCCGCCGCGCGCACGGGTGATAGCAGGCCGGCGGCGAGCGTCCCAAGGGCGACGAAATGGAGCATGCGTCGGTTCAACATATTATGACGTTTTCAGTTCAGATGGATTGCCTAGGTTAGCCGCCGAACTTGTGCGGCGAGCCCGCCCCGCAAGCACGGCGGCTAACCAGCCGCCACACGCCAATTGAAAATGCTACAAGCACGACCTTTGGCGGCACTGGGCCGCCTGCATGTTACTCCAAGACGATCTGATCGCCAGCTTTAATCGGCTTAATCGAGCCGGCCTTGGCTTTGACCTGTGCCGCGGAATTGGCGAATAAGGGCGAAATCTCGATCGTGGCGGCGGGTTCGCCGGCGTTCATTGGTACCGAAATGCCCGCGGCTGTCAGCCATTTGGCGGCTCGGCGGATCTGGTCGCGCTTGCACGTCGCGGGACTATCCGCGCCTTCGGCGTTTTTTACCGGGCTGAACTCTTCCTCGCGCAGCGTCTCATAAACGATCGCATTTTTCGCCAGCGGGATCGCATCGAACACGAACTGCTCGAGCTTCACGGCGTTGGGCTTGTCAGGCTTTACTAGCGTGCCGCTGGCGTCGACGTAAGGGACTTTCTTCTCCGCCCGGTGCCACGGCAGCTTGAGCGAGGAGCCGTCGTTGAGGCGCTCGATGAAGCTGACCCGCAGCGCGTGAATCGCGATGCTGCCGGCGTTAAATTTCAGGCTGCCGTCGGGGTTCGTCTGCTTGGCCAGTTCGTCGGGCAGATCGGAATACTCGATCACCTGCACCGCGCCGTCAGCGAAGACGAAATTGCCGACCTTTTCCAATGCGTGAGCTTTGCCGATCGTCTTGCTGCTCATCTCCGAGCCGGTGAGGTCGTGCAGCCCGATGAACAGCGGGTCGATCGTGTAAACGATCGGGTTGTCGACCTGGAAGTAGGAAAGGTGCTCTACGCCGCGTTTTTTCATGTCTGCCAGCGCGCCGGTTTTAGCCAATGCCCGCAGCGACCCGCCGTGCCCGTCTGCCGCCAGGGCGAGGCTGTCTTTTTCCGCCAGCAGCATTTCGCCAACGAAGCTGAATGCGGGCATCATGCCTTGCTGGAAGAACACCACGTCAGCCGGGTTGTAGCCGAAATAGTTGTGCTTCTTGAAGAACGTGCGCGTTGGGCCGTCGTTCACGTCGCTGGTCATGATGTACCAAGGGATCGACTTGCCGCTGACTTTGCCCCAGTTCAGCAACTGCTCGGCAAACACCTGGAACAGCGGTTTGTTCTTAATCGGTGTGACGGGATATTCACCCTTGGGTCCGTCGTAGCCCAGCCGAGTTCCCTGCCCGCCGGCGACGAGGAATGCCGCCACCTTGCCGGCCTTGAGCAGTTCCAATCCGCGGGCTTCGGCGTCGGCGTAGAGTTTTTTCTGATCCGGGCCGGGCGTGTTGGGGTACGCCTTCACTGGCGAGATGTTGCCCGGGATCGGGATGATCGCCTTGGTCTTCACCTGCGATTCGACGAGTTGTTTCATCGAATCCAGATCCAGCCCAGCCAACTGGGCCGAAAGTGCCGCCTGACGGTCGGGGGGCAATGAATCAAAGAATCGAAGAACGCCTGACTGCCCGATCGTCGCAAGTTTGGCGGCAAAGTTATTCAACATGATCACTCCAAAAGATAGTCCGCCGATGCTAAACGCAAGTGGGCCCGGTATGCAAACGAAGCAGGGTGGCAACAAAAGAGTCGCCACCCTGAGTGAGTTCCTAAACCGGTCGATCAGCCGGGATTACTTCTTGGCCAGTTCGGCTTCGATCGCCTTGGTGACGGCTTCGCCTTCGGGCGTGTCCTTCGATCCGAACCGGCCGACGATCTTGCCGTCGCGGCCGATAAGGAACTTGTTGAAGTTCCAGGTGATCTTCCCGCCGAACTGCGGGTTGGTCTTGTCGCTGATCAGGAAATCGTACAACGGTGTTTTGTTGTCGCCCTTGACGACGACCTTGGAGAACATATCGAACTTCACGTTGTACTTGGAGGAGCAGAATGTTTTGATGTCCGCTTCGGTACCCGGTTCCTGCCCCATGAAATCATTGCACGGGAAGCCAAGCACCGCCAAGCCTTGCTCGGCGTACTTCTGATTCAGCTTTTCCAAGCCTTCGTATTGCTTGGTGAACCCGCACTTGCTTGCGGTATTCACGATCAGCAACACCTTGCCCTTGTATTTGGAAAGTTCGACCGGCTTACCGTCGATGTCTTTGACCGTAAAATCAAGCACCGAAGCGGGCTTCGTGGTCGGACCTTCCGCCATCGCAAGAGTTGACATAAGGGCAACACAGGCCAAGCCAACGATCATGTATGTATTCATCGTCTGATTCCTTTTGTAGTTAGACACAACAGTATAGCCTCGCCAAATGCCGTTGGCGATTTGACGCTCGGGACCGCTGCATGGTTCTGGAATGGGCAGCATCCTTTCCATGCAGAAAACGCACATTCGATCGCTTCGATCAGGAGTTTCCCTGGGCTTCAAGTTCGCTCCAGCGGGCGTAGAGGTGCTCCACTTGATTCTGGGCTCGCCCGAGTTCATCGCAGATCGCGTGCATTTTGACGTGGTCGGAGATCACGGCGGGATCGCCCAGTTGCTCCTGCAACTTGGCAACGCGGGTTTCGGCAACCCCGATGGCGGCCTCCATACCGTCGAGCTCTTTCTGGTCTTTCCAGCTCAATTTCTTCTTGCTCGTTGAAGACGGCTTTGACGGCGTTTGCGCCTTCGCGGAAGACCGTTTCTCCGCGGCATCCTGCTTCTCCCGTTCAGCACGCGCTGATTCCCATTGCGCCAAATCCGCGTACAGGTTGGCGTTTCCCTTGCCGTCGAGCGCCAGCAGATCGGTCGATACTCGATCGAGTAGGTAGCGATCGTGCGTCACCAGCAGTAATGCACCGGGGTAAGATTCCAAAGACGTCTCCAATACGTCGAGCGTGGCGATATCAAGGTCGTTGGTCGGCTCGTCGAGGATCAGCACGTCGCTGGGGCGCTGCATCAGCCGGGCGATGAGCACGCGGGCCTGCTCGCCGCCGGAGAGTTCGCTCACGGGGAGATCGAGCTGCTCGGTGCGGAAGAGGAACCGCTTGGCCCAGCCGGTGATGTGGAGGGTTTCACCTTGAAAGCTGACGATATCCCCTCCCGGCGAAAGGGCCCGGCGGAGGGTTTCGTTCTGGTCGAGGTGCTCGCGGTGCTGATCGAACACCACGACGCGCAGCCCGTCGGCGCGGAAGACCTCGCCGGAGTCGGGGGTGAGTTGCCCGTTGATCAGGCGGATCATCGTGGATTTGCCGCTGCCGTTGGGCCCGAGCAATCCCAGCCGCGTGCCGGGGGAGAGGACGAAGTTCACGTCACGAAATAACTCCCGGCCGCCCATGGACTTGGCGACTTTCTTCAGTTCGATCAGCTTACGTGTTTTGCGATCCGACGCGGCGAAGTCGATCTGGGCCGCCCCCTGCTGCGTGTTGCGCGTGCGCAGAACTGCCAGATCCGCCATCATCTCGCCAGCCCGCTCGATGCGGCCTTTGGCTTTGGTGGTTCGCGCCTTGGCGCCGCGGTGCAGCCACTCTATTTCCCGCCTGACCGTACTCGCCAGCGCCCGCTCGCGGCCTTGCTGGGCTTCTAGAAACTCTTCGCGCTTCTCAATGAACTCGCTGTAAGTGCCGTTATGGCTAAGGAAGCCATCCGGGTACGACTTGCCCAGTTCGATCACGCGGTTGACGCACGATTCAAGGAACCGCCGATCATGGCTGACCGCCAGCGTAGCAAACGGGGCCGTCGCGATGAGTTTTTCGAGCCATTCGATGCCTTCCAAGTCGAGATGATTGGTAGGCTCGTCGAGCAGCAGCAGGTCGGGCTGGCGGGCCATCTGGCGGACGATCGCCAGGCGTTTTCTCCATCCGCCGGAGAGGGTGGAGATGATCGCGTTCGGATCAGGAAATCCTGCCCGGTCGAGCGACTGGATCGCCTGCAGGTGCCTATCGTGCTCGTCGATGTGCTGATCCATCGCCGCCGCCACGCAATCGACGGCCGACTGCTCCGGCTCGAACGTGTCTTCCTGCGGCACATATCCAACGCGCAGCTGCCGGCGGGCGATGAGTTCCCCTTCATCGGGTGCTTCCTGCCCAGCGAAGATTTTCAGAAGCGTGGATTTCCCAGAGCCATTGGCCCCGATCAGCCCGACGCGTTCGCCTTCACTCAGGCCCAGCGTAATGCCGGCAAAGAGGAGTCGCGGGCCATAAGACTTGCCGAGGTTACGTCCGGTCAGAAGCATCGTGCGAGGGTATCCGACAGAGTGGAAAGTGAAAAGCGATGAGCAACGAGCAGGAAAAATGCGTGAGGCACTGTCAATGTCCGAAGCCACTCATCGCTCATTGCTTTCCACTTTTCATTAGCATTCTCCAACGGTGATCGGCCGAGTAGCTCGAATCAGCCGATCTCGCACCGCCAGCCAGCGCGGTTCATCGGGGGGCATTTCGACGTAGATGGCGCGGAGGTTTCGGGTGTCCAGCGATCGGAGTCTGTCGTAGATCGTGCGGGCGTAGGCGATCGGGTCGGTGTCGCAGCGGATGATCGCAGTGCGTTCGGTGGGGATCGACGATAACGCGCTCGATTCAAACCGATACGCCGGCGTGATTGGGGCGTAGTGGATCGCGTGCTGGCCGGGCGAGAGGGCGGGTTCGGTCGTTGGTGTCACATGGTGTTGCACGATGACGCGACCGATGACGGACTCGATCTGCTCGCGGCTGATCCCGCCGGGGCGGAGGATGGCGGGTGTGCTGCCGGACAGATTCAGCACCGTCGATTCGATCCCCACGCGGCAAGGCCCGCCGTCCAGGATGAGATCGACGGAGTCCCCCAATTCGTCCAGGACGTGGCGCGCGGTCGTCGGGCTGACGCGCGTGCTGCGGTTGGCGCTGGGCCCGGCCAGGGGTCGGTCGAAGCGGCGGAGCAGTTCCAGCGTCAGCGGATGATCGGGGGCGCGCAGCCCGACGGTCGGTCCGCCGGCGGTGGCGAAGGCGGAAATCGCTGGTGTTTTCTCGACCACGATGGTGATCGGCCCGGGCCAGAAGGCGTCGGCGATTTGCTGCGCCTTGGCTGGCCAGGTTTTGGCATAGCGTTTGGCAACGGTTGCGTCGGCGACATGGCAGATCAGCGGATTGCTGCCAGGGCGCCCCTTGGCTTTGAATATCCGCACGACGGCGGCGTCGCTGGTGGCGTCGGCGCCCAGGCCGTATACGGTTTCGGTCGGGAACGCCACCAGTTTGCCCGCGCGCAGCAACTCTACGGCGTGGTCGAGATCGGGTTCGGCAAGAAACGGGTCCACAGGAGGTAAAGAGTACACCGATTCGAGCCGGCGCGAAATGAGAAGTGCATTTGATGGGGCGTCCAAGCAGAGTAAATGCACTTGGCTCGACGTCGGTAGATTGAGGATTGCGGATTTCGGATAGCGGATTGAAAAACGCGGAAATTCGTTCCGCAATCCGAAATAGTCTGGCTTGGGTTTATGTGGGATTGCCCGGGATGTCGGAAATCGTTCGCGGGGAGAATTCAGGCGGTTCCGAGCCTTGCCCGGCGAGCTTCCTGTCGCTGGAGTTCGCCTACGATTTTCGTGAGCTTGGCGAGAGATTGTCGCCCTTCGAGGTTGTTGTCGAGGCCCTTAAACGCGATGCCTGTCCGAAACTTCATCGGGTCTGCGCCGGGCAACAGCGGTCGCATGGTGCCTTCCAGCACGATGTCCGTTTCACCTGAAGTAATCGCCACGCGCAGCCTGTCTTCGCAACAGACTTTCGGTGCTTCGCCATTGGAGCCGACAAACAGAACGCCGATTCCTCCGGTGCTGATGTCCAGTAGCTTGGCATCCACCCGGGAACTCGCTGCCGGCTTGTCTCGGATCGGAACGCGCGGGGCAATTCGCCAAACATCCAGCATGATCTCCGACTCGGCCGGCACGCGGACGCGGTAGTTGGAGCGACGTTGCATCTGCTTGATCGAAGTGGGCAACTGGAAGCGGACGGCGCTAGTGGTGGTGTATGCGTTGACCTGGTAGTTGTTCATGCGTTCGAGCAGGAGCGCGGTGAAGACGCTTTTCACCTGCGCGGTTTTGAAGCTGATACCGGCCGGCTTTTGTTCCTTGATCAACTGGTCTATCAGGGCGCTGTCTTCCGGACTGCACTCCATCCAAAACCCGTCATCAGCGACTGCCAGGAACCGTGCCTTCTGGTGACGCAGCATGCCCGCGGATGGGAGCGAAAGGACCGCGCCGGTGTTGCGGGCAACGGCATCAAGAAGTTGCTGCAAATCTGTATCTGGCATCGGGTCCGCCCTTTGTAATGATTATCGTCGGAATGACACGGCGGATTTAGTGCTAAAGACCCATCAAATATCGTTTTGGGGTGCAGTTATTTTTTGCGAAGTCCGACGAACAGACCCATCATTCCGCTACCCGACGCAGGGAGATGCGCAAGTGCTGCATCCTTCAATCGCCCGGCCTGATCGGTGACCCAGGCGATGGAATCCGTGTATTTCTCGCGGGCAGCTGAAAGATCGACGTTGACGACGTTGAAATAGGAAAGTCCGAGAAGTAATCCACCGCCCAGCACGGTGACCAGCAACATCGCCTTGATAAAGACGCGAAACGCCCATCCGATAATATACGCCGCAACAAAGCTCAGGCCGATGCGAGTCATCGCGGGAGAATTCCGTTGGAAGAACGATCCGTCGGTCGTCGCGGTTGGATCGGGCTCTTTCTGAGCCGGCGGGGCGATGGCGGGATCGACGAAGTTCGGGGTGTGGTCCGGTGGTGTGGTGCTATCGGGTCGGGTTTCGACGGATTGCGACGATGAAGTCCCGAACCTGTGGTACGTCTGCCCGGCGACCCCGGTTCCGCCGATAAGCGCGGCCAATCCCAGCGTCACCTTCTGCCAACCGGCCATCTGAAACAGATCGCCGAAAAAACGTGTCACTATGGATGGCTTACCGCCAAACTCCGGCTCCGACATGAATCGCCCCTTTCGGTGACTCGATTGTAATTCAATTCATGTTAATCAGTAGTGCGCGTTTTGCTCCACCGTTCGGATCGATTTTTTCACTCCACGAGTGTTGCGAGGTCAAAGTCGCCCCGTTGCAGATAATTTGCTCTGTTGCATATCTCGTGCAGAAACTGCGAGATTTGTGGCGAAATCCATTGCCAATAACCGAGATTCAGATAGAACGGTGCAAACTCGGGCGTGGGTGTTCGAGCGGGCACATCAGGGGAATAGGAGCAAGTGCAGATGCGACCAACACGGAAGTTGTTCGGAAAGTCATTACGGATAAGCAGTTTCGGCATTCTAGCCTTCACCGGTGCGGCTCAGGCCGGTGAGTTTACGTGGAATAGTGTCATCACCGAAACGACCGGCATCGAATCGGGAACGCTTACCTTCCTCGGGGCCGACGAGATCGTCGTCGGAACTGGCGGGACGGTCGCGACCATTTCAGTCCTCAATAACGGATCGAACGATCTCAAGTACGTCACGCTAAACTCCACTAACGGAAGCGCGGCGACGAAAATCATCGCCCGGCCGGGCACGTCGGGGACGTTGACCCTCTCGCATGGGACCAATACCTACCACACGAACAGCCCGATCACCGCATTCGGCGAGTTCGCGGGGCTTGCTCTAACCGAGACTGGTGGATTGCGGCTGACCTTCACCGCTGAGCAGGACAATATCAGCAACCCGCCCAAGGGGCTTTTTCAGGCCACCGTCAGTGGTAACACCATTACGCCCGGCACGATTCTCTATCAGTCGTCGTATACGCTCGATACGGACACCGGCATTAGCTTGCCCGACGTTCACGCGCAAGTGAACACTCAGGGCGTGGTCGCTTATCAGGCTGCATCAGGATCGAACCAGGCGATTTTCTCGTCGGCCTCGGGTACGCCGGTCATCACCAGTGCTGATCTGAAGAATTTCAACCGCGTTCCCGCGTCGGTTGACATCAAGCGGATTGCGATCGCGTCGGATGGGTCGGTTGTGTACCGCGCCACCAAACTGGACGACTCGGCGACCGGTATTTATCGCAACAACTCGCTTACACCGGTCGTTTCAGGATTAAGCACCAGCAGTCGGCTAATCGAAGCCAGCAGCAGTCATGTCCTGTACACCAAATTGAGCGGCTCGGTCGAATCGCTCTACCTCGCACCGGACAACGGCGTTGCGGTGCAGTTGTCGTCCTATGACAGAGGATCCGTGTTCGGCGGTAAAGCGGTGATGACGCAGCAGAACCGTCTGGCCTTTTTCGATCTGGACGGTAGCGCTGACAACGTCGGCCATGAAACGGACGCGACGCTGCAGTACTACGACGCCAACAATTCCATCAAGAAGACAGTTGCCTACGTCGGGCAAACCGTGGGCACCTCGTTTACGATCAAAAACTTCTACCCGTTCGACAACCAGATCGATCCGAAACTGAACGATCGCGGCAAGGTGGTGTATGACGCGATCCTTTCAAGCACCGACAACCACGACGTGCAGGCGATTCTGGTTTGGGATAGCCAAACCCAGACATCGAAGATTGTTGTAAAGGTCGATCTGACCGATGGCACTTACAGCGACATGTACACCGTCGGCAACACGGATTACGCCGTCACGGGCATTAGTATTTCCACCTCCCGCGAGGACGTGGCGTACGGGCCGCTAAAGGATGCGTTGAGTGAGGACAACTGGCTGGCGTTTGGGCTGTCGTATTTCGATGGATCTACAGACCGCCAGGTGATCATCAGCACGCTCGTCCCCGAGCCGACCGCCGCCGGACTGATGCTCTCAGTCGGCGCCGCTGCCATGCTTCGTCGCCGGCGACGGTTGTAAAGCTGAGGTGCCCGACGCACTTGCCAGACTGGCAGCCGAGGGGACGGGACTGTCGATTTGGCACTCTATTGGACTCCCACATCCAGTTTGCAACTTCATTTCTGACAGATATTTGTGTGATTTGGTGATAGTGGCACACCCTTTGCCACGTTCTCCTTCGTCCATCCATGCGCACGCACGGGTCGACACAGAACAGGAGAACTACAACATGGCAAAGATCATCGGTATCGACCTCGGCACGACCAACAGCTGCGTTGCGATCATGGAAGGGGATCAGCCCAAGGTGCTGATCAACTCTCAGGGAAGTCGCATCACGCCTTCGGTCGTGGCGTTCACTGAAAAAGGCGAGCGGCTGGTAGGCCAGACGGCCAAGCACCAGCAGGTCACCAATCCCAAAAACACGGTCTTCTCGATCAAGCGTTTCATGGGGCGCCGTCATAGCGAAGTGGCCGGCGAAGAGAAGATGGTTCCGTACACCATCGTCGGCGCGCCCGAAGAACTCGTGCAGGTGGAAGTTCGCGGCAAGAAGTACACGCCCGAAGCCGTCAGCGCGATCATTCTTCAGGACCTAAAGAAAACCGCTGAAGACTACCTCGGCGAAAAGGTGACCGAAGCGGTCATCACCGTGCCGGCGTACTTCAACGACGCCCAGCGAAAGGCCACCAAGGACGCCGGCGAAATCGCGGGGCTCAAAGTCCTCCGCGTTCTCCCGGAACCGACGGCCGCCGCTCTGGCGTACGGCCTCGATCGCAAAAAGAACGAAAAAATCTGCGTCTTCGACCTTGGCGGCGGCACGTTCGACGTGTCGGTGCTCGATGTCGGTGATGGCGTCTTCGAGGTGCTCTCCATCAACGGTGACACGCACCTCGGCGGCGACGACTTCGACCAGGTCCTCATCAATCACCTGGCCGACGAGTTCAAGCGCACCGAAGGCATTGACCTCCGCAAGGACGCGATGGCCCTCCAGCGGCTGAAGGAAGCGGCTGAAAAGGCGAAGATCGAACTGTCCGGTGCGATGGAAACGACGATCAACCTGCCGTTCATTACGGCTGATGCGAGTGGGCCCAAGCACCTGCAGATTTCGCTCAATCGCACGAAGTTCGAGCAGCTGATTTCGCCGCTCGTCGAGAAGTGCCGCAAGCCCGTGCTCGACGCCCTCAAGGACGCCAAGCTCGAAGCCGGCAAGATCGACGAAGTCGTGCTGGTCGGCGGATCGACCCGCGTGCCGATGGTGCAGAAGCTGGTCAAGGATCTGTTCAACGGCAAGGAACCGAACCGCACCGTTAACCCCGATGAAGTGGTCGCCATCGGCGCCGCGATTCAGGGCGGTATCGCCAAGGGTGATGTCAAAGACATCCTCGTGCTTGATGCGACCCCGCTCAGTCTGGGCGTTGAAACTTTGGGCGGCGTGATGACGGTGCTAATCCCGCGCAATACGACGATCCCGACCAGCAAGTCGGAAACATTCAGCACGGCGGCGGACAATCAGAACGCGGTCACGATCAACGTGCTGCAGGGCGAGCGCGAGTTCGCCAAGGACAATCGACTGCTGGGCACGTTCAACCTCGAAGGCATCCCGGCTGCCCCGCGTGGCGTGCCGCAGGTGGAAGTCACCTTCAACATCGACGTGAACGGCATTCTCGCTGTGAGCGCCAAGGACAAGGCGACCAACAAGGAAAACAAGGTCACCATCCAGAACTCGGGTGGCCTGAGCAAGGAAGACATCGAGAAGATGAAGCAGGACGCCGAAGCCCACGCCGCGGAAGACAAGAAGCGTCGCGAAGTCATCGATCTGAAGAACCAGGCCGAGGCGCTGGCGTACCAGACCGAAAAGACGCTGAAGGACGTCGGCGACAAAGTGACGGCCGACGATCGGGCGAACATCGAGCGCGCCATCGGCGAGCTGCGTGACGCCCTCAAGACCGACGACGGCGACGTCATCAAGAAGAAGATGGAACTCCTCAGCCAGGCCAGCCACAAGCTTGCTGAAGAAATGTACAAGTCGCAGTCCGCTCCGGGTGGCGCCGGTGCAGCTCCGGGTGGAGCAGCCCCCGGCGGCGAAGAGAAGAAGAAAGATGAAGACGTCATCGACGCCGAGTACGAAGTGAAGGACAGCAAGTAGTCGGCGGAGCTTTACGCTCGATCAACAAACGAAAAGGCGGACCCGTCAAAGGGGCCGCCTTTTCTGTTTGTTAAAAATCCTAATGCGCTCCCCATGGGCTATGGAGAGAAAGCGGCGATCAATTTTCGATCCGGAATCCGATCTTCAGCGTGACCTGCCATTCATGCACTTTGTTGTCCTTGATCGCCCCGCGTGTCTCGGCCACCTCAAACCACGACATGCCTCGAATGCTTTTGCCGGCGGTGGTAATAGCAGTCTGCACCGCCTCTTCGATGGAAGTGCTTGACGTGCCGGTGAGTTCGATAATTTTGTAAACGTGTCCGTCCATGTGGTCTCCTGATCGGTGAAAGATGGAGAATGGTATGCACGGCTTTTGCGGCGGGGCGAGATATTTTGATCAACCGCAAGTATTATGTTGGACATGGTCGATAAATCGTTCGCGCAATGGTTTTTAACGCGGGTCCAGCCGTTCCGCGATGTTCCGCCCGAAAAGCTCGCCGCCGAGCGGGAGGCGATGAGCAAGCAGCAGGAGTTCAACAATAACTACGCCGATTTTCTGAATTCTGCCGTCTTTCCTGCTGTCGAGTCGTTGGTTCAACTGCTGACCAAGGCTGGGATTGTGAATCGCGTTTCGTCCTGGGGCAATCAGCTTTCACTTCGCGTGCATTTGGCGTGGCGGTGGGGCGAGTTGGTGATCGTTCAGTCGCACCAGGATTGCGTGACCTTCGAACACCATGTCATCACCGAAGGGGAACGCCGCGGCGAAGATTCGGCTGAGGATCATTCGCACGCCTACGACCTGCGAGATCCGCTGCCCGCCAGCGTAGCCCAGCATGAATTGCAGTTCTTCCTCGGCCGGATTGCACAGGATTTGGTCGAAGTTGAACCTGAAGCCGAACTTCCGCCCGGCGAAGTCGGGGAGACTTAATTCGCCTTACCGGTTTGCTGTTGGTTTGGCGAGTAGCTTACGCAAGATCATCGGGAAACTCCTCGCTAGATCGTCGCCGACTTCCGGACTAGGATGGTCCGGGGTCGTGAGGGTTCGCATATGGGCAAGAAAGTGGTATTGGTCGGTCATTGCGGTGCCGATGGGTCTTACCTTCGACTGGCGGTAAAAGCGGCCAGACCAGATGCGGAAATTCTATTGGCAGAGAGCGACAAGGAACTGAAAAGCGCTGTCATGGAAGGCGCGGATCTGGTGCTGGTGAATCGTGTGGTTGATTACGGTTTTGAGACCGACGAGGGAATCGAGTTGATTCGGATGTACCAGAAAGCGTTTCCGAAGATGAAATCGATGCTGGTGAGCAACTATGAATCTGCCCAGACCGACGCCGTGAACGCCGGGGCGATGCTTGGGTTTGGGAAACGCGAGATCGGCACGCCCCGGGTAAAGCAACTGCTGGCTGGGGCGTTGGCTGACGGGTCCAGCGGTGCCTGAAGGATGGTTTGATTCAGGAAGATTGCTACCCTTTGCGTCTTGGCGAAACACGGCCTCCAGCGCCCCGCGAAGCCGTGAGCGGCTGAGGTTTAATCCGAAGCGTAAACTGTCTGCTATACACAATTTGCCCAGTTTCACATGCGTCCTGCCGATATGATTGGAAAGGCGATCCCCGGTTCTCGAATTCTATTGACATCCCCTGGCGATTGCGGTCTGCTATAGAAAGGGCCGAGTCGGGTTATTGCCCGGATCGGGAGAAATGCGGCTGCGACACGATGTTGCAGACCTGAAATGCTGGTTTGGAGGTCCGATGTTCGTCGGCAAAACTCTGTCTCGCTCGATCCTCGCTGCAGCGATGTTCGGTGTCACATCCGTTGCTTCGGCAGGCCTGATCAATGTCGATCTGGTCACGACCGGCGTGGGCACGGGGACGGCCAGCTCGACCGTAGCGCCCGGCGGTGATAAGTCGCAGTTTTTCAATCCCAACACCAACTACAACATTAACTTTTTGGGCGGGGCTGCTCCGGTCACCAGCATCATTGCCGGCGGGCAGACGTATAACATCGTCGCTCCGGCAGACACGGTCACGATCCGCAAGAATCAAAGCAACACCAGGTCGCCGGATTACAACCCGATTTGGTATCAAGGCTCGGTCACCGGAAACACGATCAATCTCAAAGGCACACGTCAAAATTCGCTGTCGGATGCTCTAAAGCAGAATGACGTTTACGTCGGCGTGGACAATCTGTTTTCCAACCGCCAGGGCGGCAACGGAAACAACGTCCGCTCTGAGCGCCTCGACGTCGTGTTCAGCAACGGCATTACCGCGGCGGCCAACAAAGTGTTCGGCGTGTTCGAACGCGGCAAGACCAGCGGGCCGAACTCGCACGACCCGTTCAAGATCGCTGCCATCACCAGCATCGACGCCAACGGCAACCCGACCAGCTACGGCAATGTGATTGCGGTAGATCGCGGCTGGGGCACCGCATCGGTGCTCGGGTCGTCCATCTCCTCGATCATCCTACGCAACAGCAAAGGCAACTCGAATCTGACCAGCCCGTCGGCGATCATCCCGCAGCCGATCGGTGGCGTACTCATTCCGACCGACGATCTGGCCGGCGAAGGTGTGACCATCTTTGGCTATTCCTTGTTCGCTTACGATGTCACGGGCACGGGGAACCAACTTCTCGATTGGACCAACAAGACCTACTTCCCGACCGACACCAAGCACAGCAACGGAGGGCTCGATATGCTCAGTATCACCGGGCTGATCCAACTTAATGCCATCCCTGAACCTGCAACGCTGTCAATGGTGGGCTTGGGCACGATCGCCTTGCTCCGTCGCCGTCGCGCTCGGGCTTAACGCATTTTGATTTGCGGTGTAGCGGCGAGTTGGCAGCCTAGCTTGCGAGGCGGGCTCGCCGCACAAGGGCGGCGGCTAACCAACGCGATTCGACCAATCCGAGAATGCACTAACTCGGACGCGCCAACATCGAACCCTGACCGGAGAATCTTGACCGGGCCTGCCGCTCTTTTGGCAGGCCCGCTTTGTTTTCTGTGAGAACTTCCGGCTTGACGGCAAACACCTACTCCCCTATAGATTAGTAGGAATATCGATTGTTAACGCTTTGCGGCCCGAGCGAATTTGCGATCGAGTTGACACGCCGCTATCTTCGCTCCTCCCGCGAAAAATTTTGGGGAATTTCAGAAGGATTTGCAATGAGTTCTGCCAACTGGAAACAAGTACTGGGTGACCAGATCCCGGCCCAACTGGGTCAGGAAATCGACATGTTTGAAGCCCAGATCGTGCTGCGTAAGCAAGGGAAGATCGACGAAAAGGTCTTCGCCGAAACCCGCCTCCGCCGCGGCGCGTACGGTCAGCGTTACGACAACGGGCAGCGGCACGATGGCAAGGTCACTCAGAAACTTCCGTACAACTCGCTCACGAAGGGCCCGGACACGTTCTACGACGCACCGGGCATGATGCGCATCAAGATCCCGTTCGGCGGAATGAACCCGCAGCAGATGATCGTGCTGGCGGAACTGGCGGAGGAATACTCTGACCGCATCCTGCACATCACCACTCGGCAAGACATTCAGCTCCACTTTGTCCACATCGACGACGCGCCGGATTTGTTCCGCCGGCTCGCAGCCGTCGGGATCACGACGCGCGAAGCGTGCGGCAATTCCGTCCGCAACGTGACCGCTTGCCCGCTGGCAGGCGTGTGCAATACCGAAGCGTTCGACGTCACGCCGTATGCCAAGGCGATCGCATATTACCTGCTGGGTCATCGCGACACGCAGGATTTCGGCCGCAAGTTCAAGATCGCGTTCTCCGGCTGCGAGCATGAAGCGTGCGCGCTGGTGACGATGCACGACCTGGGAGGGATCGCCAAGACCGCGACGGTCGACGGCAAGACCGTCCGCCTGTTCGACTATTACGTCGGTGGCGGACTGGGTGCGGTGCCGCAGCAGGCGAAGCTGCTATACGGCGACCTGCCCGAGTACGAGATCGGCCCGGTCGCCCGCGCGGTCGGCCGCGTGTTTGCCCGGCTGGGTGAGAAGAAGAACCGCAACCGCGCCCGCATTAAGTTCCTGATCCAGAAGCTCGGCATCGAGGAATTCAAAAAGCTGGTCGACGAAGAACGTCGCACCATGCCGGTTGATCCGCTGTGGGACGAGCATTACGCGCAGATCCCGAAATACGAAGAAAAGCCCGCCTGGCAGGGCGTTCAGCTCAACGGCCAAAAGCGGCCGGAAGGTTATAACGAGTGGGCGGCAACCAACGTCTACGATCAGCGTCAGCCCGGCTACGCCGTAGCGACGATCACCTGCCCGCTGGGCGATTTGACGAGCGATCAATTCCGGGCGCTCGCTGATCTAGCCAATAAATACGCCGGCGGGAACGTCCGGGTGACGGTGGAGCAGAATCTCGTGCTCCGCTGGGTGCCGCAGAACAAGCTGATCGATCTGTACAACGAGCTCAAGGCGCTCTCGCTCGCCCAGCCCGGCGCGGGCAGCATCGTCGACGTGACGGCCTGCCCGGGCACCGACACCTGCAAGCTCGGTATTGCCTCCTCGCGCGGCTTGGCTGGCGAGCTTCGCGAGCAGCTCGGCGTGAAGAGCGCCAGCATGGATCAGGCCGTCCGCAACCTCCGCATCAAAGTCTCCGGCTGCTTCAACAGCTGCGGCCAGCATCATGTGGCGGACATCGGCTTCTACGGCAATAGCCGCAACGTCGGCGGTTTCACCGTGCCGCACTTCCAGGTGATGCTCGGCGGTAAGTGGAACGAAAACGCCGGCAGCTATGCCTTGGCGATGGGGGCCGTGCCGAGCAAGAAGATTCCGTCACTGGTCGATGCCCTCACAAGCCGCTTCATAAAGGAGCGGCAGGGCGAGGAAACGTTCCAAGCGTGGTGTCAGCGGATCGGCAAGAAGGAGCTTAAGGCGATCATCGAGCCGTTCACCCCCGTCCCGCCGCGTGCGGAAGACGCCAGTGTCTACACCGACTGGGGCGATCCGCGTGAATTCAGCATTGGCGATATCGGCGTCGGCGAATGCGCGGGCGAAGTCGTGTCGCTCGCGCAGTTTGGATTTGCACAGGCCGAGTCCGAAGCGTTCGAGGCGCAGCTGCTGCTCGACGAAAACAAATTCAAAGACGCCGACGAACGAGCCTACAAGGCCATGCTCACGGCAGCCAAGACGCTGGTGCAGGAACAGTTCCTGGACCTCCCCAACGAACCCAACGCCATCGTGAACGAATTCCGCACGCGGTTCGTGGATACCAAGTTGTTCTACGACACATACATGCATAACCAGTTCAATAACTACCTGTTCCTGCGTCACGAATCGCCCGACACTCGCTACACCCGCGACACGGCCCACAAGCTGGTCGAAGAAGCCAACCTCTTCATCGACGCGGCGCACAAGTGCTTTGCGAAGTTGCAGGCGATGAAGGCTGCACCGGTGGTGGCAAACTGATTAAACCACGGAGGCACGGAGAC
>JANMES010000120.1:0-29588 GCA_031377185.1 Phycisphaerae bacterium
GCATCAGATCAATGTCGAGAAGGTCGATCAGAATATCCCGAAGGGAAAGTATCCAAAGATCACGAAGCGGGTCGGCAAAAGCCCGCCGCAATACCTCGATCCAGACCAATAGACGAATTGCACCTGGTGGTCCCCAAACCACACCCAGAACTCCCGTTGCTCAGCGTCCAGTACCTCGATCAACTACACGATTCTATCCTTCACTACCCCGCGCCATGGGGATACGATGGCCGGGGACTTTCCTCATTTCCTATCCGTATCCGTTTCCCCACAGGAGTCGAACCTGTAACCTTCGGCTTCGGAGGCCAACGCTCTATCCAATTGAGCTAGGGGAACGAAGTTAAGCCATGCATTATCCGTCGAACCGCCCGGCCGATTCAAGCGATCACGGCTCGCCGGGACGCAGGCGAAGGTTCAGCTTTTTCTGTGCCTCGGCACTGCGCCGGGCAAATTCGTCGTCGATCTTCTTCTGCTCCTCGGCCGACGCGGGCGCTGGCGCGGTCGGCGCCGTGTCCGGCCACCACTCGGGTTTGTCGCGACCTTCCGGCCGGATGGCAGCGGCGGTGGCGCGATTCCCGCCCAGCTCCGCCGTCGCCAGGGCAAACTGCTCCTTGACCCAAGTCAGATCCCATCCGGAGGGGAGCTTCTCGTTCGGCCCGGCACTCAACTCGGTGATTAACCGCGTACCGTAAAACTTCGCCGCAGAGTAGTCACCTGTGGCACGGGCGAGGGTCAGGCCGGCAGCGAGAGCGGTGCGGGTCTGCATTGTCGCATACCGCACCGTGCTGGCGCGATATGCGACGTTCCGCTCGGCGGCGTCACTGGTCTTGTGGAGCTCGCCCCAGCCGATGCTCTTGTCCACCCACGCCAGGCGACGTTGCGCGCACTGGGGATAATTCTGCACCCAGATCGCCACCATCTCCGCCGCCGGACCGTAGTCGGTCAGGTCGCGGAGATACCAAGCGCGCTTCAGCAACACCCTGAACCGCGATTCTTCCAGATCCAGCGCCAGGTTTTCCAGCCGCAGGATTTCGGCGCGCAGCTCCGACTTACGCAGTTCGTTCTTCTCGCCGGCCAGCTCCTTCTCCAGCGCCGCCGCCTTGGCAGGCGCCTGCTCGGCGGCGGCGAGCTGACGCTTGACCTCCTGATCTTCGTCCACCGGCGCCGTCGCCAGCGGGCGTCGCGCCGCAGCCCAGGGGGCTGTGAATTCAACGGTTATCGACCGATCGGCAACGCCGCCGCCCACACCCTCGGCGTGGATCGTCAACACGTTCTTGCCGATCCGCGCCGGCAGCATCAGCGATGCCTCGCCGCGTTCCCGGCCGAACGTGAAGTCCTTCTCATTTCGGCCCGACCACGCGTGCCACGTCGCCCCACCCCAGGAGATCGTCAGGTGCGCATTGGGGTACTTGAACGCCTGGTCGGTCAGCTCCATCACGGCCGTCACCAGCAGCCACGGGTAGTAACCTTCGTTGATGGAAATGCCGGGGTCCTTCAACTCGTTGGTAAAGCTTACCCCTGTGATCGGCGCGAACCCTTCGTGCCCGCTCCGCAGCCAGATGCGCGGCCGCGACGGAGTGACCACCGCCGAGAACGTCTCCTCCTCCTTGCCGATGTCCGCCCCCACCACCCGCGCGATGCGATAACACGGCGGCTGCGGATCATCCGTCCCGTTCGAGAATCGATCCCCGATGACAATCGTGGCCCCGGTGGCTTCAATCGGCGAGGTGAATGAACCCGCGATCGACTTGGAATGCTGCCCGCCGGCGTACGTCCAAGGCCCCTCCGGCGTCGGCCCGCGGTACAGGCGGAACGGCAGGTCGTTTACGTTCATCGCCGCCAGGTCATCCACCACCAGCTCCACCATCGTCATCCGATCGCGACGGAAAGTACGCGGCATGCGCGTCGGGTCGCTTACCAGTTGCACGATGATCCAGTTGCCGATCGACAGCCCGCAGTCATCCGCGATGCCCTTGGGCACGTCGGGCATGTCGGCCCCGACTTTCAGCGCCCGCAGCATGGCCTCGCCTTCCACGGCGATCAGGCCCAGGTCGAGCTCACCGACGCCGCCGTAGCCCCAGGTGGCGGCCGTCATCGCGGCGAAGATGTGATAGAGCGGGCCCATCTTGTCGTAGTACCCGCCAGCCGCGATCGGATCGGCCCGCCATGGCGCCAGCTTCGATGCCGCCTGCCCGCTCTCGGGCGGCATCTTGTTTTTGCCGTCCCAGGTATCGCGGGCGAAGTATGTGACCTCCTTCAGATAGTTGTGCGCCGCCAGCACGCCCAGCGGCACGTTGTTGCCGTTGGCGACGATGCAGATCTTCAAATACTCCGCCGGCGACGCCTGGCCTGAGAATGCCATCAGCGCCTCGTGGATCTTCGGCATCGAGTCCTTCGTCGCCTCGAAGTAATATCCGCCGTGATCCTTGGGCACCTTCGCCGAGTGCAGGAACAGTCCCAGCGCCTGAAATGATTCCGGATCGGTCGGCGACCGTAACGTGTGGCGCTCTGATGGGAACTTGAGATTCTCCTTCGACCCGAACGCCCGCAGCATGGTCTTGAACTCATCGCAGTAGTCGTGATGCCCGCGCGTCGCATGCTCGCCGACGCCGAAGAATGCCTGCACGTTTGGATCGGGGAAAGTCTCGACCTTGTTTCGCTCGAACTTGACCGTGTCCAGCGGATTGGCTTCGTCAGACACGCGGTTGATGCGGGTAAGCCCGTCACTGAACCACTCGAGCACGCCGAACACTGATTTACTGAAGTGGTTGATTTCAATGCGAACCGCATCGCCGCCAGGCCCGCTTGGCCGGGCCTTCCACGCCCCACCCGTCCGCTCGCCGACCCCCACCGGCCGCTTGGCGAGGTCCCACGGGATCTCCAGCACCAGCGGCGGATCAAGTTTCGGAATCTCCGCATCCGCCGACACCACGAACCCCAGCGACGAGCTGACCTCGAACGCGAACCGCTGCACGTTCAGGTCCATCGCCGCCACGCTGATTCGCGTGGGCTTGGTGATCGCCCCCGCCGGCACCTGGAGCTTGGCCCCATCTTCCATCGACACCACCCCACCCTCCGGCCCGATCGTCGCTTCGACGACCTTCCCGCGCGGAGTGGCGATCTTCCCCAGCGCCCCCAGCGGTTGCTCAACCCCCGACGCCGCGACGGCCGACGTCACCGGGGTCACGGCCGCCCCCGACCCGCCACCCGACGGTGCCGCCGGCTCACCCCTCGGCCACAACGCGACGGTCGCCAGAATCAACAACCCCGTACCTGCGACGGCGATGATCCACTTGTAGTTGCGCATGCTATGGCCTCCCGGATATTCAACCTTGCCGCGACAGGAAATGACGTCAACCCGGCTACGCGACAGACATGATACCGTGTCGCGAAAGTAACCCCTGATACCATCCCCGACGTTATCCATAATGCTGCGCAGACGACGCCTAGGATGAACGCGGTAGGACTTAAGGATTATCGCGGAAACCACTGAATAAACAGCATTTACCGCAGGCAGAATCAAGAAATATTTGACTTTGATTGCTTAATGTAAACACCGGTTGAAAAACGGATCAGGCGTCGGATCGACGGTCTGTTGAAAAACGCACCACCCAAGCATCGACCTCATGGCCTGCACCCGGATTAGTCGCCCCAGGCTGCTGGGCGACAACCGCGTCTCCCCGAACGCCAAGCCATTGGACCCCGAAACCATGCCATTACGGTGCCATGGTCCCAGGTGGCGTCCCCAGCCGAGAATGAAGGCCCCGAGGTCGACTAACGAAGCACGTCCAAGTGCGGAATCAGCGTGCCGATGAAGGCATACACTGGACTCGACCACACCCACCCCTCGGCCCGGGCTACCACGGGGACCTTCGCATAAACGTTTTGGATATGCGGCCCCTTCACAGCGACCTTGCGCCCCACGGCCCCGGCCCGAGGCGGGATAGGCAGAGGCCTGTTCAGTTTTGTCAGTAGAGCGGGGCCTTTCGGCCTGCCCGGGCGGGGGTTCGGGATGTCTGCCGGCTCTCTCAGGGTGAGTAGCCACACGCCCAATTCCCCCTGTTCGTGCCACGCTTGATCGAACAGCCTGCCCGTCCGACGCCTCCTGCGACGGCCCCCGCCGGCCTGGGCAACAAATCGCTGTCGGCAGCAGCGCAGGTCCCGTGTCCCGTCCGTGGCGGCCTTGTCAGTCGCCACTCGGCACTCACGCTCGGCCTTGGCCCGGGCACGCCAGCTCTTGAGTATCTCTTCGACTGCAAAGACCACTGTCGGGGTGGGCAACGCGATCGACCGTTGCCGACGCTTTTCGCCCTCCCCCACGGCCGGCAGGCGATAACGCAGCCGATACGACTCGGTCCGGCCCGCCTCGCGGCGGACCTGGACCGTCCCGTTTTGCGCCAGGGCCGGCCCGTCGTCTCGGAACGCCTTGGCCAGCTCGACGGGCAGGAGGGCTAGGTAGTGACTGGCGATCAGCATGGTTTTTCCGGAAACGAACCCGAGGACGGCTATTTCTCTTTCATCGATTCCATCAACTCCTTGCGGTAACCTGACAGTTGGCGGGCGAGGTCACGGGCATACCCTTGGTAGAGCAACATCTCCGCCAATGCTTCGTTTTTGGGCGGCTTGGCCCTATGGATGCTCTTGGACTCGTCGATCTCCTTGTTTCCCGCGGACTCTCGGAGCCGCTCCCGGTCCAGTGTGGCTTCGAGGATCGCGGTCCACCCTTCTTTCTCGGTGGCGCTTAGGCAGACCTGGCCGGTCAGCACGGCCCGAATGGATTGGATATCCTCAGCATCGATGTTCGCCAGCTGCCGCTGGGTCTGTTTCAATTCTTCGGCCTCCAGGCGATCGGACTCAGCCTCGTCGTCAGTGTCGTCGTCACCATAGGTCTCTACGAGGTATTCGAGCTGAGCGTCGCTCCACTGCATGGCCCCTGAGACGAGCTCGGCCAGTTCGTCGGCCTGGTCCTTGGTACAGGCCAGCTGGCTGCAGCCGGGCAACTCCTCCAGGATGTGCTCCAGCAGGTCACAGCGCTCGGCATGCACGGCCGGGTGATAATCCATGCGCCACGGCATCTCCACAGGCACTGAGGTTACGGCGGTGATCCACATGTTGCATCGTGCCAGCTGGACGAAGGTGTGGGCCATTAACTCGATCAGGGAGTACTGGGACGTGGTCCGTGGCTGGTACTCGTCGATCAGGCCGGCCAGCACGGCGTCATAGTCCCCGGCGCCGATCCAGTCCGACTGCGGGGAAGGCCGCAGGGTGCGGGCCAGGATGCCGTGTTTCACGGCGTTATACTTTGAAACCGCCTTGCCGGCTTCGGTCTTGGGCCCCCTGCTCTTGGCCCCATTGCGCCGGGCGGCCTCGGCCTGTGCCGGAGTGCGGGGGCGCTTGGGCGAAGTTGTCGTCTCGGCCGGGGGATCGGGGATGGCGGCCGCCGTAACGGGCGAACTGGTCTGGTCGCCCACCACGGCGTCGCTAACCGAGGTGGTGCTTCCGGTGGTGCCGGTCGTGGGGGTAACGGCCTGCAGGGCCTGAAACACGCTGGACGGCACCAGTTCGTTCTCGGTGCCCCACCTAAATATCCGCTTGATTGTTCCAATGTGTTTGTTGACCGATGAACGGCACAATCCCCGCTCGATGAAAGTTTCCCGGATCCCCTTCAAGGCGAGGGGCCCGAACAAATCCACCGGAGTGAGCCCGTAGGACTTGTGGAGCGGCCGCATGGCGTCCTGAACGTTGTGGGCATGGCTGGTGGGTTGGCCGTTCTTCCGATACCAGTCTTTCGCCTGATTCCAGTAGGCGACGAGCAGCTGGTCCACGGTAATGGAAGGGCTATTGTCGCCCCTATCGGGCACCCGACGACCATTGGCCAGCCATTCGTGCAAAAGCCGGTCGTATTCGGCCCTGCTGGCGGCCGTACCGTGGACGCCGAGATAACAGTCCCGTCCATTGAGGGTGACGACGGCTCGGCCACTAGGACGGTGGAGGCGGTAACGGGGAATCTGAAGTGAAGGCGTAGGCATGGGCGGTTCTCGATTCGAGCAGCGCCGGTACATTACCGGCGATACAGGGATCTCAGAGCCGCGCTGCCCAACGCGGGCAGGTACGCAAATCAAGGCGTCGGCGTGACTTAACAGTATGGGCCAGATTGGAGTCGAACCAACGACCTCGTCCTTATCAGGGACGCGCTCTAACCAACTGAGCTACTAGCCCTTAGCGGCTGACGTTCGCCGCGAAGAGCGGAGCATTGTAAAGGCACCTCTTTCGATGTCAAATGCAGGAATGGCGCATTTCAGTGTCCTACTTTTGACGGCCGCACCACCCGGGTTGGGCAAAGACGCCGGTGGCGGGGCCTTTTTGAAGGTCGACGGGCGAGAATCGGTTCTTAAGGCAGCCGAGCTGTTCCTCAATCGTGACCTGATCCGGCAGATTCTGGTCGTGGTCGCTCCCGAACAACTGGAAGAAGCCAAGCGCAAGTACGGCGGGCATTTCGGGTTCTCGGGCATCAAGCTCATCGCCGGCGGGCCGCGGTGGATCGACCAAATCGCAGCGGCGAGGGAGAAGATCGCCGCCGAGGCCACGCACGTGCTGGTCCACGATGCGGCCAGGCCGGCCGTCGCGTATTCGGATATCGACGGGATCCTCGCCGCCGCGGAGAAGGCGGCCGTCGTCGCCCTTTCGACCCCCCTCCGCGGCACGCTGGTGGAAACCGACGAAGGCGGCTCGCCGATCGGCGTTCAGTCGCCGGAACGGTTTTCCCAACTTCTCACGCCGATCGTCTACAACCGCAAGGCGTTCGACGAGATGGCCGCCAGCAAGACCGAACCACACGCATCGACGCTGACGCTGATCAAGGGATTACCGAGCAACCTGCGAGTGAATTCGCCGGCCGATGCGGGCTTGGTGTCGGCGATGATCAAACTGCTGCCCAAGCCGAAGCTCAAAGCGCCGGATAGTCCGTTCGACGAAGCGCAGTGGTGACGGGGAGGGGCAAGTATTCAGGGGCAAGGGGCAAGAAAAAGACAAATCTCCTACTTGCCCCTCGCCCCTTACCGCTTAATACTTCCTCTCCATGCAAGCATACGTCATCCCCGTCGTTCTGCTGATCATTTCCAACACGTTCATGACCGCCGCTTGGTACGGGCATTTGAAGTACGAAAAGTCCGCGCTTTGGCTGACGATTCTGGTCAGTTGGGGCATTGCGTTTTTTGAATACTGCTTTCAGGTGCCCGCCAACCGCATCGGCCATGTCGCGGGCACTTCGGCGGGACAATTGAAAGTGATTCAGGAAGTCATAACGCTGGTGGTGTTCGTGATCTTTGCGCGGATGTATCTCGGGGAAAAGATCACCTGGAACTACTACGCCGCGTTCGTCTGTATCCTGGCGGCGGTGTTTTTCGTGTTCTACTTTCGCACGCCGATGCAGAGTTGAATCTATCGCGACGATGTCGCCCGAGGGGAAGAGGAATTTTGTCCACGAATAACACGAATCTACACGAATGAGGAATGGGATTCGTGTAGATTCGTGTTATTCGTGGACTTTATTCTGATCGTCAGCGAGAGTTGATTTCAGGCCGGGAAAACCGGCATTTCATCGCCCGGCCACCAGGCGCTGACCTGCGTCGGGGCGGCGGCGACTCGCACGCCCAGCCACGCCGCACAGACGGCCGCGGCGTGCCTGGCCTGCTGGGGGGTGTCGAACACCTCTTCGATGCTCTTGTGGTTGTACGGGTCGTTCCAGGCCGACAGGAAATTGCCGACCGTGTACACGTGGAGCACGTGCTGCAGCGACAAGGCGATCTCCGATCGCATCACGCTGGTCAAAGGAAGGTCTAAAATCGGGTTCTGGTGCATATCCCACACCTCAACTGAATCCCACTGTCGCCGCCAACGTCCGAAAAGCCAAACATCGGCCCGGAAGTGAACAATCTGTCCACCAAGCCCTGTTCGAACGCCGCCCTTGTGAGGAAATACCACGGGTTCCAACCCGTTCAGACCGAGAGAAATTCCCGCCAAGGGCGCTTCCGTGCAGCGGCGGGGAATCGATGTGATTAAGCTAGATTGAATTGGGAAAAAGTCAACGGTATGGATTCCGCGAATCGAATTAAGTTCAAGGAATTAACATGCTTAACCTTCGACTGTTGCGCGACGCATGGCACCTCTCGGCCCGACGTTGACCACAACACTGTGTCCCCAGAATAAGTCTCCATCCTCAAACAAAACAACTAATGACCCATCTTCGTACACGGTTAGCCCGTTTGCCTTGAGCCGCGAACTAAAGGATTTTGCATTGAGTAACGGCTCATCTGCTTCTCGCCAAGTCTTATTTCGAAGCGGTAGCAGGCGGTCTGTTGCGTAAGCAGACGCACTCTTAAACAGCCGTTTCAAGCCATTCAGATCAAGCGGGTTGCGCGAAAAACAATTACTGGGTTCTCTTGGATCGTCTGGCACATACAACATGTGTATCTTCGAAGTCGCTATCGTCACGGTACCTTGGTACGCATCTAATCTGGGATCAAACCGCATGATGCCAAAAGCAGGATGACTAATCTCAGGTAACGGTTTTTTCGCCATGAACCCTCCGAATAACACTGCGCGTCAAATTCGGCCTACCGGTTAATCCGCGCCGATCCCCCGCCCGCCACGTGGTTTAGCTCAGCCAGCGTGATCTGGCTCGTATCGCCGCGGGTGGATTGGAGCAACGCACCGTGGGCGGTCCCGAGGTTGACGGCGGTTTGCGGGTCTTTGCCGCTGAGGAAGGCGTAGGCGAAGCCGGACGCGAACCCGTCGCCGCCGCCGACGCGGTCTTCGATTTCCAGGTCCTTGAAATCCGGGCCGTGGTAGAAGGTGTCGGTCTCGGCCCAGTAGAGGATGGCCGACCAGTTGTTCAGCAGGCCGCTGGTGACTTCACGCAGCGTCGTGCCGATGACCTTGAGGTTCGGGTAGTCCTTGGCGACTTTCCTGACCATCTTCTTGTACGCGTCGATGGGCAGTTCGCCTTTGAGATCGTGGCTGGCGCCTTCGACCTCGTACCCAAGCACTTTCTGGAAATCTTCTTCGTTGCCGATCAGGCAGTCGATGTACTTCATCAGCGGCTTGGTGGTGGCGATGGCTTCCTGGCTGCTCCAGAGCTTGGAGCGGAAGTTGAGATCGTAGGAAACGATCGTACCGGCCTCATGCGCAGCTTTGAGCGCCTCGGCCGACAGCAGGCGGGTGGATTCGCTCAGGCAGGTGAAGATCCCGCCGGTGTGGATCCAGCGGACGCCTTTTTCCTTGAACAGCTTGTTCCAGTCGACATCGCCGGGCTTCATCTTGCTGGTGGCGGAGTGGCCGCGATCATACAGGGTGACGCTGCCGCGCACGCCGGTGCCGACTTCCGTCCAGTTCAGGCCGATGCGGGCTTCGCGACCGACGCCGTCGTACTTCAGCGTGACGACGCCCGAGGTATCCATGCCGACCGTCTTGGCGTGGTTGCGGATGATCGCCCCGACGGGGTTATCAACCAGCCCGCCGACCCAGCCGGTCCGCAGACCCAGGCGAGCCAGTGCGTACGCGACGTTGTACTCCCCGCCGCCGACCCACACTTCCATGATCGGCGAGAACTCAATCCGGCCGTGCCCCGGAGGGGACAGGCGAACCATGCATTCACCCAGGGCAAGCAGATCTATCTGACAGTCTTTAGCGTCGCGGATTTTCATAGTCGGTTCCTTTTCTCTTTGCGGTAGGACAGACATTCCGGTCTGTCACGAGGCGACGTACTCGTCGACTCGTACTTTTCATCCATTCGTGCGGTTGGTACGGACGGATGAGTACATCCGCCCGTGACAGACAGGAATGTCTGTCCTACCGCAAAGAATACGTATTCACGGCCGAATTTCATTGGCCAGTTTCACCGCGGCCTTTGTGATTTCGGTGATCTGATCGAACTTACCCGCACTGATCAAGTCCTTGGCCACCATCCAACTGCCGCCGCACGCAAGGACGGCGGGGAACTTGAGATAGTCGCCGAGGTTGTCGGTGGTGATCCCGCCGGTGGGCATGAATTTCATCATGCCGTACGGGGCGGCGAGGGCTTTGATCATCTTGATCCCGCCGATGCTCTCGGCCGGGAAGAATTTCACCGTCGTCAGCCCGTGAGCGAGCGCCATCTCCAGCTCGGTGGCCGTCGCGATGCCCGGCGTGACGGGGATTTTGTTGTCCACGCAGTATTTGACGACCTTCGGGTTCAACCCCGGCGAGACGATGAACTTCGATCCCAAATCGACGGCCTGCTTCACCTGATCGACGGTCAGCACCGTGCCCGCGCCCACGAGCATCCCCGGCACCTTGGCGGCGGCCTTAATCGCCTCCGGCGCAGCGGCCGTGCGGAAGGTGATCTCCGCAATCGGCAGGCCGCCTTTGACGAGGGCTTCGGCCAGCGCTGGTGCGTCGGACGCTTTGTCGATCGCGACGACGGGGACGATTTTCAACTTGGCAATTTGTTCTAAGACTGTGCTCATGATTTTTTCACCACGGAGGCACGGAGACACGGAGGCGCATTCGACTCCGATCGCCGTTTGAATAATCTTCACATTCGAATCTCAATTTGCCGCGCGGCGTGAGATGTCGAGCGCGCCTCCGTGTCTCCGTGGTTAAAGTCTTTGTAATGTCAGACCGCCGTCGACGTTCAACACTTGCCCGGTGGAATACGGCAGTTCACCGCGGGCCAGCATCGCGACGGCTTTGCCGATGTCGTCCGGGTAGCCCCAGCGTTTTTCGACCGTCAGGCCCTCAGCGATCAGCTTATCGTACTTTTCCTTCACCGGGCCGGTCATGTCCGTCGCGATCACGCCGGGACGGACCTCGTACACATCGATCCCGAACTCGGCCAACCGTGCCGCCCATAGCTGGGTCGCCATCGCCACGCCGGCTTTGCTGATGCAGTAGTCGCCGCGGTTGACGCTCACCACCGTGGCGCTGATCGAGCTGACGTTGACGATGCAGCCGCGGTAGTTCGCATCGCCCTGCCGCTGCTTGACCATCCACCTGGCGGCCGACTGCGTGAGGAAGTACGGGCCGCGGAGATTGATGCTGATCAGGCGGTCGAAGCTTTCGTCGGTGGCGTCAAGGATGTCGGCCCGCACGCTCGGCGCGACGCCGGCGTTGTTGATCAGCACATCGAGCCGGCCGAAGCGTTTCTCGACCGCAGCGAGCATCTTTGCATGATCATCGCGAGACGCGACGTCGGCCTGGCAGTACTCGACGGCCGCTCCGAGCTTCTGCAAGTCGGCGATCGCATTAGCCACGTCGGACGCGTCGCGCCGGCCGTTGATGGCGACGTCGAAGCCGTCCATCGCCAGCCGCTTGGCGACGCCGAAGCCGATGCCTCGTGATCCGCCCGTGATGAGTGCTACTTTTTTCATATCTGTAGGGCATGCTATTGCATGCCGTTCCGAAATCGCGGCATGCAATAGCATGCCCTACATCAATTCACTCAAAGAACGTGTAATACGTCTGTCCCTTGTTCATCCGATGGATCGTCAACGCCAGTTCCAGCAGGTGATAATCGCCCCACAGGCTCGACTCACCGCACGGCACCTTCTGGCCCGGCGGGATGTAATCCCAGTTGTTCGGCCGGTGGTAAACGCTGTGCAGCAGCAGGCCCTGATGCCTTTTGTCCGTGGCGAGGTAGTCGTCGCTCATCAGCCGCTGCGCGATCATCAGGCCGGCGTTGAGGTACTTCTTGCCGGATTTGCCCAGATAATTGCCCAGCCGGATCAATCCCTGAGCGGCGATCGCGCTGGCGCTGCTGTCGACCGGCTCAAACGCGTTGAACGGATCGGCGGCTTTCGATTTCCAGTCGCCGAGCTTGGCCAGGCCCGGTGCGCCGTCATCCCAATACACCACGCCGTCGAGTGCGGCACAATCGTTGATGTAGTGATCGCAGGTGTCTTTGGCGCCCATTTCATAGGCTTTGATGACCGCAGCCTTCTCAATACCGACCGAGGCTTTGAACTTGGCGTCGTCGATCGACTTGAAGAACTCCAGTTCCTCTGCGTACCCGAGCATCGCCCACGCCAGGCCGCGGGTCCACGTGCTGAAGGCGCTGTAGCCTTGCTGGGTCGCGCGGCAGCGGAACGCGCCGTCGTTGCGATTGAACACCGCCTCGTGCGCGGTTCGGCCGCGGACGTCATAGGTGTGATCGCTGTCGCCGTGGAAGACGACGTACTGATTGGTCGTCAGCCCGTGCAACACCAGCCGCTTAAGCAGGTCTGCCTTGCGGTCGTTCTCGTGGGCGAGGTAGCCGCCCAGTTGCCACGCGACGCCAAGGATGCGGGTGGTTCGCATCGTATCGACGAACAGCGAGTGCGGGCCGTTGAAGCTGTAGATGTAACCGAGGGCCGGCGAGTTGGCCGTCTTGTCGTTCGCCGTCGGGCCAGTGCCGCTCCAGCGGAACGCCTGCACCGCGCCGCTGGCCTTGATGGCGGTGTTGTAAAACTCCAGCTCCCACTCGTTGTGCGGGATTTTGCCTTCCAGCATCAGCCGGCGGAGGTTGCCGTAGGTGCTGAGGTTGTTGAAGCCATGATCATGCACGCCGTGATGCGTAACGTGCGGCATCATCTGCTTGACCGTCCGTTCGCGGCCGATCTTCAGCAGGTCGGCATCGCCGGTCACATCAAACGCGAGGATCGCATTGCCGTACTGGAAGCCCTGCGTCCACTCGGTCCAGCCGCGGGAGGTGTATTTGCCTTTGACGGTGAAGACCGGGGCGCCCTTGGCCGGGTCCCAGGATTTTTCGATGTTGCAGACTTTGTCGATGGCGAGGGAAAACGTTCGCTGAATCGCCGATGACAACGACGCCGGGGAAAGATTCGATACTGTTTTCATAGTTGGGATCGGGATCGTAACGCGAAGCCGCCAGCCCGTAAACATGGGCGATTGCACTGCTCCCTCTCCCCAGCGGGGACAGGGAACCATACAATCCCGCCATGATCATCCTCGACACCGAATACGCCGATCTCCCCACCGCCACCGGCCCGATGCGGACTTACGTCTATCGCCCGAACATGCCCGGCAAGCACCCGGGCGTGGTGCTGTATTCCGAGATCTTCCAAGCAACGATGCCCATCCGCCGAACCGCGGCGTACCTGGCGGGGCACGGGTTTGTCGTCGCGATCCCCGAGGTCTATCACGAGCTGATGCCCAGCCCCGGCGTGGTGCTGGCGTACGATACGCCCGGGGCCGATCGCGGGAACGCCTGCAAGATCGAAAAGGAACTTTCCAGCTACGACAGCGACGCCAAGGCCTGCGTCGACTTCCTCCAATCACACCCGAACTGCACCGGCCACGTCGGCACATGGGGCATGTGCCTCGGCGGGCACCTGGCGTTTCGGGCAGCATGCACGAATCCGTCGGTACAGGCCGCCGTCTGCTTCTACGCCACCGACATCCACAAACGCTCGCTCGGCAAAGGGATGCACGATGACACGCTCGACCGCATCAAGGACCTGAAAGCCGAAACCCTGATGATCTGGGGCCGGCTCGACCCGCACGTCCCGCTGGAAGGCCGGCGGATCGTCTACGACGCCCTCACCGCCAACCAAATCGACTTCACCTGGCTGGAAGTCACCGGCCAGCATGCCTTTATCCGCGACGAGGGAGCGAGATACGATGCAGAACTTGCGAGGCAGGGGATGACGATTGGGATCGATCTGCTGCGTAGAAAACTGCGATAAGCCGATCTTCCCGTAGCATGGGCTTCCAGCCCATGTCCAACACCGCCCGAGCGTGAAAAAGGGGTTGTCAGTTAACAAAACCACGTTACGGGCGTCGAGTTTTCAGACCGCCGGCAGTCACGTTGGTTTTGCTAACTGACAACCCGAGTTACATCTCGCATCCCGTTTGACACGGGCTAGAAGCCCGTGCGACGAGAGGACCAATCACTGATTCTTGACACCCCCGCCGCCACCCTCATACTCTCCCTTTCGACTTCAGAAAGGGTCCATGGAATCGTTCGTCGAAGGTAATTGTTGCGTCGTCGGCCTGCAGTGGGGAGACGAAGGCAAGGGCAAGATCGTCGATTTTCTCGCCGAGCAGGCGGAAGTCGTCGTCCGCTATTGCGGTGGGGCCAACGCCGGGCATACCGTCCGCATCGGCAAGGAAAAATACGCCACCCACCTGCTGCCGGTCGGCATTTTCCGGCCGGGTGTAGTCAACCTCGTCGGCAACGGCGTGGTGATCGACCCGAAAGTGCTGCTGAGCGAGATCGACGAATTCACCGGTCGCGGGATTGTGATCACGCCGCAGAATCTGAAGATCAGCTATAAAGCCCACTTGGTGATGCCCTACCACATGGCCCAGGACGCCGCGAGCGAATCCGCCGCCGGCGATGGGAGCATCGGCACCACCAAGCGCGGCATCGGCCCGACGTACGCCGACAAAATGCACCGCACCAGCGCCATCCGCGTGGCCGACCTGGCGCACGAAGATCGGCTGCGCGAGAAGATCGAACGAATCGTCACCGATCGCAATAAACTGCTGCATGCCCTGTACGGCGCCCCGCCGCTGGATTGGAAAGAGATTTTCGAAACCTATCGCGGTTACGGCAAGCGTCTCGCGCCGTTCGTCGACGACGTCGGCCATCTGCTGATTCAGAATTACAAGGACGGCAAGCGCATCGTGTATGAAGGCGCGCACGCCGTGCTGCTGGATGTGGATCACGGCACGTACCCGTACGTCACCAGCAGCAACTGCAGCGCGCTGGGGTTGTACACCGGCGCCGGCGCTCCGCCGCAGAGCGTGAAGAATTTCGTCGGGATTATGAAGGCCTACAGCACGCGCGTGGGCGGCGGTCCTTTCCCGACGGAGCAGGACAACGCCACCGGCAACTACATCCGCGAGCGCGGCAACGAGTACGGCACGACCACCCGTCGCCCCCGCCGGATCGGCTGGTTTGACGCGATGGCCGTCCGCTACAGCGTCGATCTGTGCGGCATCACCGCGATCTGCATCACGCTGGTGGACGTTCTGAGCGGAATCGATGAGCTGAAAGTCTGCACCGGCTACACCATCCGCGGCAAAAAGCTCGACTACTTCCGGGCCGACATGGACACGCTGGCGGAGGTCGAACCGGTGTACGAAACCCTGCCCGGCTGGAAGGAAGACATCAGCGGCGTACGGAACTTCGCCGACCTGCCCGCGACCTGCCAGGCGTACGTTAAACGGCTGGAAGCCCTGGTCGGCGCGCCGATCAAGATGGTCAGCGTCGGTGCCGAGCGCTCGGCGACGCTGATGCGTTAACCCTCACGTCGCGTGGGCTACCAGCCCATGCCTAAGTGCGATCATTAAGCATGGGCTGGTAGCCATGCGACTTAGCAAATTGCCCGCCACAACCCCCGCGCTTATCATTACGCGCAAATGATTCAACGTCGCAAAACCCGTCAGGTTCAGGTCGGTGATTCCCGCGTCGGCATCGTCAAGATCGGCGGGGATGCCCCCGTCTCCGTCCAGACGATGACCGCCGGCTACACGTACGAGATCGACAAGTGCGTCGCCGAGATCCACAAGCTCGCCGCCGCCGGGGCGGATATGGTCCGCGTGGCCGTGCCGGAGAAGAAAGATACCGCCGCGCTCAAGGAAATCATCCCGCAGGTTTCCGTGCCGATCGTGGCCGACGTGCATTTCCACTTCCAGCGAGCGCTGGAAGCCATCGACGCCGGCGTGCACAAGATCCGCCTGAACCCCGGCAACATCTCCGACCACGCCCAGGTGAAAGACGTCATCCAGGCCTGTAAGGCCCGCAAACTGCCAATCCGCATCGGCGTGAACGAAGGCTCCATCGTTGAACGCAAAGACAAGCAAAAACGCCTCAAAGAGCTCGGCGGCGTTTTCTCCGACAACAAGCACGGGCACTTCCTGGCCATCATGATCACCAAGCTGGAAGAATACCTCGACATCTTCCACGAAGAGGATTTCCACGACATCGTGATCAGCGCCAAGAGCATTGATCCCCTGCTGGTGATCGACGCCTACCGCGCCATCAGCGAGCGGTTCGACTACCCGCTGCACCTGGGCGTCACCCACGCCGGCCCGAAAGAAACCGGCACGATCCGCAGCGTCGTCCCGCTCGGCCACCTGCTGGCCAGCGGCATTGGCGACACCATCCGCATCAGCTACGCCAACGACCCCGTCTACGAAGTGCAGGACGGCCTGGAGCTCTGCTACTGCCTGGGACTGCGGACCAGAGTCGGCGCCGAGCTGATCGCCTGCCCCACCTGCGGCCGGATTCAGGTCGACCTCTTCAAACTCGTGCAAGATGTCCGTAAACGCCTTGCGACGGAAATCACCCAGCCGATCAAGGTGGCGGTGATGGGCTGCGTGGTGAACGGCCCCGGCGAATGTGAAGGCGCCGACATCGCCATCTTCGCCGGCGACCGCCGCGGCATCATCTACGTGCAAGGCGAAAAAGTCGCCAACGTGCCGGAAGAACAAATCCTCGACGCGCTGCTGAACGAGTGCAAACAGTTCCAGGACAAACTCAACCGCGGCGAAGCCAAGCTCGGCGAGAAAAAAGTGGACATCCTGCCGCCCGACCCGATCGGGGAACTGGGGAGCGGGTGGGAGAAGATTCAGAAGGAAAAGGGACTGAGCTTGCCGGTGGTGAAAATGTAGGGTGCCATTCATGGCACCGATTCGGTTCGCACAGGCGCCATGAATGGCACCCTACAAACTGCCGGTGGTAAAGTGATGAGACGTTTACGTTGGATCGGAGTAATTGTAATAGTAATCATTCTGCTGGGCTTGTCAGTCTGGGCCATCTCTGATGCGGTCTCTGGGGTTCGAACTGGGACGGCGTACTCGATTGCCGAACTTCCGAAATATCAAGAAGAGGTTTCAATTCTTGCACCACAGTTCCCAATCAACTGGCGTTGGCGGAAGTCATTGCTAAATGAAGGCGCCTTTGTGTGCTCGGGAAAAACCACTGAATCGCAACGAGATGCGTTTACCAAGTTAATCCAATTATCGACCATGGATACTTTGTGGGACAGGAGCATCGCAGTAACCGTGGACGAATTGGTAGGAAGCCACGAAAAAATCGAAACGTCTTACGGTTCCGACCCATCGGATACGGCTAGTCTGCGACCCGGAAACCCATACGTTAGCCTGTACTATCGCGCCAATGACGGCACATTTACGCTGATCATTGGCAAATAGTTTTGTAGGGCATGCTATTGCATGCCGTTTCCGTCGGCCGCGCTAGCCACGGCATGCAATAGCATGCCCTACAGAAATGCATCAATCGCTCCGCTCTGATTTCGCCAGCAACCCCGCACTCCAGCGCGAAATCCGCACCCTGCTCGCCAGCTTCGATGAACCCTCCCGCTCGCGGATGCGGGCGAAGATGCGTCATGATCGGGCGGCGGCGCGGGATCTGCGGACCGAGCAGGCGGACGCGAACGCTCTGCACACGTACCATGAATTCGTACTCGGCCGGCAGTTGCAGCGGCGGGGGTTTCATCCCGAGTACAATCGGCGGATCAACGGGAAAACTCCCGACTGGTTCGACGAACGCGCCCGGCTGGTGCTGGAAGTCTTCACTTGCGAGCCCGGCGGGACGACCCCGCCGCCCGCCCGGGTCGCCAGCCGCATCGCGGAGAAGGCCCGCAAGTACGCCCAGACCGTGCGCGACCAAGGGTTCTGCTTTGTCATCGCCGTCCATGGCGATCCGCTGGGCGGCCTGACCGCCGGCGATTGCGAGTGGGCGATTGGCGACGGGCAACTGTTCGCCACGCATCTCGATCTCAGCGGCGTGATTTACTTCGCGGACGAAGGCCCGTTCGTCTATTTCAAAAACTCGTTGGCCCTCAGACCTGTCGATTTGACTCTGTAGGGTGGGCACTGCCCACCATCGTTGCAATCCGCAAAATAGTGGTGGGCGGTGCCCACCCTACGTGAATCATTGTGGCTCGCCGAACGTTCGCTCATGTCGCGGGCGCATCATTCCGCCGACTCCGCCGTCCAACCGTAGTACAATCGTCCCACACCTCCGGAGGCAACATGGTCGACGCACAACTGCAAGCACTTTTAGCCGCCATCAAGTCCGACAGCACCATCGGCGTTCGGGCCGCGATCAACGCCAAGCCTGAGCTGCTCAGCGCCCCCTGCGACGCCCTCGGCCGCACGCCGCTCCACCTTGCGGCGGCGGCGAATCGGTCGGGCATCGCGGAGATGCTCATCAAGGCTGGTGCCGATTTCTACGCTTTCGACGCCAACGGCCAGATGCCCCTCGACGTCCCGCCCGGCGAAACGCTCAATGCCGCCCGGCAATACCTGCGGACGCTCAACGTCCACCACAACGTCTTCCTCGAAGCCGTGCATAAGCAGCAGATCGAGACGGTTCGCACGATGATGGAGAAGGATCATTCGCTGGTGAACGCGCTCGATATCGACAACGGCTGGTCGCCGCTGATGATCGCCTGCTTCCACGGCAATGCGGAGATGGTGCGGATGCTCATCAACTCCGGCGCCCGGATGGAAGACACAGACTTTCACACCGGCCTCGACGCCGCTTACTTCTGCGCTGAGCGCGGCTCGGGCGAATGCATGGCGCTGCTGATCCGCGCCGGGGTCGACCCCTCGCACACCCGCCGGGTGATTTACGGCCGGCTGCCGATGATGATGAATGCGCTGCACGTCGCGTGCTGGAAGGGGAAAACCGACGTCGTCGCGGTGTTGCTACAGGCGGGCGTGGACGCCAACGCCCGGGCCAAGTCGTACGCGCTGTTTTCGCCGCTGCATTTCGCGGCGACCGAAGGACACACGGAGATCGTCAAACTGCTGCTGGCCCACAACGCCGACCCCACCGCCCGCGACGGCCGCCGGGCGATCACAGCGATCGAGATGGCCGAACTGAGCAAGCACCCCGAAACCGCCGCAGTGTTGCGATCCGAGCCGGAGCGGGACAACTTCGTGGCACAACCGTCGCCGTACAGGGGGCCGACGGGGTGAGGCGCTCGTCGTGAACGGAGACCACCGAAAAGGACGCTAAAAGTCCCCGCCGCCCGAGTCGCCACCGCCGGAATCGCCGCCGAAGTCGCCGCCGCCGATGTCGGAAAAGCTGGTGTCCGGGTCGCTGCTGCTTGAAGCATCCGGGCCGAAGATGCCGCCGGCACCGGCGGAGTTGGGGTCCTGGGCTTGGGTGTCGTTGCGGGTGTTGGCGAAGGCGCTGTTCGCCATCCACGATCCCGCCACACCGCCCAGGATGCCGCCCAGCAGCCCGGTTCCGAACCCTCCACCTCCGCCGCCGTAGCCCGGACCGTAGTTGGGGTCGTAGCCTGATTGCGCCGAGCTCATCCGGCGGAGCATGCGGAAGATGAAGCTGACAACCACTAGGATGATGGCCCCGATCAGCAGCATGCTGCCCAAGCTCATGCCCGGCTTAGCCGTGGGCGCGGGCTTGGCCGGCGTGGGTGTGGCTGAAGGGGCCGGGTTGCCCGACGACTCAACCGGCACCGGCGAATACGCCGAGCCGCCTTGCCCGGCCGACTTGTGCGCGGCGTAACGCTCCAGCACCGTGGAGGTGCTAATCGTCAGGGCTTCGTCGTAGTTGCCGGTCGATAAGGCTTGTCGCACCTTGATGCCCAGCGCCTGGCGATCGGCGTTGGTAAACAAGCCTGACTGTACGGTCTTATTTCCCAAGGCGATTTCGTACCGCTTGGGGTCCAGGCAGATCAGCATCACCACGCCGCTCACGCGCTCGGCCTTGCCGCGATCACTGGCCCACTGCTGGAAGAACGCGTTCTTGTCCCTGTTGAGCGCCTCCTGCTTGTCGGCCGGCACGGAGGCGTACGTCTCGATCAGCATGGTATGTCCGCCGGCGCGGCTCTTCATCTGCGCGATGTCGTCGTTGGCCATCCGGACGGCGGTCTCGGAGAACAGGCGGGCGTTGTCGTGTACCTGCGCGTTGGCGGGCATGGCCCAAATCAGTAACGCCAGTGCAGGAACGATCGCAGTCCAACCGAACCATCGACCGGTCATTGTTTTGCTCGCCATCGTGCTCATAGACAATCCTCCCAATTTAAGCTCGGCAGATTCTAGCCGGCTCTATGGGATTGGCGCTTTAGAATTTCTGTCGATTTATTGAGTCGGCCAGGCACGTTGCGACGGGTTGATATGTCGCTCCGCAGATTCCATAATCTGCTCCATGCAAAGAATTGCCATCCTTCTCCGTTTCCGTCCCGAAAAGCTCAACGAATACCTCAAGCTGCACAACCCCATTTGGCCGGAACTGGCGGCGGAGTTGAAGGCGGCGGGCATTCGCAATTACAGCCTCTGGTATAAGCCTGACGGCACGGAGTTCGGCTATCTCGAATGCGACGACTGGGCCGCCACCTGTGCGTACCTGGCCAAATCCGAAGTCCACACGCGTTGGCAGACCTTGATGCAGAGTTATCTGCTCAGCCCGACCGATACCGCACTCGGCGGTCAGCCGGTGGAAATGCTCAAGCCGGCGTTTCTGCTGGAGTAGCGGCGATTCAACAATGCAAGCGGAGTTGGCGATAGGCGCGCTTTACACCTCGCCCGTACCACGGGCCTCCGGCCCGTGCCGATTGACACGAATGAGCCGGCAAGCGCACGTCAGTCGAGTCTTCACCTCGCTTTGCACGGGCCGGAGGCCCGTGGTACGGGTGAGGTTCCAATTCGGTTCCTTTCCCAACATTGCCAATCGGCCCAACGCCGTTCGGTGACAATGCTTTATCCCTCGCTATACTTTCGGGCATGAGTATTTCTGTAGGCATTGTCGGAGTCACCGGTTACGGCGGCGGCGAGGCGCTTCGCCTGTGCGCATCGCACCCGGAATTCCAAGTTACTTACGTCGCGGGTGAAAGCTCGGCCGGGTCGAAACTCATCGACCGCTATCCGGGCATCGGCGCTCTGGGTGATTTGGTCGTGCAAAAATGGAACCCGGCTGAATTGCCGAAGCTGGACGTGCTGTTTGCATCCCTGCCAACGGGCGAATCCAAGGCCGCCCTCGCAGCGGTTCATAAAGACATCAAAATTGTCGACATCGGCGGAGATCATCGCTACGTCGATGGCTGGACGTACGGGCTGGCGGACGTCTGGCCGGACAAAATCGTCGGGCAAACCCGAATCGCCAACCCTGGCTGCTACCCGGCGGCGACGCTGACGGCGCTCGCCCCGCTGCTGGCTAACAAGCTGATCGACCCGACGGGCATTATCATCGATGCCAAGACCGGCGTCAGCGGCGCCGGCCGCGGCGGTGGGGATTCGAAGTTCGGCTACGCCGAGGTTAACGAAGACGTCGCCGCCTACGGGCTGCTCAAGCACACGCACATGCCGGAAATTTCGTCGACGATCAAGGCGATCGCCGGCATAACGGGCGGGCTGGTCTTCACGCCCCACCTGATCCCGATGACGCGCGGTATCCTGGCGACGATCTATTGCAAAGGAACCGCAGGGACAGGCGGAGCCTTCCCGACCACCGAGCAATGCCTCGACGCCGCACGCAAGTTCTACGCCGATCGCCCATTCGTCCGCGTGACCGATAAACCGCCCCACACCAAGTGGACGCTCGGATCGAACCTGGCGTTCGTCTCGTACGCCGCCGACCCGGAGCGGAAGCTGGTGATCGCGATGAGCGCGATCGACAATCTCGGCAAGGGCGCTGCCGGTCAGGCGGTGCAGAACGCGAACCTGATTTGCGCCCTTCCGGCGACGGCGGGATTGTCCGGCGCGCCGTTGTGGCCGTGACAATCGCGCGACTGTGGTAGGACAGGCATTCCTGCCTGTCACGAAGCGATGTACTCATCGATTCGTACCGGCGCGATTGCACAAAAAGTACGGACGGATGAGTACGTCCGCCCGTGACAGACAGGAATGTCTGTCCTACCTTGTGGCACGTAGTCAAAGTCGTGCAGGGGAATCAGTCGATATCGACTCAACACGGATGGCCAAGGAACCCCAACGTCCGCGCGATCGCACCGAGACCGCCAAGGCCCGCAAACGGCCGGCGTCGCGGACGCTGCTGCGCGCTGATCCCGAGAAGCACCTGAAGGGTTGCGATGATTGGCCGATCGTCCGCGCGTACGTGCCCCCGGAAGATTGCTGGCAATCCACCGGGTTCGGCGTTGCGGGAATCGTCCGCGAGCAGCCGGACGGGAAACTCGCCTCCAGCTTCTTCGTCATGGGCCTGACCCGCGGCGGTTTGATGACGGTGTTCGGCCATGTCGATTCCGACTGGGACGAAATCGAAGGCGACCTCCGCAAGCAGCGCCACAAAATGCCCCCCACAGTGATCGGCGAACCGCGAATGGCGGCGAGGTACATCTGGGGCGCGTACGCGTGGAGTTTGGAAGACGATCTACTCTGGCCAGACGAGCTGGAGCGGCAGCACCTGGCGCTGGTCCCGCCGATGGCCGGCAGCCGGACGCGATGGCTCGGCCAGTTCGCCGGGCCGACGGGCGTGGTGCCCGGCGATTTGTACGATCTGGTCAAAAGCATGGATTCAACACCCGAAGCCACGCCCGAGACCCCCGAGCCGCTTGTTTTCACCGAAATCACGTACGCGGTTTCCGATCAGGCAAAGCTGCTGGAAAAGCTGCGCGCCAGTGCCCCGCATATCACGCCGATGGACCAGGACTTGGACACCGTCTATTTCGAATGCACCCGCGAGCACAACCCGCGAAAAGTCATGCCCCTCGAGCCCGTCCGCACGCGCCAGCCGGTCGGAACGCTCCGAATCCAGGGCGGGAAATTGATCGCCGAAGCCCGATCGCTCTCACTCGCAGCCTACCTGATCGGCAAACTCCGCGAGGCGGCCAGCGAGCTGATCATTTACGAGAAAACGATGTGGAGCGATCTCGACGCCTGGCTGACTGGTCCGGACAAGGAACATCCCACCAATGCGTATTAGGGCTTGGCGCTTCATCCAGTAGCGATTTAGCCGCGAGCTTGCTCGCCGTATGGAAGTCCCGCAGAACCGTCGATCAGCGACGGCGTCGGCGATGAAGTGCCGTCGCACCGAGCACGAGCAAACTCATCGACCCAGGCTCGGGCACGAGGGTGGCGTTGGGGTTGATCAAGACCGACATCGACGAATCCGTGCCTTGATTGGCTACCAACAGAATGCTACCGGGCATGTAGCCCATCACGGTGGAGATATCGAGAATGCCTGAGGTCTCAGTAGCGTTGGCGAAAGCCGACGTGTTGGCAACGAGCGTCAAGCCGCTGCCGTCGGGAGCGACCATCCAGATTTCGCCGTTGTTCGTGCCACTGTCCTCGTTGACGAAAATCAGCCCGTTGGCGTAGGTGGTTCCGTTGAGCGTCGTAGTTTTCGTCCAATCAACGTTGTCAGCATCGCCGAACTGTCCGTCGGTGTCGTTGGTGTGATTGAGTACCTTGGTGACGGAAAAGCCCGAGCCGGCAGCGTTAAAATTCCCGCCGGAAAAACTCAAGTTAAAATTCAGCGTGAACAGCCCGGTCTCCTGCACGCCTATCGCCACCTGCGTTGGATTATTGGGGTTGGTATCGACGTCTTCTAACTTGGCAGAGGTCAATGTGCCGGTCGTCAGGGTCGTACCAAACGTGCCGCCGGTTAATGTACCGCTACTGGGAAGCGAACCCCTCAAATAATAACTGCTGCCGTATGCCAAGCCATTGCGCGCGAGGAAACTGCTTGAGTTGTTGCCCGCGGCGTCTTTGCCCTTCACACCGATGTAAAGTTGGAGGGTATTGGTGTTGCCGTCCGGCGAGAGCAGCATCGCAACGTGGGTGGTATTCCCGGTATCGATCAGGGCCGCGTTTTCCCAGGAATCGAAAGGCATTCCCCCGGTGCCGCCGTTGAGGGCGCTGGCGTTCCCGGTCACGCCGCTGAGCTGGTAAAAATCGCGGTTGGCGACGTCGTTCGCGAACAGGCGATTGGTCCCGCCTTCTTCGCCGGTGATGTAGATTTTATCAACGAATCCCCGACCGACACCGAACGTGTTGGCTTCGTGCAGTTGGCTGGAGCAGAATCGGTTAAATGTAGTGGTCGAATTACTGGTGGTCGTGGTCCAAGTTGATCCACCGTTGCTGCTCCATCGGCCGTAAGCCTGTTGCGCGGAGGTGACGAAGCTCCCGCCACCGGTCGATCCCGTGTTGATGACGTTAGTGATCGCCGTCTTGAAGTTGGTGTAGTTGAGATTGATTTCCGAAACACTGGCGTCGGCAGTTTCGTGATTCACCAGAATTCGCAGGGTGCTGGCGGTTGGGGACCAAACTCCTATCCCATCAAATGTACCGGGCAAGGCATAGGTAATGCCGTCACCGGCCGGGTTGTCGTTGACGGAGATTAACTCAAACGCCTTCCACCCGTTTAGAGTGGTGAGGCGTAGTTTGAGGGGATCGCCGTCCAACGCGAACGCCACCGACCCAGCCGCCGCATTCGCCGCTAGAAAAAGTGCTGCAACGGCCTGCACGCGCTTCGATTTCATACGTGATGCCCTGGTAGGAAGTTAAAAAATCCGACCACTCTACGCGGACCGCTCCAGCGACATCCGAAAAATGCCGTGGTCCCAATTTAGCAATCTTCTATAAAATTGCCACTTGAATCCGGTATCTCCAGCTAAATCGCTATCGACACCCAACAGACACTATTAGTGCATGATACCGCGGCAATCCTTGATTTTGACCGATCCCCAGAGGTTGGCAATACACCCGCTGATGCACATTGAGTCCCGTGGGAACGCAGGCAATCAAGATTTGTGCGAAATCTGGCAATAGCTAGAGGTGAAACCGGAACCCCAGCTTAACAGGCTGATCGCCTCGCCAGAACCGGACTTGCCGTCGTATCCCTGCTGATCGTTAGCGTTGCTAAGCAGGCTCCTTGATTTCCGACGCAGCTTTGGCGCGCCTGCGGGTCAACAGGTATTCGATCCCCATTGGCAGGACTGAGATGATCACGATCGCCACAATCACCAGCTCGAAATTCTTTTTGACGAATTCGCTCTGACCGAAGAAATAGCCTGCGGACACGCAAATCACCACCCACGCCACGCCGCCGACGACATTGTACAAGGCGAACTTGAAGTAGTTCATCTTTCCGATGCCCGCGACGAACGGAGCAAAGGTGCGAACCACCGGCACGAAGCGGGCGAGGATGATCGCCTTGCCGCCGTACTTTTCGTAGAACTCGTGGGCTTTCTGAAGATGCTTCTTATTGAGGAACTTGGAGTCCTCGCGTTTGAAGACCGCCGGGCCGAGCTTGGCGCCGATGAAATAGTTCACCGCATCGCCCACGACCGAGGCGATGATCAGCAGCACCGTCACCCAGGGCAGTGAAATCCCGATATCGCGGGCTCCCATCGCGCCGATCGCAAACAACAGCGAATCGCCCGGCAAAAACGGCAGGATCACCAGGCCGGTTTCACAAAAGATGATGATGAAGAGGATCACATACAGCGTCGTCGGCCCGCCGATGTACTGGATCATGTCTTTCCACAGTTCGTCCTTGCCCAGGCCGCCGAACAGGAGGTGGAAGAGTTTGGTGAAGAATTCCATGCGGGGGGATTGTAGGGATCGTTGCGGGCCGCACAACTATCCGGCCGCAACAGCCGGCGGAGTGTAAACGACCTGGGGCAGCTTCACCGGGAGGGTTTTCCCGTAGTCCTGCCAGACAAAATCCGGGATTCGGTTCACCATCCCAGCCACCGCATTGATCGCATCGGCCAAACTCAATGCATCAAACTTGCAGCCCCCCAAATCCATCACCAGCAGCCGGCCGTTGAACTCGATCGGGAGTGCGAGGTTCAGCAGGTATTCCATCATCTGTGGGTGCATCACAGCGTAGGCGAACTCCTTGCTCACGCTTTTGCAGAAATACTTCTTGGAAAACTCCTCGGACTCGAAATCGATGTCATCAAACCCCACAAACCCCGCCAGCTTGTCGAAGAGATTTTCGCCACGCAACGACAGGGCCGGGAACTGACTGCTGAGCTCGATAATAAGGTACTGCCGCCAATGGGTTTTCTCGTACCGTTCGGTATGGGTCCGGCCGTTCCGGGTGACGGTGCGGGTTTCCCATGTCTTGTAGTGGTATCGAAACGCCGTCAGCATCGGCTGGCGGAGGTGGAGGACATCTTCCGCATACCGGGCATGGCCGCGGCCGATGTCGTTGACGCCGTTGTAGCGGCTGTCGAGATTGATCGGGTCGGCAATACTGAACGTCATGCCGTTGGAAGCGGCAAAATCCGCCAACGCCGCCCGCCGAGCCCGCTCCCGCTCGGCTGCCAGTTTGGCCAGCCAGACGAAGATGGCTATCACCACCAACGCGATGACAATGATCCCTGCGATCTGCATAAACGTACCATCGGGTTGAAAACCGAATTTCTGCTCCCAAAATAGCCGATAATCCCTCTTACCGGTATCCCTTGCCCGCTTGCCCGCTTTGCCTACAATCTGACGCACTCATGGCCAAGAAGAAACTGCCCAAAGTTCTCGCCCTGCTCGACGAAGACATGTGTACCGGCTGCGAAGCCTGTCTGTCCGTTTGTCCCGTCGATTGCATCAGCACGATCCCCGGCCCACGTCACGAGGCCGTGATGCAGGTCTGCACGATCGACCTCCCCCGCTGCATCGGCTGCACGCTTTGCCACCAGGTCTGCCCGTGGGATTGTATTACCATGATCCCAACCGATCAGTTTCTGCAGAACGAAAACACTGCGCCGCAACTGGAATAGATATTCTGAAGCCTTCTGCTGAAGTGGTGATTGGAGATTGGTGCGTGACAAGAGCGGATTCCTTCTGCTCACGGACCAATCACCAATCACCAGCTTTTTCCAGCATCATTCGTCATTCACCCGCCTCCGTACCTTGATTACGATTAGAGGCGGTCTACAATCACAACGCCAGAGATTTATTCTGCTCGATCAGCCTACTTCGGCAGATGACTGAACAAACTCTTGCCATGAGGGGCCGGCCATAGATACGCCGACCAATAGGAGATGGACATGTTCGAACGGTTCACGGATCGGGCCCGTAAAGTCATGGCGCTGGCCAACCAGGAAGCCCAGCGATTCAACCACGAGTACATCGGCACGGAGCACATCCTGCTCGGCCTGGTGAAGGAAGGCTCGGGTGTTGGCGCCAATGTTCTGAAGAATCTGGATGTCGATCTGCGCAAAGTTCGACTCGAGGTCGAAAAGCTAGTCAAGAGCGGGCCTGACATGGTCACCATGGGCAAGCTCCCGCAGACCCCGCGTGCGAAGAAAGTCATCGAGTACGCGATCGAAGAAGCACGCAATCTGAATCACAACTATGTCGGCACGGAGCACTTGCTGCTCGGCCTGCTGCGCGAGCACGATGGCGTGGCGGCACAGGTGTTGATGAATCTCGGGTTGAAGCTCGAAGAGGTTCGGGAAGAAGTGTTAAATCTTCTAGGAGCCGGTGTGGAAAGCGAAGAACCCCAACAGCAGGAAAAATCAGGCAACGCCAAAGGCAAGTCCAAGACCCCCGCGCTCGATTCGTTCGGCCGCGACCTGACGGAGCTGGCCAAAGAAGGCGCGCTCGATCCGGTCATCGGGCGAACCAACGAAATCGAACGCGTGATCCAAATCCTCTGCCGTCGCCAGAAAAACAACCCCGTACTGCTCGGCGAAGCCGGCGTGGGTAAGACCGCGATCGTAGAAGGCCTCGCCCAGATGGTGATCTCGTCGACCGTGCCGGAGATCCTGCACGACCGCCGGATCGTTGTGCTCGACCTGGCGATGATGGTCGCCGGCACCAAGTACCGCGGCCAGTTTGAAGAGCGTATCAAAGCGGTCATGAACGAAGTCCGCCGGGCGAAGAACGTCATCCTGTTCATCGACGAGCTGCACACGCTGGTTGGTGCCGGTGGCGCTGAAGGCGCAATCGACGCCAGCAACGTGCTGAAACCCGCCCTTTCGCGTGGCGAGATTCAGTGCATCGGCGCGACGACGTTCGACGAATACCGCAAGTACATCGAAAAAGACGCCGCCCTTGCCCGCCGCTTCCAGCCGATCACGGTGGAACCGCCGAACAAGAAAGACGCGATCGAAATCCTCAAGGGCCTTCGCGATCGGTACGAGGCGCACCACCGCGTGCAGATCCTCGACGCCGCGATCGTGGCCGCCGTCGAAATGTCCGACCGCTACATCACCGGCCGCTGCCTGCCGGATAAGGCGATCGACGTGCTCGACGAGGCCGGTGCCCGCATCCGCCTCCGCAGCATGACCAAGCCGCCGAACCTGGCGGAACTGGAAGAGCAGATCGAACGGCTGAGCATTCAGAAGGACGAGGCGGTCAAGAACGCCGAGTACGAAGAAGCCGCCAAGCTGCGTGATTCTGCCGAGCAGCTGCGCAGCAAGAAAGAGGAGATGCAGCGTCAGTGGCGCGAAAAAGCCAAGGAAATCGACGGCGTGGTGGACGAAGAAGTCATCGCCGAGGTCATCAGCAAGATGACCGGCGTGCCGCTCACCCGGCTTGAGAAAGAAGAAGCCCAGCGCCTGCTGGAACTGGAAAACGAGCTGCACAAGCGCGTGGTCAGCCAGGACGAAGCGATCAAGACGATCAGCAAGACGATCCGTCGCGCCCGCTCTGGTCTGAAAGACCCGAACCGCCCGATGGGCAGTTTCCTGTTCCTAGGGCCCTCCGGCGTCGGCAAGACGTTGCTGAGCAAGGCATTGGCCGAGTTCATGTTCGGCGACGAGGACGCCCTCGTTCAGATCGACATGAGCGAGTACATGGAGAAGCACAACGTCTCCCGCTTGATCGGCGCGCCTCCGGGCTACGTCGGTTACGAGGAAGGCGGCCAGCTCACTGAACGCATCCGCCGTCGACCGTACTCGGTCGTCCTGCTGGACGAAGTCGAGAAGGCGCACCCGGACGTGTTCAACATGCTGCTGCAGATCATGGAAGAAGGACGCCTGACCGATTCGTTCGGCCGGCACGTCGACTTCCGCAACGTCGTCATGATCATGACCTCGAACATCGGTTCAGAGCTGATCAAGGGCGGCGGTCCGCAGTTCGGCCTGCGTCCGAACTCCAAGGGCGCGTCGGAAGAGCGCGACTACCAGACGATCAAGACGACCGTGATGAAGGAACTGGAGCGCTACTTCCGCCCCGAGTTCATCGGGCGTTTGGATGACGTCATCGTCTTCCGCCCGCTGGGCCGCGTGCAGTTGGAGACCATCGTCGAGTTCGAGCTGAAGAAGGTCACCAAGCGGCTGGTCGATCACGGCCTGCGGATCGAGATCACGCAGGAAGCCAAGGAGTTCTTGATCGACAAGGGCACCAACGCCGACTTCGGCGCCCGCCCGCTGCGTCGAGCGATCGAGCAGCACGTGGAAGACCCGCTGAGCGAGGAAATCCTCCGCGGCAACTTCAAGGGCAAGGACTTGATCCGCATCACCATCACCGGCGAAGGCGAAGGCAAGCACCTGTTCTTCGAATCGCTCACCACGACGGGACAGGACGACAAGTCCGCCCCGCTGGCGCAGGCGTCGAGCGATGCGACGTAAATGATTCGCCTTGTGTTAACCTATCCCACGTGCCCGGATCGAATTGATCCGGGCACGTGTGTTTTGTCG
>JANMES010000122.1:0-21463 GCA_031377185.1 Phycisphaerae bacterium
TTAAAAAAAATTTCGCCCACCCCCCACCCCCCCCTTGGGCGGGGTTGTTAAAACCCTGCGCTTTTTAAATTACCCCCGGGTGGTGGGGGGCCGGACCCCGCCCCAACCGCGACCGGCGTGACGAAACACGAAATCACGAAAACACGAAGGAGGACCTCGCTCGTCTTTCGTGTTTTCGTGTTTTTTTGGAGGAAGCATGGCCGACACAGCAAAAAATCCACCCGGCGGGGCGCAGCGCCATTCACTGGATCGCCTCGCGCGATTCGAGCGGCTGGGGTATGGCATGTTCATCCATTTCGGCATGAGCACGTTTGACCTGGATGAACTGAGCAAGGGCGACAAGCCTTCGACCCACTACGCGCCCGATCGGCTGGACGTGGATCAATGGGTCAGCGTCGCCCGCGATGCCGGAATGGGCTACGCGGTGTTGACGACCAAGCATGTGGCCGGGCATTGCCTCTGGCCGACCCGGCTTAACGACTATCATGTCGGCACCAGCGGCAACAAGACCAACGTCGTTGAGCAGTTTGTTCGATCGTGCGAGAAGCGCGGCGTGCGGCCTGGGTTTTATTACTGTTGCTGGGATAACCGCAACCGTTTCGGGTCGATGCCGCCGACGTTTGCCGCGTGGGATCGGGCTTACACGACGCAGGAATACCGCGACTTCCAAACCGCCCAGATGGAGGAACTGCTCACCCAGTTCGGTGGACTGGAAACCGTCTGGGTCGATATCCCTGGCATTCTGGGTGCCGATGGCCGGCGGAAGCAGTACGAGCAGATCGCCCGCCTGCAGCCGGATGCTTTGGTCACGATGAACCACGGTTTCGGCGATGGCAGCAGCCTCAAATACAGCAGCGTCTGGCCGACGGATGTCATGACCATCGAGCGGTGGCTGCCCAGCAGCAATCGCGGTTACAACCCGTGGTTTTCCATCTCGCCGGGCAAGACCACGGTGACGGTCGCCCCCAATAAGACCGAGGCCAAGGATGATCCCGCGATGGACTACTACATCCCCGGCGAAGTATGCGATCCGATCGGTTACGATTGGTTTTACCATCCGCGCGACGTGCTAAGGCCCGACAGCGAATTGTTGGGCATGCGGCTGCTGTGCCAGGCCCGCAAGGCCAATCTTCTGCTCGACATAGGGCCCGACCAGCACGGCCTGATTCCCGCAGAGACGGTGAAATCGCTGATGCGGCTGCGTCGGAATTTCGAATCGGCGAGCCGGTTCGAGCGGGAATGAGCAAGGTCGGAGTCTATCAATGGCAGCAGGTAAGCGCGATTACTATGAAGTCCTGAGCGTCGAGAAAACCGCCGACGGCGAGGAGATCAAGCGCGCCTACCGCCGGCTGGCGATGAAGTACCATCCCGACCGCAACGACGGCGACGGCAAGCACGAGGCCGAGATCAAGTTCAAGGAAGCTTCCGAAGCGTACGAAGTGCTTTCCGATCCGCAGAAGCGTCAGCGCTACGACCAGCACGGCCACGCCGGCGTGCAGGGGCAGCACGATTTCTCGGGCATGGACCCGAGCGACATCTTTTCGATGTTCAACGACATCTTCGGCGGCAGCTTCGGCGGTCGCGGAGGCGGCGGTCGCGGGCCCAGCCGCGGGTTCGACCTGGAGACGCAGGTCGAGCTTTCGCTGGTGGAAGTGGCCACCGGCGCGGAAAAAACTATCGAGTTCGAACGCCAGGACAAGTGCGACACCTGCTCCGGCAGCGGCGCCAAGCCCGGCAGTTCCCCCAGCGTCTGCCAGACTTGCGGCGGGCAGGGCAGGGTGCAGCAGGCGGGCTTCGGCGGGATGTTCCGCATGGTCGTCGCCTGCCCGACGTGTCGCGGCCGCGGGTCGGTCGTCAAAGACAAATGCTCCGACTGTCGCGGCAGCGGCCGGCAGCAGAAGAAGCGCACGCTGACGGTGAAAATCCCGGCCGGTGTGCATGAAGGACAGGCCGTCCGCATCCAAGGTGAAGGCGAAGCCGGTGAGGCGGGAGCGCCGTCCGGCGATCTGCACTGCTACATCGCCGTCAAGCCGCACCCGATGTTTACGCGGCACAACAACGACATCGTCTGCCAGGTGCCCATCAGCTTCACGCAGGCGGCTTTGGGTGCGACGATCGAAGTGCCCACGCTCAAAGGCACCGAGGAGATGAACATCCCCTCCGGCAGCCAGCACGGCGAAGTCTTCAAGATGAAAGGCAAAGGCCTGCCCGACCTCCGCAGTTACAAAAACGGCGACGAGCTCGTCCAGATCATCATCGAGATCCCGAAGAAGCTGACCGAAAAGCAGAAAACGCTGTTGCGCGAGTTCGCTGAGACCGAGGACGACAAGGTCATGCCGCAGCGCAAGGGGTTTTTGGACAAGATCAAGAAGGTGTTTAAGGGCGAAGACAAGTAACGCCCGCCCTACAATAAAGAGTGCAACCATGAGTGAAGAAGAATCCAATTCAGCCAACGAGCCGATCATCGAAGAATCGACCGCCTTCGCCGGCGGGGAGCAGACGGAGTTCGCCAAGCTCAAGGCCGACCGCGATGCGCTGTTCGAGCGCCTGGCCCGCGCGACGGCCGACTTCCAGAACACCCGCCGTCGCCTGGAGCAGGAGATGGACCAGCGGATGCAGTATGCCAACGCCTCGCTGATCCGCAGCCTGTTGCCGGTGATCGACAACTGGGAGCGGGCGCTAAACGTCGACCCCGCCAAGGTCGATTCGACGGCCGTCCTCAAGGGCCTGCAGCTAGTACACGATCAGATGATGGGCGTGCTGAAGCAGCAGCAGGTGGAAGTGATCGCCCCGGCCGTCGGGACGCCGTTCGACCCGAGCAAGCACGAAGCGCTGATGCAACAGCCGAACGATCAATACACCGAGCCGACCGTCACCCAATTGTTCCAGAACGGGTACGCTTTGCCCGGCCGGACGTTACGGCCGGCACAGGTGGCGGTGTCGAAGACAAGCTAGGGGCAAGTATTAAGTGGCAAGGGGCAAGCAACAAATGCCTCTACTTGCCCCTTGCCCCTAAATACTAAGCACTCTTTTATGCCAACCTACGAATACATTTGCGACGCCTGCGGGCATGAGTTTGAGAAGTTTCAGACGATGACGTCTGCGCCGATCAAAGTCTGTCCCAAGTGCGGGAAGAAAAAAGTTCGCAAGCTGATCAGTGCCGGCGCGGGGCTGATCTTCAAAGGCAGCGGGTTCTACATCACCGACTACCGTGAGGGCAACTACAGCGAAAAAGCCAAGGCCGACAAGGACGGCGGCAAACCGGCTGAGACGAAGACCGGCGACGCCAAGACCGAAACCAAGGCCGAATCAAAGCCGGCCGAGACGAAGGAATCCAAACCCGCCGTCGAGGCCAAGCCGGCAGCGCCCGCACCGGCCCCGGCGAAAAAGGAATCCGCCCGCAAGGATTCGGCCAAGCCGTCGAAGAAGAAGTAGCCGACATGACCTTCAAATGCCCCATCTGCGGCCAGCCGGTTGATGAGTCGATGCTCGATCAGAAAGGGAGCACGTTTCCGTTCTGCAGCGATCGGTGCAAGCTGGTGGACTTGGGGCGTTGGCTGGCTGGGAAGTATCAGATCCCAGTTAAAGACGTCGACGCCGAAGAGGGCGACGTGCCGTACGATCCGCAGAATTGAACCACGGAGGCACGGCGACACGGAGGCGCAACAGTTGGTTCGCGCTGGCGTGGAAATACAGCTTTTTGAGTTATTTCTTTAACATTACTTCCCGAGCGGCTCTTGCCTGAGTGGCGTGTCTCCGTGCCTCCGTGGTTCATCCCATCTCCGCCCGCGTGCGGAGCAATTCCTCATATAGCTGACCCATCGCTTGCGGGACGATCCGCACTTCGCCGATCACCGACATGAAGTTGGTATCCCCAGCCCAGCGGGGGACGACGTGCTGGTGCAGATGCCCCGGCACGCCCGCCCCGGCGCAGCGGCCGAGGTTGATGCCTACGTTCATCCCCTGAGCGCTGACCGCCCGCTTGAGCATGCGGATGACGATCGTGGTTTGCTTTTGCAGGTCGAGCAGTTCGTCGTCGGTGAGATCTTCCAAGTCGGCCTTGTGGGATTTGGGGGAGATCAGGATGTGGCCGTTGGTGTAGGGGAAGCGGTTCATGATGACGACCGAGTGGTCGGTCGCCCACAGCACCAGCCGCTCGCGGCGCTCGGCGTCGGTGGTCGCGGCGGCGGCTTCGCACATGAAACATTTGCCGTTGTCGGGCTTATCGAGGGCCCGGATGTACTGCATCCGCCAGGGGGCGTGAAGGGGAGGATTGGCCATGGGGGTATCGTAATGAAAAACGAACGGGGATGAATATGCGTGGTACGAATTCTCTTCGGAAGGAAAAAACCTTCATCCTGAGCGGTACTCCGCGAAGGATCTAGCTTGGGATTCGAGGCAAGATCCTTCGCGGAGTACCGCTCAGGATGACGGGCTTGAGTTCAACCTCGATCGAATACTACGCCGCCACTTCGCCACCCGGCGTCGTCGCGGGCTTAGCGGCGTCGGTGACGGTCACGCTCGCGGGCGTTTTGCCGGCGGCGAGCTTGGTCGGGTCGATGGGCTTGGTGGTGGCGACGGGCTTAGCCGCCTGCGGCTTTGCAGGTGCGACGGCTGCGGGCTTGGTTGGTGCAACCACCACCGGCGCTGTAGATGCGGGCATCTCCATCAGCTCGATCGCCAGGCTGCGGTAATCCTGTGCGCCCGGGCAGTGCGTCCCGTACTGAATGATCGTCTGCCCGAAGCTCGGTGCCTCAGCCAGCTTGATGTTCCGGCGGATCTTGGTGTCGAAGATCTTCGCTTCGGCCCACGGCAACTGCTTGCCGGCGGCGGCTTCGATGAAGCTTTCGAGCTCGTTCATCACTTCCTGCGTCAGCTTTGTCTGGCTGTCGAACATGGTCAGCACGATGCCGCTCACCTTCAGCTTCGGATTCATCCGGCGGTTGACCAACTGCACCGTCTCCAGCAGCTTGGCTACGCCCTGCAGCGCCAAAAAGTGCGGCTGCATCGGGATGATGACCTCATTGGCACAGGCCAGCGCATTGATGGTGAGCAAGCCAAGCGAAGGAGGACAGTCGAGCAGGATGAAATCAAAATCGTGCTTGGCGGCTTCGATCTTCTTGCGGAGGAGCAGCTCGCGACCGAGCTTGGTCACCAGTTCCACCTCAGCGGCGGCCAGGTCGATGCTGCTGGGGACCAGGGCAATATTTTCCTGCACCTTCATGACCGCTTCCAGGAAGCCGCGGTCGTCGATCAGCACATCGTAGAGTGAAACCTGCTCGGGATCGGGATCAACGCCGTAGTTGATGGTGAGGTGCGCCTGCGGGTCGAGATCGATCAGGCAAACCTTCTTCCCCGCCTCGGCCAGTGCGGCTCCAAGGTTGACGGTGGTGGTGGTTTTCCCGACTCCGCCTTTTTGATTCATCAGGGCGATGATGCGCATGGCTGACCTCCGTGTCTGTTGGCAGGATTTTCGCTGAAATTGAGGGAAATACAAGGAGAATGCAGAAGGATGAATGATGAATGCAGAATGGAAGATCCAATTCCCTCATTCTGCATTCATCATTCATCCTTCTGCATTATGAAAAAAAAGAAACCTTCCGCCGTGGCTGGGGAAGGTTTCTTGTTGTTTCGTGACCTAAGTTGGAGCCAAGGTCCAAAACTAAAAAGGTGACTGTTAAAGGCTACTGACCAGATGAGCCAAGCGTCTTGTGTAGGAGCCACGCGCTCGGCTCGAAGAGGGTTACTTACCCTTCTTCTTGGTGGTCTTCTTTTTCGTGGCTTTCTTAGCGGCTTTCTTTGCCATAAGCGTAAGTCACCTCCTTTCTCATATACAAAGATATGTCTTATCAAAAAATGAGTCAATGATTATTTAATCGTTGTTGAATTTTTTTGGGCATCGGCGCAGCGGGATGAAGTGATGAGCGAACGCCTAGACGCCAAGAGCGCCAAGGATAAAACGCCAGAAGAGAAATCATTTCGTCTCGGCGCATCCGATGTGAAAGTGTGATTTCTATTCTTGTGTGAAGCGGCAAATCAGAATCGGTTTTCTTTCCTTGGCTCTGATCTTGGCGCTCTGGGTGCCTTGGCGTTCATTAAAAAATATTTTCACAACAGTGTGTCTTTCGCAACCTGCACCGCTTGTTCTTGAGTGGTGAATCGCACGAATGCGCGTCCGCCCGGCCGGCCGTTGCCGCTGTCGCGCAGGCCGCCGAAGGGGAGGGTGCTGGGGCTGAATGTTGTCGGAAGATTCGCGTACACGTTGCCGACTTCCAGTCGATCGGCGAATTGCCAGAACCGCTCGCTCGATCGCGTGAAGATCGACGCGGTCAATCCGTACGGCGAATCGTTGGCGATGCTCAGTGCCTGCTGATCATCATCGGCCCCTATCACCACCAGGATCGGCGAGAAGGTTTCTTCCTTCATCAACGGCGTGGTTGAATACGAGTCGCGCAGCAGCGCGACGGCCGGGCGGACGTAATAGCCCCTCTTACCGGCGACTTCGCCCAGTGCATTGCCGGAGATGAGCCATTCGACCTGCCGGTCTTCGATGTATCGGGCGTACCGGCGGTAGGCGGCGTCGGAAATCACGGGGCCGAGCAGGGTGTCGGGGTTCAGCGGATCGCCGGGTTGGTAGCGGACGATGGACTTACGCAATTCGTCTAGAAACGGCTGCAAAACGGCTTTTTGCACGATCACCCGGCTGGTGGCGTTGCACCTCTGGCCGGCGGTGAGGCAGGCGGCATCGGCGATGGCGGCGGCGGCTATGGGCAAGTCAGCGTCGGCGCAGACGATCGCGGCATTCTTCCCGCCGAGTTCGAGCGCGACGTCCTTGCCCAAATCACCGGCCAACTCCCTCGCAAGCATCTTGCCGACCGGGACGGATCCCGTGAAGCAGACCGCCCGCACGTCCGGATGCACGCAGACGGCTTTGCCTTCCTCGCCGCCTCCCTGCACGAGGTTGAAGACGCCCGACGGCAGGGCGGCCGTCATGTGTTGCGCGTATCGCGCAGCGACATTGGCTGCCAAGGGCGACGGCTTGAAGACGATGGTGTTGCCCGCGATCAGGTGCGCGACGATCGCGCCGTGTGCCAAATGGATCGGGAAATTAAACGGCCCCACGACCGCCGCCGGCCCGCGCGCGATCCGGCGGATCCACGCTGGGTGCGGATTGTCGGCCGGCTGCTCGACGGCGAGGTACCGCTCGGCGTCGGCGATCGTCAGATCGAACTTGGCGATGACGGCTCCCACTTCGCCGATGGCTTCGCGCAGGGGCTTGCCGGTTTCGATCGCGATGCCTTTGGCGAGGGCGTCCTTGTCGTTGGCGATGTTCGACTGTGCTTTGCGCAGCACGTCTGCGCGCTCGCTAAGCCGCAAGCGGCTCCAGTTGGGGAATGAACGTTTCGCGTCCGCGATCGCAGGCTCGACGGGGGCGGAGCGGACTTCGGGCAGTTCGATCGGCAAATCGCCTGGCGATCGGTTACGCCATGCGACGGTGGGGAGGGTGGTCATTGTAATGGATTATATCGTCACGCCACGCTGTGACACGTAGGGCATGCTATTGCATGCCGTTAGTTGTTCCACAGGTGAGTGAACGGCATGCAATAGCATGCCCTACGGGAGACTCGCTCGTACCACGGGCCTCCGGCCCGTGCCGGCGATGTGTGAATGTCTGAAACGGTGAGTTCTTGGCGTTTCAGCGTCACCCGCACGGGCCGGAGGCCCGTGGTACGGTTGGCGTTTCTGTCTAACGCACTTTCGGTCAACCCGCCATTTCCTTGTCCTGTGCGGCGGTGGCGCGGCTAGGCTGGCGGGAGTACAACTCGGTCAGAGTGTATTTCGTACCGCACTCAGGGCAGCGGGGTTCGGACAGGCCGGTGAGGTTGTAGCCGCAGACGGGGCAGGTGATTGCGTCGTTGCTGGTGTGACTTAAACGGGCTGCTCTCTCGGACTTGGTTTCGCGCCAGGCGAGGATAGTGCCCATCAGCCATGCGAGTGGGGTAACAAAGCTCGCGAACCCATAGCCGAGGATTTTCTCACGAGTTCCAATACCGATTATCCCGCCAATTACCGCGCCAACCGCGACCGCCGCAGGGATGACTAAGAGTGTTGCACCTTTGCGGGAGGAACTCCAGCGGATTTGACGCCACCATAAGAGCATCCAGTATACGGCAACAAAACCCCATGTTGTCAGGCCAGTGGATACCACGCCAAGTACTTGGTCGGGGGAGCCGCTGTTCATCATGAAGGCCGTCATCGCGACGAAATAGGCGACCAGCCCGAGCGGCACGACGAACAACGCCAGTAGAATGCGTGCGACCAGTTGTGACATGGACGCGTACTCTAATGGATCATGATTGCAGGGCGAAATAAATGATAAGTCGCGAGCCTAGATGGGGCGTCCGCCTAGCGTGATCGGGACGGGCTGGGCGTTGGGGCTGTAGCTCGGTTCGACAGCGAGTTGCAGCGGACGGCGTTTGCCGGAGGGGGGCAGGCCGTCCTGGTCGATGATCCGCTGGATAGCCATGATGCCTTCGATCAGCGTCTCCGGGCGCGGCGGGCAGCCGGGGACGTAGACATCTACCGGCATGAATTGGTCGATGCCCTGGACCGTCGCATAGGCATCGAACACCCCGCCCGTGCTGGCGCAGGCACCCATGCTGATGACCCACTTGGGCTCGGCCATCTGCTGGTAGATGTGCTGTAGGACGGGCATCATCTTTATAGTCACCCGGCCGGCGACGATCATGAGGTCACTTTGACGGGGGCTGAACCGCATGGCTTCGGCGCCGAACCGGGCAAGATCGTAGCGGCTGGAGGCGGTCGCCATCAGTTCGATCCCGCAACAGGCGGTCGCAAACGGCATCGGCCACAGGCTGCTGCGGCGGGCCCAGTTGACGACTTTCTTGAGCTGAAGCGTCAGCACGTTGTCGGGAAGCGTTTGCGTATCCAGCATGATTGTGAATTCTAGTACGAAGTAGGGAAAAAAGCGATGGGGGATTGAATCGTTGAAATTGAGACATTGACGATTGGATCATTGACGATTGAATGGCGGTGTCTTCAATCGTCAATGATCCAATCGTCAATGAGTCAATGCGCCTGTTGCGTGCTCGCCGCAGGCTGCGTTGTCGTCGCGATTTTCACGTATTCGCGCCTTCGATAGACGTACAGCTCGCCCCAGCTCCAGTGATATCGGACGGGAAACATCTCCTCCCGCTCCAGCTTCCATTTCGAACCCAGCCGACGCAGAACGGCATCGGGCTCGTTGGGGTCGGGCAAGGTGGCATTTTCATCGGCCGGCAGATCGGATGAAGGGTAGATCGGTTGCCACGTTATCACCCGGTTGACGTGGGTGCTGTTTCGGACGAGATAGCCGATCAGGCGTGGCGCGACCGTGATGTTCGGCAGGGGCAGGTAGTTCATATTCCAGTGTGCGACGATCGACGGTGATAGAACCAGATCGGTCCTGCTGCTGTAAGCGTAATAAGGCCCCACGCCGTACTCCAGGGAGCCGGCTCCGGGTCCACCTGACATTCTGACGGGCTTGACGAATGTGCGGACGCTCGATTTCTGGTCCGTGCCCATGTAGATGTCGGCGACGATCCGGTCGAGCGGCGGTTCATTCGGGTCGTACACCCGATGCCACGCGACAAACAGGTTTGCCGCGCAGAAAGCCATGATCGCCGCCCAGCGCAGCGGCCAGACGGGCAGTCGCACCAGCAGCACCGCCGTCACGATCGCCACGGCCGGCCAGATGAATCCTAGGTATCGTGGGATCCAGATCGACGAAGGCGTCACGCCTTTTTCGATCATTCCATCGATGGTGGCGGTGCAGACCGCGTGCATCGCGTTCAGCACAAGATAAAGACCCGCCACGATCAACGCTGCCATCAACAGGTGAAACCCTCGCTGGCGGAGTGTCGGTGCTGAGCGGGCGATGGCGACAGCGGGCAATAGCACAAGCGTCGGCCAGGCCATTCGCCAGTCGAACAGCAGCGATAGCCATTGATCGACGATCACCCTCGACCGCAGTACACCGTCGGTAACCGGCGTGGCTAGAGCGTACACCAGTAGCCCGGCCGCGAGCAGAACCCAGCCGATCAGGACGCCGATCTGCACGCGCGGGAAAAAGCTGATCGCAACGGTTGCCCCAAGGATCAGCAGCGTCAGCCCGAGCCAGTGGTAGCCGATGAACTCATGAAACGCCCACGCCCAATCCCTGGGTGCGATCGGGTGACGGATCGAGATGCAGTAAAACAGGTAACAGGAAACAACGATCCAGGTTCCCAGCCAGAGTGTCGGCCGCCACCATGGTTCGAGGGTGGTTGGCGGCACGGGGTCGGTTGCTTTCCGCCACGGGAGCAGGCCGACCGTGAGCAGGGCGAGGATCGTCGTCAGTGCGATGATGGCGGCCGACAGCACGTTTTGCGGGGGGGCGACGCGGGGGTTATCACTTTCCTGCAGGAAGGTGAACTTATAGTAAAACGCCGCCGCCGAGTCGGCGATCAGTTCGGGCGCGCCGGCGCCTTCGTTGCGTTGACTAAGCCAGCTAATCCCGGCGAACTCCCCACGCTCGGCGGTGCGGTCCCGGCACTTGTTGAACTGCGTGTAATAAACGATCGGCCCGGCGGCGATGACCGCCAGCCCGGCAATCAGGCCAAGCCCCATGATCCAATGAACCTTGCGGGCGGTGAGAAGCCACAATGGCATGAAGGCGAGAAGGACTCCGCCCCACGGGTTCAGACCCATCATCGCGCAACTGGCAGCAATCCAGGAAAGCCACGCTGTCCATGTGCGCGTGCGCACCCACCAGAAAAACGCACCGGCCGACAGCGCGACGAACAGCCAGAACGTCATGTACATCTTGGCATCGCGGCCGTAGTTGATCATGAACGCCGAGCAGAGCGTCAGTAGCGCCGTGACGAGGGACGTGCGGATCGAGCAGAACTGCCGGGCGAGGAAATACATCGCCGGGATCATCAACGTGCCGGCGATCGCGGGAACCAATCGAAGGTAAAAGGGGTTGAGTACATGGAATTGCCGCACCACCCATTCGGCCGAATAAAACAGCGGGCCGAAGTAGTCGAATTCCAGCGTCTTGAGCATTTGCTCGTACGTCCCGCTGACCCGCCGAAACGTACTGGCCTCATCGACCCAGATTCCCGGCCGATCGAGCGAGACGAATCGACTGACACCGGCCAGAACCGTCAGGAACAGGAGTGCAACCAGATGCCACGGAATTCTGCGCCGTTGCAATACGGCCGGTTCGAGAAACGGGCCTTCATCGCCGATCAGGGCGATGGTTTCCAGGCGATCGGAAGGTGGTAAGGTCGCGTGCAAGGCAGAAGGTTATACCCGATCGGCAGCGATGGGTTGAAGGAATTGTCGATCGGCTATTGCCAACCAAGAAGGACATTCTGCAATCTGCAATCTACTTAATCCCATTTAAATACGCCCTTGCCCCAAGCGTAAAAATAGGCCACCAGAAGAACACCGACAAAAAGCAGCAATTCGCCGAGCAGCAACGCGCTGACAAATCCGCTGCCGTTCTGCTGGACCGCCGGCGCGAAAATGGTGGCCCAGGGATAGAAGAAGACGATTTCGACATCGAATACCAGGAAGATCATCGCGACGATATAAAAGCGGACATTAAACCGCTGCCGGGTATCGCCGATCGGCATCATGCCGCTTTCGTAGGTGGTTGATTTCATCGGCCCGTCGCGGCGGGGGCCGACGATGATCGACAAAATCACGTTTCCGACCGCAAAACCGATCCCGATGATGAGCAACAGCAGAACCGGCGCCCAGGCATAACGGGGATCAACGGCCTCAGCGAGAGGAAATAGCGTGGTCATGAGCGTCCTTTAGAGCCCACAATCTACGCGCGGGCGGGCAAATTGCAACGCTGCTAGGGTTGGGGCTTGTTGTTATCGCGCAGCCATTGGGCGTAAGCCGCTTCGTTGACGGACTTGTCGGCCAGCGCGAGGGTCATCACCGCCGCTTCGGCCGGGGAGGCGGTTAGGCGCAGGCCGTTCAATTCGAGAAACATACCGGCTGCAATAAAGCCAGTGCGTTTATTGCCGTCAATAAACGGATGGTTATTCACGATGCCATTGGCATACGATGCCGCTAGGGCACACCAATCCGTTTCGCCATAGGCGAATTGATGACGCGCCCGTCCGAGGGCGGATTCGAGCAGATTCCGATCCCGAATCCCCGCAGCCCCGCCGTAGCGGCGCAGCATGTCCTCGTGGACCGCCAGCATGGTTTCCAGATCAAGCCAAATCGGATCGTCCTGCATGATTGCCCCCTGGTTACTTCGCGAGTTCCTTTAAGGTGTCGTTGTACCGGCGAATCAGATCCTGCGCAACCGCCATTTGCTTGTCGAATTCCGGATTCGCATTGGTCAGGCGAGCCCCATCCGGGCTACCGGTTAGGTTGAGTTGGGCCCCTTCTTCAACATTGAGAAGTGCCAAAGCCTCCTGCGGCAAAATCACTCCCAGCGAATTGCCGATCTTGCGAACCGTGAGCTTCACCATGGCTATCTCCTGTAAAACAATCGTTATAACATGTTACAACATCGGTTAAACTCGTCAAGAAAATGAGCAGATTTTCCATCCCGCCGGATTCGTGGCACAATGACGTAAATGTCGCTCCTTACTCGGATTCAGGACAAATCGGCGGTCGTGGGCGTGATCGGGCTGGGTTATGTCGGTCTGCCGCTACTGGCGACGTTCCACCGGGCGGGGTTTGCCACCATCGGCTTCGACATCGACCCGGCTAAGATGACCGCGCTCCGCGAAGGCAAAAACTACCTCAAGCATCTGGGCGATGACCTGACCCGCGACCTGCTCACTGGCGCACCATTCTCCGCCACCACCGACGCCCGGCGGCTGGCGGAGTGCGACGCGATCATCATCTGCGTCCCCACGCCGCTGGGGAAGCATCTTGAGCCTGACTTGAGTTACGTCGTCAAAACCGCGGATGATATCGCTGCTTCACTTCGTCCGGGACAGTTGGTGGTGCTGGAATCGACGACGTATCCGCGGACCACGCGCGAAGTGATCCTGCCCAGGCTGGAAGCCAGGGCTTTGAAGTTGGGTTCCGATTTCTTTCTGGCGTTCTCTCCCGAACGCGAAGATCCCGGACGCAAAGATTTTACGACGGGCAACATCCCGAAACTCGTCGGTGGGATCGATTCCGCATCGGGTGAAATCGCTGCTGCACTGTACCGCCACGCGATCGAAAAAGTCGTGCTCGTCAGCAGTGCTGAAGTGGCCGAGAGCGCCAAGCTGCTGGAGAACATCTATCGCGCCGTCAACATCGCGCTGGTGAACGAGATGAAGATGCTGCTGACGGCGATGGACATCGACGTCTGGGAAGTCATCGCCGCCGCCAGCACCAAGCCGTTCGGGTTTCAGGCGTTTTATCCCGGCCCGGGGCTTGGCGGGCACTGCATCCCGATCGACCCGTTCTACCTGACGTGGAAAGCCCGCGAAGTCGGCATGCCGACGCGGTTTATCGAACTGGCCGGCGAAATCAACCACGCCATGCCCGACTACGTCATCCGCCGGCTGACGCTGGCGATGAACGAGCGGTCGATGTCAGTCAAAGGCAGCCGGATCCTCATCCTGGGCCTGGCCTACAAGCCCGACATCGACGACATCCGCGAGTCCCCCAGCTTCGAGTTGATCGAAAAGCTGGATGGGCTCGGTGCGCAAGTCGATTACAACGACCCGCACGTCGCCCGCACGCATAAGATGCGCAAATACGACCTTGGCATGGCCAGTGTGCCTCTGTCAGCGGATTCGCTCAAGAACTACGACTGTGTCGTCATCGCCACCCACCATAAGGCCTACGATTGGCAACTTGTGGCCGATCACGCGAAGCTGATCATCGACACCCGCAACGCCCTCAAAAACGTCACCGGCCGGCGGGATCACATCGTTTCGGCGTGATGAATTGGTTCCTCTCCCGGTAATCCGGTAGAGGAGCAAAGTCGCGGACCCCGACTGAGTTGCTTTTCATTCGCCAGCACCGCGACCTATGATCCGGGCATGAACGCATCCTTCCTCTCCCAGAAATTCGCCGCCGCGTTGCCTTATGATCAATACGTCCTCACCGGCACCGAAGAACAGCAGCGCCGATGGAAGCAAGTGTACGACATCGCCCACACCACACCGGCGCAGCAGCAACTGCTCGGCGGGTTTACGCGTGAGATGAATGTGCTGATCGTCAGCGGTATCTGGTGCGGCGATTGCGTTCAGCAGTGTCCGCTGCAGCAGCGAATCGCCGAGGGTCATCCCGGCAAAATCCACCTGCGCATCTGCGATCGCGACCAGAACCGCGACTTGGCCGAGATGATCCGCATCAACACCGGCGATCGCGTGCCAGTTGCGATCTTCATGGCCGAGGATTTCGAGCCTTGTGGTGTGTACGGCGATCGCACCGTCCAACGCTACCGGGCTTTGGCCCGCAAGCAGTTGGGTGCATCGTGCCCGATCGGGATCGCGCCGCCCGATCAGGATGAGGTCGCTGCCACGTTGGCAGATTGGCTGACTGAATTCGAGCGCATCCAGTTGATGCTGCGATTGAGCGGTCGCCTGCGGAAGAAGCACAACGACTAACCCGACACCCCGTCCGGACTTGCCGCTTCAGCGGCCGGTTGACTCGCCAGAAATCGTCCCCACGCCCGATAATCATGCCCGGGCGATCGCGCGCCAAAAAATCAAAAGGAAACCCCGCCGCAATGTCGAATGAATAAGCAACACTCAACCTTACAACAGGAAATTCACATGTCGCAGGAAAACTCAGGCAAAGAATCGTCCGCCGTCGCTCAACTGTTTCAGAAAGCGCACGCCAAGGCGGCGTTGCTGGAGCGCGTGGAGGAGCAGTTCGTTACCCTGTCCGCTCAGCGAACCAAGCTCCAGGAAGAACTTCGCCAACTGCAGACCGAGATCAACGCCGAGCTGAACCGCATTATCGAGCCCTCGTCGTCGGCCTCGCAGTTCACCGCCAAGAGCACCACGATGCGCGCGATGGCGGCTTGATCGACGCGCTCGCTGCCCGCTAAAAAAGGCGAACGGATTCAGATCAGTCCAATTGTCTCGGCTAGCCGCAGCAGTTGTGCGGCGGACACGCCCCGTGAGCGGGGCGGCTAACCGAATCCGCTGTGTCTTCGAGAAGATGCTCGCGGCGATCCGCCCTCCCGATTCAGATTCCCAATCCGCCGCCGAACTCAAAGGGGTCTTTGACGTCTTTGGCTGCGACGTCGGCTTCGCCGATGAGTAGTTTTTGGAGCGATCCCACGAAAGAAAGGACCGCATTGCGATCCGCCGGCCGGCGCGCGATGTGCGACTGCGCCGCCGCCACGATGGCCGCCAGGTGATCGCGCAGGGCACCGGCCTGACCGGCGCGCATGCCGCGGTCGTAGGTCGAATCGAGGTTGGCAAAGATGCTGCTTTCCGTTGCGAGAAGGTCGTCGAAGCTAAACGTGTTGCGTTGTTCTAAGGTTAGCGTATTCATTTCCGGTTCCTCATTCGCCATGCCGACATCGGCTCTGGGCATTTATTACAGCGTTAGTTTTAGGATTAGATCAGCGAGCGGTTCAAATTCACTCGCACAGAGGACGGGTCGTTCGGTCTATACCGATTTCGACCACATGCAGAGCGTATGTCGCATCAAATGGATGCGGCCCTGCGTGAGGGGATGACAGCGGAATGGAACGGCGGTGCGTTTCATTTGAGGTCTAACTATACTCGTATTTCGGGGAAAATCAAGCGATTCGTGAAAAAGGCATTTTTGGAGAAAAATCGACCCTAGATGAACACAGATGGACACAGATCAGATTTAAAAGCACCAAGATCCCCAAGTTGCGCCAAGAGCGAAGAGAAGCAATGTCTGTTTACTTGGGGCTACTTGGCGGTCCTGGCACTTCTATCATTGGCCTTTTCTTATCTGTGTTGATCTGTGGTCGAAATTCTTCTTCGTCTGCTCCCGATACCACGCCATCGTCTTTGCTAAGCCGTCGTCGAAGTTGGTGATGGGTTCATAGCCCAGCAGCGCTTCTGCTCGCGCGAGATCTGCCAGTGAATGCTTCACGTCGCCGGCGCGTTCCGGTTTGTAGATCGGCACCAGGTCGGGTCGACCGACGAGTTCGGCCATCTTATGCGCCAGTTGAGTCACGCTGATGCGCCGCCCGCAGGCGACGTTGATCGTCACGCCGCCGATCGGGCGTGGGCTTTTTAGAGCCAGCAGGTTCGCGTGGACGACATTGTCGATATACGTGAAATCGCGTGACTGCTCGCCGTCTCCGAAAATCACCGGCCGCTCGCCGGCAAGCAGTGCCTTGGCGAACGCGGCGATGACCGCTGCGTAGGCATTGTTGGCGCTCTGTCGTGGGCCGAAGATGTTGAAGTAGCGAAGGCTCGCCGTGTCCAAGCCGTAGCTCGAGGCGTACGCGCTCATCATTGCTTCGGCGGCGATCTTGTTGGCGGCATAGGGGCTTTTGGCCTGTGTGGGCATGGTCTCGATCTTGGGCAGCGTTTCGCTGTCGCCGTACGCGCTGCTGCTGGCGGCGAACGTGAGGCGCTTGGCGCCGGCCGCCCGGGCGGCTTCAAGCACGTTCAGCGTGCCGGTGACGTTCACGTCATGAAACAACCGCGGCTCAGCCACCGATCGCGGGACTGAACCGAGCGCCCCTTGATGCAGCACGTACTTGCAGCCGGCGATCGAGTTGGCCAGCAATGCCGGGTCGAGGATCGAGCCTTTGACGAACTCCACGCCCCCCATGCCGGCCAAGTTGGATTCGTACCCGCCGGACAGGTCATCGAACGCGACGACGTTCGCGCCGAGCTTTCCCAGCGCCTCGCACAGGTGCGAGCCGATGAATCCCGCCCCGCCGGTGATAAGCACTTTCACGCCGGCGAACGAATCGCCGTGCAGTTGGTTCCAATCGATTGCCATAGCGTCATTGTGGAGGACGCCGACAGCTTCCGCAACCGAACTGAAAACTCAAAAAACCGGGAATTGTGACGGATCACAACTCCCGGCGGGGGAAGAAAAAAAATTGCTTGCAGGACGATTTATCGCGGCGGGTCGCCGGATCGCACGCTGCTGTCGGTATGGGTTGGTCGCAGGCTGGCGTGGCCGGCTCGCATCCGATCCCAGGCATCGCGGACGGCGTGCTGAGCGCGATCCCATTCCAGCCGACTGCTGCCGCGGTTGCGGTCCCAGTCGGCGCGCAGTTGATCATCAACCTCATCCGCCGGTCGGCCGGAGTACTTGCTGAATGACTCCCAGCCGTACTTGTACGCCGGTGCGAAGTCGGTGTCGTAATCGAGTGCCGAATCGTAATATTTGCGATTGCGATACTCGTAACGCCAGTAGGTGTTTTCGGTGGTGGGGTCGATGACCTCGGCGATGCCTTTGCCTGCGTACCCGCCGGCAACGGCGCCGATAGCCGCACCGATCGCTCCTCCGATCGCCGTGCCGACACCGGGCACAACGGATCCGATCACCGCACCAGCCGCGCCCGCCGCAGCCGCGCCGATGCCTGTGCCGATCGGGTGCGATCCCGGTGCGCCGGTAATCGCATCAGAATTGCGATCCGGGTTCATCTTCCGGTCGTCGTTCCAGTCGTTTTCTGTAGTTTTGATCATGACGGTCTCCATGTAAAAGGTGAATCTTCGAGAAGAAGTGTATTTCAACCGGCGGGGATGGATTAGCGGGTAACCAACTCGTCCGAGCATGGGTGAACGACCGAGGCGTGGTAGGGGATTCCGATGAGAGGCACGGCATTCCCCAGCGTTACTGGAGAGAATCGAATAGATTCAAGTACTGCCGGGTCATCTTATCGAGGCTGAGTTCATTTGATCGCTGAACGGCTTTGTCGATCATTGCCTGCCGTTTATCGGGGAAGCTTATCAGTTCGAGCATTGCGTTGGCCAGCAAATGCGGTTCGCGAGGCGGGACGATCAGGCCGAACTCGCCGTTGGCGATGATCTCCGCCGGACCGCTGGGGCAGTCGGTGGTGATGACCGGTACGCCGAGGGTCATCGCTTCGAGCAGCACCAGACCGAACCCTTCATACACGCTGCTGAGGATGATCGCCCGGGCGTGCTTGAGATACGGATAGGGATTCTCGACGTGCCCCTTGAACCGCACCGTTCCGCCAACGCCAAGCTTTTCGGCCAGTTCTTCAAGCGGCTTCTGCTGCGAACCGCCGCCGAGGATGAGCAGATCGGTCTTCACCGCGCGTCCGTATGCTTCGGCGTAGGCGGTGAGCATCGTCGGGTAATCCTTCTGCGGCACAAGCCGGCCGATGGCGATGAAATAGGGATGCGTGGGCAGATCGCTCGGTGATTCGTCGGCCAGCCGGGTGATGCGCTCGGCATCCACACCGTGCGGGATGACGCGGACGTCGTCCAGCCCGTATCGGTCGCGCAGGTCGTCGGCGGCGCCTTGGCTGGGTACCACGATTTCATGTCCCGGATATCGCCAGCGAATGAGCTTGGGCAGCACCACGCGCGACTTGCTCTCGGCGAGCCTCCCGCTGAGGTGAACATGCTCGGTCAAAATGACGCGGCGATTGGGCGCGACGTAAGGGACCAGCAGGTTGGAATACGAGCCGATCGACACCGTAATGTCGGACGGCAGCGCGTCCAGGGCATCGCCCAGCCGGCGGATATCACGCACGGTTTCAAACGACCGCCGCCAATCGGTATGCACCGGCAGGTCGAGCTTGACGATCTTGTCGAACAGCAGGGCGTCTTCATCGGTGGTGGCCGGATTGCGGAACAGCAGCAGCTTGATATTGACGGGTCGATCGGCGTACCGCTTGAGCCCGGTCGCCAGCGTCTTGGCGTAAACGCCCGCGCCGCCGTAGAGGTCGACCATGACGAGGAGGATGGAGAGCGAGTCGGAGGGCATTGCGAATTCTGAATTCTGAATGCTGAAAAAAGACCCTTTCAGCATTCAGAATTCAGGATTTCATTTTTCTTTGTTTAATCACTCTTGCCGGGTTCCCCGCGACAACTGTCCACGGGGGCACGTCTTTCATCACCACTGCACACGCGCCAACCACCGCGCCATCGCCGACGGTGACTCCCGGGCCGATGAACGCGCCGGCGGCGATCCAGACGTCGTCGCCGATGACGATTTTGCTGCGGATTAACTCAAACGTCGGGCTGGTGTAATCGTGCGATCCGCCGCAGAGGCGGCAGTCCTGGCTGATGATCGTTCGCTTGCCGATGACCATCTCGCCGAGGTTGTATAAATGGACTCGCGGGCCGATCGCCGTGTACTCGCCGAGCGCGAGTTGCCAGGGCATTTCCACGCGGCAGTCGCCGGCCAGTTCGGTCTTGAGGTTCGTCTTCGTGCCGAACGCTTTGAGGATCAGGCACCGAAGCAAGGGAATGCGTTTCCAGGCGAGTTTCCAGATCGTTGCACGGACGATCACCCACGCCAGTCTCGCAAGGTAGTGCGACGGGGAGTACGGCCAGCGTTTGCCGCGTTCGGGCGTAGTCGGAGTTGGCGTCTGCATGATTGATCGTACCGAGCCGTTGATCCCATGCCCCGGCCGGCCGGGAGCGCGGAATCTTCTCATTATCGGCGCGGGCCGACTACCGTTTTATCGGCAATGCGATGACAATCCATCGCGTGTTTAGCCGATATAATGTCAGTCGCGACCCAAGATGACTTCATTTTCGCCTACAACCTCAGCCGTTCGCCCGACTTCCATTCCGGGGAAGGTGCCCGTTTCGGTAGTGATTCCCGCCAAGAACGAGGCCGATAACCTGCCTCGCTGTCTCGATCATCTCGCCTGGGCGGATGAGGTCGTCATCGTGGACTCCAGCAGCAAAGACAAGACCCATGAAATCGCCGCGGCCTACGGGGCCCGAGTGATTGATTTTGTTTGGGATGGCAAATGGCCCAAGAAGCGCAACTGGACTCTCCACCACGCGGATTTGAAGCACGAATGGGTGCTTTTCGTCGATGCCGACGAGTGGATCGTGCCTGAACTGGCCAAAGAGATCGGCCGGGTCATCGAAGGGGGAAACCAAATCGGCTACTACATCAACCGGCGATTCATCTTTATGGGACGCTGGCTGCGCCACTGTGGGTATTACCCGAGTTGGAACCTCCGGCTGATCAAACGCGGATTCGGCGAGTACGAGCGCCTGACTTCGGTGGACGATACCGGTTCGGGCGATAACGAAGTCCACGAGCATATGGTTCCCACCGGCCCGGTCGCTTACCTGCAGCACGACATGCTGCACTTTGCATTTCCTGACATCAAAACGTTCATCGAAAAACATAACCGCTACAGCAGTTGGGAAGCCGCCGTCGAAGTGTCGGGGCAGGCGGGACACGAAAAGGTGGTGGGTAATCGTACATTGTCGCGCCGGAGGTGGTTGAAGTCATTGTCGCGGCATTTGCCGTTCCGTCCGTTTCTGCGGTTCTGCTACAGCTACTTTTTTCACTTGGGCGTTCTCGACGGCCGGGCCGGGTTCACCTTTTGCCGGCTGCTGGCGATTTATGAGTACTTGTCGGTTGCCAAGAAGTACGAATTGAAGCGTCTAAAGGCCGACCGCGCCCGCGGCGTTGCACTCAGCAATGTGCCGGCCCGCGATTGGCAGAACGCCGGTACGCCATCGCGATGAAGATCCTGCACGTCATTTCCAGCCTGGACCGCAAGGCCGGTGGACCGCCGGTGGCGCTGGCTGGGCTGGCGATCGCCCAAGCCAGACGCGGCGCGAGCGTCTCGGTGGCCGCCACATTCAACCGCGACGCCGTTCACAGTCTGGCCGACGAACTGCAGACTGCCGGCGTGGAGGTTTCCCTCATCGGCCCGGCCACGGGCAAGTTTCAGAACCATCGCGACATCCGTCCGACGCTTCACCGCCTCATCGCGACGGCCGACGTCGTGCATATCCATACACTGTGGGAAGAAATCCAACATCAGGCCGCCGTGATCGCCCGCAAGCACCGCAAGCCGTACGTCTTCGTGCCGCACGGGATGCTCGATCCGTGGAGCCTTTCGCAAAGCCGATGGGCCAAACGCGCGTATCTCGAACTGCGCCTGCGGCGGGATTTGAACGGGGCGATGTTCATCCACGCTCTCAACGCCGATGAAGCAAAGCTGATCGAGCCGCTGCGATTGCGGACCAAGTGCGAAATCATCCCCAACGGCTTCACACTGACGGAAACCTCCCTCCCTCTCCCCAGCGGGGAGAGGGCAGGGGTGAGGGGAGAAACGCCAACCGCCGACTCGCTCACGCCCGCCGAGTCTTTCGGCCGTACATCGTCCACTGGCGCACCTCGGCTCTCCCCACACCCAGCCACGCCCCACCGGGGGGAGGTGCTGTTTAAAATACTCTCTCGCCCGCCACCCAAAAAAAGGGGTGATTAACATGAAATCGCATTAGCCCACGTAGCGGCCAGGCGTCCCGACCTGCGGCTG
>JANMES010000022.1:0-35641 GCA_031377185.1 Phycisphaerae bacterium
GAATGCTGCTGGGTGCAAACCCTTCAGTAACTTGTCAGCACAGCCTCGTCTCACTGTCATGGTGAGGAACTTGCAGAGCAATCTGCACGAACGGCCCCGACTAAACACTTATCGAATCTACAACAGATTAAAGCCCGGATCTTTCGATCCGGGCTTTTTTTCGTCTTGAGGTTTCGCTTAAACCTGCCGCTGATACGATGGAACGCGGCAAGGCAAATGTATGACGCTATGGATTGAAACAGGCGTGTTGGTCATCCCTGCCGGTGCTTTGGTGGTGCCGGCGGGACGAACGAAGGCAAACCCCGTAGCGGTTGCATCGGCGTGTCAAACATGGAACCGCAGCGGTACTGGCGAGGCAGCGCGATGAGCAACGTTCCGCACACGGCAGATCTGGGTCGCTGGCTTAACAGTTGGGTACAGCCCAGCGGCGCTATCCACGGGTTCCACAATCATTCGGTCTGGGGCGAAAACCCGTTCCGGTACGGCGATTTCACGGCCGGGCATTCGACCTTTGCATCGCCGATGCTCATCGGTCTGGCGCAGGCGCTCCAGCAGCAACCCGATCCGCGCGGCTCGGAATTGCTCGAACGGCTCGTGCGGTTTCAAACCAGCGCGTTCCAACCCGACGGACAGTTTGCCCACATCGGGTTCCAGTGCGGCGAGATGCTCAAGGGCGGACTGATCCATAACGTCGTGCCCTGCGCTGCGTTGTCTGCCGTGGCGGGGTTGGTGGATGTCGGCCGCGTGGAGATTGACCGCGCGGTGCGCAGCGTGCTGGCCGTGAGCGACCGGTTGCACGGGCCGGGACCGGCCGACCGCACCTGCTGCAATCAGGAATACTGCCGGCTGTGGGCGCGATTGCTACACATGGCAGCGTTCGATCACCGCGAGTGGCACGACAGCGTGGCAGCCGGGCTGGCTTACATGATCGATCGATTCCACGTGCGTGGTCATCCCGACGCCGAGTGTGTCGGCACGTTGCGCGGTCAGGGTGACACCACCAGCCTCGAACCGGCGGAGTATTACGGGTTGATGATTCATCCGCTCGTGCTCGGCTGGCAGCGTTATGGCAATTCTCGCTACCTCGACGAAGCACTAGCCATTGCCCGACATTGTGCCCGCAGCAGTTGGGTGGACCGGCACGGCCAGCGCCGCGCGCACCGGCTTTGGACGAAAGTCACCGGCCAGTGGCTTTGCCAGCGCGAACCGATGCTCATCGGCGGGTTCGGGCTCACGCTATCCGGAATCCACGCACTGCTGAAAGTTCAGCCAGATGATGAGTTGGCTGCATTTCTCGCCGCAATGGATTCCACCTACGCCCATTACCAGCATCCCGCTGGATTCTTTCTCAGCGCGACGGGTTGGGGGAGCGAGCAAGACATCATTCCCTCCACGGCGTGGCAGAGTCACGATTTCTATCATCTCGTCGGCCGCCATGGCGTGGGCGCTTCGTTTTGGGATACCCTCTTTACGACCGACCCGCGCGTGGCAGTGGTTTTCGGCCAGAGCATGATCTGGCTCGAGGCCGGCCAGCACTGGGCCGTACGCGGGTACCACTGGGCCGACGGTCTTCAACTGGTCGGGCGTAAAGACCGCGTCCAGTTCGGTCGCGACATCCCCCGCTGGATGCACAGCGGCCGCGAGATGCCGCCAGAATATCTGATGCCCGATGAACCCAAGTTCCTGCGAGACGGCGACAACATTCACCACATCGGCGGCCGAACAGATTTCGCCACGCAGCCGCATCTGTCTGTTGTCCCGAAGACTTAACCCGTTAGATCATTTTCGGTTTGGTCGAATCGCCTTGGCTAGCCGCCTTGCTCGTGCGCCGGGCCCGACCCGCAAGCGGGGCGGCTAACTCTGGCGATATGACTCAACACCCTGCGCGGTATGATCCCGTACCTCAATACGGTCCAGGAGACGCAGAGTATGAAATACATGAACCTGCTCCAACCCTTCGCCGCCATCGTGGCGTTCATCGCTCTGATCGCCCCAGCCAGCGCAGCAGATGCTCCCAAGCCTAACATCGTCATCATTCTCGCTGATGACCTCGGCGTGGAATGCCTCTCTGCCTACGGCGGAAAATCACTCAAAACGCCGAACATCGACAAGCTGGCAGTGGACGGCATGAGATTTACCCGCTGTTTCTCCAATCCCTACTGCTCCCCGTCGCGAGCAACCCTCCTCACCGGCCGCTATCCGTTCAAGAACGGCCTGAAAACCGTCCTCGATACCAAGGACAAGGAGGAAATCTATCTTCACCCCGATCAACCCAGCTTCGCGCGGCAACTGAAGCAGGCGGGCTACGCGACGGGGTTGGTCGGCAAGTGGCATATGTCTCTTGAGCACCGGCACAACACCATCAATGAAATGGGGTTCGATCAGTATCAAACCTGGCGGATATTCGACGACAAAGGTGAGAAAACCACTCGATACTGGACGCCGTATCTCCTCCGCAACGGCACGGTCATCGCCGATCAGATCAAAGACCGGTACGGCCCGGATGTCGATCTCGAATTCTATCTGGACTTCATCAAATCCAGTGCGGCTAAAAAGCAGCCGTTCCTGGCATACTATGCAACTTGCCTGCCTCATTTTCCCTGGGAGCCGACTCCGGACAGCCAGGACAAAAGCTACCGCCAGCCCAAAACCGGACACAAGGGCGATCCGAAGTATTTCCCCGACATGGTGGCGTATCTCGACAAGCACGTCGGCCAAATCTTGCAGACCCTGCAAGACCTTGGCATCGCCGACAACACCATCGTCCTGTTCCTGGCTGATAACGGAACCGATCGCGATCTGGTCAACAACTGGGGCGACGGCAAAACCATCCACGGCGGCAAGGGCACGATGACCGACCGGGGCACACACGTTCCGCTGATCGTGCGCTGGCCCGGCCAGATTAAAGCCGCAACCACCTGTGACGATTTGATCGATTTCTCAGACCTGTTTCCCACGCTTTGCGAGTTGTCCGGCACCACGATGCCTCGTGACGAAATCCACGGCCGAAGCTTCGCTCCCCAACTCCTCGGAAAACCCGGCCAGCCGAGAGAGTGGATCCACATCCAGCACGAAGGCAACCGGCAGGTCCGCAGCGGCCAATACATGCTGAACAACAAGAACCAACTCCGGCGGGTCGTCGAATTATGGGAAGACCCCGCCAAGCCCGACGAGAATCGCGATCCAGAGAAGGAATCCACCGCCCGCAAGTCGCTGCAGTCGGTGTTCGACACGCTGGGAAATTGAGACCGGGCCCAACCCTTTCCGCAAGGGTTCTTGATTCCTCTCCCGGTACTGCGCGAGAGGCTAGGAAGGGAAAAGGGGACGCCGAGAATATCCGCTACGCAGCATCGACAGATCGGGTCGCGTAATAGGAAATTCTGGATGTCCCGGTATCGCCGTCTCTGCGTACGGCTGGCGAATGGAGAGGGCGAGCATACAAACGCTATCGGCGCGTTTGCTACCGTGCTATAATTCTGCGGTATGAGTACCGCTGAAATTATTGCCGAGCTGCCAAGGCTCAGTGCCGCTGAATTGGCCGCGGTGCAGGCCAAGCTGCGTGAACTGGTCGCGCCTACCGTTGCGGGCACACAGGTAGCCGCCCATCCTGCGCTGGGTATCTGGAAAGACCGCACCGATCTTCCCCAGGATTCCACCGAAGCGTCCAAACTGTTGCGAGAACGCATGATGCGGACCGATACGCCTGAATAAAAGCGGGGCAAGTCATGGCCAGCGGGATGTTCGACAGCTCAATTCTCATCGACTGTCTTCGCGGCCGCGCCGAGGCGGTTGCATTTCTTACCCGCCAGTCCGCTGCGGTCGGTGTTCGACACCTTGGGAAACTGAGGCGGGGCGGGAAATAGTAAGCGGGACTGGTCAAACTATATTACTTCATCGAACCTGATCCGCTTTCTTCACTTTTCGGTTCAGTAGGGAACGCTCTTGGTTCTAACTTACCGCCACGCTGGCGTTGCCCAGAGACCGGGGACCTTAGTTACTAAGCGGCTGCCTGGCTGATCCAGTTGAATCTCCACCGGCACGGGCATCCGATCCGAATTGTTTTTCCGCATGAAGATCATGCGCTTTCCGTCTGGCGATACGGTGGGGTAAAAGTGGCCGGGCAGCCCGTCCTGAAACTGCTTTACGTTCTGGCCGTTCAGATCACAAGTGTGCCACAAATGGGTTTCGTCGTCCTCAAAAAAGATGGTGGTTCGGTCTTTGAGCAATATGGGCCAATTACCGCGCCGCAGGATATTGACGTGGCCGTCCATGTCCATGATGGCAAGCGAGTTCCGTGAAGGTTTATCCATCGCCAAATTCTCACGATGTACAAGCACGATGTGCTTCCCGTCGGCGGTCCAATTCAAGAACGCCGTGTCTTGCCTTTTGCCGATCGGCTTGGCATTACCGCTTGCCACGTCGACCAGATAAAGCTGGCTTCCCAAGTCGGATCCCGGTGTGAACTTGCCGAGCACGACGGTCTTTCCATCCGGCGAAAGATCGGCTCCGAGGCAGAATCCTTGGTTGAATTCGGTCCCGCCGAGCGCTCGGTTGTCGCCCGTTTTCAGGTCGATCAGGAACGGCCGAAGCGAGCCGCTGGCCGCATCCATCCCTGAAACGATGACGGACGTCCTGCCTGGCAGGAAGCATCCAACTGACATAGCGGGCCCCTTGTACGGGATCCGCCTAAAGCGGCCGGTCTTCAAGTCCATCAGCCGTCCATCGACATCACCGCCGCGACGATTGGGCGACCCTGACGGATCGTGTCCTATCATCAATAGCTCATTTACGTCGCCCACCGTTGGGTCGTCTGAAAAGTCATCCCATTTGTGTATAGATACGTCGAACACGCTCTCGTCTGACTGTTCGAGGAACTTCAGGCTGTGTACCCGCGTCCGCAACTTCAGATTTCCGTACTCCACCACTTGTCCCGTCGTCGTGTCGATGAGGGTAGATTGGCCGTTCGCAATCGAATCCCGCATCATGGCGTACATCGCTTCGGATTCGGGCGTGATGGCTTGTGGAGCCTGCTCACGAAGCTTGTCGAGCGAGGCCATCGCAGTACGCATTGTCGTGATCAGGCCTTCTTCCAAGGGCTGGCGGATCGTCAAGATTCCGTCCTTGATGCCCTCGGTTTTGCCACCGTCCAAAGCGGTTGCGTCGGTGATGAAGAGGGGCATCGACCGATCGAGGCACAAGTAGACAGCTGTCGATTCCGCAGGCAACTCGTAAGCCCGGTACTTGTAGTGGCCCCGGGAGTCGCTGCAGTACCACAGCCCATCACGCGAGGTGATGCGTACGATCTCCAAGTTCATGGGACCGTTTATGATTCGGAAAATCACCCGCCAGTTACCGCTTTTGCCGCTGTGGGCCATCTGCATCTGAACGACTGCGCCGTTTGACAGCGTCGTATCGACAATCCAAGAGGCCTGTAGTCTATTCAGCTTCTGTTGCGTTGCCTTTCCAGCCGTAACCAGGGCGGCTACATCGAACGCGGGTGTCTCGCCCAATGCGGCCGAAACAAGCAGGACATGGAATGTAAAAGCGAAAATCGCACTTCGCATGGGTTCCCCGATAAGTGACCGGTGTGGTACGCAACAGAATCCATTTTAGCGAGGCAGGGGAAAAGGGGAAATTCACAAAATGCGAGTGGATTTATGGAGGGAATTCAATTGGGCGGTGCGCCGGCGGCATGCCGGGCGCGCAGCAGGAGCGGGGAAGTGGAGGCGTGACTTCGGGCAGTCGCGGAGTACGCCGGCTTGTTTGATAATCGCATGACGCGGAAGTGGAGTTGCGGGGCAGTATGAGTTTTCGCCGCTTGCGGCTTCGCGAACGGCGGACCGTTGCCGGTTGCGAAGCCGCAAGCGGCGAAAGGAAGACTCACAACTGTCCCACTACCGATAGCGTCGATGCACAGCACATTGCGACCGCCTGCGGGCAATCGGCGAATCTTGGAGTACCTTGGAGTACCTTTGCGTACCTTTGCCGGCGCACTCAATTCAATCTAAGTGCAGGGCCGATCGTAGGATAGATGAGCAGAGGGGCGTTTAAGCTGGTTTTTTTCGCACTCTTTCATTCCGCCCGTAAATCCGCATAATGCAATGCTCGCCTGAAGGTTTGACCAGGTCCGCAGGCGCTCTTTCATTTACTGAGGGTTTGTTCAATGGGTCCGACCAATGTCGCCTTGGTGAATTTGTTCCGAGCGGATCAGGCCCTTCGCGAGGCCCAGGCTAAGCTCGATGCGGCCACCAAAAATGTTCGGATTCAGGAACGCCGCGTCAAAGACCAGTCGGAAAAGCTCCGCCTCCTTCAACAGACGCACCGCGAAGCCCAATCCCGCTCGGCCCAGTTTGATCTCGACATCAAATCCCGCGAAGCCCGTATTGAAAAACTCCGCGAGCAGCAGACCAACGCCAAGAACAACAAGGAATACCAGGCCTTCCTGATCGAGATCAATACTGAGAAGGTCGACAAGAGCAAGAGCGAAGATGAGATGCTCACGTCGATGGAGAACGTGGAGAAGCTCGCCGCCGAGTTGAAGGATCTGACGACCGCCGTCGAGACCGACTCCGCGAAGCTTGCCACGATGCAGGCGGAGATCAACGACACGATCAACGTGCTGCAGGCCGAGGTGGATTCGCTCAAGCCCGCCCGCGACGAAGCCGCCGCCGCCGTGCCGCAGAAGGCGCGCGATGCCTTCGAGCGGATCGTCGACCACATGGACGGCGAAGCCCTCGCTCCGATCAGCAAGCCCGACAAACGCCGAGAAGAATACATCTGCGGCGGGTGTCATATGGACCTGGTGGTGGACGTCTACAACAAGCTTCATTCTCGCGACGACATTGTCTTCTGCCCGAGTTGCCGCCGGTTGCTGTACATCCCTGATGATCTGCCGCCGGAAGTGGCCGTGAAGAAGAAAAAGGCCGAGAAGCCCACGACCCGTGAGTTGGGCGACCGGGCGCCTGCCAAGGGTTCACGCGGCAAAGACATCGGCGCGGTTGCTCCTCGCCAACAGTCGGCGGCGGCGATTCTCGATTCGGTTAAGGTGGAAGAAGAACCGCCGACGACTTCGCCGAGCGATGAAGTCCCGGCCGCCCCGAGCCAGCCCGCTCCCGAGCCGGCACAGGCTGAGGCGGAAAAGCCTTCGTAAGCAACCTCTCTGATATTCCATGACCGAGCGTCTCACCCTCGAATTCGACGGCGGCAGTCGCGGCAACCCGGGGCCTGCGGGAATCGGCGTGGTTGTGCGGGCGCAGGACGGCACACCACTGATCACCCTCGGCCGATTCATCGGTCGGGCGACGAACAACGTGGCCGAGTACCGGGCGCTGATCACCGCAATGGAAGAAGCCAAAAAGCTCGGTGCTAAGAAAATCATCATCAAGGGAGACAGTGAACTCATCATTAAGCAAATGAAGGGCGAGTACCGCGTGAAGCACCCTGACATGAAGGTGCTGTACGCGGAGGCGCAATCACGTTTGTCGGAGTTCGATCAAGCGACGATCGACCACAACCTGCGAGACAAGAACACGCTGGCTGACAAGCTGGCGAATCTGGCGATGGACCGCAAGGCCGACGTTTTAGAGGCCGATGACGATTCTAAACCCGCAGCTCCGGCCAACGCATCGCCCAAACCGGCGTCGGCGTTTTTGAAAGTCGGGGAAGCCTTCAACTGCCCCAACTGCGGCTGCTCGATCACGCTGAACAAGATGCCTCCGGACGAATTTGTTCGATTGAAGCCGTTCGTCTGTCTTTGCGGCGAACGGATGAAACGGAAGGTTTGATCCGGTTGGTACACGCCCGGGTAACCCGATCGGTTCACTTTCGGTTCTGATCCGGCTAAACTCTCGGCCATGATCGAAAAAATCTTCAAAGCGTACGACGTCCGCGCCGTTTACCCGAATCCACTGAACGAAGAAGCCGCCTGGAAGGTCGGCCATGCGACCGCTCAGTTCCTGAAGCGATCCAACGCCGGTTCAACCGTGAAGCGTCCTGACACGATCGTTGTCGGCTGCGATATGCGTCCGTCGTCGCCTTCGCTGGTGAAGTCGCTGATCGAGGGCATCCGCTCGACCGGCATGAATGTGATCGACGTCGGCATGATCGACACCAGTTTCATCTACTTTGCGATCAACCACCTCGATGCGGTCGGCGGCATCCAGACGACGGCCAGCCACAACCCGATCCAGTACAACGGATTTAAGATTAGCGGACCCAAAGCCAAGCCGATCGGCAGCGCCAGCGGGCTCGATGACATCAAGCGCATCGCCAGCACGCTAAAGGCGGCCGGGACTTCGACTGGAGTGCAGGGCAAGTATGAGAAGCTCGATCTCTGGAAGGAATACAAGGCTGAAGTGCTCAAGCACCTCAATCTGAAGCGCCCGCTGAAGGTGGCGATCGACGCCAGTAACGGTATGGCCGGTAAGATGGTGCCGGCCGTCTTTGGCGACGTGCCCAATCTCACCATCGTGCCGATCCTGTTCGACATCACCGGCAGCTTCACGCACGATCCCAACCCGCTGGTCGAATCGAACCTGGACATGCTTAAGCAGAAAATGAGTGAAGTGAAGGTCGACCTGGGCGCTTGTTTCGACGGCGACGCCGACCGGTGTATGTTCCTCGACGAGAACAAAAAGCTCATCGGCAGCGACATGGTGACAGCCGTCATCGCCAAGGATTATCTCTCGCGTCCAGAGAACAAGGGCAACGCGATCGTCTACGACCTGCGCAGCAGCCATGTGGTTGCCGATGTCGTCAAAGAGTGCGGCGGCGTGCCCGTTCGCGACCGCGTGGGTCATGCGTTCATCAAGAAAACGATGGCGGAAAAGAAGGCGGTTTTCGGCGGCGAACTCTCCGGCCACATCTATTTCCGCGACTACTACTACGCCGACAGCGCCGCCGTCGCGTTCGCCCGTCTGCTCAGCATCCTGTCCGCGACGACCGGCAGCCTGAGCGAACTGATCAAGCCGTACTATAAGTACAGCCAGTCCGGCGAACTGAACTTCCAGGTCGAAGACAAGGACGGCAAGATCCGCGAGCTGGCCGACGCGTACAAGACCGGTCAGATCGACTACCTCGACGGCATTACCATCGACATGGGCACGTGGTGGTTCAACGTCCGCAAGAGCAACACCGAACCGTTCCTTAGGCTGAATCTGGAATGCTCATCGCCGAAGCAACTGGATGAGAAGCTGGCGGAGCTGAAAAAGATTTTAGGGGAGCCGGCTCACGGTCACTAGTTTAAGTAAATGTGTCAGGAGTCTCCTGCTCGTCATCTTCGCGGAAGGCACTTTTGACGGTGCTCTTCACTGGTTGGGATTGGGCGATTGAATCTGGTTCTCAATACCCCAATTGAGCATGCGTTTTGCCGTAAGAATATCGCTAAGAATCGCATTTTTTGATGATTTTATTTGTCTCGCATGGATAGGTGTTACTAAAATACCGAGTTGGTCACATCTTTCTCTCTAACCGGAGGCTGTATGCGTGCGAGTCACCTTGAAAGTGGCGGGCGTTATCCAGTTCTGCGGACCCTCGGCATTTTGTATCTCGTCGGCGGCGCGTTGGCGCTGGTGGGCGGGATCTTTGCCGCATCGTGGGCGCTGTTGCGGGCACCTAACGACATGGGCGAACGCATGGTGTACGCGATGATCATCCTGGCCGGCACGTTTTTTGTCGTGCTGACGATGCTGGCTGTCGCGGAATTCCTCAAGCTCATGCTCGACATCGAGCACAATACCCGAATGTCAGCCGGCGGCTCGATGACCACCGGCGAACTGCGCGACGAGCGCAACGCCCAATCCATCGGCGGCCCGAGAGGCAAGTGGCTCAACGGCGACGAAACCGCCGAGGCGGCGTTGCTGCGCGGACACTGAGCGCTGCGCTGGAGTGGAAAGGGATGAGCGATGAGCGATGAGTGAAAACCGCGCGTTACTCATCGCTCATTCCTAATCGCTCTTCGCTTCAAAATCCTGTGCGTTTGAACTGTTTCTCCAGATCGCGGAGTGATAGCCGGAGTGTTGTTGGCCGGCCGTGGGGGCAGTTGCTGGAGCGGTCGACTAAGTCTCGCCGCGCGAGCAAGGCGTCGATCTCCGCCGGTGAGAGTGGATCGCCGGCTTTGACGGCGGCTTTGCAGGCCATCATGTCGAGCACGTTGTGGAGCAGTTCTTCCTCGCGGAGGTCGAGCAGTTCCTGCTCGCCGCGCTCAAGGATTTCCTGCACGAACACGGTCGGCTCAAGTCGGGAGAGAAACGAGGGGAACGCCTGCACCGCCACCGTGCCCGGCCCGAACGGGGCGGCGTCGATCCCAAGCTTGGACAGCAGCGGGGTGATCTGCTCAAGCATGGCGATCTGCCGCTCGCTGGCGGGGAACGTCTGCGGGATCAGCAGATGCTGGCTCTCCAGTGGCCCGCGGGTGACGCGGGCGAGCAGGTCTTCGAACATGATCCGCTCGTGGAGCGCGTGCTGGTCGATGATCACGAGACCGTCGGCTGACTCAACGACGAGGTAGCTGTTGTGCAACTGGATCGCCGATGGCTTGGTCCCTTCTCCCTTCGGGAGAGGGTTAGGTTGAGGGACAGACGGCGCGGCTGCATCGATCGGCGTTCGATTTTGATAGGACTGAGATGCTTGTACCGGCGGCCAGGATGACGCGGTTGCATTCTGCGGGGCTTTCCCCGAGACAGGCGCACCTTGCCCCTCACCCCCGCCCTGTCCCGGAGGGAGAGGGAGACTGGTCGCTGGCGTTCCGGGCGCGATTTGCCAGGCGGGCGTAGGTTGAGCCTCGGCGAAAGAGGTCGATCCGCCCATCGGCAGAAACGGTGCCGGCCCCGGCAGTTGCTGTTTGAAGAAGGCCGCGAGCTGCTGCTGCATCTCCTCGCGAGGTTGATCCGCGACCGTTGGTCCAGACCGCACAGGCACGGCTGCGGGAGTCAGGTCGCTCTGCTGCAGCATTTCGCGGACGGCCGACATCACCAGCGAATGAATCCGGCCGCTGTCTTTGAAGCGCACCTCGATCTTCGTCGGATGCACGTTCACGTCGACATCCTGCGGCGGGAGATCGAGCATCATCACCGCCGCCGGGTGCCGGCCGGGCTCGGTCAGGCCTCGATAGGCTTCGCGAAGCGCGTGGATGACGTACTTGTCGCGGATGAACCGGCCGTTGAGATAGAAGTACTGATACTTCTGCGTCGGCCGGGCCAGTTCGGGATGGCCGACGATGCCGCGAAGCCGCACCTCCGCGTCGCGCACGTCGACGGCCAGCCGCTGATCGGCGAACTCGTTCGGCCAAGCTTCCAGCCAGCGCGGCACTTCGCCGGTGGCCGGCAGTTCCAGCGACATCTTGCCGTTGTGCGTGAGCGAAAAGCTGATGTGCGGATACGGCAACGCCAGCCGCAGCACCATCTCAGAGATGTAGCCGAACTCCGTGCCCGACCCCTTGATGAACTTCCGCCGGGCCGGGGTGTTGAAGAAGAGGTTGCGGACTTCGATCGTCGTGCCAACATTGCCGGCGGCGGCCTGTGGATCGGAGATCGCGCCGCCGCGGTTGAAGATTTCGTACGCCGCGTCGCTGTCGGCGGTTCGAGAGAGGATGCGTGCCTGTGAGACGGCACCGATCGATGCCAGCGCCTCGCCGCGAAAGCCCATCGTAGCGATGCGGAACAGGTCCTCGTCGCAGGTGAGTTTGGAGGTCGCATGCGAAGCAAACGCAAGCGGCAATTCGTCAGCCGGCATGCCGCTGCCGTTATCAATGATGCGGATGAGCTCACGCCCGCCGTCTTCCACTTCCACGGCGATGGAGGTTGCCCCGGCGTCGATGGCATTCTCGACCAGTTCTTTGACGACCGCCGCCGGCCGCTCAATGACCTCGCCGGCCGCGATGCGGTTGACGAGCGAAGGCGAAAGCTGGTGAATCGGGCGGCGGTCCATCTCGGTATGATATACTCTATCCACGTGAGGCAAAACACATGTCGCGTCAAACCTTAGACTATGCGAGGTCTCCAAAACGTTCCCCGTTAACACGATCTATGGTGTTGAGTGGAGTTGTAGTAGCGTTACTGGTCATGCTCATCATTTGGGAGCCGACGGTCTATTCATGGCAATTGCAGGTTGATCAGATGAGCGGTTCTCGACGGACTCGCTGTACGTGGCTTGGAATCGCTTCATCGGCGTGGCAAATCCAAACCAGTGGATTCGAAAAAGAATTGAATAAGCGTGGGATCGCGTTAAAGCCTCAATGGGTTTTTGTTTCCGAGGCGGAGACGAAAATTTTTGGCAACACGATTCGCGGTTGTAGCCCTGGATTGCCATGGATGCATTTGATCCCCGATTTGGATCTGCCATCTTTGAAAAACGAAGAAATCCAACAAATTCAAGCTGCATCAGCGGCTGGAAATGATGTATTGGTGGAATCGTTACTCAAGAAGGTCATGGATCGAGAGCTTGGCGATCCCGCATCTCAACCCGCGATGGCGCAATAGACTTATAACTAAAGTGTTTAAGTTCCCAGCCGATCCGGATTCAACCCCTCCAACTCCGGCAGCACGAACAGTCCGTCCTTGCGGATCGTCTTACCGTCAAACTTGATCTCCCCGCCGCCGTAGTCCGGCCGTTGGATGCAGACCATGTCCCAGTGGATTTGGCTGCGGTTGCCGTTGTCGGCTTCGTCGTAGGCTTGGCCGGGGGTGAGGTGGAAGCTGCCGGCGATTTTTTCGTCGAAGAGGATGTCTTTCATCGGCTTCTTGATGTGTGGGTTGAACGCCAGGCTCCACTCGCCGATGTAGCGAGCACCATCGTCGCTGTCGAGGATTTCGTTCAGCTTCTTGGTGTCGGACTGGGCCGTCGCGTTGACGATCTTGCCGTGTTCGAATTCCAGCTTAATCCCGTTGAAGATCGTACCGCGGTAGAGGGTTTCGCAGTTGAATTGGATCACGCCGTTGATGCTGTTACGGACGGGGCAAGTGAACATTTCGCCGTCGGGAATGTTGCGTTCGCCGGAGCAGCCGACGGCACCGATACCCTTAATGCTGAAGGACAAATCCGTGCCCGGGCCGGTGATGTCCACGCGGTCGGTGCGGTTAATTAACTCGCCGAGTGGCATCATGGCGGCGTGCATGGCTTTGTAATCGACGCCGGCGCAAACGCGGAAGTAGAAGTCCTCAAACGCCTCGGTGCTCATGCCCGCCGCCTGGGCCATGCTGGGGCTTGGCCAGCGGAGGACGACCCAGTTGGTCTTGGGCACGCGGACTTCGCCGTGCACTTTTTTCCACCAGTGGCGCTCGTACAGGTCCATGCGATCCTTGGGTACGTCGCTCATCTCCGCGATGTTGTGGCTGCCGCGGATGCCGGCGTAGCAGCGGACGCCTTCCATCCGCTTTCGCTCGATCTCGGCGATGAAGGACATCTGGTCTTCCGTGGCATTGCGGATGACCTCACGCATTACGGTCTGCTGATACGTGCTGACGATCGGCCGACCACCGGCGGCGGCGACGGCGCGGACCATCTCGGCCGTGAAATCAGGCGGAATGTCAAACGCCTCGATCAGCACCTTATCCTTCGGCAGAACCTGCATGGAGTGATCGACGAGCAACTGTGCGAGCTTGGTGTAGCGGGGGTCTTTCATGGTCGCATCGTAATGAGCAGAGAGTCATTCGTCATTAGTCATTGGTCATTTGTGGAGCAATACCAATGACCAATGACTAATGACTCTTCGCGGATTTGCACGAACGTACCCCACCCGATAAATTCACTTTGACATGAAAACAGCACTTACCATCGCAGGATCAGACAGCAGCGGCGGGGCGGGCATTCAGGCAGACATTAAAGTCTTTAGCGTGCTGGGCGTATTCGGCATGTCGGCGATCACGGCCGTTACGGCGCAGAATACGCTGGGCGTGAAGGAAGTGCTCCAGATCGAGCCGGCGATGATTGTTAAGCAGATCGACACCGTCGCCAGTGATATCCAGGTGCAGGCGACGAAAACGGGCATGATCGGATCAGCGGCAGCCGTTGAGGCGGTGGCGGCGGCGATCAAGGCCAACAGCCTGCAGCCGTATGTGTGCGATCCGGTGATGTTCGCCAAGAGCGGCGATTCGCTGCTTAGGCCCGATGCGGTCGAGGTGATGAAGAAAAAACTCTTCCCGCAGGCAACGGTCCTCACGCCCAACCTGCGCGAGGCGGCTACTCTCACCGGGGCGGATGTCAAATCGCTCAACTCCGTTGCCAACTGCAAGGGCATCGCCCGCCGATTGGTGGAGATGGGGCCCAAAGCAGTCGTTGTGAAAGGCATCGAGGCTGGCAATCAGATCGTTGATCTGTATTTTGACGGCAAAGAGTTCCTGGAATTCTCAGGCGAAGTCTATCCAGCAAACAAATCCCACGGCAGCGGCTGCGCGTTCAGCGCCGCCATCACGGCGGGGCTGGCTGATGGCATGGCGCTGGTCGATGCCATCGACCAGGCCAAGCAACTTGTCGCCATGGCCATCCAGTACAGCGACGGCCAAGGCCGCGGCACGGCACCGGTGAACGTGCTGGCGTTTAAGCCGAAGAAAAAATAGCAAGAAATGAACACAGAGACGCAGAGGCGCAGAGAAGATCAGATGTACTAACTCTTCATTCTTCTCCGCGTCTCTGTGTCTCAGTGTTCATTCCATTCCGTTGCTTCACCGCTTCGTGGTTCCTATAGTTCTTCACATGACAGCTACCGAGACCCGCCAATTGCTGCAAACCCGCTTCGACACGCCGCTTGGCCCGATGCGGGCGATCGCCAGTGAGCAGGGGATTCTGGTCTGCGATTTCATCGATCGTCGCGACATGGACCCGACGCTGGCCCGCATCGAGCAGCAGCACGGCCGCGTGGTCGATGGGGAGAACGAGCAACTGGTCACGCTCGGCCGCGAACTGTCTGCGTATTTCGACAAGACGGGCCAATCCTTCACCGTGCCGCTGATCCCCGGTGGCACTAAGTTCGAAATGCGGATGTGGAAGTACCTGCAGACCATCCCCTTCGGCCAAACCCGCAGCTACGGCCAGCAGGCCCGCGACACTGGCGACCCGGCGGCCGTCCGCGCGGTCGGCGGGGCGAACGGGCGGAACTTCATCGCCATCGTCATCCCCTGTCACCGGGTCATCGCCGCCAACGGCGACCTCACCGGCTACGGCGGGGGGATCGAACGCAAACGCTGGCTCCTCGATCACGAACGCAGCGGCGGGTTGTTTGGGTGAGAATGTCCCATCCGTGGCATGGGCGGCTCGCCCATGCAGCACGGGCGAGCCGCCCGTGACACGGATACTACATCTGCTCGGGGTGCTCGATGCCTAGCAGATCGAGGCCGAGAGCCATCGTCTTCGCGGTGACATCAATAAGTCGAAGGCGGCTGGCGCGCGTAGAATCTTCGCTTTTAAGCACGTCGCAGTTTTCGTAAAAGCCGTTGTACTTGGCTGCCAGTTCGTAAAGGTACGTGCACAGCAGATGGGGCTTCAAGTCCTTGGCAACAAACTCGATGATCTCTCCGAAGCGAAGGACGTGCTTAGCAAGGGCCAGTTCGTGAGGCGATTCCAGCTTGATCTCGCCAGCTTCGTATCCGAGTTTGATCGCGTTGCGGAAGATGGATTTGGTGCGTGCGTAAACGAATTGCAGATACGGAGCGGTGTTTCCTTCGAAAGAAATCAGTTTGTCCCAATCGAACACGTAATCGCTCACGCGGTCTTTCGAGAGGTCGGCATACTTGACCGCACCGACGCCGACCGAGTGCCCGATTTTGCGGAGCTGTTCGTCGGGAAGTGGCGCAGCGTCGACCTCGCCTCGTTCTTTGGCCTTGGCCAACCGCTCATTGTCTTTGGCTAGGGCGGTTGCATAGCCTCGTTCGTCGGCTTCGTCTAAGAGGTCAGAAAGCTTGATATTCTCACCGGACCGCGACTTCAGTGGCTTCCCATCTTCTCCCAGGATCGTGCCGAAGGGAGCATACTCAAACTTCACAACTGTGCCATTGACCGTGTCCCACCCAAGCAAGTGTGCTGTAGCAAAGAGCATTGCGAAATGCTCGGATTGACGGTCGTCGTGAGTATAGATGATCCGCTCAGCCTTGAGCAGTTGAACTCGGTACCGGATCGCCGCCAGATCGAACGTGGGATACTGGAAAGTGCCGTCGCGGCTTTGAATGATGAAAGGGCGAGGTTCGCCGTCCCGATTCTTGAATCCTGGCGGGAACAAGCCGATCGCGCCGGCTGTCTCTTTTGCGCTTCCACGAGCGACGAGTTCGGAGACGAGCGGTCCGTATTGGTCGGAATATGAGCTTTCGCCGCGTACATCGTCGTCGTTCAGCAATACGCCCAATCGTTGGTAGATGACGTTGGCAGCGGCCATCGTCAACTCACGAACCTTTTTCCAAGCGGTTAGTTGATCTTTCGGCGTCTGCTGCAGCACGCGCGTCCGCTCCGCCATCTGTCGGCGGACTTCGGGTTCTTCACTATCCTTACTAATCTTTTTGTACAGCCGTTCCAGATCCAGTAACGACAATTCCTGGCCGCCCGCAGTTTCGATGGCATAGGTCACCATGCCCATCTGAAGTCCCCAGTCGCCGATGTGATTCTGACGGATGACCCGGTGACCGAGGAAAGCCAAAATGCGAGCAAATGCATCACCAACGATGGTGCCGCGGTAATGTCCGACGTGCATCGCTTTGGCGATATTCACACCGCTGTAATCGACAACGATCGTCTGCGGTGCAATCGAAGCGGGCATTCCGAACTGCGGATCCTCGCACGCCGTATTGATTTGGGTGGTCAGCCACGCCGGGTTCAGCCGGACGTTGATAAATCCCGGTCCGGCGATGCTGACCTCGCTGGCGATGTCACCTAAGTTCAGGCTGGCCTTGATCTTCTCGGCCACTTGTCGCGGATTGGTCTTTTGGCCGGTCTTTTCCGACACGAGCTTGGCCAGGCCCATGGAGGCATTGGACTGGTAGTCGCCGAACTGCGGGTTCTGGCTGAGTCCGATGGCCGGATCGGCTTCGAGGTCGAACGCAGTTTTGATCGCGGCAGCGAAGGCGGTTTGGAGTTGTGCTTGAATAGTTTGCATGTTTTGAAACTTCACTGCAACTTTATGATCCAACTGTACTACAGTTATGGGGGATAAGGCCGGTTCGATCCCTTGGGTCGATCCGGACGCATGCTACAGGCACAAATGTCCTTCGCCAACCCGCAGGTTTCCGTTGACCGGGGCATCGGGGCGGTTACATTGGCGGGGCAGTGGTGTTTTTCGGGCTTATAACAAGGATGACCATGAATCGATCGTGGAAGCAGTGGATGCTGGGCGTTGCAGTGTTGGCCGGGATAGGTTTGACCATTCCCACGCTTGCCCAAGAGCATCAGGCTCCGGGTGGCGGGTCTGAAATCGTCAATCCGGACTCCAAGGTCGCCCCAACGCCCAAGGCTGCCCCGATCGAGCAGACCGGCCGCGCGCCGGCGATGTCCGTCGAAGAGATGAAGGCCGCCGCCTTTAACTACCTCAAACACGGCAAGTTCGATGGCGTCAGCCAACTGCTGACCCAAGCCGCCTCGATCTCATCAAATGATGCGACGCTCAAGCAGATGGCCGTCTGGGCCAGCCAGTTTCAGTCCCAGCGGGAAGGGTTCATCGCTGAGCGTCGTAAGGCGTACGACAAGGCTGTCGCCGATGTCGAACTGCTGCTGAAAAATCATAAAGAAAGCTATGCCATCGACTTAGCCGCCCGCGCGTACCTGCTGGCCGATGACAAGAAAGCCTTCCGCAAGGAAGCCTGGGTGGATTCGCTCGTCGCCACCAACGTGAAGCTGGCGGAGCAGGCCGAAGCGGGTGAGCGCTGGCTGCAAGCGATGTCGATCTACTCCGATCTTGGGCAGATCGAGCCAGCCGTTCCGCTGTGGAAAGACAAGCTCAAGACCGTCACCCGCCGGGTTCGCCTGCTTGCCATTTTCACGCCCGACCAGCTCAAAATCCTGCGCGAAAAGGAATTCAAGGAACGCATGGAAGTCGACGCGCTGCTTCGCCCGACCACCCAGCCGGCCACCAAGCCCTCGGAGTGGGGAAATAACGAGGCGTTTAAGATCGACTGGAAGGAAACCCTCAAAGACATCCGGATGAGCATGCTCCGCGACGCGCTCGAGCACGCGGCCAAGGATTACTATCGCGACATCACCTATCGTCAGATGACCGAAGGCGGCCTGAACGCGATGCGCGTCGTCGCCACGACCGCCGGGCTGGAAACCGTCTTCCCTCAACTGGCCGATGCGGGCAAGAAAGAGGCGTTCATTAAGACAATTGATGAGCTGACCGACCGCATCCGCCAGGCCACCCCTGAGAACGAGCAGATCATTGCCAACCAGGTGTTGAATCGCCTGGCGGTCACCAACAGCCAGACGGTTCAATTGCCCGATGAGGTACTCGTCAGCGAATACGCCGATGGTGCGTTTGCCGAACTCGATCCGTTCACCAGCATGATCTGGCCGAGCGAGGTGGCGGAGTTCAACAAGACCACCCAGGGCGAGTTCAGCGGCGTGGGCATTCAGATTCAATCGGATGATGACGGCAGTTTGAAAGTCGTCAGCCCGATCGAAGACAGCCCGGCATACAAGTCAGGCATCAAGGCTGGCGACATCATCACCCACATCAACGGCAAGAATGCCAAGGGAATCACCACCACGCAGGCGGTGAAGTCGATCACCGGCCCGCCAGGAACCAGCGTCGTGCTGACGGTTCGTGCATCGGACCTGACGACCAAGGATTACACGTTGCGTCGCGAGACGATCAAGGTGGCCAGCATTAAAGGCTACCTGCACCTGCCGGGCGGCGGGTGGGATTACTTCGTCGACAAAGATCAGAAAATAGCCTACATGCGGCTGACCAACTTCACCCGCACCACCGGGGATGAGCTGGACAAGGCCGTCGATGAACTCAAAACCAAGGGTTGCCGGGCGATCATTCTCGACCTGCGCTACAACCCCGGCGGATTGCTGACGGCGGCGACGGATGTGTCAGACAAGTTCCTGCACGACGGCGTGATCGTTTCCACCCGGGCCGACCGCGATACGCCCAATTCTCCGACCGTCGCCACCGCACACGCTGATGGCGGCGAGACCGACATGCCGCTAGTAGTACTGGTCAACCAGTACTCTGCCTCGGCCAGCGAGATTGTCAGCGGCGCGCTGAAAGATCAGCACCGTGCGATCATCGTCGGCGAGCGCACGTTCGGCAAAGGCAGCGTGCAGATGCTGTTCCAACTGAACACCAAGGCGGCCTACCTGAAGCTCACCACCAGCCACTACTACCTGCCGAGCGGCAAGTGCATTCACCGCGAGGAAAACAGTCAGGAGTGGGGCGTCGATCCGGACGTGACGGTCGAAATGACCCCCGAGCAAATGCGGGCCGCCATCGACGCAAGGCAGGACTTGGACATCCTCCGCGATAACAACGACACGCCTGCACCGGTGAAAGAGCCTTCCACCACCCAGCCGGCGAAAAAGGATCTGCTGGCGTCGGACCCACAGTTGTCGGCCGGTCTGCTGCTGCTGCGCCTGAAGCTGAGTGGTGCCTCGCTGTGATTCATTCGTCGCATGGACAACCTGCGCATGCTGCGTGTACTCACGCGAATTTGCCGTACTTGGCTCATTAAGCAATCGCTCTGGCGACACTGATTATTTCAGGTGGGAAAGATCGCTCCGCTACTGCAGAATCGATCGAATACGACCGATCGTTCGTGCGTACATGAACGCATGGACAGGTTGCCCATGCGATGAAATTACTCAACGTCGAACACGTGATCCAGTCCGGTGATCGAGAACGCATTTTGCACAACCGGGGGAATGTTGCGAAGCGTGAGTGTGCGGTCCTGCTCGACCAGGTGTTGTCGCAAACGCAGTAACAGCGAGAGGTTGGCCGAGGTGACATAGCCCACGCCTGCAAAATCGAGCACTACGTCGCACGCGGGCGAATGATGCAGAATCGCGGTGACATCGTCCGTCATCACGGGGTCTTCCGCCAGAGTGGCGAGCAACATTGAACTTGAAATCTGCCTGACCGACATGGTTCCCGTCCCACGGGCCTCCGGCCCGTGCTTGTTGGTCATCTATTGAAAGACCGATCGTTCGCCGATTCCAATCGCCATTAGCACGGGCCGGACGCCCGTGGTACAGGTGACTCTACTTGACCGCCGACTGTTCGATCTGTTCCCATCCACCGCCCAGGGCTTTGTACAGCGCCACCAGGTTGGCGGCTACGGCGCGGTCGCTGAGTACGAGGGAATCTTCGGCGTTGTACAGAGCACCTTGGGCGGCAACGACGTTGAGATAGTCGGTTTGACCATTGTTGTAGAGTCGCGTGGCCAGGTCGAGCGCCTTGCGGTAGGCGTTGACAGTATTGGTCAGCGATTCGCGGTGCTGCTGCTCGGTGGCGTAGGCGATCAGGGCGTTCTCCACGTCCTTCAGCGCCGTCAGCACGCTTTGTGTGTACGACAGCACCGCCTGGTCGGCAACCGCGTTTTGAACGGCTACGTTGGCGCGGATTCGCCCCGCATCAAAGATCGGCCAGCTTACGCTCGGACCGATCGACCAATAACGGTTGTCCCAATTTCCCAGGTCCTTGAACTTACTTCCCTGTGTGCCCAGCGATCCGGTGAGTGAGAACTTCGGGAAGTAATCTGCCGTCGCCGCGCCTACGCGGGCGGTGGCTGCGCGCAGTTGTTGTTCGGATCGGCGAATGTCTGGCCGGCGCGTCAGCAATTCCGACGGCAAACCTACCGGAACTGCTGGCGGTGAAGTGGGGATGGGGGACGTCGGTGTCAATTCTGCCACGAGTGCGCCCGGCTCGCGGCCGAGCAGGGTGCTGATCGCGTAGATTGCCTGTTTAGCCGCCGCTTCCAGCGGAGGGATCTGTGATGAGGTATTCGCCATCTGCGCTTGTGCGTTAGCCAAGTCCAATCCGCTGACGAAGCCTGCCTTCTGCCGCTTCCTGGCAATCTCCGCGTTCACGGCCTGAAGTTCGAGGCTGCGCCTGGCGATCGCGATGCGCTGCTGAGCACTGCGCAGATCGAGGTAATTTGTTGCAAGTTCCGCTGTCAGCGATACCAGCACGTCGCGTCGATCCTCGACGGCGGCGGCGATTTCGGCGTCGGCGGATTCGACGTCGCGGCGAGTTCCCCCGAACAGGTCAATCTCCCATGATGCGTCAAAACCGGCCTGCCAGACGCCGCGGCTTTTTGATGCGCCGGTCGGTCGAGTGCGCGTGTACTCGCCGCCGGCGTTCACGTCCGGCCAGAGATCCGATCCGGCGACGCCGCGCTGCGCGCGGGCTTGGCGCAATTGCGCCTCGGCCTGCTTGATGTCAAGGTTGGTTGTCAGCGATTGCTCGATCAGCCGATCCAGCGTTGGGTCGTTAAACTTCTTCCACCACAGCACGGCGGCGGGCTGGGTGGTTGGGGCGGTCGTCGGACCGGCCCAGCCGGTTGGTGTTGGCGTCGCTGGGCGTTTGTAATCTGGCCCGACGGTGCAGCCGGCGATGAGCAACAGGCCAACCGCGAAAGATGATGGAATCAAATGACTTCCCATAGATTTTGCCGCCTTCGTCCACGGGCCTCTGGCCCGTGCCTGCAAAGCCGAAACTTCAGGAACCGTACGTCGCCAAATCAAACTCCACACACCACACGGGTCGGAGGCCCGTGGTATGGATGCGTTATTCGTATCGCAGCGCTTCGATCGGATCGAGTTTCGACGCTTTCCACGCCGGGTAGAATCCAAATAGGATTCCCACGATCCCGGAAACCAGAACCGCCGCCAAAATCGCACCGGGCGATAATTCGGTCGGCCAACTGAGCATCGTTCGCAGCAAGACCGATGTCCCGCGCCCGAGCATGATTCCAAGTGCACCGCCCGCAAGACAGAGCATGATCGCTTCCACCATGAATTGGATCAGGATGTCAGTCGTGCGTGCCCCCACTGCCATTCGCAGGCCGATCTCGCGGGTGCGTTCGGTTACGGATACCAGCATAATGTTCATGATTCCCACTCCGCCTACGACCAGCGAGATGGCCGCCACGCACAGCAGGAGATTGGTCATTTTGGTGGTCGTGTCAGACAAGGCATTCGTAAACTCAGTCAGATCACGCACGGTAAAATCGTCCGGCTCGCCGTCGGCAAGATGATGTCGCTCTCGAAGCAGGTGCTTCATTTGCGACATCGCGTCAGGAATGTCTGCCGCGCTGTTGGCCGATGCCAGCAACTGGTCGACGTTGACGAACCGCACGCTTATGGGTGTGTTGGCGGCCTGTAATTCCGTTTGGGTGGGATAGAGCGAAATCGTGCTTTCCGGGTACAGGTTTTTCAGCGAATTAACCGACGACTTTGCAGAAGTGCCGGAGCTTTGATTGGCCGTTTGGGCGCTGGTTCCCGAGACGCGGAATTTAATCGTCGTCCATGGAGCGAGGATGATGTCGTCCTGATCCTGGCCCATCATGTTGGCGCCCTTGGTTGTCAGCACGCCGACGATTTTGAATGGAATGTTCTTTAGCCGAATCTCCTGCCCGACCGGATCAATGCCATCGAACAACTGCTTTGCGATCGTCTGTCCGACGACACAGACCTTATTGCCGTTACGTACGTCGGTGTCGGTGAACATGTCGCCGGCGGCGAGTTGATTCCAGTCGCGGACGATCAGGTATTCCGGCGTCGTTCCGTACATGGATTGCGGCACCCAGTTTTTTCCGCCGAAGACGATCTGCACGCGAGTTCGGACGATCGGCGCGATGGATTTGATGGCCGTGCAGTCGCGGGCGATTGCTTCGCAGTCTTCGGGCGTCAGAGTGACGTTGGACCCAGCGCCGTAGCTCACGCCGCCGGTCGCCGCCATGCCGGGGAACACCATCAGATTGTTGGCCCCCATGCTGGAGACGGTTTTGGCGATCGCCGTGGCCGACCCGTTGCCGATCTCCATCATCGCGATAACCGCCGCCACGCCGATGATGATGCCCAGCGTGGTGAGGATCGATCGCATCACGTTACGCCGGAGCGCCCGGAATGCGGTGTTGACGACGCGAAAGTAGGTCATCATGCAATACCTCCTGATCCTCGCCCGGCGTAGGTAGGCATTGCCCCGGCGGACAGCGAGTCGTACGCGCCGGTGTTGATCAGGCCGTCCCTGATGTGAATTACCCGCTTGGCGTGAGCGGTGACTTCCGGGTCGTGGGTGACCAGAATGATGGTAAGGCCTTCCTCCTCGTTCAGTTTTTGGAACATCTGCAGCACTTCGGCGCTGGTGCGGGAGTCGAGATTGCCCGTCGGCTCGTCGGCAAACAACAGCGGAGGGTTGTTCACCAGCGCCCGGGCGATTGCCACTCGTTGCTGCTGTCCGCCGGAGAGTTTGGCCGGCGGGTGATCGAGTCGATCGCCCAGGCCGACGCGCTCGAGCAACACGGTGGCGCGCTCGCGGGCTTGGCGATCGGTCAGGTGCCTGGCGGTGTAGCTGAGCGGCATCATGACGTTTTCCAACGCGCTGGTTCGGGCCAGTAGGTTGAAGCTCTGGAAGACGAATCCGATCTTCTTGTTCCGCACCAAGGCGCGCTCGTTGACGCTCAACGTCGAAACATCCTGCCCGTCGAGGATGTACCGGCCGCTGGTGGCGTGATCGAGGCAGCCGAGGATATTCATCAGCGTGCTTTTTCCCGAACCGCTGACTCCCATCAGCGCCACCAGTTGCCCATGAGGCACGCTGAGGGTGATGCCCTTGAGCACCGGCACATCAAGTTCGCCGACGTGGTACGTCTTGGTGATGTCGTGAAGTTCGATGAGGTTCTGGCTCATTGTCGCATTCCTCTTCCGCCGCCGGACGGCATCTTCAGGGCGAACGGGTTCACGGTTCCCGACGCGGTCTGATCGCCGGTGAGTTCGCCGGTGATGATTTGGTCGCCTTCCTTGAGATGGTCGGTCTTGATCTCGGTATTCACGCCGTCGGTAATGCCGCGTTCGACTTTGATTTCACGGGCGTATAGCCCGTTGACGACCCAGACGCTGGCGTGCTTGTTCGGCCCGCCTTCCTTGCGATGTTTGCCCGTGCCTTTGGACGGTTTGGTCGCTGGTGCGGTCGCTGATGCGTTGGTGGGATTGCCAGGGGCAGATGCGATGGCCGCCGGATCACTCCTCGTGCTGCTCGGGGTGTAACGAAGGGCGGCGTTGGGGACCATCAGAACGCCCTCGCGCTTGGCCACTTCGAACGCCACGTTGGTGGTGGCGTAGGGGATTAACGACAAATCGGAGTTATCGACATTAATTTCAACGGTGTATGTGACGACGTTGTTTGTCATCGTCGCGTTGTAGCGGAGCTTGGCGACCTTGCCCTGGAATGTTCGGTTAGGCACGGCGTCGGCGGTAAACGTCACCGGTTGGTCTGGGCGAATGCTTCCGACGTCGGCTTCGTTCACCGAGGCCCAGATCTGCATCCGCCGGAGGTCCTTCGCCAGCAGAAACAGGCTGGACGCGCTCAGGCTGGAGACGACGGTCTGCCCGATGTTCACCCGGCGGTCGATAATCATGCCATCCACGGGTGAGTTGATGACGCAGTAGTCGAGATTGCGCTGCGCCTTCTCCAGCGACGCCTGCGCTGCCGCCACGCGGGCGTTGGCGGAGACGATCGCCGACTCGCCGACACCGACATTCGCCTGGGCCATTTCAAAGGCGGCTTTGTAGCTGTCGTAGCTGCTCTCAGCCAAGGCATCGCTGGGTCCCAGCTTTTGGGCGCGATCCCAGTCACGCTGGGCCTGGTACAACTTGGCTTTAAGTTGCACCAAGTCGGCCTTGGCGCTGGTGACGGACGCCTTGGCTTCATCCACGCCGGCTTGGGCAACGGCGGCTTCTGACTTGTAGACCGACGGGTCGATCGTTGCGATTATTTCGCCGGCTTTGACTTCCGAGCGATAGTCGACCTGCTTGCCTTCCTTGTCCAATCCAAAACTGGCGATTTGTCCGGTGACCTGCGAGCCGATGTCGATGACTTCCTCGGCCTGTAGCGTGCCCGAAGCGGTAATGGTCTGCAGCAGATCGCCCCGCGACACGGCGGCCAGCCGGAACGATCCGGACGAAGTATTTTCGCGGTTCATGTACCAATACCCAGCGCCGCCCAGCCCGAGCAACGCCAGAACAACAACGGCGATTACAACTCCACGTTTCATAAATGACCTTTCCCAGCCGGTGATGGCTGGACGTTCTCATCTGGCATTTCATCCAGGTGCGCGATGAACCGCTCAAGAATCCCATGAAGGGACTTTTGATCGTCTGCCGACAACACACCCAGCAGGGCGGTGACTTTTTCATCGTGCGCGTTGTGCAGGGTTTCAACCAGGTCGCGGCCCTGGGGCGTGAGCGCGATCAACGTCACACGCTTGTCGTCCGGCGACGTATTACGTTCGATCAGTCCAGATCGCACCAGCCGATCGAGCACGCCCGTCACGCTGGGCGGGCGAATGAGCAGCCGATCGCCCAGGTCTGTCGCGCGCAGATTCGGCTGGCCGTCTTCGTCCGCGCGGTACAGAATCCAGAGGATCGCCCACTGAGCACCGCTGATTCCCGCGCGTGCAAAAAACGGATCTAAGTGTCGCTTCAGCGTACCCATGGTTCGCAGGAGCAGCCGAAAGGTGGAGTGGCTTGCGCTTCGCGGACGGATCGGACTGCGAGATTTGGTTGCGTGTCGCGGCATTTTGTTTAGTTAGCTACCTAAATAATAGATGCGCGAACTCTGATTTTGTTAACGCCGATCAAAAAAAACTTCAGAATTTATTTAAGTGTCTATTTTGCAGGGTGTTAAGAGAGCTATCCGAATCATCACTGCTTACGGCTTCGCGAATGCAATTATCGCTTGCGAAGCGGCAAGTGGCGGACGACCGGATATTGGCTATTCAGAGGTTCCCTTTGTCCGTTCGAAACGATCGGGCGGTACTTCCGCTATAGGCGCTGAACACGCCGGCAAAGTATTGCGAACTGCTGAACCCGCATTCCAGTGCGATACGCGTAATCGGCCAGTTTGTAGTGAGGAGTAGATTTTGAGCGCGGTCGACCCTTGCCCGGTTGATAGCCATCCTGGGGCTATCGCCGGTGAGGCTCATCAGGATTTGAGAAAACCGTGTTCGGCCGAGGTGGCAGGTGTTCGCCATCGTACTCAGTGTCCAAAGCCTGTGGCATTCGTTGGGTAGTCGCTCCACGAATTGTCGGACGCGTTGGATTGCTTCGGTCTGAGGAAGGTTGGGTCTGTTGCTTTGAAGGCTTCTTACCAATTCGATCACGATCAGCCTGGCCAGTGAAGCGACAGCTTCGTCCGATTGATCCGATCGGCGAAGCTCCTCGACCAGGTCCGGAAGAATGTTGGTCAATCGAGTCGTAGCCGGCCAAGTACGGCGGGGGGCTGACAGCAGGGATCGTCGCAGCCGCGCCGTAGCCGCCGTTGAAAGACCCAGGATCGGCGCGAATGAAAAGTTGTATTTTTCGGTGATGCGGTACCGATCCAGTCGAAGGACCACGTAATACAACTCGCATCCGGGTTCGTGTTGCTGGACACTTCCGTGCATTTCCCACGGCATTGTAAAAAAAACGGATCCGGGCAAGACGGGTTCGATCTTCCCCTCAACCTGCCAAGTCAACTGGCCGCGAACCAGCAGGACGATTTCCAGCCCGGCATTGCGATGGGAGGGCAAAGACCGGCGTTTGCCGGGAGGCCAATAGCCAAACTCTATGACGGGGGAAGGCGACATGTGCGAAATTTACCATAAGCTGAATTCGCAAGACAGGCCGGCTGCCACGGAGATAAATTCTGCCCCGGAGACCAAACCATGCCCATTACGATCGGATGCTTTGCGTTGGTGGAACCGTTTCGGGATCTCAGAAGGCAATTTCAGGCGATCGCCGAACTGGGGATTCGCCATGCTGATCTGACGGACAATCACGACGGTGCCTTGCTGGGGAACGAGTTCGGGTTCACCGCCGCCGCGTCGCTTGATGCCCCGCCGCACGAATTGCTGTCGATGGTCCACGACGCCGGTTTGGAGTTGACGGCCGTCTGCGCCCACGCCAACCTGCTGGATGCGACGGCCCCGCATGTTTACGGGACCGCCCAGATCATCAAGGCCGTCAAGCTCGCCCATTTCCTTGGCGTTAAGCAAGTGATCACCACCGAAGGCGACCCCAAGACAGACTTCGGCCATCAACTTTCCGCGGATGAGCGGATTTTCAGCATCGTCGAAAAGCTGCAGCAGCCGGTCCGGTGGGCGGCATCGCTGGGGATTGACCTGTTGCTCGAGCCCCACGGGATCGTGACCGACGATCTCGACGCAACCGCCCGCGTGCTCGATCGGCTCGGACAGCCCGAGACGGTCGGATTGAATCTTGACACCGGCAACCTGTGGCTTGGCGGTGGTGATCCGCTTCAGTATATCGCCCGATTTGGGACACGCATCCGCCATGTGCATTGGAAGGACCTTGGCGCGGGTTGGGCCGATCGCCGAGGCAAGCTCTTTGGCTGCGGCATGGGTGATATCGCCTTGGGCGATGGCGTGATCGGCCTTCCGGCGATCGCGGCGGCGCTCAAGAAAATCGGGTTCAGCGGTCCTACTACCCTTGAAGTTGCAGGCAAAGACGCGGTGCTCGCCTCGGCGGCACGGCTGAAGGAATGGTTCAAATGAAAACTGTTGCCATCATCGGATGCGGAAAGCCACCGGAAAATAAGCCGGGGCATAAAGTCGGTTGGGGCGTCGGGTATTCCCATGCCAACGGCTACAAAATTGCCTTTCCCGACGTGAAGTTGCTGGCGGTCGATCCGAACGCTGAAAACCTGGCGGCTTTCGGGGATAAATACTCGATCTCCAGCGATTGCCGCTTTTCGTCGACCGAGGCGCTTTACGCCTCGCAGATTCCGGACGCTGTCAGCGTGTGTACCTGGCCGGCGCTGCACGTTCCGATGGCGCTGGAGGCGATTCGGAAGGGCGTTAAAGCAATCACGGTCGAAAAGCCCTTGGGCCTCGACGGGTTCCAGATTCAGGAACTCATTGATACCGCCAAGCACCGTGGCGCACGCGTGGCCGTTGCGCACCAGCGCCGGTATGAGCCTTGGTATGCAAAGGCCAAGGAGATCATCGAGCAGGGCACGCTCGGTGAGAAACTCGTCATCGAGGCTCGCGTCGGGGACGACTGGGACATCCTCTCCTGGACGACCCATTGGTTCGACATGGCCAACTACCTGTTTGACCGAGCCCCCGTTTCGGTACTGGCTGGCGTCGATCATCAAGGCCAGCGACGATACGGCCACGCGGTTGAGAACGCTTCGGTCATCATGGCGGATTATGGAACTACTCGACAGGCGTTATTCGTCACCGGCCCGGCGGCGATCCCTCTATTTGGCGTGGCAGTTCGCGGTGAGAAGGGCATGCTTCACATCGGCAATCCCATATTGCTTTGGTCGAAGCAGGGTTACTCGGAGATTCCGGTCGACAAGGTGAACTTTCAGTCCGCGTTCGCGTTGCTCTTTGCCGATCTCTGGCGAAGCATCGACGGCCCGCCGAGTCGATGCGATATTTCCAACTGTGCGCCGGCCACGCTGATGGCGTACGCCGCCCATGAGTCCGCCAGGACCGATCGCCGGGTGTCCCTGCCGCTGAGCACATGGTTTGCGCCTCTGGAGGTGATGCAGAATCCTTCTGTTCCGCCGACGACTCCTGTTCTCAACGTGGCTGTTGTGGCGGATCCGCACCATGTTTGGGCGGGATTTGAGATGAGTGGGCGTGAGGGATTGGTGGACGCCGTCTCAAAGCTGGGTCACCGCGTCAAGCTCATCGACGCCACGAAGGAGCTATCGCCCGATGCGCTGTCAGGCATGGATCTTCTGGTGTTGTATCACACGCAGAGGAAGACAAGCCCGTCCCATCGCGCCGTGATCGGCCAATGGTTCGAGCAAAGCAAGCCCGTGGTGGTGAGCCATTGTGGCATTGGAGCGTATGCTGACTGGCCGGAGTACCGTCGCTGGATCGGTCGATACTGGGTGTGGGGCGGCGAGAATCTCCCGCCGTCGGGGCACCCGCATGTGCCGTGCAAAGTATTCGTTGACGATCCAGCCCGCTTTGCAGTGGATTGGCGCGAAGCGTACCTCCCGACCGACGAAATGTATCAGGGCCTGGCCGAGGCTTCGCCCACGCGAACACTGGCGACGGCGTTGGATGTTCACGGAAGCAAGCAGATATACGCATGGCAGGTGATCGATCACCCGAACGTGGTTGCATGGCTACCGGGGCATCGGCGGGACATGTTCGCGATTTCGACGGTCGTTGACGGGCTAAGGGCAGCGATTGTGCTTGCGACCGGCCGGTAGCAATCGCGAGACGAGATTCAGTTCTCAGTCAGATGCTGATCTTGCCGAGGAATTGTCTCACGTAGCCATCCAAAACTTGCCCGATAAAGCCAATGCCAATATCGCGTCTCGCCGGTCGTACCCACCGCCGATCAAGACTTATGCGAATCCCGATTACTTTCCACGCGGGGTCTTGGTCCCTCTCCCGGTACTCCTGGAGAGGCTAGGTGGGGGTTCTGAGGCGATGGCCAAAGTGTTTTGGAAGGTGAAACAGAAACCTCATCCGACCTCTCCCGGAGTACCGGGAGAGGAGAAAATGCGCGGAAATTATATAGGATGCTTATTAGGACGTTGTCCCACTAAAAGTTGAAGGTTTAAAAGCGGCGGTTCCCGTCGGTTGGATCGTTCCGTACGATCCGCTGACGTCAATCAACTTTTGCCAAAAGGAACCGCCACAAAGTCATCTTATCAAACCGTTACGCCCGCCGACACCCAGGCACTTTCGAGTTTTCTATCCCACCATGGCCAACTGCTGCTGCCGATGGTTCAGCTCATCGAGCAGTCTACGGCTGCGTTGGACGAAGTCGTCGACGTCACCGGCCGGACGATGATCGAACTGATTCTGCAGGTCTCGGCCGACCGGGTGGCTGGCGGCAAGTCGCCTGGCAAACGCACCGGCGAGATCCGCCATCACGGCACCCAGGACGGAGTCGTTCATCTCAAGGAACGAAAGCTCCGTGTTAAACGTCCCCGGCTTCGTCATCGCACCGACGGGGAAGTCCAGATCCCCGCCTACGAGGCGATGCGGACGCGTCCCCGCATGACCGAGCGGATGATGCAGATCATGATCGACGGCGTCAGCACCCGTCGCTACAAGAACGTCGTCCCCGAGATGGCCGAGTCCGTCGGCATCAGCAAGAGCGCCGTCAGCCGGGCCAATATCGAGGCCGGCGAGAAACTGCTCAAGGAACTGGCCGAACGACGCTTTGATGATCTGGACATTCTCATCCTCTACATCGACGGCATCGCCCTGTCCACGGCAATATATGCTCGGGACAAGAACAGTTCGTTGGAAGGCGCAATTTGTCGCGGGCAGGGTAACCTTTCACGGCAGGCGACGAGCGGCTTGCTTGAATACTACCCCCAACTTTCGTATTTCGTATGGGTGAGTATCGCTACCGTGCTGCAAGTTTTCATCACGGTCAGTAATGTGTGATCAGCACTGCCTACGAGCGAACGAGCCTGATCATCACGACCAACCTGCCCTTTGAGCGGTGGGTGGAAGTGCTGGGCAGCGAGCGATTGACCGGCGCGACGCTGGATCGATTGACGCACCGCTGCCATATCCTCGAAAGCAACGGCGAGAGCTACCGCCTCAAAGACGCCCGCAAACGTCGTGGCGTGGCCGGCGACGCTACAGGCACAAAACAGAACGATCCGAACAAATGATGTGAAAAAGCCCTGACGTGGACACGACCAGGGCTTGAAGATAGTCTGATTCCGGGCGCCACGTTTTTCGCCCGACGCCTGCTCCACTTTTCAACCGGTGTTCACAACGCACAACCGCAGAGAATCCCATCCATCGAAACCCAATCAATTCTATGAAAACATCATCCACCATTATCCTCACCCTTTTGGTGCTCACTGCCCAACTCCATGCCGGAGCCGGTGGTGGCAATGATGGCGGCCATTATACCGAAGAACAGGTATACCAGTCCCGCCCGGATCCGACCCGCGAGAGGTTTTTCGGCGGCATCGGCACCACCGGTCTCAAGCCACGCATCTATCCAGGTGTCATCCTTAAGGTCGAGGAAATGGCTCCCGGCTCACCGTCCGAGGGCAAGTTCGCCAAGGGCGAGATTCTCACCGGAATCAATGGGACGACTCTGAAAGGTCTTAACCCGTTCGTCGTGATGGGCAACGCCCTCACCAAAGCCGAAGCCACGGACGGAAAAATGGTTTTCGATGTCACCTCCGCCGATGGCAAGACCCAGCGCAAGGAAACCATCACGATTCCCGTGCTCGGTGCTTACAGCAAGACCTGGCCGCTGGATTGCCCGAAGTCAAAGCGCATCATCGATGAGGCCGCCGCCTTTTATTCCGATCCGAAGAAATTCAACGAGGGTGGCATTCCGGGAGCCCTCGTCTGCCTCTTTCTGCTTTCCACCGGCGATGACCAATACCTGCCGCGGGTGAAAGCCTACTTCGATGCCTTTCCGAAGGATGTGGAAGCCATTGGTGACCACACCTGGAACAATGGCTACAACGGGATCGCCTGCGGTGAATACTACCTGCGAACCGGGGACAAGTCGGTATTGCCCATTATGCAGTATTACTGCGACGACGCGAAGGCCCGCCAGAAATTCGGCGTTGGCTGGACGCATTGGGGCAATGACATCAATCCTTATTATGTGGCGGGTGGACTGATGAATCCAGCAGGCACTCAGGTGCTCACCACACTGCTTCTGGGCAAAGAATGTGGCGTGAATGTAGATGAGCAGACCTTGCTCGGCGCGCTGCGTTTCTTTTACCGCTTCGCGGGTCACGGCGGGGTCGCTTACGGCGATCACCGCGGCGAGGGCGGCCCTGGCTCGAATGGCAAGGATGGGATGGTCGCGGCGGCTATGCAGATCGCCTCCGGTGCGGAAGGTGATGTGTCGATATACAAGCAAGCCGCCAAATGTCTGGCCATGTCAACGATGGACGGCTACTTTTCGGTGATCCAAGGTCATGGCGATGAAGGCCGCGGCGATGGCATCTGGCGGGGCATGATCAACTCTTATTTGATCAAGGAAAAGCCCGCGCTCTACCGCGAGGCGATGGATCGTCTCACTTGGTTATATGATCTCAGCCGCGAACCGGGTGGCAGTATTGGCATCGCGACGCTGGAATATGAACAAGGCAGAGTTGGCACCTCTGGCCCAGGCGTTGGACTCGCCTACACCGCACCCCTGCAAACTTTGCGCATCACCGGTGCACCACATACGAAGTTCTCACAGAAATACACCTTACCCAAAAACCTATGGGGCACCAAGGCCGACCTCGCCTTCTTATCCATCGAGCACAACCCGAAATACCACGACTACGGTAAAGAAGAGCCCACTCATGTGACCTTCCAAGTATTAGGCAATGGCTACCAAGAACCTAAGATGGATCTCAAAAGCCTCCCTAGGGAATACCTGCTGCAGAACATCCATCATCGGAGTTACCTCGCCCGCACCCAGGCGGCCAAAGCACTGCGCAAGGTCGGTGCATTGGATGAACTTACGAAATTTCTGAGCGACCCCGACCCACGCTTGCGGCGGGCGGCGCTCGATGGACTCATTGATTGGAATTACTGGTTCGCAGGCGGCGATAGCCCCATCACCACAGAACAGTTTTCTCCTACCATGTTGGCCGCTATCACAAAAATCATCTCCGATCCTGCGGAATCCTGGTATGTGGTGGAGGGTGCACTGATAGCGCTCAAACTCGCCCCCGCGAAGGAAATTCAACAGCGCTACAAGCTCATTCAGCCATGGACGAAACACGCGGACTGGTGGATGCGCGACTCTGCCTTCACTGCGCTCACCGGACTACAGAAGGATGATGACCTCTACCTCAAAATCCTTCCAACACTTCTGGATCTGGCGACCAAGGAATACAACACCATGCCCCGCGAATCAATGATGCGGTACTTCAGTCAGGTACTGCGTGATAAGAAGCCAGATTGCAGTGCGGGTAAACTCATCGTTGCGGGCCTGAAGAAGGCCACGAGCGTGTCTGAAATTAAGACTGGGGCGCGTTCCCGCGAGGGAGCCTACAATGTCATTGATACCGTGAAGGTTTGCCTAGAGTCGAGTCCAGAGAGTGCCGCAGCACTCGCGATGGCTCTACAACCGCGTTTCGCCAGCTTTGATACGAGCGATATGATCCGAATCTTGGCAGCTCCAGGCGCATATCCCGCTGGGCAGCCTACAGGGGTTTTCTCCATACTGAAAAAACTGAAGCCAAAGCAACAAGACGAACTCAAGAGCATCCTTTACAACACCTACCGCCCGGAATTCCTGAAACGATACCGCCAACGGCAAAGTCCAGAACTGTTGAATTCCATCATCGACCTCGTAAAAATCAAGAACCCCGCGGCCGGTTGGAAGCCCATCGGCAAATTGCCACCATCTGAGCGGGTTTGGCGATTCAAGTCCTTCGATCCCATCGTGGAAAAAGACCAACTTGTTACCCACGAGAAGAAACGCATGCGTGCCATCCAATTGACGGATGATCTGAAAGACTGGTTCAAGCCTGAATACGACGACAGTAAGTGGAATTCTGGACGTGCACCCGTCGGCACCGCTCTATACAGAGGGAGCGCTCCCACCTTCGCGAATCAATCCGACTGGGGCAAAGGGGAATTCATCGTCATGCGCACCAGCTTCGATTTGGATGCCCTCGACTTCGATTTCTACCGCATGAGCGTCCTGACCGCACAAGGCTTCAAGGTTTACCTGAATGGTCACGAAATCGCGGACTACGGGTGGTGGTTTGAATCACAGTTCTACTCACCTTGGGATGTGGACGTCACCCGACACTTGAAAAAAGGCACCAATGTTTTGGCAGTCTATGCCAATGTAGAATTTGATCAGAAAACGAAACAACCGTTCGGCCAGATGGACTGTTTCATCGAAGGCATGAAACTCTCCGATTTGGAGTGAAATGTCATGCGGAAGAATATGATTCCACCCAGTAAATCACTATGAAAACAAAAGTAATACTCACCGCCGCGTTGCTGTGCGTCTCCTCTCTGACCTCCTTCGCCAAGCCGTTGAAAGTCTTGATTATGGCGGGCCAGTCCAACATGGAGGGACATGCGGCGATTAGTACCTTTGACTACATCGGCAAGGACCCGCTGACGGCACCGATCCTGAAGGAGATGCGTAATCCCGATGGAACTCCAAGGGTATGTGACAAGGTTTGGATGTCGTATTTGACCGGCCCTTATGATGGCAGCGCAAATGGCGAAGGCCTGGGCAAGTTGACCGCTGGCTTTGGTGCTCGTGACGATCAACCCACTAAGTTAGGTGGCAAGATTGGCCCCGAATTTACCTTCGGAATCTATATGGAGAAAGAGCTGAAGGAGCCCATTCTGATTATCAAGACCGCCTGGGGCGGCAGATCACTCAACACCGAATTCCGTCCGCCAAGTGCCGGGCAATATAAGCTGCCAAAAGAGACCTTGGCAGAGTGGGACAGGAATCCCAACGCTCCGGATCGCAAAAAATGGCAGGAGGACAAGGATGCCGCCTCGGGTGTGTTTTACCGAATGATGATCGACCATGTCAAAAAGGTGCTGGCAGATCCCAAGCGGGTCTGTCCGGAATATGACGGGAAGGCTGGTTTTGAAATAGCAGGCTTTGTCTGGCTCCAGGGTTTTAACGACCTGGTGGATGACACTACCTATCCCGGTTCCGACCAACCTGGAAGATACGACGAATACTCGCGCCTACTCGCCCACTTTATCCGCGATGTACGTAAAGATCTTTCCGCCCCGAAAATGCCCTTCGTGATCGGCGTGCTAGGTGTTGACGGTTATCAGCATGTGAATTTCCGCAAGGCCATGGCCGCACCAGCCGATATGCCCGAGTTCAAGGGCAATGTGATCGCTGTGGATACCGCCCCTTTCTGGGATCTTGACATCGTTGCCGCAATACCCAAGCAGAACGAGTACAACAGTATCGTCGGCACGTCGCACACATTGAAAGTAGATGGCACTCTCGACAAGGATTGGAAATGGGCGAATTACTGGAAGCCGGTTGGCAAACCTCTGCCTGAGGAACGGCTATGGCGTTTCACGACGATCAATCCCACCGAGCAGAAGGATAAGCCGAAAAAATATGACGCCAGGAGATTTCGTGACATCACCTTGCCGGCCGGGATGGAGAAGTGGTTCATGCCCGAGTTCGATGACAGCAAATGGACGGAAGGCAAGGCACCCATCGGTAAGGGCGTCTGGAAAGACAGCGGAATCACCTTGGATAAATTCCCCTCGCAATGGGGTGATGGCGAATTCCTGCTGATGCGTACAACGTTTGAAGTCGAAGACCTCAACTTCGAATCGTATCGCATCGCGAACTTAGCGAGACAAGGGTTCCATGTTTATTTGAACGGCCAAAATATTCACAGCTACGGTTGGTGGCAGGACAAGCCAGTTTACGGCTGCATCGTCCTCGAAACAGAACAGATAAAATTCTTAAAGAAGGGGAAGAACGTATTGGCGGTCTATGCCAATGACCAATTTGATCTAAATTCTCCAGATCGTTA
>JANMES010000066.1:0-11447 GCA_031377185.1 Phycisphaerae bacterium
TCATCAACTTTCTTCTCTGCGCCTCAGCGTCTCTGCGTTCATGTTCCTCATTTCTTCGTCGCTTCGTGGTTCAAAATCTTGATTGGCCTCAACCAGCGAGCTGTTCATACTCAGCGATGGCAGCTGAAAGCAAATGAATCACATCGGTCGCCAGCACGCTGCGTAGTCCGAGCGACCGCCCTGCGATCTCCCCTGCTTTGCCGTGAATCCAAACGCCAGCAATGGCGGCGTCGAAGCGGTCCATGCCTTGGCCGATGAGCGAGCCGATTACGCCCGACAGGACATCGCCGGTGCCGGCCTTACTGAGCGAGCTGTCGCCGGTGCGGTTGACGTAGACGCGATCGCCGTCGGCCACAACCGTTCGGCTGCCTTTCAGCACCACGATCTGCTTGAACGACCGGGCTACCAGCAATGCGAGTTTCACCCGCCCGTCATCATCGGCCGGAACATCCGCCGTGCCGAGCAACTTCGCCAGCCGCTTCATCTCGCCCGGGTGCGGCGTGAGCACGGCGCGGCTGCCGACGCCCTTCGGCCAACTTTTGCTCGCTGCCAGCAGATTGAGTCCGTCCGCGTCCACAACCGTGGAGTGATCCTGCTTCAGCACCGCCAGCAGCAATTTCTTTACCGCCGGCGATTGCCCGAGTCCGGGCCCGATGACAACAGCGTCCGCCTTCTTGGCCGCTTCGAGGATCGGCTTAATCGCCGTCCCGCGGGCCAGCCCGATCAATTCCGGCGTGATCGCCAGAGCTGCTGGCAGCATCGACTTGTGTACTGCGATCTGCACCAGCCCGCTCCCCATCCGCAGCGCCGCCGTACCGGCCAGCACCGGGGCACCGAGCATCGTCTCGTTCCCGCCGATGACAAGCACCCGGCCGAATAAGCCCTTGTGGCCGTCAGCCGGTCGGGGAGGAAGTTTGGGAAGTCGGGTGATTCGCATCATTCGAAGTACCTACCGTTTTGGCGGACACCACTCTCCCTCTCTTCTCCGGGAAGAGGGAATCAGGTTCATCCCTGTGGAAATCCGTCCCGCAGGAACTGGCCGTTTTCACTGAACTTTTCTCCGTCGATCTCGATATATCCGCCGGGGCGAATATCGACCACCATATCCCAGTGCAAGCCGCTCTGATTGGTGTTGCCGGTTTCCGGATAGCCGGCCCCGAGCGCGAAATGCACGGTGCCGCCGATCTTTTCGTCGAATAGTGTGTTTTTGGTGTACCGCTTGATGCCGTAGTTCGTGCCAATCGCGCACTCACCGAGGAACCGGCTGCCGGCGTCCATGTCGAGCATACTGTATAGAAAGTCTTGGCCCTTCTCTGCGCTAGCGTCGACGACTTGGCCGTCCTTAAACTTCAGTTTCACCCCATCGCACTCCCGTCCGTGGTGCACTGCGGGGAAGCTGAAGTTGATCTGGCCGTTGACGCTTTCGATCACCGGGCCGGTGAAGACTTCGCCGTCGGGGAAGTTCTCGTGGCCGCAGCAGTTGATCCACTTCTTGCCGGCCACGCTCATTCGCACGTCCGTGCCATTCGCGGCGAAGACGTGGTAATCGCTCTTGCCATTCAGATAATACGCCAACCGCTGCTGGCGCTCGCTGATGGCTTTCCACGCGGCCACCGGATCAGGCAGATGCAGCAGGCCGGCGTTGAAGACGAAATCCTCGTACTCGCTCAAGCTCATTTCCGCATCCTGGGCGGCCGCCATCGTCGGATAGAGCGTGCCGCACCAGCGCAGCGATCCACTGGCCGCCCGCGACATGTATTTCTCCATCACCGGCTTTCGCGCCGCAGCCGACTTGCCGAGCTTCTTGGGATCGACGTTGCTCAGCCCCTTGGTGTTTTCGCTGGCCCATAGACCGATGGTGCAGTCGATCTTGTCGATCTCATCCACCGCCAGCGGATTGAGGAACGCCAACTGATCGTCACTGGCGTTCTTGTAGAAAATCTCTTCCATCTCCTCCGCACTCATGCGAACGAACGGATTGCCCCCCGCCTCCAGCACCTTGCGGTACATCTCCTTCAGCAGCGGCAGGCTGAGCACCGAGCCGCTGATGCGGACCAATTGCCCCTTCTTCACGCCCACCGAGTAATTCACGATCACGTCGGCCAGTTTTTCCAATCTCGAATCGCGCATATTTCCTTACTTGCTGATATCCAGAGTTTCGATCGACCGCGAAAGAGCGGCCTGATCCTTCTTAAACGTCTCGGCCGGCCCCCACGCTTCAAAGGTGAAGACTCGCCGATCATTGCTGGCGATCACCAGCGTATAACCAAATGGCTTGCCGGCGATCTCTCGCGTTCCGGTGATCATGTGGGCTTTAGCGCCGGATTTGAGCTTGGTGTCCCGCTCGTCAGTAACCGCCAGACCGCGATTATCCACCATTGCGCGGCGGGCCAGTTTCTGCCAGAACTCCAACGCCCCGCCGTCGTAATTGTCGTGCCGTTGCAGCTTGATCAGCACGCCTTCGGCGCTCATCGCCTCGGTGCGATCGTCGTCCTCAAAGTACCGCACATACGCCGGCGGCAGTTCGAACGATGTGCCGGATTTGAAAAAACCGCCTCGCTCAGCGCTGGCGACCAGCCGTCCGCTGAGCAGCCCGTCGCCCAGTTCGCGGACCCAAGCGAACGGGATCTGCTCCACCAAGTCCTTCTGTGGCAGCGGCGAGTTCACCAGCACCTTGATGGTGGACATTGCCGCCTGGCTTTCGTAGAAGCGGATCTTGCCTTTGAGGGTTTCGATCGATTCTGACAGCCGGGCCATTTCTTTTTCAATCGCCAGCGTGTCTTCCATCTTCTGGGCTTTATCCAGCAGCGCCACCAGCCGCTGGCGGACCTGGATGGCGTTGTCCAGCCGGAGGTTGAGGTCGTGCAGCTCTTCGGTGATGTCGTTGGCTTTGATCTGTCGTTCGGTGACTTCGCCTAGCTTGGCGATCTGCTCGATGGTCGCATCAAACTTGGCGGCCGGCACGCGGATGGTGATGCTGCCATTGTCGGTTTCCTGCATGTACCCGCCGGATTGATCGGCGAATCGGCGGATTGAATCGAGCGTCTGACGGACGTCCTGCACGGTCAGACGAATTCCGGCGGTGTAGATCACGACCCGAGCGGCGGGTTTGCTGGCCGGATCGGGGGCGGACGTGTCGGCGAGTACAATCGGCTGTCTCGAATCGCGCTCTGCCTTCGCCGGAGCGGCAGCGGGCCGAAGCGAACTGGAATAGTCGCGATCGAGGCCGACCGCATTGTACTTCTCCTGGGTAGCACAACCCGTCAGTAAGCACATCACGCCCGCCCACGCCGCTGCTTTGAGTTGGTTTCGCATGCGGTTAATCTTAGCCATGAAGCCGAAATTGACATAGACGTCGGCGCGTCGGTCTGTATCATCCGACCTGGCCGACGAATTCAGGGAAGGAACCTATTTATGCCAACCGCCGCTCCGTGTGCGATCGTGATCTTTGGTGCCAGCGGCGACCTCGCCAAGCGCAAGCTCATCCCCGCGTTGTATGAGATGGCCAGGGAAAAACTGCTGCCGGACAACTTCGTGCTCGTCGGCTACGCCCGTTCGGAAATGACCGACGTCGCCTACCAGGCCGACTGCCGCGAGGCCGTCACCAAGTTCGCCCGCACCAAGCCAGCCGATCCGGCACTAATGGATCGGATCGTGAAAAACGCTTTCTATGTTCAAGGTGAGTACGGCTCGGCGGACGATCATCAGAAACTGGCGAAGAAGCTGGCGGAGTTTGACCAATCCCACGGCACGTCGGGCAATCGGCTGTTTTACCTTTCCACCCCGCCCAACACGTTCGAGCCGATCATCACCTGCCTCGGCGAGCAGCACATCAAAAACGGCGGCTATCACCGCATCATCATCGAGAAACCCTTCGGGCGCGATCTGCCCAGCGCCAAATCGCTTAACGCCCTGTTGCACAAACACTTCGACGAAACCGACGTGTTCCGCATCGATCACTACTTGGGCAAGGAAACCGTCCAGAACCTGATGGTGATGCGGTTCGCCAACGCGATCTTCGAGCCGATCTGGAGCTACAAGTACATCGACCACGTGCAGATCACCGTCGGCGAGACGCTCGGCGTCGGCAAACGCGGCGGGTACTACGATAAATCCGGCGCGCTCCGCGACATGGTGCAGAACCACATGTTCCAATTGCTCGCGCTGGTCGCCATGGAACCGCCGGCGGCGCTGGATGCGATCAGCATTCGCGATGAGAAGGTGAAGGTCTTCAAGAGCATCCGCCCGATCCGCAAGAACCAAGTGGATGATTTCGCCATCCGCGGCCAGTACGGCGCCGGCACGATCGGGACGGACAAAACGTCCGGATATCTGAAGGAAAAGGATGTCCCTGCCGAAAGCAGGACCGAAACGTTTACCGCACTCAAGCTGTTCATCGACAACTGGCGATGGAGCGGCACGCCGTTCTATCTGCGGACAGGAAAGGCGCTGAAGGACAAGCTGAGCGAGGTCGTCGTGCGGTTCCGCAGCCCGCCGCTCACGCTGTTCCAGAAACAGTGCGAGTCGCCGGTCTACCCGAACGACTTAATCATCCGCGTCCAGCCGGAAGAAGGCATCAGCTGGCGAATGAACGGCAAAGTGCCCGGCGGAGCGCTGAGCATCAAGCCCGTCGCGCTCGACATGCTGTACAAGACGACCTTCAACGTCGAACCCCCCGAAGCCTACGAGCGCCTGATCTTCGACAGCATGATCGGCGACCAAACCCTCTTCATCCGCGGCGACGAAGCCGAAGCGGCGTGGAAAGTGATCGACCCGATCGAACAAGGCTGGCTGGAATCAAAAAACGCCCCGCAGGAGTACGCCCCCGGCAGTTGGGGCCCCAAGAAAGCCGATCAGCTCATCGAATTGGATGGCCGCCGCTGGATGCCGAGCGCAGATGGGGAATCGGAGCCGATTATCGCTTGTTCACTGTAAATATCGCACGAACTTTCAGCCGGTGCGACATGAGAATGCCCTCACTTACTCCACCGTCACACTCTTGGCCAAGTTCCGCGGCTTGTCGACATCCAACCCACGTGCCACCGCCGCGTGGTACGCGATCAGTTGCAGCGGCACGACACTCAGCAGCGGCTGGAGCGGCTCGGCGGCGTCGGGGACGTAAATGACGTGGTCGCTGTAGCGTTCGATCTGGCGATCGCCTTCAGTAGCGACGGCAATGATCTGTCCGCCGCGGGCGCGAACTTCTTCGATATTGCTGATGACCTTATCGTACTGGCTGCCGCGAGTGGCGATGAAGACCACGGGCATTGCTTTGGTGATCAGCGCGATCGGGCCGTGCTTCATCTCGGCGGCGGGCATGCCTTCGGCGTGGATGTAGCTGATTTCTTTCAGCTTGAGAGCGCCTTCCAGTGCGACCGGGTAGTGATAGCCGCGGCCCAGGAACAACCAGTTCTCGCGGTCGCAGAATTTGCGGGTGATGTCACGGATCTGATCGCTGATCGCCAGCACCTGCTTCATTTTATCAGGGATGGCGAGCAAGCCTTCGATGAGCTCGCTGCAGGTCTGCTGGCTCATGAATTTACGCCGGCCGATGAACAGCGAGAGCATCGTCAGCACCGTACACTGACAGGTAAACGCCTTGGTGCTGGCCACGCCGATTTCGGGCCCGGCGTGCAGGTACACGCCGCAGTCGGTTTCGCGCGCGATCGTACTGCCGACGACGTTGACCACGCCGAGCGCGAGTGCGCCTTTGTCCTTCGCTTCACGAAGCGCCGCCAGCGTGTCGGCCGTCTCGCCGGACTGGCTGATCGCGATGCAGACGGTGCCTTCTTCCACCAGCGGATTGCGATACCGGAACTCGCTGGCGTAGGTGGCTTCGGCAGTGACTTTGGCGAGGTCTTCAAAAAGATAATCGCCGATCAACCCCGCGTGCCAGGCCGTGCCTTGGCCGGTGAGGATGATTCGGCGGGCTTTCACCAGTTCGCGCGTGTGCTCCGCCACGCCCCCGAGAACGATCCGCCCTTCCTTCGCCTCAGCACGCCCACGAAGGCAGTTGCTGATGGAGGTCGGCTGCTCAAAAATTTCCTTGAGCATGTAGTGCTCGTACTGGCCGAGCTCGTATTCTTCGATCTTGTTCTCGAGCTGCTCAACCACGGTCGAGACAATGACATCGTCGGTTGTCATCGTGCGGAAACTGTCGGGCTTGAGGACGGCCATCTCGTTGTCTTTGAGATAGATCACCTGCGCGGTGTGCTCAACGATCGCCGACGCGTCGGACGCGACGATGTACTCGTCCTGCCCTACGCCGATGATCAACGGGCTGCCCTTTCGCGCGACGACCATGGTATCGGGCTCGTCCTTGCAGATGACGGCGATGCCGTACGTGCCATCCACCTGCTGCAGGGCGGCCTGCACGGCGCGCTGAAGGTAGCTCGTGCCCGAGGGAACGTGGTTGCGGGTTTTGATGTCGACGTACAAATCGCCGATCAACATGGCGAGTACTTCGGTATCGGTTTGGCTGACGAAGGTGTGTCCTTTTTCCTTCAGGAACTCCTTGAGCGCGACGTAGTTTTCGATGATGCCGTTGTGGACGACCGCGATGTTCGCGCCGTCGTCGGTATGCGGGTGCGCGTTGACTTCAGTGGGAGCGCCGTGAGTGGCCCAGCGCGTATGCGCCATACCAATCGTCGCCGGCGGAAGCGGCTTGCCCTTGGTCAGGCTGCTTTCGAGAACGGAGATCCGCCCGACCGCCTTGCGGATGTGCATATGGCCGGCCGAATCCAGCACCGCAATGCCGGCCGAATCATACCCTCGATATTCAAGCCGCTTCAGCCCCTCAATCAGCAATGGCTGAACGACCTTGCGACCAACGTAAGCGACGATTCCGCACATAAACGCTATCTCCGCGATTGGCGCAACTCTAGAATAGACGACCGGAGTGGCTGCCGGGTCAATCAGCCGGTCCGATAATCATCGGCAAATCCAAAGTAACTTGAACAACAAAATCATGATCGGACAAATGTGATTCACGCTTGAAGTCCGAGTGCAATGGAGACGTCAATAAAGTATCGCCATCGCCCTTCCCTATCGCTGGCGGCGGGCTTCCCGTAAAGTGTTCGCACGTTTTTGAAAGGACGTGACATGCAGATCGGAAAGAACAGCGTCGTGAGTTTTGACTACACCTTGACCGATCCGCAGGGAAAGGTCCTCGATTCCTCCAAAGGCCAGCAGCCTCTCACTTACCTCCACGGCAACGGCGGGATCATCCCCGGGCTGGAATCGCAGATGGAAGGCAAGAAAATCGGCGACGCATTCACCGCCACCGTCGCGCCCGAGCAGGCGTACGGACTGAAAGACGCCAACATGATCCAGGCCGTCCCGCGAACGGCATTCAAGGGCGTTGATGACATTCAGCCGGGCATGCAGTTCCAGGCACAAAGCCCGCAAGGACCCCGCGTGGTCACCGTTCTGGCCGTCACTGAGACGGAAGTTACGGTCGATGCGAACCACCCGCTGGCGGGCATCGAGCTGAAGTTCGACGTCAGCATCGTCGCCATCCGCGCAGCAACCGAAGAAGAACTCGACCACGGCCACGTCCACGGCCCGGGCGGGCACCACCACTGATCAGCCGACCGATCACCGCCAACCAGCGACCAAGCACCCTGCCGTCGCGTATTGATCTCCGGCCCGGTTCACCATTCAAAGCCCGCCGATGAGTTCGGGTGCTGCTTTTGCGTCTGGATTTACCTCAGTCAATGCGGTAAGTTATCACCCTGATACGCCCCGTGAGAATCGGCGTGTCATCTGGAGAGGTGGCCGAGCGGCTTAAGGCGACAGTTTGCTAAACTGTTGTACGGGGTAAACCTGTACCGAGGGTTCGAATCCCTCCTTCTCCGTTTCACTCCGGCAGAAATCGGCAGGCTCCAGTCAGACAACGACTTACGCCAAAAAGCGGGGTCGGTTGTCTGTCCGAGTCTGTCCGGGATTTTCTGCCGGCACGGATCAACTCCCCCATTCGGACTTATCGACAGCACCTGCGGCGCTTACGGCGGCAGCGGCATGTACAGAGCTTGCGGTGCGTGCGTCGCGGCCGTCCAACGCAACGGTTCCACCGGTCACCCCAAAAAATTTTGAGCAGTTGCCTAGGATACGGTCCGCCAGCGTACTACGATTCGGTAAAGCCCACGTCGCCGTCAGACTAGACGCGACACCAGCAGTAGAGCAGCCAGATCCCGCCCCGTCCGGCAGGAGATTCGGCGGCGATAACACATCTGCGGCGGGCGAATGTCAGCGAGTCGATCCGCGGTCGAGGCAGCGTTGTCTCGCCGGTAGACAATCTGCGCTCGCCTTACGTCAGAATGTTATCGCCGTGAATCTTGACAACTCCGTTACGTCCGCAACCGCGTCCCAGACGCAACCGTCCGAACAATCGACTGACTACGCCGATTCAACCGAATCGACTCTGTCAACCGCAACGCTCAGCGGCCTGCCGAAACCGTCGTTGACCGCGCAATTCCCCGTTGCGTCGCGTCGAAAACCCCGCCCGGGTGATCCGCCGACGCGCGAGCGAAAATTGTCCGCCGCCGCATACGAGCAGATCGACGTCGCGCGCTCGCTCATCAAAGCGCAGCCATTGCCGACGCGCCGCGCGAACAAGATCACCTTCGAGCCTGATGACACGCCGGCGGATGCCGAACAGCGCCTTGGAATCTCGGCGCGAGCGAATTCTGCGAGCGCTCGACCCGTCAACAAGAAGAAACCCGGACCGATGCCTCGCTCGGCATCTGCGGAGCAGCACGCCCGCCAGACGGAAATCCGAGCGGCTCGCGCGGCAATCACACCGCGAGTCTCACCCAGCGGTTACTCGCACGGCTCGCTGGGCGAGCCGCTTGGTGAGCCACCCGGATCGAAAGCAACGCCGGACAACGCAGATCCTCGCTCCGGTCCGACGCTGACCAATGCCGAGATGGAGCAGGTCATCCAGCTCGCGCAGTCCAAGTACGGCCCGATTCTCGACATCACCCAGGCCGCCGAAGTCAGCAAGCTCGCCAAGCAGACGATCCGCGAGCGCGTCTGCCACGGCCAATACGCCAGTTCCGTCGTGCGCGGCCGGCCGCTGCGCTTTTGGACGCATCGCTTCATGCTGGAGGTGATGCAATGAAACTCTACGACCGCCATGCAGTCGATGAGACTTCACCGAAGGTCTATATCGGCCGCCGAATATTCACGAATCGTCAAGGCAACGAACAGGTCGCTCAGGTCTGGTACGCCGAGTGTACGCACGGCGGGCGCACGCATTATGCGCCGCTCAAGACTGCCAGCTTGTCCGTCGCCATTCATCGCGCGCATCAGTTCTCCGAAAAACTGCGTGCTCAACCCAATCAGCCCACGCGCCAGGTGATCGATCTGACCGAGCTGGCCCGGCAATATCTGACCATGCAGATCAACCGCGATCGCTCCCCCAAAACGATCGACAAGTACGAATACGCCCTGGCCGCGTTCGTCGCTTGGGCCGGCAAGCAATTTCAGGGCAACGCCGCACAGTTCACCGAGAGCCTATTCTGGGCGTGGCACAAGTCACTCGTTGACGCCGGCTACTCCGAAAAGACGCGATCCGGCCGGCTGGTGCTCGTTAAGTCAATGTTCAAGTGGGGCCACCAGCAAAAGTTGATCACCAACAATCCGCTGCAACTGGCCCGCGTCAGAGAACCATCACCCACCGTGCAGCCGTGCTTTGAGCCTGTGCAAGTGGACGCGCTCATCACCAACGCCGCCGATCCGCTGGAGCGCGCGATCTTCGCCATTCTGGCGTACGCGGGGTTGCGCATCGGCGAAGTCCGATCGCTTCGATGGAGCGATGTTGCTATGCCAGCCGACCGGCCGGGACACATTCTCGTCCGGGACGGCGGATCGCAGGGCAAACCGAAAGATCATGACTTCCGACGAGTACCGCTCAACCCCACGCTACGCGAGATCCTGTCCACCGTGCCGCGGCTGGGCGATCGCGTGTTCTACTCGCCGCCCTCGAAACGGCATCCACTGGGTGATCGACTTCTCAACGAATCGACGTGGCTCAAGCGATTGAAAGTCGCCTGCAAACGGTGCGGGTTCGTCAATCCGAACCAGTACAAGATTCATACGTTTCGCCATGCGTTTGCCTCCATGTGCGCCCGCAGTAACCTGGCGTATCGCTACGCGCTGGCGTGGATGGGCCATTCGTCCAGCGACATCTTGGATCTGTATTTCAAGCAGTTCGACAGCGCCGCCGACGCGGCCATCGCCACCATTTCTTACCCGGCAGCAAACCCACGAGATGATTCAGCATGTGAAAGAAAAACTTGAATCGTGTCCCTGGCATCCACCAACGGCAGAAAGGCTTGGATTGGTTCAGGTTCGACAGCAACCGGGAGAAGCTTACGCCGTAGCCGATGCGTGAGGGAGAGATTGCACAAGTGTCTACGCAGCGGTCGCGTGACGATCTATTGGAAAATCTATGAGCTATTACATACTCGTTCGAAATGGAAACGTTCAACGAATGCCGGTCACGTTTTACGGCAAGTCTGAGATCATCTTTCCGATGGCAGAATCCCATGAAGACGCCGTGAAACTCGCCGCTTGGGTGAAGACGCCGGGCGTCAGCCCAGCTCTGATCGGCAGCGTGCAGGGCGAAACCTTGGAGGGTCACGTGGAGCTCGCGGTCAATGAAGGCAGCGTTGGCGTATCGTGCGTCGCTGGCTGGAATACGGATGGTAGCTCGCAATGGAAATATTTAATGTTTGACTAATCGGGGAATTTTCAAAAAAGAAGACTTGACTCTTCGCTCAGGAAGAGCGAGGAGTACGCCCCACAAAATCAATGTCGATCGGTGCCGCGAACGCCTGCGTAGGCGTGTCGCGGCACTGCTCGTTTCAGGATTTTCATAGTGAGGTAAACCCATGACCAACTCTCGTAACCAGGACGGTAATCCAACTCCCGCGCCAACTCCGATCACTGCGGGCAAATCCATCGGCCCGCTGGCAGCGGGATTGATCGGCACGGCGGTGGTGCCAGCCCGGCCGAGTCTCATGGCGATCGGCGCTGAAGCCCATGAACCGCTGCTCCGCAGTGAGCGACTGGCGTGGCTCGATGAGATCACCGCGGGACTGATGGCGGGTGGGACGTATCTTCTCGCGGGATCACCTGGCGGAGGGAAGAGCCGAGTCGGAACGCAGATCGTGCTGGAACTGGGCGCGGCGGCGACGCGGTCGCTTGTGATCTTGACAGAGGAACCCCCGCAGCGGCTCTACAGCCGCGCGTTGGCGATGACCGGCGGCTGGCCGCGTGGGGAAGCGGAGCAGGCGATGCGGCACGTCGAATGGACGGACGAGATTGTCGACCTGGAGCAGCTCCCCGCCTTCTTCACGCGGGAGGTGCTCAACCCCCGTGGCCGGTTCGCCGGTGTGAAGCTGATCGTGGTGGATTCCGTCCAGGGCGACGGCGTTGCCGCC
>JANMES010000086.1:0-71895 GCA_031377185.1 Phycisphaerae bacterium
TTCCCATCCGCAAAACACGGCCGTAAACTTCGCTTCCGCCAATGCCAGCCTCCTGTCCTCTTGATGCTTGGTAACAACAAGATAAGACAAAGCTGGCGTTGGTGTTTATTCAGACGAGTTCACGCAATTCCCGGATGAACCTTTTAATGAGACGGCTGGGGATCGAACCCAGGACCCACAGATTAAAAGTCTTTTTCTGTGACGATACCCATAGTAACGGATACTACGGAATACAAAGAAAAAAGGCTGATTTTCTGGTAGAATCGCCTCGTGCGCTACGGTAGTATCGCGGTTGCTACGGGGTGTCCCGTAGCGCAGGCGTAGCGCACAGATGTCGGGCGCTACGCTTCCGACCCTCAACCGGAGCGTCCCAGATGCAGCAGCAGATCATGCGTCCCGCCGGCCAATCGAAGCGGCCGCTGTCCCGTCGATTCGTGTTTTCGAAGGAACGCCTGGCCGCGATCAAGCCGCCGACCAATGGTCGCGCCAGCTATGTGTACGACACGCGGACGCCGCACCTGGTCTACTGCGTGACCAGCAGAGGCAACACGCTCTACCAGTGGTATGGGCGGATCAACGGCCGGCCGATGCGTCACACGCTGGGCACCGGCGAGGAAATGACGCCCGACCAGGCCCGCGAGGCCGCGGTGCATGTCACGGCCGACAAGCTCAAAGGGGTGAACCCGATCGAAAAGAAGCGCGAGCAGCGACGCGCGGCCGCCGACGCCGCGGCCAAGCACCTCACGTTCGGCCAGCTCTTCACCTGGTACGAGACGACGCACACCAAGCCGAACAAATCCAGCTGGAAGAATGACCGCCAGCTCTACGAAACCCACGTCAAGAAATGGGCCAACCGCCCGGCCGACGAGATCAGACAGGCCGATCTGAAGGAACTTCACGCCAAGCTGAAGGAACAGAAGAAGCCGGTGACCGGCAACCGCCTGCTGTCGATGGTGAGCAAGATGTACAACACCGCGCTGGCCGACAAGGCGATGAACTTCCGCGCCGACAACCCCGCGAAGGGGATCGATCGCCACGAAGAGCGCAGCCGCGACGAGTGGATCAAAACCGATGCCCAGCTGAAAGCGTTCATCGCCGCGCTCGAACTCGAACCGTCGGAAACCATGCGCGATTTCTTTAAGCTCTGCCTGTGGACCGGCGCCCGTCGGTCCAACGTGCTGTCGATGCGCTGGGATGAAATCGACCTGGCCGGCCGCCTGTGGGTGATCCCCGCGGAAAAGGCCAAGGCCCGGGAGAACATCAACGTGCCGCTGTCTGCCCCGGCGATGGAGATCCTCGAGCGCCGTCGCCGCAACCAATCCGAGTGGGTGCTGCCGTCGCATTCCGCCAGCGGCCACCTATGCGAGCCGAAAAAGGCCTGGGCGGATCTGATCGAACGCGCGAACATGCCGCGGCTGCACCTGCACGACCTGCGGCGGACGTATGCCAGTTGGCTCGTGCGTAACGGGGCGAGCATTCAGACGATCAAGTCGATGATGGGCCACAAGGACATAAAGACGACCGAGATCTACGCCAAGTCCGATCTGGAGGCGATGCGATCGGCCGCCAACGTGACGGCCGGGGCCATGGTCGCTGCGATCGCACCGCCGACGCCAGCAAAAAAGACCGGCCGATTGAAGGCCAAAGAGAAGTCAAACCGCAAAACCCGATAGGCCGCAATTTGCCGGGCGGGGATTCCCGACGCTCCGAGGGTACGACCGGGCGCGAATCGTGGCGGGGCGAGGGGAGCTGCGAGGATGTATCAGGAAAATTCACTCCCCGCGCAGCAAAACAGGACCACTCGAAGGTGGCGGCCGGCTTCACGCCAGCGCCATCGCTCGTTTGCCGATCGCTTTATCCGGCTCGGGCGTGGTGTGCAGGCGGTAGGCGGTTTCGAGGTTCAGCCAGACTTCCGGGCCGGTCCCCAGCGCCAGGCCCAGTTCCTTGGCGGTTTCGACGGTGATCCGCTTGCTGCCGTTGATGATCTGGTTCACGGTCTGCAGCGGCCGGCCGATGACGCGAGCCAGGTCCGCCTGTGTCCAGCCGCGTTCGGCCAGCTCGTCGCGCAGGAAATCCCCGGGCGGAAACACTTCGGCAGGTTTGAACGTCTTGGTCATGGCCAGCTCCTGATCAGTGGTAATCCTCAATGCGGATGATCACCACGGTTTTGCCGGCTGTCTCTTCGATCCTGAGGAGGAGCCGGAATTGCTTGTTCAGCCGCATCGATCGCTCGCCGGCCCGATCACCTTTGAGCTTTTCGTAATGCAACGACTTCATCGCGAAAAACGCCTGTTCGTCGACCGCCGCCCGGATGTACTGCATCCGCCGACGGTACGCCTTGACGACGTCCGGGCCGAAGCCGCCGCGGTAGTGAAGATCGGTCTCCAGCCGCTCCAGCTTCTTATCGGCGTGCCGAACATCCATCTTTACATTCTATCAGTGAAAGGGTGATAAGGCAAAAACAAATGACGAGGCGGGAAATCGCTATTTCAGCCGGCCCTTCGTCTTCAAGCCCAAGTGGCGGTGACGGCTCCCAAAGTTTCAATCGCGTAAAGCAGAAGGTCGCCCTTGATTAATTGTCATCGGTCATCGCGAGTGCCCCAAGTGGCGTCCTCGCGTCCAGGAAGCTCGTCGGATCGTCCCCTGGCTCTACTGTCGCCGAGGTGACCGGCGTCCACCGGCGATGCCCTCCGTCCGCCGTCGCCAGATCGCAAGGCCTGCGCGTGCTCACGCCGTCCCGTCCGATCGACTTCCCGCGCACCAGCCGCAAGGATTACTGCCGTCCCGCGCCGATTTTTAGTAATGCGGGCTGTCCCGCGCCGTCAGCCCGTGCGGCGGGCTGCCTTCGAACAGCCAAACGTGCCTCCACGCTTAGGAGCCGGTGGCGTGGATCGAGATTTGGATTACACGCCGATCTTTGCGTCTCGGCTGTCGCAAAGCCGGTATCGCTTTGTCGCAAATAAGCAACAGGAGCGTTATTGGATTATGTTACACTGAGTGGACGGACTTATGGTACAATAAGCTCGTATTGTGCATGTCGGAGAGGTAGCCCTCAGGGCATGTAAGGCAACTGACACATAGGGAGAAAATATCATGGCCTTGCGTCGCAAATCGGCTGTAAAAGCGTCCGCTTGTTCCACAGACTTTATTCCTGAAGTTGCGTCATCTGATGCGAGCGTAGAATGGCTCGCCGCGTCGGCGGTGTCGGCGAGGAAGGCAAAGAGTCGCAAGCTCCGCAACGGGCTGGTGGCGGTCTCGGCCATGGCGATGGGTGTACTTGTCCCGTCGGTAGCCCGTGCAGTCACGATCACATGGGACGCCGGGGGCGGTGGTGGCGCGATAACCAATGGTGCCGGGGCATGGCTTACTGCAGGCCTCTGGAATAACGCGGGCGCTGCTGCGAGCTGGACTTCCGGCGACGATGCCGTCTTTGGCGGGGTTGCAACCGCAGGCGGTGCCGTCACCCTCGCCAGCCCGACCACGGTCAATTCCCTGACCTTCAACTCTTTCACCGGCACCTACACCCTTGGCACCGCGGCAAACACGATCACACTCAACGCCGGCGGCATCAACAAGACCGCCAGCTCGGGCGCCGTCACCATCGTCAGCCCCGTCACCCTTGCAGCAGCACAGAGCTGGACGAACAATTCGGCTGGCCTGCTCACGATAGGAACCGGCGCGGTGACCAACGGCGGCTTCCTGCTCACCATCGGCGGCACGGGCAATACGACCATCAGCAGTGCCATCAGCGGCGCAGGCGGCATCTCCAAGATTGGTTCTGGGCAGCTCGTGCTCTCCGGTGCCAACCCCTCTTTTAGCGGTGGAGTGACCATCAACGCCGGCGACGTGAACTCGAACGTCGCAAATTCCATGGGCACCGGCACCGTCACGATCGGTGATTCCACCAATACCGGACTCGCCGCCAGTTGGTCCAGTAGTTCTGGCAATGTCACATATACCAATGCCATTTCCACCACGGGCACCGGCACGAACTCCATTTCAGTCTTCGGCTTTAACCCGGTTTACTCAGGGGCGATCACCCTGGGCAGCAACCTGAGTGTTATTTCCAACAACACCGGCGGCAGCACCATCTCGTCAACCGGCGGTGTCAGTGGCACGGGAAATCTCACCATCCAGAGTAATGCCGCGAACACGGCAAGTTCGGCCATCACCTTCAGCGGCACGACACTGAATTTCAATGGCAGTATCACCAACAGCGGCACTACCACCAGCACGACGCTTTCCAACACGACCATCAGCTCCATTATCGGGCCTTTGGTCACCAGTGGTGGCGTGAGTATCATTCAGAACAGCACCAACTCCCAGCTGACCCTCTCCGGTAACAACACCTACACCGGAAACGTGACGATCACCGCCGGCACCCTGAATGTATCGGGTGCCAGAGTAGGTGCCGCGACCTCGGGCGCGCTCGGTAATCCGACGACTGCCGGCCGGCAGGTGACGATTGCCAGCGCAGGCACGCTGAACTTCAACAGCAGCGACGTCATGGGCGACGGCGGCTCCGCTCCCGCGCTAACCATTATCGCCAACGGCGGCACCATCAGGAACAACGGCCTTTTTCTTAACTCCCTCGGCCCGGTGCAGCTCAACGGCGGCACGCTCACTTCAACCGCTACCGGCACCAATGGATTTAAACCGACTGGAACGATCACCGTCGGCGGCAGTGCGGTTTCGACGATCAGTGGCACAGGCGTTTTTGGATCTAGTAGCGTGATAACCTATGATGTGGCCGATGCGGTCGCCGGCAGCGGCAGCGACCTGAACGTCAGCGTGGTGGTGGGAGACCAGTTCGGCGTTGGCGGAATCAACAAGACCGGGGCCGGCACGATGACGCTCTCCGGTGCCAATACCTACACCGGCGGCACCACGGTCGGCGTTGGAACCTTGAGAGTCGGCAACGCCACCGCCTTGGGTGCCAATGCCAGCGCCGTGAGCGTTACCGCTGGAGCAGTGCTTGATGTGAACGGCATCACGATGACCGGCACCAATGCCCTGGCTCTCAACGGCTCGGGCATCAGCACAACCGGTGCCCTTGTCAACACCAGCGCTACTGGTGCTGTATATGCCGGGGCTATCACGCTCAACAGTGCCAGCACCATCGGCAACACAAGCAATACCACCATCGGCAATGGTAATGGTGGATTGCGAATGTTGTCCACCGTAAACAACAACGGCAATCTCCTGACTTTTAAGGGCACTGGGGCAATCAGTGTTGCTAATACAGGTGGCATCTCCGGTGGCGGCGCAATCACGGTGGATGGCGTTTATCTTAACCTATTTGCGACACCTGCGGCGAATATGACCTACGGGGGCACGACCACCATCCAAAACGGCGGGGCCATCCTGCAGGCTGTTAGTAATGGTATCCCCACAGCAGGAAACATCGTTCTCAATGGCGGTTATATTGATGGATATAATAATCTAGGGTTTGTTCGGGCCTTGGGCACAGGAGCCGGCCAGATCCAGATCACCGGCGGCGTCAGCGGATTCGGCGTGTATGGCAGCGGGAATATTAATTTGGGTGGTGCAAGCGCCACAGTGCAATGGAACAACGTCTCCGGCACCTTCAGTCCGACCCAGCTGATACTTGGGACGCCTGGAGCCGCCACCAGCGTGGCTGGCACCACTACCTTCCAAAATCCCATTGATCTCAACGGTGCCACGCGCACTATTACGGCTAATGGCGCAGCCGTGAATGCCGGTGCCATCTCCGGCGTCATCAGCACCAGCACCGGAACCGCCGGCCTCATCAAGGATGGCGCCGGTCGGTTGAACCTCACCAGCGGCAGCGCCAATACCTACAACGGTGGCACCACGGTCTCTGCAGGTATCCTCTCGGTGGGTTCCACGAGTTCACTCGGTCAGAACGTCGCCTCGAACAGCGCTATCTCCGTAGCTACGGGAACCAGTCTGTATCTATCCGCGGCCGGCAACACGGGTAACCTCCAGACCATCACCCTCACCAGCACAGCGGGGAATCTCTCAGTTCTTGGGCTTGGCTACAACGGCGTTCCTGCAGCAGCCATCTCACAAACCGACACCAACGGCGGCTTGATCGCCATCAATGCTGTCACAGGCTACACGGGCAACCTCTCCACCGCGCTCACCAGCAAGAATCTTTTCCTCGGTGCCATCGGCACCAGCACCTTCACCGGTGCGGTCGGCACCGTCGTGGCAGGCAATGGCACCACCTACCGCCTCGGCGGCGGCGGTGGCTCGATCTCTTTCAACACCGCAAACCTGATCACTGGTGCCAATGCCGTCCAAATTGGCTCCACTGCGACCAATGGCACCGGCACGGTCAGCTTCGGTGCCTCGCAGAACTACACTGGCAACACCGCGATCGCTTCAGGCAGCACGCTGCAGATTACCGGCGCGAGCCAACTGGGAACTACTCCTGGCACTTACAACGGCGACTTCTCGATGGCCGGCGGGACCTTGAACTACAGCAGTTCCGCCAATCAAACCTTGGGTGGCAACCTCACCGGTGCTGCTGGAGCGCTGACCAAAGCCGGTGCCGGAATCCTGACCCTCACCGGCAATAACACCTTCACTGGGGCTACGACTATCAGTGCAGGCACAGTCGTCCTCAATAACGATGGGGATGTGACCAGCAGCGCGGTGGCATTCAATACTAGCAACACCGGATTAACGATCACGGGTGGCTCCACTGTGACATCGATTTGGAATAATAATGGCGGCACTTTCGGAGGAGTATTAGGCACCAGTGTAAACAACGTTCAAGTCCTGATCGACGGTGCTGGCACAGCGGGCAGCGCGCGTTTGACCAATATCAACGCGCTGACTTGGGGCAATTCGAACAACACCTTCACCAACAGCACCATTACCCTGACCAACGGTGGCCAGATGAACGTCAGTGGCAATATTGGTTTCGGCAGTAATTACTACAGCAGCGCCGGCGGCGCCAACATGACAATCGGGGGTGGAACGGCAACTTCCACTTTCACCGGCAACAACCAGACTTTCTACATCGGCGAAGGTTCGAGGTCGAATGCAAATAACAATATCGTCACTGTCAGCAACCTCGGCGTGCTTACGAACATTGGCGCCATGTTTGTGGGCGATCAAAATTATACTGGAACACCAATCGGCAGCGCCACAGCCAACCAGTTGGCGGTCTCCGGAACTGGAACTGCCAGCATGGCCAGCATCACGGTCGGAAACGCCCGAGTTACCGCCACGCCGAACGTCAACACGGCGAATGCCAACCTGGTGAACATCACCAGCGGCGGGACGCTCACGACAACAAGTGGGACCAACTCTATCGGCTTCGCCTCCGTCGCCGGTGCCATAGCCAACAGCAACACGCTGACGGTCACCGGCGCGGGTTCCACTTGGAATGCCAGTAACCAGAACGTGAATGTCGGCAACGCCGTTGCCTCTGCCACATCGAACAACAACGTCCTGACCGTGGGCACAGGTGGCGTGGTGAGCAATGTCGGCACCCTGACCGTCGGCTCTGGCGCGGGCACCAGGACCGGCAACCAGCTAGTGGTGAACGGCACACTCACCGCGACGACCGTGACGGTTAATAACATCCTGAGTGGCGCCGGCACAATCAACGGCGCGGTGACGGTTACAAGCGGTGGTAAACTTTCGCCTGGTGCCTCGGTCGGCACGTTGACGATTGCCGGATCGTTGAATATCAGCGCTGCGGTAACGGCTTCGAACTCGCAGTCGATGCAATTCGAAATCGGTGCAAGCGGTGATCAAGTGGTTCTCTCCAGCGGGACACTCAACATCGGCTCGGGCGTGCTGGAGTTTAACGACTTTACGTTCCTTGACGTGGGCAACATTGCCCCAGGCACTTACACTTTGTTTGATAGCAGCACCACCATCACCGGCACTTTGGGCAGCACGTTGTCGGGCACGTTCTTTAACGGGATCTCCGGCAACATCGCGTTCGCCAACAGCAATCAGGACATCGTCCTGAATGTGACGGTCGCCCCCGAACCGACCAGCCTGACGTTGCTGGGCTTGGGCGGTATGGGCCTGCTGAAGCGACGCCGGCGTCGCTGAGCAGAGACTACTGAAGATTTTCTCCTCCACACCCCGCCCCGGTACCTCCCCCGGGCGGGGTTTTTGTTGATGCCACAGGCAGCCGTTGATCCATTTGGAGCCGGCAGAATCGCGTCAAAAAACTCTTGCAGAGATGGGCCTGATCCGTGTTGTCACGCTCACGTTCAACCCATCGTCGCCATCGGAAGGCTTGTTTTTAATAAACTAAAAACGCCGGCTATGTTTGAAAACATTTCGTTCGGATCGTGGCCGAGGGTAGATTCGAGGAATCATACGGGACGGTCGCCAGGTCGACCGACACCCGGGCCTGCCAGCGTTCATCCTCGCTGAGTCGGGCCCGGGCGATGCCCGTCCATAAGGATGGCCAACGTGGATAAAACCGAACAACTCAAGGCATTTCTGGATCAGCTCTATTCTTGGTACACGGAGATCGCCGCAGAAATGATGCGAGATTTGAAGGTGGAAGTAAATGAAAAGACGCTGCCCGTCGCATTTGATCATGGGATCGATGATCCGTTGCAATACTGGCTAGGCCACGGGGTGAATTCCGACGCCATTCTATCGTTGAAGAAGATCATTATGCGGCGATCGGCCGCGATCATACACGCGGGAGGCCCGAAGCTGATGATGAGCAAGATGCGGACCGCCGCTCGCCTGCGGTTTGACGTACACTCGGAACTGTGCGGTTGGATGGATGAGTGGAACATTCCCTTCAGCAAGCGGCGAACCGCTCGAGCCTCGCGACGATTACAGCGGCTCTATGCGAAGATACCGCACGTGCCTTACGTTGACTGTCCGACCGGCGAATTCGCCACCCCCGCGATGGCGGAGGCGCACGTTTCCCAATTATCCAGCGGGCTTCAGCCGCCGATGGCCCCGAACCCGCGTAAGGGAATTCGCCGCGCATGGCGAGGACTCAGCGAAATCGATAAGAAAATAGTCGATCTCTTACGCCCTCGCGAATGCTTCACAAAGCATGGTGAAATCGTGAACAGGATCGCGTCAACATCGAAATCTGTGAGTGAGAGCCTAAGTAGACTGAGCGAGGATGGAAAAGTAGAGCACAGGGGCGACCGCGGCGGCTACCAACTTACAAATGAGTACCGAGAAGAACTCGACCGGCAGCATTACAGTCAGAATTGAGCCCACGAAATGCTTAACTCGCACCTTAAAATGCTTGGCTTACCACTAAGCCTATCTTCAATTTGAAAATGATTTCGTGATCATTTTCAGTATGAGTGAAAGACGGCTTTTACCACTTAATCGCGTAGCTCGAATCCTGCGTATCCCCAACCCCTGGCTCCGCGATCAGGCCGTCGGTGGCCTAATTCCAACCTTGAATGCGGGCGGCGTGTTGATGGGTGACGTCGAGCAAATCGAACGCTCGCTACTCGATCGATTGAACCATTCAGAGAAACCAGCGGCGGAGGTGACCAGTGGCACACACTGATACTTCGCCCACGGCGGCTAACGACCCTTTGCTCACCACCGACGAGGTGGCGGCGCTGACGCAAATCCCCAAGCGCACGCTCGAGGATTGGCGGATGGGCCGCACTCGCGGGCCGCGGTTTCTCCCGATTTCCCGCCGGATCGTGCGGTACCGCCGCGCCGACGTCCTGCAGTGGCTGGCATCGATCAGCACCGACACCAGCGAATCGAAGAAGGTGCTGAAATGAGCTGCCGATTCAACTGGACGCCGCCGGCGGGGCGGCTGTCGCCGCGGCGGTTGCGGGCCGTGCTACGCCTGGCGGAATTTCTGGGCCGATTCGCCGACGGCAAGTATTTCTTCAACTCGGCCGGCTACGCGCGATGCAGCCGCGAGACCGGCCTGGCCGAGTGGCAGATCGCGACGGCCATCGACGACAGTTTCAGCGGCGGCCTGATCGACTCTCGACTGATCGGCGACGAGCTCGAAGTCGTCAAACTCGGAGAGGCCGCCTGATGCGTGACTACTCCACCGTTTCACCGCTGTTCTGGACCGGCGACACCGGCCGCGCCATCCGCGCTGCTGGGCGCGACGTGCAGTCGGTCGCGCTGTACCTGCTTACCGCGCCCGACGCCAACATGATCGGGCTGTACGCGCTGGCACTCCCGACGCTCTGTCACCACATCGCCGACATGCCCTTGGAAGGGGCTTCCAAGGCCCTTCGAAGCCTTGGCGAGATTGGTTTTGCTCATTTCGATGGGGCTGAAGAGGTGGTTTTTATCCCCGAAATGGCGCGGTACCAGATCGGCGAGGTTTTGAAGCCCGGCGACAAGCGGATTAAGGGCGTAGCCCGTGAGCTGCAAAAGTTCCGTAAGTCGCGATTCTATCAGAAGTTCCTAGATCGGTACGGCGAGCCGTTCAAGCTCAATCGGGAACTGGCAGGATCGCGTAAGCCTGAAGCCCCTTCTAAGCCCCATCGAAGCCAAGAACAGGAACAGGAACAAGAACAAGAACAAGAGAGGAAGAGCGCAGCGGCTACGCCGCCGCCTGTCCGCACCGCCAAGGCGAAGCCCGAACCGAAGCCGGAGGACGTGCTCGTTCCTCTCGATCTGCGGACGCCGGAGTTCCTCGCCACCTGGGCCGCGTTCGTGAAAAACCGCCGCGCACTCGGCAAGTTCACCGCGGGCGCGGCGGAGTTGTGGTTGCGAGACTGCAGCCGGCACGGCGTCACGGCGTCGATCACGTGCATGAACGAATCAATCAAGCACGGGTGGAAGAAAATCGTCTGGCCTGAGAACCGCGATGAAAACTTCATCGGCCGCTCTTCCGGCCTCAACGGCCACGCGTCGCACAACGGGCTCGCCGCCGTGGGCGCGGGCAGTATCCGAGAAACGAGAGTGATCGGATGACCATGACCATCACCGAACAATTCGACCGCCTTCCGCCGCACTCGGCCGACGCGGAGATGTGCATGCTGGCGTCGATGATGCTCGACCGCGAGATCTGCGGGCGGGTGCTGCAGGTGGTGACGCGCGGCGAGGCCTGCTACTCGCCGGATCACCAGATCCTCTTCGAAGCAATCCAGCAACTGCACGTGCAGGGCAAGCCGGTTGATGCGGTGATCGTCCGCGAGCAGCTTGCCAAGCGCGGGCAGCTGGAGGAGATCGGCGGCACGTCGATGATCGCGACCGTCCTGTCGACCGTGCCATCGGCCGCTCACGGCGAACATTACGCCCGGATCGTTCGCGAGAAGGCCATCCTGAGGGCGGCGATCCGCGTCGCCAACGATCTGCTACGCGACGCGTACGGACCGATCGGCGATCGCCAGCCCGCGGAAGTACTCGACCAGGCGGCCCAACGGCTGATAGCGATCGCGCGGAACGGCGGCAACACGATCATTCACCGTCTGGGCGACGTGCTGGCGGAGATCATCGCCGGTGACGAGCAGGCGGTCGGAAAGCGATACCCGACGGGCCTGGCGTCGCTCGACAAGCAGATCGGCGGGATCCGCCGCGGCGGCAACCACCTGATCGCCGGCAAGGCGAGCATGGGCAAGTCGGCCCTGATCAAACAGTTTGCCGACAACCTCTCTGCCGGCGGGGTGCCGGTCGGGATCATTTCGGTCGAAGAGTCTCGGTACAAAATCGGCGAAAACTTTCTCTCCAACAATTCGGGCGTGGCGAACCACCGGATTGCCTTCCGAAAAGCCAACGCCGCCGACCACGCCGAGATGGTGAAGGCGTACCAGCGGCTGGCCGATCGTGGCGTGTTCATCGTCGACGCCGCCCGAAGCCTCTCAGAAATCTCCGCCGCCGCCCAACAGCTGGTGGTGCAACACAAGTGCGAGGTGATCATCGTGGATCACCTGCACATCGTCGACGGCGAGGTGCGCGACGGATCCAGCCGCGAGAGGGAAATCAGCAAGATCAGCGCCGGGTTGAAGTGGCTTTGGAAATCGCTCGACGTCGCCGGCGTGAGTTGCGCGCAGCTCAACCGATCGAGCGGATCTGATCGCCCGACGCTTTCGAGTCTTCGCGATAGCGGCTCGCTCGAGCAAGACGCCGACGTGGTGATGCTGCTACACCGCCAGGATTTCTATCGCATGGGCGAGATCGGTTACGAGCCCGACAACGTGCTGGAAATCGGCGTACTGAAAAATAAGGACGGCCCGGCGGCCATCGTGCCGGTGCATTTCGACCGCGAGCATCAACGCGTGACCGATCGCGAAGAGGAGCTACCCATTTGAAACAGACGGCAGGCGAGCAGCCGTTCGACCCGCCGGCATCCGGGGGCCCCGTCGGCTCCTACCCCGGAGGCTTTTATAGCGCCATCGGCCGAAGGCGCTAACTATCGACGGCGCGGCCTCCGCCGACGGCAGAAACCTGCCGGCGGTGGTTTGAAAACGAATCGTGCGACGGTCGCACGGTGAACAGTGGACAAGTCGCCACGGCGACGCAGCGAGGTACAGCATGGAATTCTTAGAAAAGCATCGCCAGCAGCAGGCGGAGCGGGCGACGAATGCACGGGCGGAGCTCGACGGACTCATTCAGGCCGCGGCGGTGGGCACGTTGTCTGATCGCGACGGCAAACGCCTGGTGAGCCTGGCCGGCGAGCTGGGGATCAGCTTGGAGGCGGTGGAAGCCGATCAGAAGGTCCTGCAGCGGGCAAAGGATCTGGAAGCCGTCGCGGCCACCGTCGACGAGCGGCGGAAAGTCTTCCGCGCCAAGCGCGACGAGCTGCAGGCCCGCAAGATGGAAATCCGCGAGTACGAGCGGCTGCGGGAAGAAGATCTCCGCGAGCAGGGCCGCTGGGTCGATCGCCATTACAACGAAATGATCGTCGCCGAGGCCGCGGCCCGTGATCTGAAGGTACTCCGCGAGCAGCACCATCACTTGCTCAAAGCCCCTGATCCGGCGATCGAAGCTCGCAAGCGGCACCTGATCTTCCCCGTGCTCGGCGGCGAGAATCCGCCGGGGCTCCAATACTCGGTGGTCCACCTGGTTCCCGTGCTGATGGATCCGGCGGCGCTGCTGGGCCACTCACTCGAAAGCGACGCATCGAAGGATCTGATCTGGGTCCCGGTGTCCGGGCAATCGCCCGAGGAACTGCAGTACCTTGTCGGGTTCGCCCGTGAGTCGCGGAACCTGCGGGCTTACCGCCTGATCTGTCTGACGGACGACGCCGACGCGGCTCCGCCGTTCGATGGGTTCGGCCGGGTGGAGAAATTCACCGTCGACGGGTTCATTGAAGCGAAGGTCAATCCCTCCCGCTGCAAGTTCATTCAGTGGCCCGGCGGCCAAACGGCCGCGCAGCTGGCGGAGCTGGTCGCGATAGTGAAGAAAGCCGAGGCGTGGCTTGAACATGCCAACCCGCGCGAGCGGGCGTGGCGGTGATCGTCGGGCGGGGATGGTGGTCGGAATGAGTTTTTGATCGAAGGGCTTTTATGACAGAGACAATTGCCGGCAACTCGTACCCGTACTTTCACCAGTACATCGGCGTGTGGGCGATCCATGACCCCGCGGCGGAGGCGCTGCGCGACCAGTTCGAAAACGCGGATTGGAACGCCTACCTATCTTGGCAAGCCGACATGAAGGCCGCCGCCAACGATCCGCGCCGTCCGACGATGTACGGCTACACGATCACCGCCGAGGGCGTGGCGGTCATCGACGTGAGCGGCACGCTGATGAAGCAGGAAAGCAGCTGGAACGACTCGACCAGCACGGTCATGCTCCGCCGTACGATCCGCGACGCGGTGGCCAGCGATAAGGTCAAGGCGATCATGCTGCGTGTGGACTCGCCGGGCGGGACGGTCACCGGCACGGAAGAGCTGGCGGCCGACATCGCCGACGCCGGGCGGAATAAGCCGGTGGGGGTGTATGTCGACGGAATGATGGCGTCCGCCGCCTACTGGATCGGGGCCCAGGCAGATTGGATCGCATCGAACGAGACCAGCGTGATCGGCTCGATCGGCGTGCTGGCGGTGATCCACGATCAATCCGCGCGGGCCGCCAAGCAGGGCGTGAAGGTGCACGTCGTCAAAAGTGCCGACGCCAAGGGCGCGGGTGTGCCGGGTACTGAAATCACGGCCGGCCAGCTGTCGGAGTGGCAGCGGATGATCGACGCGACGCACGCGGTATTCGTCAAGGCGGTGGCGGCCGGCCGTCGGATCACGACGGAGGCCGCCGGGCAGCTGGCGGACGCCCGGATGCACGTCGGGCAGCAGGCGAAGCAGATCGGCATGATCGATTTCGTCGAGAGTTTCGACGCGGCCATGGCCCGTCTGGCGGGCGAGTCGAGATCGGTCATTACCGCCGCGATCCGGGCCGGGCGAAACCCCGGCTCGGCGATCGCCCTGGCGAATTATCAGGCCCTCACCAACCCGCCGCGAGCCCAGACGACGCCGGCGCCGATCGCGCACCAGCCGCCGGCGATACCGCTCGACGCGCCCGCAGTGGTGGAAGTCCGCAAGAAGCCCGGCGTGCCGGAGTACGCGGCGGAGGCGGCGAAGGAGCTCGACCCGATTGCTCAGGTCGACGCGCTGGTGGATGAGGCGATCGCGAAAAATCCCAAACTCTCACGACCCGCCGCGATGCAGCAGATTTTCCGATCCGACGATGAGCTGCGGGCGCGATGGGTCGCGGCGAGAAACCGCCGATGATGAATGATCTACAACGTATAGAGAATGCACGAGACGAAAGGAACGAATCATGGGCGAAGTTACTTTAGCGGTACGCAGCGAAGTGGCTCAGGCGATGGCATGGTGCCAACAACCACGGGGCCGGTCGGTGGTGGTCCGTTGTCGTCCGGCGACATCATTCCAATCCTCAGCTCAACGGCAAGGAAGTAACGCGATCGAGCCTCAACCTTCGTCCGCGGTGCTGCCCCGGCCGCGGATGAAGGTTGAATCGCACCGACTGCTGATCCTCTCCCGATCGGCACCGCGATCGCCTGCAGTCCCGGCGCGTGCTTGCAAGTCCAACGCGGGGCCGCCGGTAGGGTAGGCGGCAAGGTTGCCCATAATAACTTTGTGGGTCCTCCCCAGGGGGGTGGGTGGGTCGCGGTTTAAGTGATGTCACGGTCTCCCGTGAATAAATGAAAATTTTAAGGTGCGCACTGCGCACTAAAACCCCTGATTTTCGCGATTAAATCCCGTTCAATGTGCGCAGCAATGGATAAAATCATCTCAGGTCGAGATTTTGCTCGGCGCGTGGGCGTGAGTGACGCGGCTCTGCGTGGATACCTCAAGCGGGACGACTTCCCTTGTCGCCGATCGCCCCCGTGGCAGCTGGCCGACGTGGGCAAGGTCGCAGCGTGGCGGCAGGGGTTGCAGGAAGATCGGGCGTCAGACCAGCCGAAGACGGCCCAAGCGGGGCAGGTGACGGTGGCGGCGAAGCTGGAAACGATGCTCTTCACGCGCGCCAAGCGAAAACGGCTCGTCGGCCAGCTGGTAGACCGGGCGATACTCGAGAGTGCGGTTGACGCCTTCGAACAGCTGCTGGCCCGTTCCTTCGACGAGTTGGAGCGGTCGCTGCCTGCCAACCTCGCCGGGAAAGACCCTGCATCGATCGAACAGACCCTTCACGATCGGTTTATCGTCTTGCGGCACAATCTGGCCAACACCTCAACGCTGTCCCTCGACATAAGTCAAAGCTGATCCGTTGGCCTGCCGCGTAGCGCAGGCGTAGCGCCAAAGTCGATCAATGCCTAGACCGGTTGCCCGGCATTCGCGAAATTATTCGATTTTCTAGGGGTTTTTAATGAGACGGCTGGGGATCGAACCCAGGACCCACAGATTAAAAGTCTGTTGCTCTACCAACTGAGCTACCGTCTCTCGGGGCGAGGATAATAGGGGTTTTTCAATCCATTCTCAACCAGGACCGATGGGGCAACACAGGCGATGTGAAAATCCCGCCGCTTGCGGGTTCGCGAGTGCGAATGCACCCGCAAAGCCGCAAGCGGTTATAATCGCCGGAAATGGGTTTGGTGCGCGATCGCGGGATTTGCCTGCGCAAAACCGAATACAGCGAAACATCGCAAATTCTGGTGTTACTTACACGCAGATACGGGTTACTGCGCGTCATTGCCAAGGGGGCACACCGTCGCACCAAGGCCGGTGCCAGCAAATTTGACGGCGGGCTCGACCTTTTGGACGTCGGCGACGCGGTTTTTACGGATAATACCTCCAAAGACCTGGCCACCCTCTGCGAGTGGGGCCTGCGAGAAGGGCATCTGCCGCTCCGCAAGACCTTGCGCGGCCTGTACTTGTCGCAATACGCCGCGGAACTCGTCAGCCTGATGTTTGAGGAGCATGACCCGCATCCGGCGTTGTTCGATCGACTGGCGATGACCGTTCATGAACTGGCGACCGATCGGCGCGAGGAGACGTTCCTGGCATTTGAGCTCGATCTGCTCCGCGAGGCCGGCTATCTGCCGGAACTGAACCAGTGCGTGGAGTGTGGGAAAACCCTCGGCCGAGAGGCGGTGTATTTCTCGTCACGATCGGGCGGAATCGTCTGCAGCACCTGCGAGTCGGCCGTCCCGGATCGGTTCGCCATCGACGGCCGGCTGCTGTCAATCGTACAAGCGCTGCTGCGATTGCCCCGCGTCAACGGTGCTGCCCAGCGATTGCCCCGGCTGACGAGGCATCAGACCGACCCGATCAACAAGATGCTCGCTGAGCATATCGAGCACACCCTCGGCCGAGGGTTGCGATTGCGAAATTATGTGTTCCCATGATCGCGTGTCAAAGGATCGACGGGCGGGAATGAACTGCCTGCTTGATTAGGCTTTTCGATCCACCGAGGACGGCTTGGCGAATACCGAGGCGAGTGTGACTGTTATCGTGACGCGCAGAGGGCGCGCCAGCCAGCGTAGCGCTGCCTTGCCCCCGATTCGCCGGGCACTACAATCGCCGACAATGAAGATGGCATGGCGGTCAGTCGCAACAAGCATTCTCCTTTGCACGGCGATAGCCGGTGCCGCTCCCGGCACGTGGGAGTTCCGCGACGGGCGCTGGCAGCAGCTTCCTGCCGCCGCCACCCAGCCGGCGGCGAGCGATCCGACGCTTGACCGCGTTGAGCAATTTCTCGACGCCGGGCAGTGGAAGCCGGCTCGCCTGACGATCCTGCAATGGCTGACCGACAATCCGGGTTCGCCGCTGCGCGATCGCGGGTTATTTTTGATCGCCCGCGTGTATTTCGAAAAGGACGACCGCATCCGCGCGTTCTATCACCTGGATGAACTGCACGATGCGTACCCCGAAAGCCGGTACTTCTATCCCGCCCTGGAGTTGAAATACAAGATCGCCGAAGAGTACCTGAGCGGCCACAAGGATACGTTCCTGGGCATGCCGATCATTGACCGCGAAGGCGAAGCCGTGGAGATGATGTACCGCATTCAGCAGACTTCGCCAGGCTCACCGCTGGCGGAGAAGGCGTTGCTACGGACGGCCGACTACTACTACGCCGACCTGCAATACGATCTGGCCGCCGACGCGTACGCCATCTATGCCAAGAATTACCCCCGCAGCCCGGCCGTTCAAAAAGTGCTGCTTCGTCGGGCATTTTCGTCGCTGGCGCAGTTCCGCGGGATCAAGTTCGACCCCACGCCGATCATCGATGCCCGCTCGCAACTGGCGGACATTGCCCAGCAGTATCCAAAGCTGGCTGAGGAAGAAAACGTCAACGCGGTGATCGAAAAGATCGACAGCACGTTTGCAAGCAAGACATATGGTCTGGCCGACTTTTACCGCCGCACGCATGAACCGAACGCGGCCGTTTACACCTATCGCCTGCTGATCAAGGCCTATCCCACCAGCCCCGAAGCCGCCGCCGCTAAAAAATGGCTCACTAAAATGCCCGCCAGCGCGCTGGCGATGCCCGAGCCGACGATCAACGTGGACTTCGGCGGGATCGGCACGACTCCGGAGCCGCGATGAAAGCTAACGCAGGAACACTCAAATCGCTTGTGGTGATCGGTGCGATTTCGATTGCAGGCTGTGGTTATCAGCAGTCCGGTGATTACGCGCTCAACCCGCAGAGTGGCTACAAGTGGAAATCGCTTTATCGCGAAGACGTCCGCTCGGTGGCCGTCCCGATCTTCACGAACAAGGATTTCCACCGCGGCGTGGAATTCAGCCTCACCAAGGCGATCATCGGCCAGATCGAAGCTAAAACGCCTTACAAGGTGATGGACCGCGACCGGGCGGATACGATTCTGGAAGGGGAGATCACCGAAGTCCGCACAAGAGTCGTCAGCCGCGACCGCGATACGGCCGTGCCGCAGGAGCAGTTGCAGTCGGTCACCGTCAGCTTCATCTGGAAAGACCTGCGAACGGGCAAAATTCTCAAGCAGCGGAGCGGCTTCCAGGAAACCAAGGTGCTCTATCCCACGCTCGGCGAAAGCCAATTCACCGGCACGCAGTTGGCGGTGGAAAACCTTGCCCTGTCGATCGTGCATGAGTTGGAAGCCGATTGGTGAAGTTGTAGCAAGGGCGTTTCGCCCATGCCCAAGTGCGCGGACACGGGCGAGACGCCCGTGCTACATATCGGTGACTTCCAATCAAATCAGGATTTAATCAGCGATCATTTCCCGGCGGGAATGAAACAATCTTCTGCTTTGAGTGTCTGCTTAATTGTTTTCAACTCCACCAGTTGATCGATCAACGTCTTCCACCGCTCAACGGTCATCGAACCCAACGCGATTTTCTCGTCCGCCGGTCCCGTGACCAGCGATTTTTGAGCCTCCGCAGCCGCTGCGAAGGTTTCGGCGTCCATCGCTTTGTTCAGTTTGCCCATCACGTCGTTGGCAGGCTTGGGGTCGGTCAGATACTGCTGCCAACCCGCCGTGAGCGAGGCGACCATCGCCTTGACCTGTTCGGGATGTTCCCTGGCATATTTCCCGCTGGTGACGATCACGCCCGTGTACGGGTTGTAGCCACTGTCGGCGATCAGGAAAGTCTGCGGGTCAGCGCCCTGCTTCTTGGCCGCCAGTGGTTCGGAGAAGATGAAGCATTGCTGTGAGAAATTTTTGTCGGCAAGGAAGTTAGCGATCCCGCCGGTGTAGGGCACGCGTTTAACGCCGTTGAAGCCGTACTTTTTCTCCAAAAATTTCCCGTAAGGCAGGCCGATCTCCAGCGCCAGCGTTCCGGATTTGAAGACCTCGTCGATTGTCTTTAGTCCGCGCGATGCATGGACCATGATGCCTTGCGGGCAGGTCTGGTAGATCGTGAAAATTGCGACCACATCCGCGCCATTGGAGCGGGCGATGATGACTTCGTCCGCACTGGAAACACCGAATTCAACTTGTCCTGTCGCCACGCGCTGCCATGTAGGAGCGCCAGCACCGCCAGACTTGATATCGACGTCGAGATTGTTTTTCTCGAAAATGCCTTGTTCCCTGGCGGCGTAGATCCCGCCGAACTCAGGCTCGGGGATCCAGTTGAGCGCCATGGTGACTTTGTCAGCCGCGCTGGCGATCGAACAAATAGAAGCAATGACCAGTGCAAACAAAAACGAACGCATAGAAAACTCCTGTTGATCCCCAAATTTCACAGATGACACAGATTGAATTCAAAATCGGTGCAATCTGTGAAATCTGTGGATTCATTCCTTGACCGACGCATGCCAATGTCTCAACAAAAGATACCCGACCACATTGAGCACCGACAACATTGCCAGCCCCAGCAAGGATGCGACGAGGATGGCGGCAAAAACCTGAGCGGTCTGACCATTCTTATTGTACGCGACGATCAGGACGCCAAGCCCGGGGTTTTCAAAGTCGCCGGCCTGAAACTCGCCGACGATCGTGCCGATCACGCTCAGCCCGGCAGCGATGCGCAGGCCGGTCACGATGTTGGGGATCGCTCCCGGGAGATTGAGCTTCAGCAGCCGGGTGATCGGGCCGGCACCGTAAAGGGTGAACATGTCCGACAGGGCCGGCTCGGTCGACAGCAGACCGGTCAGCGTATTGGCGATCACCGGGAAGACCGACACGATGAACGCGCAAATCGCCACGCCCTTCAGCCCGGGCCCGAACCAGATCAGCAGCAGCGGGGCGATCGCGATGACCGGCACGGTTTGGAAAAAAATGGTGTACGGATAGAACGCATTCCGCACGATCTTTGCCGACGACAGAATCGCCGCCAGCATGATGCCGACGACCGCACTGGCGCCGAACCCTAGCAGGGCAGCTTTGGCGGTCATCCACAGGCCGGACAACAGTTCCGGGCGCGACTCGACGATCGCATCCCTCACCGCCGACGGCGCGGGAACGAGATACGTCGGCACGTTCGCCCAGCGGACGTACCACTCAGCCGTCGCGGTGATGAGCACCAGCACGGTGATCGGGGGGAGAATGATCCAAAGCCATTTCATTTTAATCGCCCAACACTGAACGCGGATTAACAAAGACTGAATACTGGAACGAAGATAGAAAAGATAAAAAAAATGAGAACCCAATCTTTTAAATCTTTTTCATCTTCGTTCCCTCTGATCTGTGTTTATCTGTGTTCAACTGTGGCTAAAAATTCTTCTCCAAGGCCGCGAGCAGGATTCCCATCTCGCTCGCGAACTCTGCCCGTCCGCGCAACTCGCTGGTGCGATCCGGCGGTAGGGCCAAGCGGTGATCCAGCACGATCCTCGCCGGCCGTTTGCTGACGACAATCGCTCGCTCGGCCAGAAACGTTGCTTCCATTATCGAGTGCGTGACGAAGACGACGGTCATGCCCGTTTCCTGCCAAAGCCGGCGGAGTTGCTCATCGAGTTGCTGTCGCGTGATTTCATCGAGTGCGGCGAACGGCTCGTCAAGGAGCAGAAGCTTGGGTTGCGACACGAGCGCGCGGGCGAGGGAAACACGCATCCGCATCCCGCCGGAGAGTTGGGACGGGTACAGCCGCTCGACATCGGCCAATCCCACGCGGGCGAGCGATTGCCGGGCAGCGGCGATGCGGTCGGATTTCGCCACGCCGATCAGCTCCAACGGCAATGCGACGTTCCGCAGTACGTTTCGCCATGGCAGCAGGTGAGCATCCTGAAACACAAACGCCACATCCGCCCGACCGGGATGTTCGTCGCCGTTGTGGTTGATTTGGATGCTGCCGCTGGTTGGGCGATCGAGCCCGGCGATCATTCGCAGCAAGGTCGATTTTCCCGACCCGCTGGGCCCTAGGATCGCGAGAAACTCGCCGGCAGCCACGGTCAGACCGACGTTTTCGACAGCGACCATCCCGCCGTCGAACTTCCGTCCGACGCCATCGACGACGATTTGCGTTCCGCTTTGGGCTGGAGTGTCGGACTGAACCATCATGGCCGAATCATTGCATGGCCGGGCCCGGCAGACAACAGAGGCGTGAGTAATGGGAGCTCGAATTATCGAGGCAGATGGATAATTCCACTTTTCCAGAGGAAATACATCGCCGCGGCCACAACCGCGAGAATGACGAGCTTTCTGAACATCCCGCCGCCGCTTGATCCCCGTCTCCCGCCGGGCGTCACGCCGGTATGGGAAACTTCACCATCGGTGATGTCTTCAACCCGATTAACGGTCATCCCCGCCTGCAGCGCTTTGCGTTCGGCGGCGGCTTTGGATTCGGCTTCAAATTCCAATACCTGACGAGCGCCGGTATCGCGGTTTTGACCAATGACTTTGAATTTCATGACTTGCCCTCAGTTCCATAGGTGATGTACGCGGGCAGTTATTGTACAGATCGCCTCGCCATGCTACACAACGTTGGTCTTTTCGTGCCAGGAACGAACTATGACCCGATCGATTGCCTCATTTATCGTCATCATTTCCATGCTGGCCAGCGGTTGCACGATGCAGCACAAGGAGCAGATGGTCTCCAACTATTCCGGCCGGGGAAACATCCCGCTTCAGGAAGCGCCCTTTAAGGGCGATTACGTGCTGTATCGCCTGCCGCAGCAAGGGAATTACATCACCGTTTTTCGCGGGCGAATCGATCCGCCGGACAGAGTCGGTTTCCAAAAAGCCACCGATGGGTCGCTGGACGCCATCGCGGGCAAAACCAACGTCCCGCTGGAAGACGGCTACTACACGTGGAAGGGCACGCCCGACCGCGGCCAGTTCGACGCCAAGTATACTGCGGTGCAGGTCGGGACGGTGGTGATCGTCGTCGTGGTTGCCGCCGTTCTGATCGCCGGGACGGTATTGGCGTTTTAGGCTAGCCCCCGGCAAAATCGGGTGTTGCCGCCTGACCCAAGCGCGGATGAGGCACGCTCCGTGCTTGTCCCGGCGGCAAAGTGCCACTAAAGTGCCGACTTCCAAGCGTCGCCAAGCCGACGCGTTCAATTCTAGGAGGCTTCATGGGTTTGCTCGACGGGAAAAAGGGACTGATCCTCAATATCGCCAACGACCGCAGTATCGCGACGCACATCGCCGCCAACGCGATCAAGCAGGGGGCCAAGTGCGGCTTCGGCTTTCTGCCGATGAACGACATCGACAAATCCAAGCGCCGCGTCAGCAAGGCGATGGCTGAAAACGGTTTCGGCGAGGAATGGCTTCACCCGTGCGACGTCGGCAGCGACGAGTCGATCGAAACGTTCTTCAACGCCGCCAAGGCCCAGTTCGGCACGATCGATTTCGTCGTGCATTGCCTGGCATTTGCGAACAAAGACTATTTGAAGAAAGACGTAGGCGTCTTCACCAGCACCCCTCGCGAAGTGTTCAAGCAGGCCTGCGACATCAGCGCGTACAGCCTGATCGCGCTGGCCCGCGCCGCATTGCCTCTGATGCCCGACGGCGGGTCGATCATCGGCCTGACGTATCTGGGCGCAACCCAAGTCGTCCCCGGCTACAACGTGATGGGCGTTGCCAAAGCGGCTCTCGAAGCCACCGCCCGCTACCTGGCGTTTGATCTGGGCCCGAAGAAGATCCGCGTCAACACCATCAGCGCCGGCCCGGTCAAAACCCTCAGCGCGATGGCCGTCGGTGGGATCGACGAGATGTTTACCCACATGGAGAAAAAAGCCATGCTCAAGCGCAACATCGACGGCGACGAAGTAGGCAAAACCGCCGTTTACCTGTTATCCGACCTCAGCAGCGGCGTCACTGGCGAAAACATCTTCGTCGACGCCGGATTTAACAAGGTTGGCCTGTAAGGCCTTGAAAACGCGAGATCGGTCGATTATTGTTTCCGATCCAACGCCTCGCGGGCGTAGCTCAGTGGTAGAGCGTCACGTTGCCAACGTGAATGTCGAGGGTTCGACCCCCTTCGCCCGCTTCTCAAGGAACCCGACGTCAAACGACGCCGGGTTCTTCATTTGGTAGCCAGGTAGCGACAAATCAACGAGTTCCCGCAATTCTTCGGGTGGGATCGTGTCGTTGGCAAGGCCGGGTATGGATCCAATAGATTGATCAGGCTCCGCTACTCAATTCGGTGGGCAGTACTTGAGATTCGGACGAATTCTCTCGGAAGCTTCGCCATCGTGACAGCGGGAGGTTGGCTAGGGCGATGATGAGCAGTTGGGAGACAACGAACACCAGAAGCCAGAATAATGCCGCGTCCATGAAGCCGTAGGAGTGCAATCCCACCCCGAGCATGTTCGTGCCGAACCATGACCAACTGGTGACGACGTTGCCGAACACCGACAGGATCATCACGCCGCGTGCCTTGACGAGGCCGGCCCAGCGGGCGTGGAGGGTCAGGGCATTCCACAGCACGATCAGCACCGCGCCGTTTTCTTTCGGATCCCAGCCCCAGAAGCGTCCCCAGGATTGATCCGCCCAGATACCGCCCAGCACCGTGCCGACGAAACTGAACAGGATCGCAAAGCAGAGGATCGCGTAGACCATGCGCGGCAGGAGCTTGGCGGGCGAGTCTTCGATGCTCCGGCCGGGCTTGTCGGCGGTCAGGAGTTTGGTGAACACGCCGAGCAGGATGTACGCGATCGCCAGTACGCCGGCTAGGAACGTCGCGGAGTAGCCTAGCGTGATCGCGACGACGTGCGTCGCCAGCCAGAAGTTGGTGTCGAGCACCGCCTGCAGCTGCCGCATGGTGTCGCCATCACCGGCCAGGTGGTGGGCGATCAGCAGCGAGAGAAAGCCCATCGCTGCGGAGGTGACGGTGGCGATGGTGTTGCGGAAGTAGAGTTCCAGCCCCACCGCCAGCACCACACCCGCCCAGGCGATGAAGACCGCCGACGAGTACAGGTTTGTCACCGGCGGACGCCCGGAGATGTAAATGCGTGCGCCGAGGCCGAAAGTGTGCAACGCGAGGGCGAGCAGCAGCAGCACAAACGCCGCCCGGCCGAGCGGCTTGGTCCAGCCGAGCCAGGCGCAGCAGCCGAGGACGAAGATCAGCACGTACAGAATCTGTGCCTGATAGAACGGATCGAAGCGGTTGAAGAACGCCTCAAACTCAGCGCTCGCCACGTCGTCCGGGAGACGTTCGTTCAGCAGCCTGCGGTACTCGGCGACATGGGTATTGAAGCCCTCAATCGCGTGATTGTGGAAATCGCCGATCATGCCCAATAGCAAATCCGACGCGGCGTTCTTCTGCGGCGTGCCGTTGGCGGTCGTCGGCAGGAACGGCCCGATCGGCTGCCACTGTTCTACGGGCGACAGCGGGGGAATCAGGTACAGGGTTTCTAACTGCGACAGCCTTACGTAGAGCTGCAGATGCGCGTACAACTCGGCCACCTTGCGCTCGAAAAGGCCGCGTTTCTTATTTTCGATCTGTAGAACCCGGCTGATCTGCTCCAGCAGCTTGTCCTGCTTGGCGATCACTTCACGGTACGCGTACAGCCGCGGGTTGCGGTCCTGATCGAGCCCGAGCAATCCCAGCAGCTCGGGGTTGTCGATGCGGAAGATGCGGTACTCGTCTGCCTTTTCCGTGCCGGCGAAGGTGTCGAGCAGCCAGCGCGTCGCGGGGACGGATTTCCAGTCGGAGTAGGGGATGTTCTTCCATTGATCGACGCTGAGCGTCTCCGAGCCGACTCGGGTCGACTCTCGCCCAAGGATCACCTGCAACGACGTCCGTGCCAATGTATCGAACGGCAGCACCCGGCCGTCAAAGGTGATCGGCAGATTGCCGAACCCGGCGTAGTTGAACTCTTCGGACGTGGGCGTGCTCATCGTCCGCCCGAGCATCCCGAACACCAGCAGCAGCCCGACCACGCCAGCGACGAACGGAAACGCCAATTCGCCAAACCCCCCTCGTTGCTGTTCTGCCGATTCGTCCTTAGTTTGCAACTTCTTTGGGGTCGAGGTCGCTGGGTCTTGGGTCGATGGTGTTATCTGCCATCGGAATATTGCAAAAGCAAAATAGGCGAGAATTCCCGTAGCCCCGAACAAACTGGCGACTGCCATGTGCCGATTTGATCGCTTCCGCAGCGCGTTGATCAGCATGATGCCAAAGTGGATCACCATGCCGAGCGCACCAACGACGCAGGCGATGTACGGCATCGTCCAAGCGGGGTTTCGAACGACCTGCAGGATCGTGGTTTTGTTGTCCGGCTTGAAGCTGGCCTGGTAGTACGTTTCGCCGGCGTAGCGCAGCGGCTCGTTCATGCGGATCAGCACTTCGCGATCGACACCGGCCGACGGATCGACCAGGTGGATGCGGCTGGAGAAGTTCTTAGGCATCTCCGTGCCTAAGTACTTGTCATGCGAGAATTTGAGAAGCTGCATCGAGAACGGCTTGTAATGACGCTGGAACCGCAGCGCGACAAGATAGGTCTTATCGCCGACGCGAACTTCCTGCCCGCCGTCGAAGAAGAAGGAGAGAAGGTATTTGCCCAAATCCTGCCCGCCGGCGGTGAGGGTGACGTAGGCGGAGGCCATATCGACCGAGCCGCCTTCCACGCCCGAGAACCGCGGCTGCGGCGAGATGATGATGCCCTTGCCGAACCCAGCCGTCGCTTTGCCGGTCATGCCCGGCGGGGCCTGCATCGGGCCGAGGATCTGGCTGTTGGAGTAATAGTCGTCCACCTTGATCTCGAAGGGCACGAGCGGATGTCGGATCGTCGCTCCCGGCTGGAGCTGCGCCTCGGGGAACGTGACGACGAGGTCTTTCTCGGGCGATGCGTTTGGATCGATCACCGCCAGTTCGCCGTACCGCGTGTCGGCTGAGTAAACGGCGGTGGCGCCTTCGTCGATCATCATCTGGCTTTCCACCGCCAGCAGGCTGGTCAGCAGTTCGCCGACGATCAGCAGGATCAGACCGAGGTGGATCAGGATGATGCCCGAGCGTTTGAGCGTGAACTTAAACCGAACCGTGTGCGCCGCCAGCAGGTTGATGAGCATCAGCCCGCCGATCGCGTACCCGCCGAGGAAGGGAAAACCGCCGGGAATTCCCGGTTGGCCCGGCTGCGGACGCGGCAGCAGCGTTTGGAAATCGATCCATACCCAAAGGCTATGGAAGTACACTTTCTGAACCGTCCAAATGCCTGTATCTACCTGCGCCCATGTACCGGCGTAGACAAGAACGATGGACATGGCGATCAAGACGATCGTCAGTTTCAACGAGGCTAGTGGGGCAAGCAGTTTTTTGAACAAGCCATTACTCCGCGGCAAACTGGACCGATTTTAGGAACGCATCGAACGACTTTTTCTGCGTTTCAATCATTTTAGTCGGTCCGATCAGTTTGAAAAAGAATGCGTTCGTGCCAAAAGTCACTTGGGCGACAATCAATCGCTGCTCGGCCCCGGTGAAATCGAAGATCAACCCATCGCCGCCTCCGACGTTGACGGGCGTACGCTCGACCGTCTTCGGATCAATGATCGGGCCTAGCCCGACCTGCCCACGCCAGCGGTTGATGTTCGCTTCAGGCGTGCCGAACGCGTTGGCCGGGAGTGCGGAGATGATCAGATCAGCCTGTTGCGTTCCATCGGTGATGTGGAACGTCGCGACGCGCATCGGGCGATCCTGCGGATCGAGCGCCCAGCTGGCGGGGGTGTCGTAGGATTTGAAGACGGCGATCGCACTCTTCCCGGCAACAGGCGGGTTGGCAACAGGCGGGTTCGCGCCGGCCGGGGCAGGTTGCATCGGTGGCATGGCGGGCATCGCCCCGCCAATGGGCGGATGGCCTGGGGGAACCGCAGGCGTAGTGGCGGGTGCTCCGCCGAACGAGATCGATTTAAGAAACGCATCGTACTCGGTCTTCTTGGCAGCGATCTTACTGGTCGGGCCGACGAATTTCAGGAACCACACCTGCTCCCCGGTCGGGATGATCGCCGCGAGCATGCGCGTGCCATCCGCCTGACCCGCCGCAGCCGGCGCGGCGATGTCGACCGAGTCGATCTCCAAGCCGTTACTGTGAATATGCGTGACGACTTTGGGCAGATCAGCCAGTTGCGAGGGTGTCGCGCCGATCTGCTGTTCCCAGCGGTTCACGTTTGGAAGCAATTGCCCGGACTCCGGACCGAAGTTGTAGACGACGACATTGAGTTTCGAGTCGGCCGGATCAACGGAAAAGGTCGCGTAGCGCATCTGCTGATCGGGCAACCTCGTCCACCCCTGCGGCACGACCCACTTCGGCTCACCGGCGTTTGCCACGCCCGCCATCGGCGGCACGGGATTACCGGGGGCAGACTGCGTACCCGACGCAGTGGGTGCTCCCATGGATTGTGGCATGGCCGATTCCTTCGGCGCTTGGTAGACCTTGACCGAATTCCGATCGTCACACCCGCCGATCGTCGCAATAACAAGCCCGCATTGGCCCGCAAGAGCCAGCCATCGTTTGGTTGGTTTCATGGGATGGCACTATACCGTCGGCCGTCGATTGATCTATACGAGTATCACCTAAAGGCTCTCATGAAAGTCCTTGTTCGTAGACTAAGTGGATAAACCACGATGATTTGCGCAAAAAGCGATCGGATCGACCCGCGTTGGCGGCTGTGCAGTAGGTCATTCCTTTAGCCGATAATCAGAGTGAGACCCTCTAAATTTTGATATACATTCGCGGCAGCAGTGCTAGAATCCCGTGCAGGAATGAAATCTCGGTTAGTCCATTTCGTGTCGTCGCTGGTGGTGTTGGCCACGCTGCTGCAGTTCGTCTGCTGCCTCAAGATGGCCAACGCGGGGGTTGCGGACGCGCCAGCGGGGGCGACGTCGGAGCATTCCTGCTGCGGATCGGACATGCCTGCACCGGGGAAATCATCTGGCGAATCGACTGGCGATCCGTGCAAATCCTGCCCGGTTATGTCCGGAGCGAACGTCGGCCTGAACCATGTGACCACGCCTGTAAGCATGGTGCCGGATCTTGCCTCGCCGATCAGCACGGACTTGATCGAAGTTTTCACGAAGTCCGCCCTCACGAATTGGCGAGAGGCAGCCTACTGCATCACGGCGACTTCGCCCGCTCCCGATCTGCTTGTCCAGCACTGCATTTTTCAGTTGTGATCTTCACTTGAATCCGTCGGTTTGAATCGAGCGGAAGTGCCGCTTGTTCTTCCTTTGCGCCTGCTCGTCGGGCGCTGATTCAGGTAAACCCATGCAAACCAACCAATCACCGTCATTCGGTCAACCGGCTCGAGATGTCTTAACCCGACGGGCAAGCATTCTGTTCATTTCAGTAGCTTTGCTGTTGGCCGGCGGGTGCGTACTCAAGCCCAAAGGAATGGATGCGGAGCAGGATCGGATCGATAAGGCTGAATCGCCGTATCAAGCTGAATATGACAAGCGATCGGTGCCTGATCTGCCCGCGCCAGCGACATGGCGCGACGTGCTACGGCGAGCGTTTCTGACCAATGGCGACCTCGAAGCCTCGTACTTCGAGTGGAAGGCAGCCATCAGCCGCATCCCGCAGGTGGCGGATTATCCCAATGCCAACCTCGCGCCGAGCTTCAGCTACATGTTCAACAACGAACGCATGAAGTCTTGGGACCGTACGACCATCAACGTCGGCTTCGATCCGATGGAGAATCTGGCGTTCCCCACGAAGGTGGCCAAAGCCGGTCAAATCGCGCTGGAAGACACGCGGGCGGCGGGGCAGAAGTTTCTGGCGGCGAAGTTTGAACTGCAGCAGAAGGTACTGACCGCTTATCTCGAACTGCTGCTGCACCAGTACAAGTTGCAGATCGAAGAAGAGAATCTCGGGCTCCTCAAGGTTCTATCCGACACCGCCGCCGACCGCCTGGCGGCCGCGGGAAATCAGCAGGACCTGCTTCGGGCGCAAACGCAGTACCGCCTGGCGCAGAATGAACTGGCGAACATGATCGCCGAGCATCAGTCGATGGTGGCGATGCTGAACGGCATGCTGGCCCGCGATGCACAAGCCCCGCTGGTACTGCCCGATACGCTGCCCGCCGCGCGGATCGTTAAGGCCGACGACGCTCAGCTGATCGCGATGGCGACGGCGAACAATCCCGATCTGGAGCGCCTAGCCCGCGAAGTCGAGGGTCGTAAGGACGCACTCGAACTGGCCCGCATGGGGTACATCCCCGACCTCAACCCGTTCGCGGCGATCACAGGGAACGTGTCGCAGATGATCGGAGCGATGGTGGTCGTGCCGACGACGATCCCGGAGATCCAGGGACGCATCAACGAGATGCGCTCGATGCTCAAAGCGTCGCAGGCGATGCTCCGCCAGGCGAAGTTTGAAAAGCCGGCCGCCTTCGTGGCGGCGCTCTACGTGATGCGCAACAGCGAGCGCCAGGCGACGCTGCTGGAGCAGACCATCCTCCCCAGCGCCCAACAGGCGATGAATAGCGCCCGCGACCGTTACTCCGCCGGGCAGGGGACTTTCACCGACGTGATCGCCGCGCAGCGAACACTGCTCGACATCCGCTCCGCCATCGCCGAAGCCCGAGTGGAGCGGGAAAAACGGTTGGCCGAGATGGAGGCGATCGCCGGCGTGGATATCGAAACGCTTTCGGCGACCGCCGCCACGCAACCCACGAGTAGGCCGGCGGCTCAGCCGGTAACTCACGAACATCGTCAATCTCACATGTCATCCAACTCAAAGGGACACTAATCATGGACCGCAAAAACCTATTTCATGAGATATGGGCCGTCACTCAGGTGGTGCTGGCTCGGCTGCGTTTCATCATGGTGTTCTTGATCGCCGCGTTAGTGGTGGGGTATTGGGACAACATCAAGAACCACGTCGATAAGTGGACCAGGCCGGCCGTCGCGCCGGATTCGCTGGTGGACGCGAGCAAGGCGACCATCGAGTACTACTGCTCGATGCACCCGCACGTCATCCGCAGCGAGCCGGGCAACTGCCCGATCTGCGGCATGCCGCTCAGCAAGCGTGAGAAGGGCCACGCCGTCCGCCTGCCGGAGGACGTGCTGGCCCGCATCCAACTCACACCGACGCGGATTGCGCTGGCCAACGTGAAGACCAGCCCGGTGGAGTATCGATCGTTGACGTACGAAGTCAGCGCCGCCGGTGTGCTGGACTACAACGAAACCAAGCTGGCCCGCATCAGCGCCCGCGTTGCCGGCCGGGCCGACAAGTTATTCGTCACTTACGTCGGCCAGTTGGTGAAGCAGGGCGAACCGCTCTATTCGCTCTACAGCCCCGAGGTGTTTACCGCGTTGCGCGAGTACCTTTCGGTCCAAAAGCGATCCGCCAATCTCCCCGCCGATGCCGGTGCGGATGCGAAAGCGGATGCAACCACGGTTTTGGAAGCATCGAAGCAGCGGCTGCTACTCTGGGGCGTGACCGAGAAACAGCTGGCCGAATTCGCGGCCGAGTACCAGAAGGATGGCAAGGTTGAATCGCACATCACCATCACCTCGCCGATCAGTGGCGTCGTGGTAGCCAAGAACCTGCTCGAAGGCGGCTACATCCAGGCCGGGCAGAACGTGTTTACCGTCGCCGACCTGAGCACGCTGTGGCTGCAGGCCCGCATCTACGAGCGCGACGTGCCGCTGGTCAGCGTCGGCGACGCCGTGTCAGTCGATGTCGACTCGCTGCCGAACCAGCCGTTCACGGGGAAGGTGACTTACCTGTCATTCCAGATCGATCCGCAGACTCGCACGCTGGATGCACGCGTGGAAGTGATGAATCCCGATCTGAGGCTTCGCCCGGGGCTTTTCGCGACGGCGATGATGCAGATTCCTGTGAAAACCCTCGCCCGGTATTCCGGGAGAGGGCAGGTTGAGGGTTCTGCGTCCTCGTCAATGTCTTCAAAGATCGCGAAAGAACCCTCATCCCAGCCTACTCCCGGAGTACCGGGAGAAGGAGCCAAGGCATTTGCAGTGGCGCTTGAGCGGTATTTTGAAGTCCAGAAGAAGCTCGCCGCCGACTCGATTGATGGCGTGCCGGCGCAACTGAAACTGCTGGCGGAGAAGATCAAACCGCTGGCGATGGACAGCGAAGTTGCACCAGAAGTCGATCGGATCAACGATGCCATCGTCGCCGCAAGAGACAAGAAGCTTGAAGAGGTTCGGGAATCGTTCAAATCCATCTCAGCCGGCATGATCGCGATCGGCAAAACCGTTGGCCTACCGGCCGAGGGGCCGAAGCCGAAGCTGTTTGTATGCACCATGTCGCAGGGATCATGGATCCAGATCGGCTCTGAAAAAGCCAACCCCTATCAAGGCAGCATGATGCTCACCTGCGGCGACGATCTTCCACCGCTGCCGATCGCCAAATCCACCCGCGAAGCAACCACTCGGCCGGCGGCGAAGCCTGCCCCGGCCGGCAGAGTGCTTGCCGTCCCGCGGTCGGCGGTGATTGATACCGGCAAACGCAAGATCGTCTACGTCGAATCGTCGCCGGGCGTGTACGACATGCACGCCGTCCAGCTCGGGCCGGTTGCGGGGGATTACTGCCCCGTGGTCGATGGGGTTAGGGAAGGCCAATCCGTCGTTACGGTCGGCGCGTTCCTGATCGACTCCGAAAACCGTTTGAATCCGTCAGCGGCACAAAGCGAGTAAGCCATGATTGCCAAAATTATCGAATTCAGTGTCCGTAACCGTTGGATGGTGATCCTGATCTGGGTCGGCATCGCGCTGTGGGGCATGTACGCGGTGCTGCACACGCCGGTGGATGCGATCCCCGATCTGTCGGAGAATCAGGTGATCGTCTTCACCGACTGGATGGGCCGCAGCCCGCAGGATATCGAGGATCAGGTCACCTACCCACTCTCGGTGCAGTTGCAGGGATTGGCCGGCGTGAAGGCGGTGCGATCGTCGAGCGAATTTAACTTCTCGATGATCAACGTGATCTTCGACGACTCGGTCGATTTCTACTTCGCAAGACAGCGCGTGCTGGAACGCCTGACCACCGCTAAAGCCGCCTTGCCCGCCGACGTCACGCCGATGATGGCGCCGGATGCGACCGCCCTCGGGCAGATCTTCTGGTACACCGTCGAAGGCGGCGGCAAAAGTCTGGACGAACTGCGGGCGATCCAGGATTTCCAGGTCCGCTACCAGCTGGCCGGCATCCCCGGCGTGGCTGAAGTCGCCACCGTCGGCGGGCTCGCCCGCGAGTACCAGGTCGACGTGAACCCCGAAAAGCTGCGAATCTACGACCTGCCGCTGAGCGCCCTGTATTCTGCGATCGCCAAGAGCAACATGAGCGTCGGTGGGAAAGTGGTGGTCGAAAACCATAGCGAATACCTCGTCCGCGGCGTGGGTTGGCTACAGGGCGTGGGCGATCTGGAAAACGTCGTCGTCACCAGCCGGGCGGGCGTGCCGATCCGCGTAAAGGACGTGGCAACGGTACAACTCGGACCGGAATTTCGCCGCAGCGCACTCGAAAAAGACGGCCGCGAAGCTGTCGGCGGCGTGGTGATGATGCGGTACGGCGGCAACCCGCTGGCCGTCACCGACGCGATCAAACAAAAAATCCGCGACCTGCAGTCCGGCCTGCCGTCGGGCGTACGCATCGTGCCGTTCTACGACCGCACCCGCCTGATCGAGTCGGCCATCCACACCGTCACCGGCACGTTGCGCGAAGAAATCATCATCGCGTCGATCGCAATCCTGCTGCTGCTCAGCCACTTCCGGTCGGCCGTCGTCGTCTGCATCACGCTGCCGATGGCGGTGCTGGTGAGCTTTCTGTTTATGTACTACCTGAACATGCCCAGCAACATCATGTCGCTGTCGGGCATTGCGATCAGCATCGGCATCCTCGTCGACGCCGCCGTTGTGATGGTGGAGAACGCCACTCACGAGCTGAAAGACAAGTTCGGCGACCAGCGCGTCACCGGCGATACCACCGAAGCCGTCATCAAAGCCTGCCGGCTGGTCGGCACGCCGATCTTCTTCTCCGTGCTGATCATGCTCCTGTCGTTCCTCCCCGTCTTCGCATTCGGCGGACAGGAGGGAAAGCTCAGCCATCCGCTGGCGTTCACCAAAACCTTCGCCATGCTCGGCGTGGCGCTGCTGGCGATTACGTTCGTCCCCGCGCTGATCCCGATCTTCATCAAGGGCCGCCTCCGCGGCGAGGAAGAAAATCCGATCGTCCGCAGCTTCATCCACATCTACAAGCCGTTCCTCTCATGGATGATGGATCGGCCGGGGCTGGTGTGGTGGACGATGGCGACGATCCTCACGATCGGGGCGGGCTTCGTCGGGTCCGCGCTGGTGTCGTCGATCGTGTTGGCGATAGGCTTGGTCTTCATCCTACTTGGCGTCCAAACCAAGGGTTGGCGATGGACGGCGGTCGTGAGCTTGGTGCTAATCGCTTTCTACGCCGACACGCGCTTTCATAAGCTCGGCAGCGAGTTCATGCCCGAGCTGAATGAAGGCACGATCATGGACATGCCCAACACGGCTCCGCGCATTTCCGTTGGCCAAGCAGTCGATGACGTGATGGTGCGCGATCGGCTGCTGCGCAGTTTCCCAGAAGTTGAACAGGCGGTCGGCAAGATCGGCCGTGCGGATACCGCCACCGATCCGTCGCCGACGGACATGGTCGAGACCATCATCTCGATGCGCCCGGCCGAGTGGTGGCCCAAGCGGAAGGTGGAATTCGCCGATGCGCTCAGCACCGCCGCCGAACTGGCGCAGCAGATGCAGCAACGCGGCTGGCTGAGCGGCGAATTGCTCAAGGGCGATTCGTGGGCCGCCGTCGCCAAGGCGGTGGTTGATCCGGAGTTTGCCAAAACCAAGCCGCATCTGGGTGCTGCGGTCGAACTGCTGAATACCGCAACCGGAGTATCGGTCGATAAATTTGACCGATCGATGCGCGAACTGGCCGCCCGTCGGCTGGTGGAATCTGAACGCCCGCTGGGGGAGGCACTCGCTCGAATGGCGTACGAAGAGCTGATCGAGCACGTGCGACATCTGCCCGTTCTGAACGGTGAGCGGGCGCTTTTGAAAGAGCCGACGACACTCGATCGAGATGCGGCCTTGTCGGCGGTGCAGGAGCGAGGGCTTGCGATGGCCCGGCTGCCGGCAGCGGAAACGGCGGATCAACTGCTTTCAGCCCTGCGCACGGAGCTGGTCCGCCAAAAGGTGTTCGCCGATCGTGTCGATCTCCTGCTCGATCCGCCGGCGGCGGTGCGGGATGCGATCAACTTCGCCCGAAAGGCGATTGGTGCAAAAGCACCCGGCTTCAGCGATCGCGTGTTTGCCGACTTAGAGCAGCGTCGCGATGAGCTGTCGGCCGAGCGGATGAAGACGTTGGATTGGGAACTATTCGACCAGGCTTGCTACATCCTGCTCGATACTCTACTTGATTCCCTGCATCGCACCGCCTTGGGCACGCCGCTCGCCGGGGCTGAGGCGGATGTGGCCGCGTTCGCTGCTCTCCGCGAACAGCAGCGGCCGGGACTATCCAAGAGCTTGTTCCTGTGGCGCAAAACCAAGAGCGACATCGTCAAGGAGATGGATCAGGAACTACAGATGCCCGGCTGGGGCAACGTGTGGACCCAGCCGATCATCAACCGCGTGAATATGCTCGCCACCGGCGTGCGCACGCAGATCGGCGTGAAAGTGTTCGGCCCGACGGGCAAGCCATTGCCTGAGGCGATCGCCGACATTCAGAAGGTGAGCGAGCAGATCGCCGCGAAACTGCGCGGGATCAATGGCGCCGTGGATGTTCAACCCGAACAGAGCATCGGCAAACGGTATGTTGAGGTGAACATCAACCGTCCGATGGCCGCCAAGTACGGCGTGAACGTGGCCGACATCTCGGACGCGATCGAAGTCGCACTCGGCGGGGGGAAGATCACGACCACCGTCGAAGGCCGGCAACGGTTTCCGGTCCGGCTGCGGTATCGTCGGGATGACTGGCAGGACATCGACGCGATCCGCAACCTGCTGGTGGCCGGTTCGGCTACGCCGGCGAAGTTGCTGGACGTCAGCGGCGGAGGCGAAGCCGCAACGCCCGCTGAAAGCCAATCGTCAGCAGGCAATACGGCGATGGGCGGTTCGTCCGGCATGGGCGGGGGAAAGGGCGGTATGGGAGCGAGTGCCGCGCCGGAGCCGATGGCCGGCGCTTCTACCGCCGGCGAAGCCGTCAGCGGCGGGGCGGACGTGAAAACCGTCCGGCCGGGCACGACTTCGGGCATTCTTGTCCCGCTCAGCGTGGTGGCCGACATCCGCACCGTCGAAGGCCCGAGCATGATCAAGAGTGAAAACGGCCGGCTGCGAAGCTATGTCACGCTCAACGTGCGCGATCGCGACATCGTCGGTTTTGTCGATGAGGCCAAGCAGGCGGTCAAATCGATCGAGCAGCAGTTGGCCGGGACGGGCATGACGATCGAATGGACCGGCGAGTTTGAAGCCCAGGTCCGCGCCCGCCATACGCTGGCGGTCATCTTTCCGATGGTCATCGCGATGATCTTTCTGCTGCTGTACCTGACGTTCAAAGACTGGCGCGACATGCTATTGATGGCACTGGCCGTCCCGGGTGCGCTGGCGGGTGCGGTGATGTTTCAATCGCTGTTCGGCTTCAACTTCAGCGTGATTGTCTCGATCGGCTATGTGGCCGCATTCGGTATGGCGACGCAGACGGGCGTGATCATGCTGACGTACCTGCGCGAAGCCATCGACCGCCGCGGCGGGCTGGCAAAAATCGGCTCGATCGCCGAACTGCGTCAGTGCGTGATCGACGGCGCGGTCCATCGCCTGCGTCCCAAACTGCTGACCGAGGGCGTCGCCATCATCGGCTTGGTGCCGATGCTTTGGGCCACCGGTACCGGCGCCGAAATCATGCGACCGATGGCCGCCCCCGTGCTCGGCGGGTTGTTGATCAGCGACGAAGTGATCGACATCATGATCCCCGTGCTGTTTTATTACATCCGCAAGCGCCGGTGGAAGAAGCTGCACGCAACCGAACCAGGTTCTGTCTGAAAACGTTCGCTGATGTCTGGAGGGCGGCTGTCCCCAGCCGCCGCGTGGGTTGCGAAATTACTGCGGGTGAGGACACCCGCCCTCCAGCCGACTTTCAGTTTATGCCTGAAATATATTACACGGTCGTAAATGCATGCACCGTCGTCTGCCGATACGTCTGGCCGGGACGGAGAATCATGTCGCCCAGTTCTGGGTGATTGACGCCGTCGGGGTACGGGTGGGCTTCGAGGCACAAGGCGGCGAACTTGCCGTAGATCACGCCAGACTTACCTTTCTCGATGTTGTTCATCATCGCGCTGCTGTAGAGCTGCACATACGGTTCGGTTGTGCTCAAGGTCATCACCCGGCCGCTGGTGGGCTCGCTCACGCGGGCTGCGAGGACGGGGTGGTCAGTTCGCTTTTCCTTCAAGAAATAGCCGTCGCCGTGGCTGAGCCACACGCCCGGAAGTACATCGCCAAGCCGGCGGGGTTGGTTGAAGTCGTTGGCGGGCGTGACTTTCTCACGCCGGCCGAGCAATCCCAGGTTTTTATCTGCGGTGGCGTACGAACCGGCGTGGATTTGCACTACATGGTTGTCAATCGTCCCGCTTCCTTCGCCGGCTAAGTTGAAGTAGCTGTGATTGGTCGGTCCGATCGGGGTGGCGCGATCGGTGACGGCTTCATAAGTCACGGTAAACTCATTGGCATCGGTAAGCCAATACGTCATCCGCGTGATCACCTTGCCGGGATAGCCTTCTTCGCCATCCGGGCTGGTGTAAGTCATCGAGACGGAGTTGGCCGTTGTGCCATCGACGATCCAGACCTTCTTATCCCAACCGACGATTCCGCCATGCAGATGGTTCGGCGGATCGTTCACCACCAGCGGAAAGGCTTTGCTGTCTAGCGTGAACTTCGCCCCGGTAATCCGCCCGGCCACCCGTCCGACCACGCAACCGAAATACGGATGCCCGGCCAGGTACTGATCGAGACGGTTGAACCCCAACACGATGTCGGCCAGTTTGCCACGGCGATCCGGCACGTGCAGTTCGGTAACAATCCCGCCGTAAGTGATGACTTTGAGAATCGATCCGCCGGCGTTGGTGATGGTGTACTCGTCAACGGCTTGCCCGTCGGCGGTTTTTCCAAATGGCTTTTTCGTGATCATGAGCGCGAACCTCTCTACGGCTAAAACTCGTCGTACGAAATCTGATCCGACGAGACTTTGAAATCCTTCAACATTTCCTTCGCCGCGTGAATCATCACCGGCGGGCCGCAGAGATAATACTCGACCGCGCCGGGGTTGATATGGCCGTCCAGATACTCCTTCTTGAGCGCCTCGTGTACGAAGCCGGTGAGTGACGTCCAGTGGTCCTCCGGCTGGGCTTCGGACAGTACCAGGTGATATGTAAAGTTGGGGAATTCCTTCGCCAGTTTCTCGAAATACTCGCGATAGAACACTTCCTGTAGCGAGCGAGCGCCGTACCAGAAGCTCACCCGCCGCGTGGTCTGCAATGTCTCCAACAGGTGCGACAGATGCGATCGCAGCGGTGCCATGCCCGATCCACCGCCGATGTAGATCATCTCGCTCGCGGTCGGCTTGATGTGGAAGTCGCCAAATGGCCCGGTTGCTGAGATCGTGTCGCCCGGCTTCAGGCTGTACATGTACGCCGACCCCGTGCCCGCGTTGCACGCCTGCCCGCGCGGCGGGGTGGCGATTCGCACGTTGAAGCGGTATTGCGTCTCCACCGCGGGATTCGTCGCGAATGAGTAGTTGCGACGGATTGCGACGTGGTTCTCGCTCTTGAAGTCGAACACGTGGTGCTGAGTCCAGGTCGTCTTGAACGGCTCCTTCACGTCGAACTGGCTGAAGCTGATCTGCCCATACGCCTGGATGATGAACTGTAGATAGTCGCCCGGCTGATATTTAACGATCGAGCTATTATCGACCGGTTCGAGCACTAACTCCTTGATGTATGTGGCAACATTTTCATTGCTCACCACGCGCATCTGATAATGTTTCTCTGAGGCCGCTGCATCAACAGCCGACGGTTTGATGTTCAGCAGCACCTTGCCGTGCGATTCCTTTACCGGATACGTCCGCAGCGCCGCACACACCGGCTTGCGCTTCGGCGAGCCGTCGATGACGTTGAACCGCCCGTTGTGCTTGGGGCATTCGATCTGATCGCCGCGCACAAACCCGTCGGCCAAGTGCGTGTTGCCATGCGTGCAAATGCCGTCGGTGGCGTATAGCTGGCCGTGCTTCAGGCGGTAGATGGCGTAGGTTTTTTCCTCGTGATCGAAGCGAACGACGTCCTCGTATCCCAGCGAATCGACGGTGCAAACTTCGATCCAACCATCGACGATCGGTTTGCCCTCGCCCAAAATCGCCTCGGCCACCTGGTTCGACTCTCGGCGGTCCGTCGGGGTCGGCAGGGGGCGGCGGACGTAGTAGCCTGGGTCTTTCACCTGTTTCAGCACGGCGGGAATGATCTCCTTCCACGCCGCCCAGATGCTGCGGTATGGCGTCGGCAGATCGTCCTTGATTGCTTCATGCAGTTTCGGCAGGTTGTGGTACGGCACCAGTGGGAACATGTGGTGCTCGACGTGGTAATTCATGTTCAGGTACAAGAAGCGGTTCACGATGTTCATGTACACCGTGCGGCAATTCAGCCGATGGTCGAGCACGTTCTCGGCCAACCCCGCGTGCTGCGTATACCCGTAGATGGGCATGAGCCAGGAGCCGTACAAATTCGGCAGGCCGATGTACATCAGGGGCAGGAAGCTGCGGTAGTAGATCGCCAGCCCAATGACTGACAGGTAAATGAGCAGATAAATCCGGGCGCGCCAAAAGACTTTGCTGTACTCAAACTCGGGGATAAACGTCTTCTCCGCCGGCGTGATGTGCCCGAATGCGTGCTTGATTACTGTTGTGAAGTAGGGGCGGTAATTCGGCAGATTGAAAAAGCTCATCGCCAGCGTCCGCAGGTTCGGCGGGCGCGGGACGGCAATTTCCGGGTCGCGCCCGACGATGATCGTATCACTGTGATGCCGCGTATGGCTCCACCGCCAAACCGTGCTTTCGCGCATCACCATGAAACTGGCGATCTCGTACAGCGCGTTGTTCATCCAGTCGGTTTTGAATGCCGTTCCATGCCCCGCCTCGTGCCAGCGACTGTCGGACGTGGTGCCGTAGATGATCCCGTATACGAAGAACGGGACGACGCACCACCACGTTCCCCACCAGCGGTAGCCGAGATAGCCGGAAATGATCAGAATGCCAAACCAAATGATCGAATCGCGAATCGCCGGCCAATCTCGCCGTTGGAGCAGTTGGCGCATGGCCTGCTTCGGCACGGGCGACATGTACCACGTCGCGTCGGCCAGACCTTTTTCGATCGCCTCGACGCTTTGCCTCCCGACGAGGCTGTAATCACTCAGACGCATTTCGCTCATAAGTCCAGTGCCTTATCGAAAAGAGCTGCGGACCGTAAAGAGGCTATAACATTATGTAGTCGAGCGACCCGGTTGTGAAACCGCGGGCTTGAGGCTCCAGGTGTTCTGGGCAGCCAAACCGATGAAGGCGATTGCACCCGACAGGGATCGAACCTGTAACCTTAGGATTCGGAATCCTACGCTCTATCCAATTGAGCTACGGGTGCGGGCGTTTCAGGCGAGCGATTCTAGCATGGGGCGGAAGATTGCGGAAGCCGGGCGCCGGTGAGGATCGACGGCAATAACTGCGCCCTGCAACGCTCCGGATAGGCTTGGTCACGGCGAACCGTGGGTCGTTCTAATCCGCATAATTTGCGCATAAAATTCACTTACCGCACAAGTTACGCTTGCGTTACGGCGGACGGATATTACATTCATAGCGTCCGATGTTCGGCATGGAGCCGACTCGGGCGAGCAGTTGTGAAGGTTTTCCCCCGGCAAGGATTGCCGATTCCCGGGAAAATCGCCGCGGTTCAAAATTCGCGGCCGTGATCAGGATGATCGCGATTCACAGAAAGGCATGGAAGCCATGGCGAGCAAGGCCGTCTCTCGTCGTCTCGCGCAACTCTGGCAGCTCCCGCTGTTATTAGTCTCCCTCGGACTCTTCGGTTACGCGGCGTATCTGTTCATTGATCCCAAGCCTGGTCTTTCGATCGACGAAAAGCTCGCGTTCGGGCGCAAATTCATCGACGAAGAACGCCCGGAAGCGGCGATCCAATTCCTCAATCAACTTCTCGCAACGCATAAGTTACCCCAGGAAAAACAGGGCTTGATCCACATGATGCTGGCCGAAGCGCTGGACCTCGGGCAGAAGCAGAGCAAGACGAGCCTGGAGATCAACTACCGGCAAATCCTGGAGCAAACGCGGCTGGCGGTATCGATGGGCGTGCAAGCAGACGCGCAAACTTATCGTCGGCTTGGCGAATCGTATGAAGCGATCGACAAGCCCGCCGAAGCGATGGAGAACTATCGCCGCGCGATGCTGATGGATCAGTCTCGCACGATGAGGCTGCAGCGAAAGGTGATCGACCTGCAGATGGCTCGCGGCGAAAATGGCCCGGCCGAGGCGTCGATCGAGGAGTATCTAAAGCTTTCTGATCTTACGCCCGCCGAGCGCGGATGGGCGCTGGGTAATCAAGCCAAGCTGTTGGCCGATCGAGGGGCGTTTGTGGAAGCCCGTGCGGCGCTGGCGGAAGCGTTGAAGCTCGATTCGGATCCGATCGCGATGGGGCAGGTGAACTTTCGTCTGGGATATTGTGCGTGGAAGCTGGGCGACTGGGCCGAAGCCGAGCGGCTTTTGCGGTTGTCGCGAGAGCAGTTGAAAGTACAGCATCCGCTGGATGCCGAAGCCGCCGTTCTGCTCGGGCGGATTTTCCAGGACCGTGGCGATTTCAAGACCGCGGAGTCGTTCTATAAAGATGTGATTATCAGCCATCCCGACTCGGCCGTTTACAGTTCAGCCAGGCTGGGTCGCGGTGTTTGCCGGATCGGCCGCGGTGAAGATGCCGGGGGATTGGAAGATTTCAAGTATGTTGTCGCGCAGATTTTGGCCAAGGAATCCAAGCAACGGTTCAAGCCTGAAGCGATCGAAGGACTTCATCAGGCTACTGCGGCTTTGCAGCAGCAGGACAAGCTCGCCGGGGCGCTGGAGCTGATGACTTACGAGCAGCAGTTGATTCCCGATCCTCCCGCTTCATTCTTCGCGAGGCTCGGCGGGATTTACGAACGCCGGGCGGACCAGATCGAGCGATCGCAGACCTCCAACACTGCTGAAAAGATCCGCCGTGAGACGCAGATCCGCGATTTCCGCACCAAGGCCGGCGATTCATACATCGCCTATTCGCGGGCATTAACCATCAACGACGACCGCGGTTATGGCGAAGCACTTTGGCGCGGCATTGAGATGTACGATCGGGCTTCAAACCTGCATTCGGTCATCAGTGCGATGGAATTGTTTGTCGCCGAGCGCCCGGACGATGCACTGGCGCCTGATGCGTTGCTACGCCTCGGTCGCTCGTACCAGGCGGCAGGAATGTTCGATAAGGCGATCAGTGCATTCCAGCGGAACCAGTTTCGCTACCCGCAATCGCTGGCGGCGAGCAAATCGGCTGTCCCGCTGGCCGAGGCGTTTATCGCCAAAGGCCCTGATTCGTTCGGCAAGGCTGAAAGCGTGCTGCTCAGTGTTGTCGAAAACAATCTGGTCATCACTCCAGCCGCCGAGGAATTCAAGCAGGCGTTGTTCCAGCTCGCGCAGTTGTATTACCGAACGGGGCGATACGAAGAATCGGTTGCCAAGCTGGAGGAACTGACGGTTCGGTATCCGAATGACGAGCACATCGGGCAGTTGGTGTTCCTGATGGCCGACAGCTACCGCAAGAGCGCGGGGTTGGTGGACGTGAAGTTGCTGGCAACGTCTAACTCACCGTCGGCCCCCGCGGTCGACATGGTGGAAGCCAACGCTGCCCGCCGAAGCCGCCTGGAGAAAGCCCGTTCGCTATTCGACCGCAGTATCGAGGTGTATTCACGTAAGGCTCCAACAACCGATACGGACAGGCTCTATCAGAAACTCTCCCACTTCTACCGTGCCGACTGCATGTACGACCTGGGCAATTACAACGAAGCCATTAAGCAATACGACGCGGCCGCGTTTCGCTACCAGGACGATCCGTCGGCGCTCGCGGCGTATGTGCAGATCGTGAACGCCTACTGTGCGCTGGGCAAGCTGGAAGAAGCCAAGACCGCCAACGAGCGCGCTAAGTGGCTGCTGCGCCGAATGCCGCCGGAATCGTTCCAGAACGGCGCATTCGCGATGCCCAAGGCGTATTGGGAGCAGTGGCTCAAGTGGACCAGCGCGTCTGGGATGTGGTGAATTAAGGAAGTTGTTAGTTGCTAGTTGTTAGTGGGAAGAACCCGCTTTCACCAACTACTAGCAACTAACAACTAGCAACTATGGAAACAGAGCCCGTCGTCGCCGCGCTCGAGCAGCAGGTTGGCTGCTATCGCAAACTCGCCAAGTTGGCGGAGTTGCAGCATGTGTACGTGCAGCAGTCGCAGACCGAGGAATTGCTGGGCGTGCTGCAGTCACGGCAGAGCGTGCTGGATGAAGTGGCCGATCTGGAGCAGGTCATTGGCCCGGCCAAGAAACAGTGGGCGGGTTTTCTTGCCGGAATGCTGCCTGCCGATCGGAATGTAGCCGAGGCCATGCTGGCGGAAACTAGAAAGTTGCTTGAGCAGATCACGACGTCCGACCGGAACGACGCCATGGTGCTGCAGCAGCGAAAGTTGAATCTGGGCAAGCAGATCAACCAAGCCACCAGTGCAAAGCAGGTTAACCGCAACTACGCCGCCGCCGCGTACGGGGCGCCTAAGAGCAGGATGGACGTGCAGACATGAGCATGCAAGTCGCACCAGTATCGGTCGATCATTCCAGCCGGGTCGAAGAACTCGGGCGGATCATCCTCGCCTACAGCGAGGTGACGGAAAAATTGCAGGAATCGCACGAACAACTCAATGACACGGTGCGCAAACTGCAGTTGGAACTGTCGGAAAAGAATCGCCAACTGGAGCGGAAGAACCGCCTGGCCGCGCTCGGTGAAATGGCGGCGGGGATGGCGCATGAAATCCGCAATCCGTTGGGCGGCATACAGTTATATGCGTCGATGCTCGACAAAGACGTAGCCGATCGGCCGGCGTCGCAGGTGCTGGTGAAGAAGATCTCCGGCGGCGTGAAGCGGCTGGAGGGGCTTGTCAGCCAGGTGCTGCAGTTCACGCGAGAGATATCGGCCAACGTCGTCGAGATGGAGTTGCGTGAAGTAGTGGAGCAGGCGGTGGATTTTGCCGGTGCATCGCTGCAGGCCCGCCGTGTCAACTGCACCATCCAAGGCCCGGCCAGCCTGACGTGCCTGGGCGATGGCAATCTAATCGGCCAGGCGGTTCTCAACCTCGTCCTGAACGCTTCCGAAGCCACCGAAGCCAGCGGAACGGTGGCAGTGGAGTTTAAGAAGCCGCCGATGCAAAGCGACGCAAAACAATTTCACCTGGTGGTACACGACAGCGGCCCGGGCATTCCGCCGCATGTGTTGGATCGGATTTTCAATCCATTCTTCACCACCAAGGATCACGGCACGGGGCTGGGCCTGGCGATCGTACATCGCATTGTGGAGGCCCATGAAGGATCGATCGTAGTCACGAACCCGCCGAGTGGTGGGGCGCGGTTTGAGATCAGGATTTGAAAAAGTCATTGGTCATTAGTCATTGGTTATTTGTAAACACCAATGACGAATGACCAATGACTAATGACTCGGAAACAAAGACGAGGAATTAGTTATGGCACGAATATTAGTAGTCGACGATCAGGAAATGATGCGGGACTCGCTCGCCGCGACGCTGGTGCGCGAAGGACATGAAGTGATCGCCGCCGGCGATGGGGCGGCGGCGGTCGCTCGTTTACAAAGCCCGGCCCGGTTCGATCTGGTCATCTCCGATCTTAAGATGCCCAAGATGACCGGCCTGGAACTGCTGGCCGAGGTCAAGCGGCTTCGCCCGGACCTGCCGATGGTGTTGATGACCGCGTTCGCCACCGTGCAAACCGCGGTCGAAGCGATGAAGCAGGGCGCGTACGATTACATCCAGAAGCCGTTCGACGGCGAAGAGATCAAGCTGCTGGTCGATCGCACGCTGGAACACAGTCGCCTGAAGCTGGAGAACGCCGCTTACCGCTCGATGAACGAGTTCACCGCGCCGCGGCCGCTCATCGGCAGCAGCCAGGTGATGATCGACGTGCGTAAACGAATCGACTTGGTGGCCAAGAGCAACGCCACCGTGCTGATCCGCGGCGAAAGCGGGACGGGCAAGGAAGTGGTCGCCCGAGCAATCCACCAAGCCAGCGAGCGCCGAGAACGGCCGATGCTGGCGGTGAACTGTGCGGCACTGAGCGAGAATCTGCTGGAAAGCGAGCTGTTTGGTCACGAAAAGGGCTCATTCACCGGCGCGGATCGCCTGCGTCGCGGGCGATTCGAACTAGCGGATGGCGGGACGCTGCTGCTGGACGAAATCAGCGAGATCGCCCCGTCGCTGCAGGCCAAACTGCTCCGCGTGCTGCAGGAAAGCACGTTCGAGCGAGTCGGCAGCAGCATCAGCCAGCAGGTGGATGTGCGAGTGATCGCCACGAGCAACCGCGATCTGGAAGCCAGTGTAGCCGAGGGTAAATTCCGGCAGGATTTGTTCTACCGGCTGAACGTGGTTCCGATCGATCTTGCTCCTCTGCGTCAGCGGGTCGATGACGTGCCGGAACTCTGTCGGCATTTCCTGAGCGCGATTTCCAAGCGAGACAAAAGCCCGTTCAGGCACATCGAGTCCGAAGCACTCCGCGTCATGCAAAAATACAATTGGCCTGGAAATGTACGGGAATTGCAGAACATCATCGAGCGGGCCGTCGTACTTGAAACCGAGCCGGGAGTGGTGCGGGCGGAAACGATCGGACCTTGGCTGCAAAGCAAGATCGGCGTTGCGGCGGCCGAATCACTGGCGGGGAAACCGCTGGCGGATATCGAAAAGCAAGTCATCCTCAGCACCCTCGAACGATTCAAGGGGCATCGAATCAAAACCGCGGTCGCTCTGGGCATTGGCGTGCGGACGCTCGGGATGAAACTCAAGCGTTGGAAGGACGAAGGCGAACCCGCGGCGATCAGCGCATAACTTGCGCTGCCGCGCAGATGTTGCGCGGAATTCTGAATGCTGAATTCTGAATGCTGAAAAAAGACCCTTTCAGAATTCAGCATTCAGAATTCAGAATTCCAGAATGGTGTGGCACACGGTTTGATGGGAAAACTACCTGATGTTCATCGAGAAGCTTCTCAACCAGGGCAGCGGGCCGACGCTGAGTGAACTGCTGAAGTTCACCAGCCGGCGTCACAGGCTCCTGGCGGAGAACATCGTGAACATCGACGTGCCGGGGTATCAGCAGAAAGACCTGTCGCTCGAAAAGTTCCAGAAAATGATGCGAGATCGCATCGAGCAGCGTCGGGCCGGCCAGATCTCTGATGCGGGTGAACTGGAAGCGGAAATTGAGAGCCCGAATCACGGCATCCTGTTTCACGACGGGACCAATCGTTCGGTAGAAATGCTGATGTCCGATCAGGCGAAGAACGCCCTGATGCACAATATGGTGGTCGAATTACTTCGCAAGCAGTTCGGTTCGATGGAATCGGCGCTCAAAGAGCGGGTCGGCTAACAGAGGTGAGTTATGTTTGACGTACTGGATATGGGCGCAAGCGGCCTGGTTGCACAGCGAACGCGGATGGACGTGATCGCGTCCAATATCCTGCATGTGAATACCACGCGCAATGAAAAAGGCGAGCTGGTCCCGTACCGTCGCAAGTTCGTGACCTTCGCCACCGGCCTTCAGAGTAACCCGGCCAAACCCGGCGTACGGGTGTCTGGCATCGCTGAAGACCAGTCCGATTTCCCCAAGGTCTACGACCCGGGTCATCCCGATGCAGACCCGAAAACCGGCTATGTGCTCAAGCCGAACGTCGATTTGTCGATCGAGTACGTCAATGCCCTGGAAGCATCGCGAGCCTATGAAGCCAATGTGACGATGATGGAAACCACCAAGGCGATGTTCAATTCGTCGCTGAGATTGATAGCATGAATAAGTTGCCAGGTGTCAGTGAAGATCAAAGCTGGCAACTGGTAACTAACAACTGGCAACTAATCTCTTATGATCAACGGAGTCAATAACAACTTGAGTCTGGGCAACATCGCGGGCGGCGGAGTTACGCCCTCGAAAACCACCGACGCAGGAAGCGCAGGCGGGAGCAGCTTTGCCGACATGCTGAAAAACAGCATCGGCGAAGTCTCCAAGTTGCAGCAGGATGCCAGCCGGGCGGTACAGGACCTGGCCTCGGGTAAAACCGAAGACGTCGACAGCGTGATGACGGCCATGAACAAGGCCGACATCGCGTTCAAGACGTTGCTCGCCATCCGCGGGAAGCTGATGGACGCATATGATGAGATCAAGCAGATCTCAGTGTGATGAATTGGATCATTGTTGATTGAGGCATTGACGATTGAAATGGATTTCATTCGTCAATTGCCTGATGAATCAATCGACAATTTGAAGGCCAGGAGGGCCGACCCATGGATTTCTTCAAAAAGCAGCTTGAGACGATCCAGCAAAATCTGGCCGGGCTGAATGCCACCCAGAAGATGCTTACCGGCGCACTCGTCGCGATCATGGCGATGACCATGATCTACTGGAGCCGCTACGCCGGCACGGCCGAGATGGAGCCGGTCCTCAACCAGACCCTTAACGAAGAAGACATCACGCGCATGTCGGCTTCGCTCGATGCGCGCGGAATCCCCAATAAAGTCGAAGGCGGCAAGCTGCTGGTGTCAGCCGACCGGAAGATGCAGGCGCTGGCTAGCCTTGGCTATGAGCAGCTTCTCCCCCGCAACACCACCAACGGCTTTGAACAGATGCTGAGCAAGGCCGGCATGTTTCAGCCGCAGTCGCAGGCAGATGATCTGAAGAATCATGCTAAGGAAATCACCCTGGCGCAGGTTATCGGTGGCTTTCCGGGCGTGTCCAACGCCGTGGTCATGATCGACCCGACCACGGTTCACCGGATTGGTGAATCGATTTCACCGGCCGCCAATATCAGCATCACCATGCGCAGCGGCGCACCGGCCGACAACAAGCTGGTCAACGCCGCTGCCGACTTGGTCTGCGGCGCGGTGGCGGGGATGAACCGTGCGAAAATCAAGGTCGTCGTCGATGGCCGGCCGCGTTCACTTCGCGGAACCAGCGCCGATGGCATCGGCGACGGCCAGGAGCAACTTGAAATCATCCAGGCGTATGAACGCAGTGCAGCCGCCAAAATCGAAAACCAGTTTTCCTATATTTCCGGCGTGGTGGCGAGTGTCAGCGGCACACTGAATACCGAGACGATCGACGCCCGCCTGACCGAATACGACAAGTCCAAGACGATCATCGAAGTCGGCGAATCCGAGAATAAATCCACCGAAACCAATACCACACAAGGAACAGGCGGCGAAGCGGGTGTCGGATCGAACATCGGCATCTCGGTCGGTGGAGCGGGCGGTTCAAACACCACCATGACCGACACGAGCGAGAAGAGCAGGATGCAAATCCTGCCCTCCAAGGTCGATAAAAATACCCGCAAGCCTGCCGGTGATTTCAGCATCCAGTCGGCGTCGGTTCGAATTCCGGAGAGTTACTTCATCGCCGTCCTTCGGGCCAAGGCCAATGGCAAGGATCCAAGCCCGACTGAACTCTCGGATTACGCTAACGCCCAATTGGAGTTGATCCGCAACGAAATTCGCAATTGCACTGGCATTAAAGAGGGCAAGGACAATATTTTCGTTTCCACCTATGCCGAAGCGCAACCCGTGGTGGCCGCCACGTCTGCCGCCGGGGTGGCGGCAGGTGGGAGCGGGATTTCGGGCATGATCGGCGGATGGGGCAAGGAAGTAGGCGTTGGCGCGCTGGCGGTCATCAGCCTATTCATGGTATCGACCATCGTGAAGCGCAGCACGCCGGCCCCAATTGTTGTCGCCCAGGCAGAGGCCAAGGGCCCGATTACGCTTGAAGCCGCAGAGGCCGTCGCGGGCTTTGCGTCGGAGGGCAATAACACGCTTGCGGGCATGGAGCTTGACGACGACACGATCCAGGCACAGCAGGTGATCGAACAGGTCACCAACCTCGTTGGAGAAAACCCCGATGGCGCCGCCAACCTCGTCAAGCGATGGCTGAACCGAACGTAAGGATTGCAGATTGCGGAATGTGGATTTCTGATTGATTTGAGTTCAATCCGCAATCCGCAATTCGCAATCCGCAATGATTAACAATGGCTGACACACTCACTGGCGTTCGCAAATCCGCAATCCTGCTCCTGTCGCTCAATCAGGATCAGGCCGCGGAGATTCTCAAGCGGCTTCCGCCGGATGCCGTGGAGGAAGTCAGCCGCGAGATCGCTTCGCTAGGCGAAATCGGGATGACGACACGCAAGGAAGTGTTCGGCGAGTTTTACGGGCTGGCGCTGGCCAATTCATACCTCAGCGAAGGCGGTTTGGAGTACGCCAAAGCGTTGTTGAAAAAAGCCTTGCCCGAGGCCGAGGCAGAAAAGGCCATCAAGCAGGTGACGCAACAGGTCGCGACTACGCCTTTCAGCTTCTTGCAGAAGGCCGAATCGGAAAACCTGCTGACATTCATTCAGGACGAACACCCACAGACGATCGCTCTGATCCTGGCGCACCTCAACCCCACCAAGGCCAGCGAAATTCTCGTCGGCCTGCCCAGCCAGAAGCAGATCGAGGTCGTCAAACGCATCGCCAACATGGAACAAACCAATCCCGAGGTGATCAAGGAAGTCGAGCGCGGACTGGAACATCGCCTGTCAGACATCGTAAGCCAGACGTTCGAAAAAGCCGGCGGCGTGGACACGGTGGCGGAGATACTCAACCTGGCCGACCGATCGACGGAAAAGGGGATCATGGAAGGCCTCGAAGCCGAGGATCCGGACTTGGTGGAAAGCATCCGCCGACTCATGTTCGTGTTCGAGGACATCTTGCTGGTCAACGACAAGGGCATTCAGTCGGTGCTCAAGGAAGTCGACAACACCGAACTGTCGCTGGCCCTCAAGACCGCCAGCGAAGAGCTCAAGGAAAAGATCTTCAAAAACATGTCCGAACGCGCGGCCCAGCTTATCAAGGAAGACATGCAGTTCATGGGCCCGGTGCGCGTCAGCGACGTCGAGGCCGCTCAGCAGAAGATCGTCGACATCGTGCGTCGCCTGGAAGACGCCGGCGAAATCATCATCGCCGGCCGCGGCGGCGAAAAGGAAATGGTTGTTTAGGAGTTGTTAGTTGTTAGTTGCTGGTTGTTAGTGCTGATTCAACTAACAACTAGCAACCGGCAACTAACAACTAATTCCATGGGTATCATCAAATCCACCAACGCGCCCGCCTCGCTTGCTCCGTTCTCGATGGCTGACATCGAGGCCGCCGCCAAGCGGATTTTGCTTCGCGCCCAGCAACAGGCCGAGCAATTGATCACCGCGGCGCAGGTCGAAGCTCGTTCGTTGAAGGAGAAGGCCTTTGCCGACGGTTTCACTGAAGGCCGCAAGGTGGGGCTTGCCAAGGGGCAAGTCGAAGGTGCCGCCGCCGGCCACGCGGCTGCGGTGGCAGAGCAGAAGGCGAATCTGTCCAGACTCAATGAATCCCTGAGCGCGGCCCTTAAATCGCTGAACGAGTCAAGGTTGAGACTGGAAAGTGATGGATTGGCCGAGGTGGTCAAGCTGGCGGCATCGATCGCCCGCCGGGTGACCAAGCAGCAGGGCGCGATCGATCCTCAGGTGCTGGAAGCCAATCTCACCGAAGCGATGAAATTCGTCGTTCATTCAGCCGACGTGCGAGTGGCCGTCAATCCGAAACAAAAGCAGACGCTGGAAGAAGTCCTGCCGCGCCTGCAGCTATCCTGGCCGACACTGGAGCATGTCGAGCTGATAGAAGATCCCTCGATCGCCCCGGGCGGCTGTCGCGTATTTACGGCGCAGGGGCATATTGATGCGGATTTGGATACGCAATTAGATCGGCTGGTGGCGGAATTGCTACCCGAAAAATGCTGAAGTCTGAATGCTGAATGCTGAAAGGCTTTTTTCAGCATTCAGAATTCAGACTTCAGAATTCAAATGACTTTGCTTGACGCCCAACTCGATGCGATCGACACGACGCTGCCATTCCGTGTCGTCGGACAGGTGCAGGCGATCACGGGCATGGCAATCGAAGCGTCGGACCTTGCGTTGCCGCTGGGCAGCTTGTGCCAGATCACGAGTTTTGCCGGCAAAACCTGCCAGGCCGAGGTGATCGGCTTCCGTCACGATCACACGCTGCTCATGCCGCTCACCAATACCGCTGGTGTCGCGCGCGGGGATCGGATCGAAAATCTCTCGGCCGGTCCGCGGATTTGGTGCAGCGAGCAACTGCTCGGGCGCGTGCTGAACGGGTTCGGCCAACCGATCGACGGCAAGGGCCCGCTCGTGCCGATGGAATCGCGGCGGATCGACCAGCGCAGCGTGCTGCCGATGGACCGCGCCAACATCCGCTCGGCTATCAGCACCAGTATCCGCGCGATCGACGCGCTGCACACCTGCGGGCTCGGCCAGCGTATGGGCATCTTCGCTGGCCCGGGTGTCGGCAAGAGCGTGTTGATGTCGCAAATCGCCAAGCATACCAGTGCGGATGTGTCGGTGGTTGCCCTGATCGGCGAACGCGGCCGCGAGGTGCAGGAGTTTATTCAGCACGCGCTGGGCGAAGAGGGACTCAAACGCTGCGTGGTCATCGTGGCCACATCCGATGAAGCGCCGTTGCTTCGCGTTCGGGCGGCGAAAGTCGCATGCACGGTTTCGGAGTTCTTCCGCGATCGCGGCAAGCACGTGCTTCTGCTGATGGATTCGCTCACCCGCATGGCGCAGGCGCAGCGTCAGATCGGGCTGGCCGCCCACGAACCGCCGGCCACCAAGGGTTTCCCGCCTAGTGTGTTTGCGTTGCTGCCGGAGATTCTGGAACGTGCAGGTAAAACACCGAACGGATCGATCACCGGGTTCTACACGGTGCTGGTGGAGGGTGATGATTTCAACGAGCCGATCCCCGACGCGGTAAAAGGCATCACCGACGGCCACCTCTGGCTCAGCCGTCCGCTGGCCAATCGCGGGCATTACCCGGCCATTGATGTACTGCAGAGCATTTCCCGCGTACGCGGCGATGTGGCCGAGAAGCCGCATGTCGCGGCGGCCAGGCGGGTGCTGGCGCTGATCGCGATCTATCAAGATATCGAGGACTTGGTGAACATCGGCGCGTACGTGCAGGGTGCCAACGCAGACTTTGATCTGGCCGTTCAGACGCGGCAGCGGATCGTGCAATTCCTGCAGCAGGAAGCGGGTGCGCCCCAGACGCTGGAGCAGTCGAAGAAATCGCTGATGGATCTGGTGAACATGATCGAACAGATGGATAAATTGCTAAGAGCACAAGCTGCCAAGGCCTCGGTGCCGAAGAAGTAGCACGGGCGTCTCGCCCGTGACAAGGTGCGCACAATGACACGGGCGAGACGCCCGTGCTACGGATATGCCGAAGTTCAAGTTCCAACTCGAAGGTGCACTCCGCCAGCGTAAGCAACTGGAGCGGATGAAACAGCGCGAGTTGGCGGTGCGGATGGCGGAGTTGAACAAGCTGACCGAGCAACTCCGGCAGTTGGAATCAACCGTGCAGGCGGCTACGTCGGATGTGCGAACCAATCGCCTGACCGGCGTGCTGGATATGGCGTTCCTGGCAGGGCATCGCCGGTTCATGATCGCGACGCAGCGGCAGTCGATGCTACTGGTGCAGAAGATGGCGCTGCAGCAGAAGCAGATCGACGAAGCCCGATTGGCCGTGGCCGAAGCGGCCAAGCAGCGGAAGATCATCGAGAAGTTGCGCGAAAAGCAGTTCGAGCGATGGAAGGCCGAATTGTCTCGCAAAGAATTGGCCGATGCGGACGAAGTGGCGATGCAATTGACCTATTGGCATGGGAATGATGATTCCGATGAAGTGATTGAAACTTAAATCCTCTCCCGGTACGCCGGGCGAAGGAGTAAGGCAGCAAACATGAAGAAATTATTCACAGTGGTCATGCTGGTGTTGGCAATCAACTTCCTCGCCATCGCCGGCGGCGTGGGCTGGATGGTGCAGTCTAAAAAGTTGAATAAGGAATCCATCGCTAAGATCCAGGAAGTGCTTTTCCCGCCGCCCGCGGTGGAGACGCCAGCCACCCAGCCCGTGGCGATCGACCCGACGACGCAGCCGACATTGAAACTGGACGAGCTGCTTGCCAAGAAGTCCGGCCAAACAGCCACCGAACAGGTGGCATTTATCCAGCAGGCGTTTGATTCCCAGATGTCGATTTTGGACCGCAGGCAGAGGGAATTGGCCGATCAGCAGGCCACCATCGTCAAAGCCAAGGCTCAATTGGCAAAAGATCGCGAAGATCTTGAACGTCGCAGACAGGATTTGTCCGATAAACAACAACAGGCCACGAAGTTGGCCGACGATAAGGGATTCCAGGACAGCCTGTTGTTGTACAACACGCTGCCCGGCAAGCAGGTGAAGACGATTTTCATGTCGCTCGACGACGCGACAGTCCAGCAATACCTGCAGGCGATGACGCCCCGAAGAGCGGGCGCGATCGTGAAGGAATTCAAGTCGTCCGAGGAAACGGCAAGGATCCAGAAAGTTCTGGAGCGGATGCGTCAGGCAGACGTGACGACCGCCGCCGCCGCCTCCAACACCGCCGCTGCAGCGCCCCGGTAACGGTTGCTTCTGCAGGTCGATGGTGGACCGATGAGTCCGACCGACGCAGGAGTATTTATGGCCGGCCCCGTTGCATTGTTATTGAAAGCGGCACCACAGCAGAACGCCTCCAAATCTGCCAAATCATCCGGTGGTGACGATCCCGGCGACGAATTCAAAGTCGAACTGGGTCGAGCTCAGAATCGACAATCCAGCGAGTCTCGTGACCAGAACGATGACACCAAAAAAGCCGACAAAACATCATCGGCCAAGAAACCGCACGCCAAGGGCAAATCGCGAAAGTCTGAAGATCACGAGCCTGATCCCGACGTGACGGCGGAAACCCATTCCAGCGGAAAGAACCGCCGCCAGACCGACTCCACCACCGCCGTGGATGATGCGGCGGAAGAGGTAACAAGCGACACGCCGGCCGATGCGGATTCAGCCGCCGAATCGGCGAAACCTGAAGACCAATCCTCGACAGCCGATGCGAGTGCCGTGGCATCAAACGGCGCACTTCCGATGCAGAACTCCCCGACCGTAGTGTCGGCTACGCGCCAAGATGGCGTCGAGCAAGGCGCTGCTACGGCGGTGAAGGCAACGGCGATCAATGAGTCAATATCGACTTCTGCGGAAGCCACCAGTGACGCCGCTGCCGACCAACTCAAAGCCGATCTGCCGGGTGATGCCGAGCAGCTTGTGACGGAACAAACCACACAGGATGGAGAATCCACGGACGGCGCGAAAACCAAAACCCATGCCGCGGAGGCTTCTGTTGACGCAGTCGGCGAGGATTCCCAGGTTATGGTTCTACCCAGAGAATCTCGAGCGAAGTCGCCCGCAGCCGATCCGAATGCGGCTGGCGCTCATGCAGAGGCCGCGTTATCGCAGGTAAGCGATGACCGGCCCGAAGTGAACGTCGCAGAGCCGCACGCAGTCAAATCAACCGACACCGGCCCGTCATTCGGGTTTTCGCCCGATCTGTCGAACAAGTCTCAACCTGCCGCAGCCGCTCAGGTTGCCAAAGCAGATCAACCTCAGTTGCCGCCTGAGGCCCGATTCGCCGAGGCCAATCATCCGGACATCGTCAAGGGCATTCAGACCCAACTCATGCCCCGCGGCGGAACGATGCAGCTTCGGCTTGATCCGCCGGAACTGGGCGCGCTGCAGGTCATTCTCACGGTTAAAGACGGCGTGCTGAACGCGACGTTCCAAACCGCGAGCGATGACAGCTCGCGGCTTCTCTCGCACAGCCTCGGCCAGTTGAAAGCCGCCCTCGAAACAGCCGGCGTGACGGTCGACAAGCTGCAAGTCACCCACGCCCCGCGCGATACTCAAACCAACACCGGCAGCGACGACCAACGCCATCAGCCCGGCCAGGACGACATGTCGCGTCAACAGGAGCAGCAACGCAAGGAAATGATCAAACGGATGTGGCGGAAGTTGGCGGGGGAGAGTGATCCGTTGGATTTAGTGGCTTGAGGAAGTGCTGAGTGCTGAGTAACGAGTGCTGAGTTTGTATTCAACAAGCCATCGGTGCGCAGGTATATTTTCAGCCTTCAGCCTTCAGCCTTCAGCCTTCAGCCTTCAGCCTTCAGCCTTCAGCCTTCAGCCTTCAGCATTCACTTCATGCCATTCTTCGTCTCGCCCGCATCGGTTCTCACCTTACCGTACACCTTTGCCATGGACTCGATGTACAACCGCCCGCCGGTGTTGATGGCGTCGCCGCCGATGATACCGGAGTGGATGACTTTGGATTTGGCTTCCACGGTGAGAGTTCCGACCAGATTGCCGTAGATGTGGGCGCGCCCGCCGGGCTCGACTGTCATATCTCCGTAAATGCTTCCGCGAAGATAGAGCTTGCCGTCTTTCATTACCTTCACATTGCCGGCGATGGAGCCCCAGAGCGTGAAGGGTTCATAGACCACCACATCGCCGACGATTTGACCGCGTTCTTCTCGCATGAATTTGAGTTCCGCTGAAATCTACACCATTTACTACGGATTGGTCGAAGTGTTTATTGCGGAGAGGTCTTCGCCGAGTGCGGCTTTGATGCCTTTGCTGCTTTTGACCTGAATTGAGAGCAAAATCATCGTTGCGACAGCTGGAAAGCCGACAAACCGCGCCCAGCGGAGGATTTTTTCGTCGGTCCGGTCGGGCTTAAACTTGGCACCGGCGGCAGGATTGGAAAACTCAGCCCAGGTGTACAGCACTCCGGGAATCTTAAAATCCTTCGCCATTGCGTCCGGCTGCGAGGTGACGGTGGGGTTGGCCAGAATCGCCTGCCAGGGGAACAGCAGCACCAAAAGTACGATCGACCAGACAAACGCGCTGGTCACTTTCGCGACTCCCAGTGTTCGGCCGGTGAGCATGATTTTGACCAGCAGTAACAGTACCGCGCAGAGTACCAGCGAACCGCCAAGTCCCACAAACCCGCACACTGCGACCAGATATTTCAACCCGTCGAGCAGCCGGGCGGTGCTCGGCTGAGTGGTGGCGGTCGAGAAGGCTGAATCCAGCGCGTTGGTATTTCGGGCGGTGAAAAATAGCGACAGTTGTCCGATCAGCACCACGACCAACAGCAAAAACAGCCAGTTCTTGGCGCGACGCGTGACGAGGATGGCGTCGGCGTAATCGGCTTTGGCGGCGAGAGTGGTTTCCTGCATGCGATCTCCTTCACCGGCCGGGGCCGGTTCATTGGTCCGAATGTCGTACTTGAAACGCGCGGGCTTGGCAATCCGACTGGCGTGGTTAAAGTCGGGGCATGCTCGATCTTACACTCTGCCGCGCGCGGCAAAAGCGTTTCCTGACCATCCAAGGCGCTAACTTCGACGCAGCCGTCATCGGCTCGCCTAAAAATGTCTATTACCTCAGCGGATACCTGACTTCCTGGACGCACCAATCCGCGATCATTCTCTTTTCCGATGGCAGATCCGTGCTCTACACGCCCAACTCGCCTGCGAAAGAAGTGGCCGCTGATGACGTGCGGTCGTTCGAGGCGAGCTGGCTCTCGACGTTGCGGCAGGAGCAGGCGATGGCGGTTAAGGCTCAGCTGATTGAAGTGCTGGTCGACGGCGGGGCAAAACGCATCGGCGTGGATGCGTCGGAAGTCGCGTCGCAACTCTTGCTTGCCAACCTGTTCAAGGCATGTCCGGTGGATACCCAACTGTATCAGCAGCGGCGAGTCAAAGACGCCGATGAACTGGCGTTGATGCAAAAAGCCATCGGCGCGTCCGAGGCGATGTACACCCGCGCCAGGCAGATCATCGAGCCCGGCGTGGAAGAGATGGATGTCTTCAACGAAATGCAGGCGACGGCCAACCATTATCTTGGCGAGCCGATGACCGCGCTGCTGGGCAATGATTTCGTCTGCGGCCAGGGAGGCGGTAAGCCCCGCGCTGGGCGTAAAGCCCAGGCCGGCGAGCTTTACGTGCTTGACCTCGGGCCGTGCTATCGCGGGTATTTTGCGGATAACTGCCGGACTTTTTCTGTCGATCGGAACCCGACCGACGCGCAGCACAAGGCACAACGGGCGGTGGTGGGCGCACTAGGGGTTGTTGAACGGCTCGCCAAACCGGGCGTTAAATGCATCGATTTGTTCAATGCGGTTGATGCGTATCTGCTGGAAACGGTCGGAAAAAGGCAGACGCATCATCTTGGGCATGGGTTGGGGCTTTCGCAGCACGAATTTCCGCACCTCAATCCCAAATGGAACGACACGCTGATTGAAGGCGAATTCTTCACCGCCGAGCCGGGCGTGTATGGGCCTGAGCTTGGCGGGGGCGTTCGGATCGAGAATCAGTATCTTGTGACCCGATCCGGTGTGAAGAATCTGCTCAACTTCCCAATGGATTTGGTCTAGAATAGAGAACCCTTGCCAGGTACTCCGGGAGAGTGTGAAAAATGACCCAACCCGTACAGGCCCAACCTCTGAACGTCGACTACGAGCCTCCGCGCCCGACCGGCAGCGCACGCGTATGGGCGGCAGTCGGGATTACGCTGGCGGGGGTGATTCTCGTAGGCTTCGGTGGGTGCTTCCTGATCGGCGTGATGATCCAACTCAACCCACAGATGGTGTTTGGCCCGGCGAACAGCACGCCGTGGCCTCCGCAGGCCTGGGTGTTTCATGCGGTACTGTATTTGATGGCATTCGGGTGCTTCGCGGGCGGCGCGTGGCTTACGTTTCGCGGCACGGCTGCGCTGAGTCGCGTGATAGGCGAGAAACCATGAGCGATCGCCACCCCGACGAGCGGCCCGCCGCCGACGAACAGTGGTTCCGCCCGCCGAACCGCAAAGAGCATGTGCTGGGCGCTTGGCTGTTCATCGGGTTTGGCGTTTTCTTCCTGGCGATGTCGTACCTGTTTGCCGGGTGGCTGTTTCGCTGGGTGCTGCTGGTGCTGGGGATTTACTCGACGTGGCATGGGTTGAGGCACGCGATCGACGCCAGGCGGAGCAATTCGCCATGAAGTTCAACGACGACGATCATTTTGTAGACGACGAAGAGCGTGAAAACCGCAAGCGCAGCCGGGTGTTCGGTGCGATCGCATTCGCCCTGTTTTTTGTTGCTGTCGGATGCGCGCTGGTCACGGTCTTCGTCTATTTCACCAACAACTGGACATTGGCGATCATGCTGGTGGGGTTCATGATGTTGTACATGACATGGATGGGCTGGCTGGCCGGACGCAAGGCGGACGATAAGGACGTTTAGGGAAATCTTGCCATGACCATGATTCAAAAAATGTTTGCCGGCGGGCTGATGCTGGTCAGTGTGGTCGGCTGTCAGTCGCCGACGGAGTGCCACTCGACGCACTCGGCCGGGCGTTATCAGCTTTCTGAAGATCAGCGATATCTCTATTTGACAGACACAGCCACCGGAAAGGTCTCGCGACGAGGCATCCAGCCACGCGACGGCGAGACATGGGAATCCCTCGGCGGACCGACGACGCAGCCTTAGATGGCGTTGCTACTTTGCCGGGATCGTACGTGTCATCCGATGGTGCGGGCCAGCGGTGGGGATGTCGAACAGGTCCGACACGATCACCCAGCCGAGCGATTGATAAAACGGCACCGCGATCAGGCGGGCGTTGCACCACAATTGGTTGCTCTTGTCGGTCTTCCGCAGCACCGAGTCCGCGAAATTCAGCATTGACCGACCCACGCCGCGACGTCTGGCGGATTCTGCCGTCGCCATTCCGCGCAGCTGATAGGCGGGTTGCCCGTCCCACTCATTCAAGTGAAAGCTCGAACAGCCGACGACTTCATGCCCGAGCATTGCGGCGATGTGGATGGCGGTTTCCGATTCATCGCCGGGGAAAATCGCCGTCTCTCGAGGCAATCCCTTGCGCAGCACCGCGTGGCGAAGGTCGATCAGTCGATCGGCGCTGCAGCGCACGATCGTCAGGGTTGCGGTTTTGCTCATGGAAACTTCATCGTATCAAAATCACCGGGCGCATAGCATCCGGCATGCAAAACCCATAGGATACGAGCGAACCAACCTCAAGGGCACTATTCGCGATGAGACACTTTGATTGCGTTGTAATCGGCACTGGCCCGGCGGGTCAAAAAGCGGCGATTCAGGCGGCTAAACTCGGCAAACGTGTTGCGATTATCGAGAAGAATTCCGTCCTCGGCGGGGCCGCCATCAATACCGGCACCATTCCGTCCAAAGCCCTTCGCGAAGCGGTGATGCATCTGACCGGTGCGGGCAAACGCACGCTTTTTGGGGACAGCTCGCGAATCAAAAAGAACGTCACCATCGCCGACCTGATTTATGTCAGCCAGCAGGTGATCCATCACGAACTGTCCCTCATCCGTGACCATTTTGATCGCAACAACATCGAACTGATCTGGGGTGCGGCCAGGTTCGACGACGAAAACATCATTTACGTCGATCGCCCCGATGATTTCGAGGCCATCAGCTCCGGGTGCTTCGTCATCGCCACCGGTACTCGCCCGGCCACGCCGACCACCGTGCCGTTTGACGCTCAAACTGTTTTCACGTCCGACGGCCTGCTTAAACTCGATCACCTGCCGCGTACGATGATCATCGTCGGCGGGGGCGTGATCGGAACCGAGTACGCCTGCATGATGGCGACGCTTGGCGTGAAGGTGATTCTCGTCGAAGGACGCAATGAAGTGCTCGGCTTTCTTGATCATGAAATCACCGAGGCGATGCAATACCAGATGCGGCGAATGGGCATCACGCTGCGACTGGGCGAAAAGGTGGCCAAGATCGAAAAGCTTAACGCCGAGATGTCCGGCGATACCGCCCACGGATCGCACGCCGGGGCGCAGGTTCAGGCGACGCTCGAAAGTGGTAAAACGCTGCGAGCACAGACACTCCTTTACGCGGTCGGCCGTCAAGGGACGACGTCGGCGCTACGGCTGGATAAAGCGGGCCTCGTCGCGGATGATCGTGAGCGGTTGAAGGTCAACGAAAATTTCCAAACCGCTGTCGCACACATCTACGCTGCCGGCGATGTGATAGGCTTTCCCGCCCTGGCCAGTACGGCGATGGAGCAGGGCCGATTAGCGGTCTGCCATGCGTTCGGCGTGCCGACCAAATCGTTGCCGGAGCTGTTCCCGTACGGCGTTTACTCGATTCCCGAAATCTCGATGGTCGGTAAGACCGAGAAGCAGCTCACTGAGGCGGGCATTCCCTATGAGGCCGGCATCGCCCAGTACAAGGAACTCGCCCGAGGGCAACTGCTGGGAGACAACGACGGCATGCTTAAGCTGCTGATCCACCAGGAAAACCACACCATCCTGGGCGTCCACGCCATCGGCACGGGGGCGACAGAGCTGATTCATATCGGGCAGGCGGTCATGGCGCTCGGCGGGACGGTGGATTACTTCATTAACAATGTCTTCAATTACCCCACGCTGGCGGAGGGATATAAAGTCGCGGCGTTGAACGGCCTGAACAAGCTGCGGCACATCTGACTTGCCCGTTTTAGCCGGTTTCCGAGGATTCTGGACATCCCACGAACGACCGATAATTGCCGTCGCAAGCCCGTCAGACTCTGGCAGATGAATTGCATGAGCGGGTACAATCCACCCATGGCTAATCCGATGAAAACGGCTGGAATGAGTTTGGCGATGGGCATCTTTCTCGCTGCCGCCGGCTGTGGCGAGACCAAATCGCCTGGCAGCGCCACCGCTACGCCTGCGCAGCAACTTCAACAAGCCAAGGTCGACCAAGCCAAGTCAGCCGTGAAGAGCGACGATCCGGTCCAGCCGCCGGACGCGGTTTGGACGATTCTCTGCACGGAGTTCCGCGGGTACGGCCATGTGGAGCGAGCCGCGTCGCTCAAGCAATCGCTCAGATCGGCGACCGGAATGTCGGGTTTCTTTGTCGTCCATGAGGAAAACACCAGCTCCGTCAACTACGGTTATTACCGTGCGGTCAGCTCGCGAGAACGCGATAACATGAGCCGCGACGAGATCAATGACGGCAAGCGTGCGCAGGCCGATCTGGTCAAGATCCGATCGCTTGCCAACAGCGTGAACGGCGACCCGCTTTTTCCGCAAGCAGGAATGTCGCCGTTGGAACCGGCCGACCCGGCGGCACCGATGGCGTGGGATTTACGCAATGTCGATCGCGACAAGCCCGCCGGCGACCCGACCCGCGCGTTCTGGTCGTTGGAAATCGCGATCTACAAGGACAGCCCGGAACGCAAGCAGGCCGCCGTCGATAGCGTAAAAGCGCTTCGCGAGTACTACCATCGCGACGATTTTTATTTCTATCACGGAAGGAACTCCAGTTCGGTTTGTCTGGGCACCTGGCCGGAGAGTGCCGTAATCACCAAGGAGCCGGAACGCGGCGGGTCCGAAGATCGCGTGCTGGTGACGCCCCAAGGCATGCCTGACATGGGTTCGATGGTAAAGGGGTCTGACGGTTCGAAGATTCGTCCGGTGGCGATCAAGTACGAGCCGGTCGATCCGACCATGCTCGACGCGATGCGAAAATTCGAACGCCGTAGCGTCAATGGTAGCGATATCAAGCACATCTATAAGGGCCGCGACGGCGGCACGGTCGAACGGTTTGATCCTTCGCTGGTGATCATCATCCCTCGAGATCCGGTTAACAGCATGGCTGGAAACTCCGAACGAAACGCCGATACCGGCACCGGGCGGTCGATACTCGATGGGCGAGGTTCCAGCCCCGGCGGCGGGCAACTTCGGTCGCTCAACGGGAGCGGCAATTGAGTGCCTCGCCCGCCAGAATGCTGATCGCCACCGGCAACAAGGGCAAAGCCCGCGAGTTCGCCGAGATGCTGGCGGATTTCAGCGTGGAGTGCGTCGATCTTTCGACTTTGGCCGGTGTGGCCGAGCCGGAGGAAACCGGTGCCACCTTCCGGGCCAACGCCTGCCTGAAAGCGTCCTATTACGCCAAGGCCAGCGGTTGCTGGGCACTGGCGGACGACAGCGGACTGGAGGTCGATGCGATCGATCGATCGCCCGGCGTGAAAAGCGCGCGCTGGGCCGCCATCCATAACGCCGGCTCGGGCGATCAGGCCAACAACGCCTTGCTGCTGAAGCAGATCGCCCACGTGCCCGAGGCCGAGCGGACGGCGCGATTCGTCTGCGTGCTGGCCTTGGCCGACCCCCAAGGCCGCGTCGTGCTGACCGCCCGCGACACCGTCGAAGGCCGCATGCTCCACGGGCCGCGCGGGAGCAACGGGTTCGGGTATGATCCGCTGTTCTACATCGAATCGTTCGCCCGCACGACGGCCGAGCTGTCGCCGGGCGAAAAGCATGCGATCAGCCATCGCGGTAAGGCACTGCAAACGTTGCGGACCATGGTGGCTGAGATGAAACTATTTCAGGAGGAATTCTGAATTCTAAATTCTGAATGCTGAAAGGAAGCAATCGACGCTTCTTTTCAGCATTCAGAATTCAGCATTCAGCATTCAGAAAGAATCGCATGACTCGACTTCTCGTAGCCGTCAGCAGCCCGTGGGCGGCCCAAAAAATCGTCGACAGCATCACCGACCTGGCCAAGCGCCTGACGGCCGAGGTGCTGGTCGTCCACGTCTCCCGCCCCAGCGGCGGCCAGATGCGCGACCAGGAACAGGCCGACGGCGAAGCCGCCATCAGCTTCCTTCGCGGCCACCTGGAAAAAAACGGCGTCGCCGTGCAAACCCTCCTGATGTTCTCCGACGACATCGCCCGAGCCGTCCTGAACACCGCGACGGAGCACGAGGTAAGCATGATTGTGCTTGGGTTGACCGGCAAAAACGTGTTTGCTCGATTGTTGGCGGGTAATGTGCCGGTGGAAATGATCAAGAATACAAAAATCCCCGTTTTACTTCTTCCGCCCGACTGGTCAGGAAACATCTGATCTTACGCACAATAATCAGCGACAAGATGCGTTAATGGAGCGGAGGTGTCGCATGCGATTAGCGTGTATCTGCATTCTTCTGTTTGGTACCACTGCAGCCGTTGCCCAAACGTCGCGTCCTGTCCGCCGGATGCCAGATCGCCCGCAGGGGATTCCGGCGAATGTGACGGCAACGCGAGGGATCGTCTATGTGGAGGGCGGCGGGGCGAGCCAGTCGCTGGACATATTTGTGCCGAAAGATACCAAGAATCCGCCGTTGATCGTTTTTGTCCATGGCGGTGGATGGTCGGCCGGCAGTAAAGAACAGAATCCTGCGATGCAGTTTACGCGCAGTGGATTTGCGGTGGCCAGCATCAATTACCGCCTCACGCGCGAAGCGATTTTTCCGGCACAGATCGCCGATTGCCGTGCGGCTATCCGATACCTCCGCAGTCACGCAAAAGAATACGGCTATGACGGCGATCGAATTGGCGTTTGGGGCACCAGTGCCGGCGGACACCTTGTGGCGCTGCTGGGTACGGGGGCGGATGTGAAAGAACTGGACGGCGATAACAAAGTCGCGCCCACCAGTTGCGCCGTTCAGGCCGTCGCTGATTTCTTTGGCCCGACCGATCTGCTGGCGATTAGCAATCACCCATCGACGATCAAGCACCACGACGCGAGCAGCCCGGAATCCCGGTTGCTGGGTGGACCACCGCCGGAGAAGAGGGAGTTGGCTGCGCTGGCGAATCCGATCACGCATATCGGCAAGAATGTTCCGCCGTTCCTGATCATGCACGGTGACAAGGATCCGCTGGTTCCGCTGAACCAGAGCGAATTGTTGAATAATGCGCTGAAAAAAGCGAACGCCGACGTCGAGTTCCAGGTCGTCGAAGGTGCCGGCCATGGATTCGCGGGCCCGAAGGTCAGCGAGAAGCTATTGGGATTCTTCGAAAAATCGCTGAAGCATTGAGGTCGGGCTACGGCCATCTCAGTACATAGGGCATACTATTGCAGGCCCTACATCGGGGCGTTTAGTTGCGCGGGAGGCGTGAGCTACTCGAGGTATGTGTACCCTTCGAGGCCCGACTCGTAAAACTTCAGCAGTACGCGCGATTCATCGATGCTGAGTTTGCCGTCCTTGAGGGCCTTCTCCACCGTCTTACGCATCGACCGCAGCAGCTCGTCGGCCGAGAACTGCACGTACTGCAGCACTTCGCGGACGGTGTCGCCTTCGATGACTTCGTCGATGGAGCAATGGCCGTCGTCGTCGACGGTGACGTGGACGGCGTTGGTGTCGCCGAGGAGGTTGTGCAGGTCGCCGAGGATTTCCTGGTACGCACCGACCAGGAACGCGGCGACGCAGTAGTCTTCGCCTTTGTAGTCGTGCAGTTCCAGCACGCTCTTCACATCGCGGCGGTCGATGAAGTGGTCGACCTTGCCGTCGCTGTCGCAGGTGATGTCGGCCAGGATGCCGCGGCAGGTGGGCTCTTCGTTCAGCCGATGGATCGGCATGATCGGGAAGAGCTGGTCGATCGCCCAGCTGTCGGGCATCGACTGGAAGATGCTGAAGTTGCAGAAGTACGTATCGCTGAGTGTGAGCTCAAGCGATTCGAATTCTTCCGGCACGTATTCCAGTTTGCGGACAATCTGCAGAATTTTGCTGCAGATGCCGAAGAACAGCCGCTCAGCCAGGCTGCGGTTTTCCAGCGAGCAGTAGCCGAGGCTGAAGAGGTTCAGGACCGCTTCCTTGGCCAGCTGCGCGTCGTGGTAGCACTCGGTGAAGTTGGTGGTGTTGACGTCGCAGAACGTGTCGAACAGGTTCACCACGGGGGCGGGCATCTCGGCCCGTTCCTGGTCGGTAAGGTTGCCGGGCAGATCGAAACGGGCGAAGCCGCTCCAGCCGATGATGTTGAACACCAGCACGCTGTGGTACGCCACCATCGCCCGGCCGGACTCGGAGAGGATCGTGGGGTGCTCCACGCCTTTTTCGTCGCAGATTTCCTTCACGTGGAAGACGACGTCGTTGGCGTATTCCTGCAGGCCGTAGTTGATGGAGGATTCGAAGTTGGTTTTCGAGCCGTCGTAATCCACGCCCAAGCCGCCGCCGACGTCGATCATCTTCAGGCCGGCGCCCAGGCGTTGCAGTTCGGTGTACACGCGTACCAGCTCGATGATCGCGCCTTTGATGTTGCGGATGTTGTTGATCTGGCTGCCCAGGTGGAAGTGCAGCAGGTTCAGGCAATCGCCCATGCCGTGCTTGCGGAGAAATTCGAGGGCGTCGATGACTTCAGAGACGAACAGGCCGAACTTCGATCGTACGCCGCCTGACTGCTCCCATCGGCCGGCCCCGCGGGCGGCCAGCTTCACGCGCACGCCGATGGAAGGCGTGACGTTATGCAGCTTGGCGTATTTGACGATCAGTTCCAGCTCGCTGAATTTTTCAACGACGGGGATGACGTTGCGCCCGATCTTCGTCGCGAGGATGACGGCTTCGATGAACTCGTCGTCCTTAAACCCGTTGCAGACAATCGGCGTGTCGTTGTCATCGACGACGGCCATCATGGCGAGCAGTTCCGGCTTGCTGCCGGCTTCCAGGCCGAAGCCGAACGGCTTGCCGAAAGCGTGGATTTCTTCCACCACGTGGCGCTGCTGGTTCACTTTGATCGGGTAGACGCAACGGTAGCGGCCTTTGTAGTCGTTTTCGCGGATGGCGGTGGCGAACGCATCGTGAATTTTGGCGACGCGGTGCTGCAGAATGTCGGTAAATCGGATCAGGGCCGGCAATTGGATATCGCGCTCGCGCAGTTCATCGACGAGTTTCTTCAGGTCGATGTTCTTTTCCGCCACCTGCGTCGGGTGGACGGCGACGTGTCCTTCATTGTTGACCGAGAAGTAGCCCTGTCCCCAATTGGCGATGCCATACAGCTTCGCGGAATCAGCGCAGGTCCATTGTTTCAATTGGCCATTCGTTGGTACGTTCGATGGCGCGGCGGCGGGGGGCGTGGGCTTGGATGGAGTTGAGCCTGTGTCAACCGTGGCAGTCGTCATTGTTTTTTCTTCCTCGGCGTTGCCGAACCTCTCTTTGCTGGAGCTTGAATAATGGTATCACACTCGCTGCAAAGTCAAACCTCCTCGAACAAAAAATTACACATTCTCGCGAAGCCGATAAGTCTGCGGAGGGGTCGGTCGAAAGCCGCTGGCGGCTTCGCGAGTCGAATGGTTTTGGCACCCGCGAAGCCGCAAGCGGCTCACAGCTTGGGCTGCTGTTGCGTCAGGCAGTGGATCGATCCCAGGCCCCAGATGAGTTCTGTGCAATCGACACCGATCACCTCGTGGTTCGGCAGGTGCGATTGGAGGATTTCGATCGCTTTTCGGTCACTTTTCGTGTCGCGATAGGTCGGGACGAGCAGTGCGCCGTTGACGAAGTAGAAGTTGACGTAGGTGGCCGGCAGGCGCTGTCCATCGACGACGACAGGGGCGGGCATGGGGATTTCGACGATCTCAAATGGCCGGCCGTCCTGGTCGCGAAGTTTAGCCGCTTGCCCGCGAGCCGCCTTCAGCACGCGGTAGTTGATGTCCTTCCGCGTGGTTTCGACGGCCATCACCAGCTTGGTCGGGCTGATGAAGCGGGCGAGGTCGTCCACGTGCCCGTCGGTGTCGTCCCCTTCGATCCCGCCGGTGAGCCAGCACACATGGGTCTGGCCGTAATAGTCTTTCAGGTACTGCTCGATCTGCTTTTTATTCAGCCCAGGGTTACGGTTTTTGTTCAGGAGGCAGTCGGTGGTGGTAAGCACGGTGCCGGCCCCGTTGAACTCGACCGAGCCGCCTTCCATGATCACAAACTGATCGAGGTGGTCCTTCACGCGTTCGTACTTGCACCCGGTCGTCGGCCAGGGCTTTGCGCCCGGCTTGTCGGGATAAAACGCCTTCAGCCCCAGTTCCATCGCCACGTGCGTCGGCACGAGATCGTCGTCATGGTAAGGCGGATACTTTCCGCCCCAGGCGTTAAAGCCCCAGTCGACGATCGCGATCTTCTTCTTCGCCCGATTGACGACAAACGCCGGCCCGTGATCGCGGCACCAGTTTTCGTTCGTGCGGATGTGGTGGAACTTGATGTTTTTCAGCGGGCAGCCGTACAGGGTGAGTTGATCGCGGACAATCCGTTCCCAGTTATGGTTGGGAACGTTGATGTGCACCGTCTCCCGCGGCGTGATCTCGCGGATGATGCGGGCCATGTTCTCCGGAATCGCGTGGTGACGCTCCGGAAACGAAATCCCCTCCGGCCGCGGCCAACTGAACCACGTGCCGGCGTGCGGCTCCCACTCGGCGGGGAAGGCGTAGCCGAGGGCGGCGGGGGATTGGGGGAGGTAGTCGAGGGTTTTCATGCAGAGGCATCTTCCAATTTGAGTGCAGTCGTCAATTCCACCGAAATAGCGCGATGAGCATCATCAAGAGAAAAAACGGCCAGAAAAACGTGGCGGTCCATCGAGCCAGATTAAATGGATAAGTCTTCTTTCCGAGTCTCGTTAGGCGGGGTAACAGTGTTAGCCACGAAAAGAAGTTCAGTAGGAAACACAAGAGTACGGCACCGCCACCGCCCATTCCAAATCCGATCGTCACGCCATACGCCACTATTAGCCATGGCAATGTTGCGAATACGAACAGGCACCAATCACCAACAAGCTCGTACCAGCGAATTCGAATATGTTCGCCTGGTCCTGGTTCACGGCTTGAGTATTCCAACGGATGGGGCATTAACTCCCCGCTACTTGATCCACGAATCGTTTCGTCAGATTCCCATATGCATCGATCCGCCGATCACGCAAGAACGGCCAATGCGTTCGGCTGAACTCGACTTTTTCGAGATCGAGAGGGTAGACCAGAACTTCTTCCTTCTCGATCGAAGCGCGATGTAGCACTTGTCCGTTCGGCTCAGTGATGAACGACTGACCCCAAAACTGAATGCCGTCCTCGCTCACCGGCTTGCCATCTGCACCGGCGACGTGCTCGACACCGATCCGGTTTGGCGAGCAGACGTAGCACCCGTTCGCCACCGCGTGGCTGCGCTGGATCAGCTCCCAACTGTCGTGCTGAGCGAAGCCGTACTCGTCCTTTTCTTTCGGGTGCCAGCCGATGGCTGTCGGGTAGAAGAGGATCTCGGCCCCCTGCAGCGCGGTCAGCCGGGCGCCCTCGGGGTACCACTGGTCCCAGCAGATCAGGACGCCGATTTTGCCGTACGTCGTGTCCCACGCTTTGAAGCCGGTGTCGCCGGGGGTGAAGTAGAACTTTTCGTAGTACAGCGGATCGTCCGGGATGTGCATCTTGCGGTAGATGCCCTTGATGCTGCCGTCGGTTTCGATGATGACGGCGGTGTTGTGGTACAGGCCGGCGGCGCGTTTCTCAAATAGCGACGCGATGATCACGCACTTGTACTTCTTGGCGATCTTGCCGAACAGCTCCGTGCTCGGGCCGGGGATGGTCTCGGCCAGCTTGAAGAAGCGGTGGTCTTCCACCTGGCAGAAATACTGGCTGGCGAACATCTCCTGCGTGCAGATGATTTGTGCGCCCTTCTTCGCGGCCTGCTCGATCAGGCGGGCCTGGTTCTTGCGGTTGACGGCGGGGTCTTCAACGCACGCCATCTGCGTGATGCCGACGTTCACGATCCGGCCGGCGGGTTTTTTCGGGGTCTTCTTCATGGTCAAAGAGTATAGGCGAATTGTTGGGAAAAGTTGAACGCCAAGGCGCCAAGAGCGCCAAGGTAGGAAAGAAGAGAAAGAACCGAATCACTCTTTCTTGGCTTTTCTTGCCTCGGCGCTCTTGGCGTCTTGGCGTTCATCCACTCTTGGCGGCCAGCGAGAGCAGAAACCGCTCGACGTTATCCGTCGCGTTGCCCACGCCGGACTTGGATTGCTTGTCGATCAGCGCCAGCAGGTCGATCGCGCGTTCTGCTCCAGCTTCGCCGAGCGAATCGACGGTTTGGAAGAATGGCGTCACCACGTCCATCGGCCAGATGCGCAGCTCCTTGGCGATCACCGCCGGAGGGAGCTTTTTCTTTCGGAGGGCGATCGCCTTGTTCACCTTCTCCAGCCAAATGGTGAGCCAGGTGACGGCCCGGAACTCGGCCGACGAATCCATCTGCACCAGTTGCCGCCATCGCCGCAGAGCGTCGGCGGGGCGGCCTCTCGTGAGTTCGTCGGTAAGCTTCCACATTTCCTGTTCGCGTTGGAAGGCGACGCCTTGCGTGACGTCAGCGGCGGTGATTTTGCCGGAGGTTGACTGCAACGCCAGTTTCGCCAGTTCGTTATCAAGCCGGCCGAGGTCGTCGCCGATCAGGTCAGCCAGTTGGTCCGCCGCCTGCGGGTCGATCGCGATCTTGTGGGCGGTCTTCGCCCGTTCGCTGATCCAAGGCTGGAGTCGTTTGGGCGGGTTGCAGTCCATCACTTCGCCGGTCTTCTGGATGAGCTTGGAGATCCTCTGGGTGGCCGGCAGGCTAGGCACGCGTAGCACCAGTGTGCCGCTGTCCGATGGTTTCTGTAAGTAATCTTCCAACTGCTGGCGAAATCGGCTGATGAATTCGTCGGCCGATCGCACGACGACCAGCTTGCCGCTGCCGAACATCGAGAAGCTGCGCAGTTCGTCGAGTACGTCAGCCAGTTCAGCCCGTTCGCCGTCGAAATCGAGCCGCTGCACGTCGTTCGGCAGTTGCTTCAACAGTTCCGATAGCTTCTGCATCTGCAGAAACGAGTCGGACCCGACAAGTGCATAAACCGGCTTCGCCACGCCCGCGTTGTACGACGTAAACCCGGAAGGGTCAATTCACTGTCCGGCTAAGGTGAACCCGCGTAACCGTGCTCGCAGTAAGTTGTACCATGCATCGTTCGGTCGGTCGCAAAAGCGATCTCACTCCGTTCGTGACTGAATTGGGATGCGTAGCGGTTGGGATTCGGGCGTCGAGCAGTTATCATCGCTGCCATGGACAATCCCGAGTCCGGCCGATCAATCGATCTCAACGCCTCCGCTCAATCGGCGGCCGATCGTTTGGTGGATCAGGTTCGGGCGATCGAAACGCAGTGGTCGTCGCTACCGGATCGGAGCAAATGGTCCGACGGCGAAGAACTGCTGTCGAACGTCCATATATCGGCCGAGGCGCTGGCCAGGCAAATCAAACTCTCTTTTGACGCAGATCATTCATGAGCGAAAAACCCGCAGCGACTAACGAAGTCATCATCGCCCGAGGTGGCGAGTACTACCGCCGAATGCGATATCTGGTGGCCGTCATCCTGCTGGCTGCGGGGTGCTGGTTTGCCTATGACGGCTGGAAGGGCTGGCCGGCCAGTAATGCCAAGAGGGCTGCGATTCAACAAAGCATTGATGAGTTGGACGATCGCGTAGAGGCAAGCAAAAAGCGCCGGGCCGATCTGACCGAGCAGCTTAAGGATATCAAACTCCACAGCGATCTGGACATCCTCGTTCAGAAACTATTAGCGCTGGGTCTTCCGCTCCTTGGATTGGCGATGGTGTTCTGGGCCCGTCATAATTCCCGTGGGGAGATCAAGTTGTCGGGAGGCGAACTGACCGCCCCCGGCCATCCGTCGGTGAAACTGGAACAGATCGTTGCGCTCGACAAGCAACTCTGGGACAAAAAGGACATCGCCTTCGTCGATTACGAAGCCGGCGGAGCCAAGGGCCGAATTCGTCTTGATGCGTTCGTGTATCAGACCGATCCGATCGTGAAGATCTTTGAACGCATCGAAGCGTTGATGAAGGAAGATGCAGCGGAGTGAACTGGCAGATGAATAGCATAAAAAGAAGAAACCCGTGCCATGAGCACGGGTTTCTTCCTTTTGTGTCGAAGTAAATCAGCGAAAATCAGCGAACTACCCGACCTTCTCAACCGCGCCTTTGATCACTTCGATGATCGCCTGGGTCTTGATGACCATCTGGTTCTCATCGAACAGGTGGAAGCTCTGGACCAGCAGTTCGTGGCTGCGGCGTTCGATGTCCAAGACACTCATCGCCGCGTTGCCGTCGGCGCTGGTGTTTTCGTAGGTCATCAGCTCGCGCTTGTTGGCGTAGCTTTGGATTTCCTGCTTCGTAGCGTCGTACAGCGTCTGGGTCAGTTGTTCTTCCTGCGTGCTGATCATGTAGCGGACATTCCCGCCGACGGTCATCTCGTGGTACTTTTCGCCACGACAGGGGATCGTCTGCAGAAGCCCGCGATCGGTCAGGGCTTCGTGGTTGGTTACGATGACTTCCGTCAACGTGTTCTTGCCTGCCACGAAGGTAATGACATGACCGCCCTCAACGAGCCAGATGTCGGCTTCATAAGCCCGACGGCTGACCTGTTCGGTGGCCTGAATCTTGAAAAGCTCAGGGTGGAGCGTCTTCTGGTAAAGAAGAAGCGTCAGCCCTCCTGAACGACGTTGTTTCGTGCGATTGCTCATGGGCATCCATGCTCTTTCTCGAAGAGAACTACGTCTCTTCACCTGCGACCCGAGCAATCCCCGCCCAGGTCAATTTTGAGGTTAGTAGAGATCCCTTGGCCGCTTCACCTCTACTGGTCTGAAGCGGGAATGATTTTCCAAAATCAGCGGATCTACAAAAACCTTACGAATGGGGTCCGCCCAGTGCGGACGACTTAAGACCGACGCATTATAGAGGCATTTGGGGTGATTCACACGAAAATTTTGCGCTTGTGGACAGATCGCGTTAAGAGAGCTACCTAACGGTCCAGGCGATAATGTCGTAAGCCGTGTGTGTTCCTGCAGTTACACCAAACCCTCGGAACATGAACAACGCCCCAAAATAAATGCCCGCGACCGTGCGAAAAATGAAGCTAGGCCATGAAAACGATTCATTCCCCAAGTAATGGTATAACGAGAACAGGATAGCCGAACTGACCACTATAAATAGCATGCTCAACCGCTTTTCAACCTTCAAAATGTCCCTAAATAAGAGGCTCAGTAAGGCGAATCCGGCCAAGCGAAATACGAGTTCTTCGTAAACTCCTGCTCCAAAGAAGGTTATGATCATTTCTCGGTGATTTGATTCGGTTCCTGCGAGTGTAATTTGATGAAGGTAGTGAATTACGGTTTGCCCGGCAATCAACAGGGGGATGGCCAGCAACGCGCTCTCGCAAGTCATCCCCAGAAGCGTGCTCGGCCGAACAATCCATGCGTCGCGCTTCAGCAGGTGGATTGTCAACAGAACCGCGACGATCGCAAAGCAGGGCAGGTATCGCCCGTGTGCACCCAGGAGATCGAAAAACTGGCGCATCAGGTTGAAGGCGATCACCCGCTGTTCGGTGTGATTCACCGGGTCGGTGGCGTACCAGCGCGTCCCGAATTCATACACGATGATCATGGGCAAAACGAACAGCAGGCTCGCCAGCGGTTTTTCGGATTCATGGAAGTAACTGGGGTGTAGCGCCTCCGACGGTCCTGCATCTGTGCTCCGACCAGCCGCTTGCGGCTTCGCGGACGCGGAAGGCATGACTTCGCGAAGCCGCAAGCGGCTGGCCCGAGTCATTTCTTCTCTCCGGCCTTCTCGGCGGCT
>JANMES010000099.1:0-64117 GCA_031377185.1 Phycisphaerae bacterium
ACTCAAAGTCAAAGCCATTGAAGACGTGCTCGAAGTCGCCAAGTCTTCGAAGGTGATTCTGCTGTCGGTCAAGCCTCAGCAGATGACCAGCGTGCTGGCCGACCTCGGGCCGGTGATGAAGCCGGGGACGCTGGTGATCTCTATCGCGGCGGGAATCTCGTCGGCATTCATCGAAAAGCACCTCGGCCCGCGGGGCAAATGGCACGTCATCCGCACGATGCCCAATACGCCCATGCTCGTCGGTGAGGGCATGGTCGCGATGGCTCCCGGAACCCACGCGACGGCCGCAGATATGGACACCGCCCGCAAGTTGTTTGAATCGGCCGCATCGGTGATCGACGTGAAGGAAACCCAGATCGACGCGGTGACGGCCGTCAGCGGATCGGGCCCGGCGTATTTCTTCTTCCTCGTCGAACATATGATCGCCGCCGGCGTGCAGCTTGGGTTGTCCCCTGAACAGGCGCATCAGTTGGCAACCAAGACTGCATTGGGTTCTGCCAAGATGCTCACGACGAGCCCCGATTCACCGGCCGAGCTTCGCCGCAAAGTCACCAGCCCCGGCGGGACGACCAACGCCGCCATCACGCTGATGCAGGAACGCAAAGTCGACCAGGCCATCATCGACGCCCTCAAAGCGGCCGATAAACGCGGCAAGGAATTGGGGCAGTAGGACATGTTAACCACGGAGGCACAGAGACACCGAGAAGAGAAAAGAAGATATAAAAGATTGAAAAGATGGGTCAGATTGGCGCGAAGTACGGCATCCGAAAAGATCATCTTGTTAATCCATTTCATCTTCGTTGGCATTCTCAGTGTCTCCGTGCCTCCGTGGTAAAAACGCATTCAAAGGACTGATATGCAAAACCCGCTTAAAACCGAACAAGCCAAGGACAGCTTCCTGCTTCTCGCAAGAGTAGCGATCGGCGTCTACTTCCTGCTGGCTGGCTATAAGCAGATTGCCGGCGGGGTCGACAAGTTTGTCGCGGACCATGTCAGCAGGATTCCGACCTACGTCTCTCCGGCGTTCGGCCGGCATTACCTGCAGGTTCTTCCGTACGCACAGATGGCGGTAGGACTGACGATGGTGATCGGACTATACACTCGCGTATCCGCCGCGATCATTTCGCTGATGTTGATCAGCTTTATCCTCGCAACGGGCGTGGGCTTTAAACCCGGCAACCCTCAGATCAATAATGATTTCGTCTATCTGGGCCTGACGCTGCTACTCACGCACCTTGGCGGCGGCAAAGTGGCGGTCGATCAATCCATGGGCAAAGCGCCCGGACCGGCGAAGAAATGAAGGGGAATTGATTCATTGACGATCGGATCATTGACGATTTCGGGCGCCCCGTTTTCAATCGTCAATGATCCGATCGTCAATAAGTCAATCAGAGTAAATCGATATGGGCCCGACTCTCATTATTTCCGCCGTTGTTCTGCTGATCGTCATCTGCATTCCGCTGGCGTGGTACAACAAGCTGGTTCGGCTGCGTCAACTGATCAAGGAAAGTTGGGGCAATGTCGATGTGCAGCTCAAACGCCGGTACGACTTGATCCCGAACCTGGTTAACACGGTCAAAGGCTACGCCACGCACGAGCAACAAACGCTGCAGATGGTGATCGAAGCCCGCAACAAAGCCGCCGCCAGCACCGGACCGATCGGTCAGCAGTCGGCCGACGAGCAGCAGCTGGTTTTCGCAACCAAGCAACTTTGGGCCGTCGCGGAGAAGTATCCTGATCTGAAAGCGTCGGCCAATTTCCTGGCGCTGCAGCAGGAATTGGTGAACACCGAAGACCGCATCGCCGCCGCCCGGCGGTTCTACAACGGAAACGTACGGGATTACAACGTCACACGGACGACCTTTCCCACAATGCTGGTGGCCGGGATGGGCGATTTCCCGCCAGCGGAGTTTTTTGAAGTCGAGGACTCCACCGTCCGCAATACGCCAGCGGTTTCGTTTTGATTGGTCCCCTCTCCCAGTACTCCGGGAGAGGGTTAGGGTGAGGGTTCTGTGGCGAGCGTGCAGCCGGCTCGAAAGTCGATGCAGAACCCTCACCCCCGCCCTCTCCCGGAGTATCGGGCGATGGAGTAGATTTTCGTGATAAGGACCATGCTCGTGATTCGACGCATTATCCTCGCTTTCGCCCTCCTGCTGGCGACCACCGGCTGTAGCAGCGTCACCCCGCCGGCCAATGTAAAAGACCCCGTGCCAGTATATCTGGCGGTGTATGGAGTGCATTCGTCGGTGCTGCTGCCGACCGGGCCGCGGAAGTATGTGGAGTATTCGTTCGGCGACTGGGCGTACGCGGCGGAGAATCACCACATGCCGTGGAATGCGCTGGGGGCGCTGTTCATCTCTTTTCAGAGCGCTTTAGGCCGGGCTTGGATCGATGTTGAACCCGGTCAGGATGTGCCCAAAACGTTTCGGCCGACCAAGCGGATCACACGGATCGATGTCGATCGCAACAAGGTGGAGAAGATCGTCAATGACCTCGACACCCGCTTCGCCGCCGGAATAGGCCCGCCGGTGTACGATCCGGAATCCAACGCGTTTTTTGTGAAGGACGCGAAACACTACAGTTGGCTGAACAGCTGCAACCAGATGACACTGGATATCCTCGAATCCGCCGGCTGCGAAGTACACGGCTGGGGTGTGACGTCGGGGATCACGGTGAAAAAGTAGCGTGGACTTCCGACCCCTTCTCCCGGTACGCCGGGAGAAGGTTGGGATGAGGGTTATGTTTCCCGGTTCAAATCATCCACGAATAACACGAATCTCCACGAATCCAATTCTTAATTCGTGACGATTCGTGTTATTCGTGGACCACTAGAATCTTGCAGAAGAACCCTCACCCTGCCCTCTCCCGGAGTACCGGGCGAGGGTTCAAATTACGAAATCACAACCCTTCGCCCGTCGATGCGGAGGCGGCCTTGCTGGTAGAGTTGGATCGCCAGCGGGTAGGCGATCTTCTCCTCCTCAAACACGCGATGGGCCAGCGTATCGGGCGTGTCGTTATCCAGCACCGGGCAAGTTCGCTGCAGGATGATCGGGCCGGTGTCATACGAGTCGTCGATGAAATGAACGGTGCAGCCGCTGAGTTTCACGCCTGTCGCCAGCACCGCCTGATGCACCCGGCTGCCGTAAAGGCCCGGGCCGCCAAAGCTGGGGAGCAACGCGGGGTGGATGTTCATTGCCTTGCCGCGGTAGCGTTCGGGGAGTTTCAGCAGCGACAGCCACCCGCCGAGCACGACGAGATCCACCTCCCCCGCATCGCACGCGGCGAACACCTGCTTGCTGAATTCTTCCAGGTCCGCAGTCGCCTTGCGATCGACGACGACGGCCTTGATCCCCACCGACTCGGCCCGTGTGATGGCGGCCGACGTGGGTTTGCTCGCGACGACCACCCGGATATCCGCGTTGAGCTTGCCGGTGCGGATGAGGTCGATCAGGTTCTGCAGCGTCGTCCCCCCGCCGCTGCATAGCACGGCGATCTTGATCGGCGGGGTCGACAGCTTCAGGTGCGAGCCGGCGGCCGGTTCGAGCACGCGATCGCCCACGCCCGGCAGGTCGGCCGGGTTGAGCATGGCGGCCTGCTCGTTTTCCTTTTTGATCTGCTCGAACACTTCCTTGCGGTGGACGCTGATGTTGCGAGGCGCCTTAATGCCCAGTCGCACTTTATCGCCGCGGATATCGACAATGGTGATGTCGATGTCGTCGCCGATCATGATGGACTGATCGCGTTGTCGGGACAGTACGAGCATGAAGCACCTTTAACGAAACTTCCGCCATGTAGGGTGGGAACTGCCCACCATCTTCATCGGCCCGGTGGGCAGTGCCCACCCTACAATATTCTAGGACCGCAATTTTACTGCGAGCGCATCACGGGCACTCAAATCCGGATAATTCGGGTCGCTGCCGACGTCCGGACGACGCTTCCAACTGCGGGCGCAGGCGGGGTACTTCTCCCGCGCGTCGAGCACCCGCACCTCGGCCACGTCATCGAACCGGTAAAACCCGGCCCCGACCAGGTCGGCCAAATCTTCGCCGTATGCTGCCAGCACCGGCTGGAGCTTGATCGGGTAGACAACTTCAGCCTCGCCGGCTTTGTTCAGGCCGACAGACTTCTTCAGGCCGTCGAGCTGCAAGAGCGCCGCGTCGCGGAGCTCCATCAACTGCTTCCACGCCAGCTTCTGCTCCTCGTTGACCGGCGGGTTGGCCGGTGTCGGCAGGTCGGCTAGGTGGACGCTCGGCAGCTTCGCGTCGTCGGCCGACTTGTGCGGCAGGTGCTCCCACGCCTCGTCGGCGGTGTAGACCAGGATCGGTGCCAGCAGTTTGGTCAGCACGACGGCCATGCGGTGCATGGTCGCCTGCGCACGGCGACGCAGCGGCGAATCGGGGGCTTCGCAGTAGAGGCGGTCCTTCATCGCGTTACCGTAGATGGAGCTGATCTGCACCGTGCAGAAATCGTGCAGCAGACGGAAGACGCGGTGCAGGTTGTACTGGTCGTAGGCTTCGGTCACCTCGCGGATCAGCGTGTCGGTTTCTGCGAGAACCCATCCGTCTAGACTGCTTGCGGGGACGCCACCCGCTGAAGCGGGCGGACCGGCCAGATCGTACAGGTTGCTCAGCAGGTACCGCAGTGTGTTGCGAATCTTGCGGTACTTGTCCGCGAACTCCTGCAACGCCTTCGGCGACGCGGGGATGTCGCCCTGGTAATCCACGCTGCTGGTCCACAGGCGCAGCAGGTCAGCACCGTGCTTGTTGATTTCGGTCGTCGCGGTGACGTATTCCTTGTCGGACTTGCTGACCTTCTTGCCGTCGGGCTTGACGACGAACCCGTGCGTCAGCACCGCTTTGAACGGAGGCACGCCCGTCGCACCGAGTGCGGGAAGCAGCGAGAGCTGGAACCAGCCGCGGTGTTGGTCGGAGCCTTCCAGATACAGATCCGCCGGGAACGCGAGGTTCGGCCGGGCCTGCAGCACGGCGTGCCAGCTGCTGCCGGACTCGAACCAGACGTCGAAGATGTCTTTTTCCTTGCGGAGCTTGTCCTTCGGAAATTTCGCACCGGGATCGTAATTGCCGAGCAACTCGGCGGGCGAATCGGTGAACCAGGCGTCGGATCCCTTCTCGGCGAACCGCTTGGCGACGGCCTTCACGCTCTCGGGCGTGAGCAGAGCTTCGCCAGCTTCGTTGTAGAAGACGGGGATCGGCAAACCCCACGCCCGCTGACGAGAGATGCACCAATCCGGCCTACTTGCAAGCATCCCTCGTAGTCGGTTCCCACCCCATGCAGGGATAAACCTGACCTCGTGGCTATACCATGAATTTGCAGATTCACTTAAGTCGGGCGGGAGCACCTTTAGTGATTCGTTCAACTTTCTAACTTTTTCTATTTCCTCATTTGCCTGCATTCCTGGTGGTACTTGGTCAAGCAATTGCGAAAATTTATCTATCGCTTTGTCGGTTGACTTTGAGAGATCAACAAATGACTTTGCCCAACTACTCAAGAACACACCGCCGAGTGCGCGTATGCGCAGGGAAGTAGGTTCTTTGAATCTTGGACCATCATCAATTAGAAAACCCCGATCCATCGCCACGAACCACTGCTCCGTCGCACGGAAGATCGTCGGGGTTTTGCTACGCCAGTCGTGCGGGTAGCTGTGGCGGATGGTTTCCACCGCCAGCAGCACGCCCAGCTCTTTAAGCTTCTCGATGACGATCGGGTTGCCTTCCCACACCGTCTTGCCGACGAGGTAATCGGGCACGGTCGCATCAAACCGTCCGTTGGCGAGGACGGGGCAGTAGACGTCGATCCCTTCGCGGATGCCGGTGGCGTAGTCGTCTTCGCCGTGGCCGGGGGCGGTGTGGACCAGGCCGGTGCCGTCGGTGGTGGTCACGTACTCGGCGTGGACGACCTTGCCCGTCCGCTCTACAAACGGATGGCGGTACTCCAGGCCGACTAACTCTTTGCCGAGCACGGTTTTCAGGACCGAGACGTCGCTCACGCCCTCCCGCTTGCCGAGCACTTTCTCAACGAGCGCCACCGCCAGCACGCTGACGTGCCAGTCGTCGTTGCGCTTGTATTTCACCAAGGCGTATTCCACGTCCGGATGCACCGCGATCGCCATGTTGGCCGGCAGCGTCCACGGGGTGGTCGTCCAGATGAGGAACGCCACCTTCGCGTTGATCTTCAACTCGAACTGCGCCTTAAACGCACCGGGATTGGCGACTGCGAACTCCACATACACCGACTGGTCGTCAACGTCCTGGTATTCCAGCTCCGCGTCGGCCAGCGCGGTTTGATTCGCGATCGACCACGGCACGGGCTTGAGCTGCTTGTACACCAGCCCCGCCTCGACGAACTTGGCGAAGACTTCCAGCGTCTTGGCTTCGTACTCGGGCTTCATGGTGAGGTACGGATTGGCCCAATCGCCGAGGATGCCCAGGCGTTGGAACTGCTCGCTCTGTGCCTTGGCAAAATGCTCGGCTGACGCGTAGCAGAGTTTGCGGACCTCCACCATCTCCATCGCCCGGAAATCCTTGCCGGCCTTCTTCACTTCCTGCTGGATCTTGTGCTCGATGGGCAATCCATGGCAATCCCAGCCGGGCACGTACGGGGTTTGGTATCCCTGCATCGTGCGGAAGCGCAGGATGATGTCTTTCAGCGTTTTGTTGATCAGGTGGCCGATGTGGATATCGCCGTTCGCGAACGGCGGCCCGTCGTGCAGGATCCACTTGCCCTTGGGGGAACTCGCCCGGTGCTGGATGAGCTGATCGTACAGCTTCGCGTCCTGCCATTTTTTCAGGCGCACGGGTTCATTGGTGACGAGCTTGGCCTCCATCGCGAATGTGGTTTGCGGGAGGTTAAGCGTCTGCTTGTAGCTGACTTTTTCGGCGTTTTCAGAACTCATAAAGCGTCACCAACTCCTAGACCCGCCAATTTAGCGGAATCTTCACAGTTATTCGAGCCTAACGCTGGGGTCGGTTGATTTGTTTTCGAGATCCAACCGCCCTTTTTGAAGCGATATCGCATAAACAGCCCAAGGACGACCCCATAGATGGTGGCGATCGTCCAAGGCCCGGCCACGCCCCACTGCGGGAAAAACCGCCCGACGGCGAACCCGACGCAGACGTTGAATCCCCAGCAAAGCCCGGCCGTCATGGCAGCGGGGACGAAGGTGTCGCCGACCCCGCGTAACGCCCCGTTGTAGACGATGAACATCCCGTCAAAAAACTGATAAAACGCGGCGAATACCATCAGCATCGCCCCGATGCGGATCACGTCCTCATCATTGGCAAAAAAGTGGATCAGCGAGTGCCTTCCCAGCACGTACACCACCGCACAAACGCCAAGGTAGACCATCGTGACGGAGAACCCCAGATCCGCCCGCTTCATCGCGACATCCGGCTTGCCCATGCCCACGTACCGCCCGACGAGCGCCGTCACCGCCTGGCTGATGCCGAGGGCCGGCATGAAGCTGAGGATCAGGTACCGGAACATGAACGCGTTGGCCGCCATCGCGTGTTCGCCGAATTGGCCGATCACGACCATCATGAACATCGACCAGGCCAGCACATCAACGACGAACTGCACGCCCGTGCCGAAACCGACGGTGACGAGTTTCTTGAACTCCGCCCACCGCAGCCGGAAGTCGGTCGTGCCGAACTTCGCCCGGTTGCTGCCGGCGAACGCGACGCAGATGAGGATGACGCACTCGGTCCCCACGCCGATCGCCTGCGCCCAGCCAGCCCCGGCGATCCCGTACTGTGCGAATCCCAACCGGCCCCAGATCAGCATGTACGCAAATAAGGCGTTCACCGCCACGCCGGTGACGGCTGCGCCCATCACGATGTTCGGCCGATTCGTCGCCAGCAGGAATTGGCTGAACGACGTCTGGATCAGCTTGATCAGTGCCGTGCCGAGGGTGATCTGGAAGTAGATCGTCTCCATCGCGGTGACGTCTGATTCGTGACGAAACAGCCCCATGATCCACGGCCCGCAGAGCACGAACGGGGCGATCACGATCGAGTACGCAACCGCAAACCACACGCCCTGCCACAAATGCCTGCCGCAGTGCAAGAACTTGCCCGCCCCGTAGTCCTGACTGGCCAGTGCGTTGACGATGAAGAGCAATCCCATACCGAACGAGATAAACGAAAAAGCCAGCATGCCCCCATTGCTCGCCGCCGCCGGTGCGACGGGGCCGAGCCACGAGAGCATCCATGTGTCGATAAACTGCATCAGCGTATACGACGCCATCTGAGCGACCGTCGGCAGCGCCAATGACAAAAGCTCGCGCAACGGCGACACGCCGGGCGAGGGTTCGTAATCAAGTTGAAGCGATCCGTGCGACATAAAACATCCCAACAAAAAACCCCAAAGCCGCGGCCTTGGGGTTGGTCTTGTTCGGATTCAAACGAGAAGCCCTAGGCGCGTATAAACGTCCTTGTAATACCAATAATGCTTAGGGCTTTTGGAATCATGGTTAAACTCTCCGGCGGGGAATCGTAACTTGGAGGATAACAAAGTCAATTTATCAATCGATGAGATACCGATTTTCATCCAAGGTGGTCAAGGCCTATCCAACCACTGGTGCAAAAGTCATTTCGCCGCGAACAGCTCGCGGGCTTTGGCCAGCAGTTGGTTGTCGGTCAGGTGGTGATCGTCCACTGCAAACGTGCCGACGATTCGGTCGGCCAGTTCGTGGTGGTTCTTTTTCAGGTCGAGTACCAGCTGCTCCATCGCACTGGCCGCCCCGGTGGCGGAGCCGAAGATCAGGATTTGTTTTGCACCTTTCAGGGTTTTGGCGACGGCTTCGTAGAAGCTCTTGAGCTCGGGCTTTCGCTGGCCGTTGGAGTCGTCCTGCTTGTAGTGCAGCGCCCGGCCGAAGCCGAACGGGTCGTACGGGGCGATCCGCTCGGGCACGGATCCGTGCAGTTCTGCAGAGTAGATCTTCGCCTCGCGGTGGTCGATCACCACCAGCAGATGCGTGCCGGCCGGTGCGGGCGATTGCTCGGGCTGGCCGGAGCGTTCGAGGAAGTGCCGGACCTTCATCAGCTCCTGCTTGTCGGCCAAATCCTTCCCGCGGGGACGGTGCAGGCTCAACGCCTGGCCGTTGCGGCGGAGCTTCAGATTACCCTTGTCGTCGTCCTCCACCGTCATGCCGGGGATCGCCTCGAGCATGTGCCTCACATCGACCCACTGCAGGTTATGCGGCATGGGATGGGCAAACAGGTGCTGATAGGTCTTTTTATGATGAACGGAGAGTGTTGCTTCCATGTTGTCCTTGGTTGAAGGGCGTGCCCGATGGCTGAACGATACGGTTTAAGTCGTAAGTTCAACGACAGTACTGCCGTCTGCAGATTGGCGCCATCGGGCTTTGTCTGAGAAATGCGAAATGGTCCGTGGTGCGAGCTCCTTGCCGGTCTCGTACCACGTCTAAATGTCAGGCCTGCCCGATGAAGATAGCCAATCTACAAAAAACAGTCGTTCGATCGCAGACGGGACGCTTACGCCTTCTTTTCCAGCGACGCACCCGGATGCGTTTCGGGCAGAAGCCGTGGCGGGTAGTACGGCAGGTGGACCGTGAACACCGTACCGGTATCAGCCGTGGATTCGACTTTGATCGTTCCGCCGTGGGCGGTGACCAGAGCCTTGGCGATGTACAACCCGAGCCCGATGCTTCCCGGGCGGTTGCCGTGGTTGGCGTGGGCGGTCGAGCCACGGATCAGCGGGTCGAAGACCTGCTGGAGTTCGCCGGGCGGGATCGGCTGGCCCTTATTGGCGACGGACAGCATCACGCCGGTCGGCTCGCCGCGAAGGGTGAGCACGATCGGCAGCGTCGCGTCGCCGTGCTGGATGGCGTTGCCGACGAGGTTGGAAACGACCTGTCGCAGGCGATCAGAATCCCACTGGCCGTTAAGATCGCCGGTGGCGGTGAGCTTCAGCAACACTCCCGGCGTGGCGGTGCTGTATTCGTCGAGCACGTCCTGGCAGACCTGCTCCAGATCCATCGCGCTGCGGGTGATGGGCATGCCCGCTCCCAGCCGCGTACGGGTGTAGTCGAGCAGGTCGGAGATCATCCGCGACATCACCTTGGCGCTGCGGGTGATCTTGGTTGCGAATTCGGTGGTCTCCGGGCCGGGATGGCCGATCTGCGGCAGCAGGTGGGCCGACATTGAGATCGCTGACAGCGGGTTGCGCAGATCGTGACCGAGGATCGACAGGAACATGTCGCGGGATTCATCCACCCGCTGCGTGTAGCACGCGACGGACTTGGCCAGCGATTGGTCGATCGATTCGTGAAACAGCGAAAGGTCGTCCACGTCTTGCGGGTCCGGCACGGGATGGCTGTTTCGCCAGAGACTGAGCACGCTGACGCGCAATGCACGATATTCGGAGACGAGTTGCAGCAGATCAAACCCTGACCCGAGCCTGCCGATCGCGTGCTCGGCTGAGGCGCCGTTCAGGCGCATGCTTTCGATGCTGCCGTCAGCGTATCCGCCGGAGCGGTCCTGACGCTGAATTTCCGAGTCGGCCGATTCCATATCCCGCACGGTGGCCAGCAGGATGTCGGGTGCATGGTCACGCAACGCCAGCGAGTCGAGAGATTTACCTGGAACGATCGAACGGGTGAACTCATCCCATGCGGCAAGAATCGCATCAGTATTGGCGACGATGAAAGCTGCCAGACGCATCGATCCATCAGTGTAACACGTTTGGTTGCACAGCGGTTGTAATGGTGCGAATTCTTTTGCAATGAATCCTAATTTTCACAATAAACCGCGATCCTGCGACTGAATCACGGTTTCAGAAAGCTCGCGCCCGTCCTACCTTAATGCACCGGCCGTTGATCCGTATGCGATGGCGCTCCAGGCGTTGTCTCGCCCTCTCTCAGCCGATTGGATTTGTACGCGTCGATCAGCCATTGCAACATGTCCATCTGGTTCCGCAGCTCGCGGCCGCGTTCGGTGTCGGCCAGTCGGCGGGGCTTGGGCCACTCTTTGATGATCGACACCTCGGGCACGATGTCCACGCCCTCCCGCAAGGCGGCTTCGACCGACTCGAAATGATGATGCTTGGCCAGCAACGTGCGGTCGGCTTCCATCACCAGCGTGTATCCGTGATCTCCATAGGCCTCGGAGAAAGCGCCGTCGATCGTGATCGCCTTGCCGCTGCGCTTGAGGGGGGATTCGCCTTTTTCGATCTTCACCGGCACATGGCCGTTGACGATCAGGCCGTCGTTGACGTTCACGTTGAACTCGGCCAGCACCTTGTCGCAAAACTTCACTTCGTGGATCAGCGAAAAGTACGCGTCCTTGGTCTCATGATGCGGCTTTTCGTCGGCGATGAAATCACGTTCGAGCGTGGCGATTCGATCCTTGCCGAACAGCGGCGATCGCGGGCCGCTCCAGAGATACCAGAGCATGTCCAGGTCGGCGGTCTCTCGCCGGTCGAGCGCCCGGCGGACGCCGCGTTCGATGGCGATGAACAAGTCTCGCCCGGCCCGGGGCTGGCCGTCGATGATCATCGGCAGGAAATCGCCGTTGGCGTCGCTGGGCACGCAGCCGTGGAAAATCAGATGCGAATCGCGCACCAGGTACATCGAGCCGTGGCTGACGATGTACTTCATGTGCTCCCACAGCTTCTGGCTGCTGAGGAACGAGTTGCGCAGGCGGTCCATGCACGTGCGTTCCTCGGGTGAAAGCTTGTACGGGTTTTTCGGGTCGACCGTCGGCAAATGCGTGTCTTTCATCGGATACGTCACGCCGTCGATCTCGATCGTGCCCGCTTGATGATCGATGCGGTGCAGCAGCCGGCGATGGCCGAGCTCCCACTGCGGGTTGCGATCGATCAACTGCCCTTCCAGCTTGAACTGCATGACGGCGCACGCCTTCTGCATCCGAGCCACCAACTCCGCGGGCCTCATGCCCGAACGTTTGACCTTGAAGCAGCTTGCAGGATCGTTGGCGTACACAGTGTTGGCCAGATGCTCCAGCGGCGTGAGCGGGATGCTGTACCCTTCATCCAACTGGCTAAGCCGGCGATATCGCAGCGAGATGCGCAGCACGGTACAGATCAAAGCTTCATGCCCGAGTGCCGCCCCGAGCCACGACACATCGTGATTGCCCCAAATCAGCGACACGTTGGGCTGCTGGCGGAGGTAGTCAACGACCTTGTCGCCCCGCGGCCCGCGGTCCCAGCAATCGCCGCCGATGATCAGCTCGCGGATGGCAAGATTGCGCACCATTCGGCCGACCAAATGCACCAAGTGCAACACCTGCCGATGCTTGCTGAGCTGGTCGACAATGGCTTCGAGGAACTCGGCCCCGCGTTCGGTGGTCGGCTCGTTGAGCATTTCGAATAGCAGCTCTTTGTACTCCTGCGGGAAGACGTACATCGCCCGTTTGAGGCTGTACCGACCGGCCAGGATGCGCACCAGCTCGAATTGGTTTCGCAATGTGCGGAGTGCAAACTCCCGAAGCTCTTTCGGATCGGTCAACGTCCGCTCCAGGCGTTGGACGACTTCCGCCGGGTAGAACGAGAGTGTGAGAAACTCCTGAAAATGCTCGGGCGACATCCGCCCGGCGAACTGCTTTTCGATCAACGGGCGCAGCGAACCTGAAGCGTTGTTGACGACGTGACGCAGCTTGTTGTCCTCGCCGTGGATGTCGCTGATGACGTGTACGCTGCCCTTGGGCAACGTCAGCACCCCGGCGATGCGGGCGATTTCCGCGGTGGCCGAGTCGATATTGGGAAACTGCACCGCCAGTGCACGAAGCAGCGTTAGTTCGTGCCCGCGAGGGCCGGTTTCGGGTGGAGTGTGTTTTGCGTTCAAGGTGTTTCGGCTCCCAGGATCAGCCAGATGAATTGCCCGCCGACGGAAAAATCACGCCCCGCCGGGACAGGTCGGATTCTATCGGCTGAACGGCGGGACCGCGAGCCATACCAAGGCCGGAACGAACATGTCGCCCGTACCACGGGCCTCCGGCCCGTGCCTGAAAGACTTGTTGCTCGCGGAAGAGGTATTTCAAATCATCGCGTCGCCGGCACGGGCCAGAGGCCCGTGGTACTGGCAGCGTTTCCGATCGACTTGTCTGACTCTAAGCCTTCTCTCGATCTCAGCACGGATTCACCTTGTTTTCCCCCGCCACCATCGCGTGCAGCATTGCGCTGGCCGCCCGGGGGTGTTTGATCACCTCCGCCGGGAGCGGCGGTTTGCTCAGCTTCACCGGGGCTTTGGTTTTGGCGCTCTTGTACAACGCATCCATCATCCAACTGTGCAGGATGCCATACCGCACGGGGCAGATCGGCTCGGCGTTGTTAAGCAGGCAGTGGATGAAATTCCTGTCCGGCGAGTAGTTCGGAAACGGCACGTGTGGGTATTTGATCTTGCCGCGGGTGTCGTAGTGTTCCAGCTTTCCGCCGTGGATGCTGGTGTGCAGGCGGCCTTTGTCGCCGGCGATGATGATGCCATCATCCCAGCCGGGAGTGTTGCCGCTGATCGTCACTGATCCGGTCACGCCGCCTTGCCAGCGGATGGTGATGACCGCGTTGATGTCCACCGGCGTGCCCTTGTTGTCGAGCCAGCAGAACACTTCCTCCACTGGGCGATCGAGGCACCAGGTGATGGCGTTAAACAGGTGAGCCCCGGTGTCGTACATCTGCCCCCCGCCGGAGAGTTTGGGGTCCTGCCGCCAGGTGCTGATGGTACTGGCCCGCCAGTTCTGGTGGCTCCATGCGGTGACGGTTTGCAGCTCGCCGATGGCGTTGTTGCGGAGGGCGTCGCGGATGTAAGCAAACTCAGCCGAGTACGTGGATTGAAACGCGATCTGCAGCAGCAACCCGGTTTTCTTCACCTTCTCAGCCAACTTTTTGGCGTGGGTGCTGCTGGTGACCATGGGCTTTTCAACCAACACATGATACCCCGCATCGAGGCACGCCATCGCCTGCGGAAAGTGCAGTGTGTGCGGGGTATTGATGAGAACGGCGTCCAATCCCCTGGGCGGCTGCTTCAGCAGCTTCTCCGTCGAATCGTAAAGCCGCACGTCCTCACGAGAGCCGAGCTTCTCCCGCCAAAAGCGTTCCATGTTGGCCCGGCTGATGTCACAGAGGGCGACGATTCTGGCCTCCGGAACGTCCTTGAGCCGATCGGCGTGCGCCCGCCCCATCCCGCCACAACCGATGATCGCCACGTTGATTTGATCCGCCACGAAAAACTCCTGGTGAAAATACAGACTACGAACCCCGCGATGGAAAACCCGAATGGCGAAACCCGAAATCCGAAAGAATGACGAAATCCGAATGACGAACAAGATTCGCCAACCTTCGTATTTTTCAGAATTCAGTATTCAGCATTCCGGTTTCGCACATGGGACTCCATGATCCCCTGTTTCCCCACCGTAACGCCGGTCCTATAATGGATCAACCGCGGTACCGGGCTTAACCCAAGGCCGGTTCGGGGCGAGGTATTGAAGGTGCGAAGAGAATCTATACACTCTCTTCGCGCCGATTCGGAAGGCCACCCATACCTTCCGCGTCGGCTGGGTCGACAAACCCTTACACCGGTGGAGCACCTAAATGGCAGTTGCCAACGAAGTTGAGAAGCGGCCGCAGACCAAGAAACCCCCCGCGTCGGACGGCACCGTCGAACGCGATCGCCTCCGAATGATGATGCTCATTCGGCGGTTCGAAGAGAAAACCTTCCAGGAATACACCAAGCCCGGCCAAAAGATCGGCGGGTTCTGCCACCTCTATAGTGGTCAGGAAGCGATCGCCGTCGGCACGGCTGCGCTGTTCGACAAGAACCGCGACGCTCTCATCAACGGCTACCGCTGCCACGGGCATTCGCTTGCACTGGGCATGAACCCGCGTGCGGCGATCGCAGAGATGTACGGCAAAGTCACCGGCTGCTCGAAGGGTAAAGGCGGCTCGATGCACCTGTTCGACGCCTCCGTCGGCAACAACGGCGGGCACGGCATCGTCGGCGGGCAACTGCCGCTGGGGCTGGGCATGGCGTTCGCCCAGATGTACAAGAAGACCGGCGGAGTCACCTTCTGCTTCATGGGCGATGGCGCGATCAACCAGGGCACGTTTAACGAATCCCTCAATCTGGCCAGTCTCTATAAGTGCCCGGTGATCTACGTCGTTGAAAACAACGGCGTGGCGATGGGCACTCAGGTCGAGCGCCACTCGGCCGAGCGCGATCTGGCCAAGCGGGCAGCGGGCTTTAACATGCCCTTCCGCAACGTAGACGGCAACGACGTCGATACCGTCATCCAGGAATTCGGCGAAGCGGTGCGTCGCGGCCGAGCCGGTGAAGGCCCGACCTTCCTCTCGGCCAACACCTACCGCTTCCGCGGACATTCCATGTCGGACGCGATGAAGTACCGCACGAAGGAAGAGGCCGAAAAAGCCAAGCTCCGCGACCCCATCACGCTCTACACCGCCCGATTGCAGGAAGCCGGTTACATCACCGACGAACAATTGGAAGGCCTGCAGGAATCCGTTGCCGGCGAAATCAACGAAGCCTTCACCCAAGCCGACGCCGATCCGCACCCGCCGTTGGAAGATCGCTTTAACGACGCCTTGGCCGAGACGTATCCGTTTCAGCCGAAATAAGAAAGTTGCTGGTTGTTAGTTGCTAGTTGGCAGAGCGGCTAACACAACTGACAAACACTATCAACCAGAAACTAGCAACAAACAACTAGCAGTTGAGTCAAACTATGCCAGTCATCCAAATGCGAGAAGCTCTCCGTGCCGCCATGACCGAGGAGATGGAACGCGATGAAAACGTGTTCCTCATGGGCGAGGAAGTGGCCGAGTACAACGGTGCCTACAAGGTCTCCGAAGGCATGCTGAAGAAGTTCGGACCCAAGCGGGTGTGGGATACGCCCATCTCCGAGGCAGGCTTCTCAGGTCTGGGCGTCGGGGCGGCCACCATGGGCTTACGCCCGATCATCGAATTCATGAGCTGGTCGTTTACCTGGGTCTGCATGGACCAGATCGTCAACAACGCTGCCAACGTGCGTTACATGTCCGGCGGGCAGTACAAAGTGCCCATCGTCTTTCGCGGTGGGAACGGCATTGCTCACCAGCTCGGCGCCACGCACAGCCATCGCATGGAAAGCGTGTACGCCCGCATCCCGGGGCTGATCACCGTCGCCCCGAGCACGCCTTATGATGCGAAGGGGTTGCTCAAATCCGCCATCCGCTGCGACGATCCGGTGATCTTCCTCGAATCCGAAAAAATGCTGAACGACGTCGGCGAAGTGCCTACAGAGGAATACCTGCTCCCGCTGGGCGTGGCCAATGTCGAGCGGGAAGGCTCCGACATCACCATCATCAGCTACGGCCGGCCGCTGCAACGCGTGGTTCGCGATTCGGTCAAGCACCTGGTGGAGGATCATGGGATCGACGTGGAGCTGATCGATCTCCGCACGCTCCGCCCGCTGGATACCGATACGATCGTCAACTCGATCAAGAAGACCAACCGCTGCGTGATCGTCGATGAAGACTGGGGCTACTGCGGCATGGGCAGCGGCATTTTGTACAAGATCCAGAAGGCCGCGTTCGATTACCTCGATGCCCCGATCGACTACGTCCACAGCGACGAAATCCCGGTCCCGTTCAATCACTATCTCGAAGAAGCCATGATGCCCAGCGTCGACCGAATCGTCGCCGCAGTGAAAGAAGCCTGCTACCGCTAACAAGGGAGTTGTTAGTTGTTAGTTGCCAGTTGTTAATGAGATGCATTTACTAACAACTGGCAACTGGCAACTAACAACTAATTCACTATGCCCGTTGAAGTCAACATGCCTCAACTGTCGGACACGATGACCGAAGGCACCGTCGTCAAGTGGTACAAGAAGGTCGGCGACAAAGTCAAAGCCGGCGAAAAGATCGCCGACGTCGAGACCGACAAGGCCGTCATGGAAATGGAAGCCTTCGAAGACGGTACGCTGGCGAAAATCGCCGTGCCTGAGGGCAGCAAGGTCGCAGTCGGTGCGGTGATCGCGATCCTCGCGACGGGGAAGGAAAGCGTCGAGCAAGTAGGCAAATCCTCCGCCGGCCTGCCCGCTTCAGCGGGTGGCAAAGCCGTTGCAGCAGACGCCCCCGCGAAGGCGCAAGTGGTCCCACTGGCAGTCGCCACCGTCGCCACGGTCCCGCCGGTCGAATCGACCTCCGCGGCGACCTCCAAGCCGATCGTCGCCACCCTCGAACACGCCGCTCGCGGCGAAGTACACGAGCACGCCAGCATCGGCCATGGCGCCACCCGCGTGCCCGCCCACGCCATTCCTCCGATCCACGGCGGCAACGGCTACCGCGTGATCGCCAGCCCGCTGGCTCGTCGCATCGCCGAAGACAAAGGCATCGACCTCAAAGGCATCCAGGGCAGCGGCCCGTACGGACGCATCGTGCAGAAGGACGTCCTCGCCGCAGCGAGTGCCCCCACCAAAGCGCCCGAAGCTGCGAAGCCCGCACCGTCCGCGGGGCCCGCTTCCGCGAGCCCGTCTGCTCCGCTCCCCGCGAAAATCCTCGCTGGCGAGAAACAAGCGATCCCGCTCACGAAAATCCGCCAGGTCATCGCCAGCCGACTGCAGGCCAGCAAGCAGAACCTGCCGCACTTTTACACTACCGTCGATATCGACGTGGAGGCTCTGTCCGATCTCCGCGAGCGCATTAACGCCCAGTTGGAGAAGGAAAAGATCCGCCTGAGCATCGGCGACCTGATCGCCAAGGGCGTCGCCACCGCGTTGCTCAAGCACCCCGCCGTTAACGCACACTACGACGAGAAAAACGCCCAGATCATCCGCTACGGCGATGTGAACCTGGGCATGGCGGTGGCGTTGCCGGAAGGCCTGATCGTCCCCGTCCTTCGCGGCGTGAACACGATGGGCTTCAAGGAAATCCGCCAGCGAAGTGCCGACCTGATCGACCGGGCCAGAGCCCAGAAGCTCAAGCAGGATGAAATGACCGGCGCCACATTCACCGTGAGCAACCTGGGCACGTTCGGCGTCAAAGAGTTTTCCGCGATCATCAACCCCCCGGAAGTAGCGATCCTCGCCATCTCCGCCGCCGACAAGCGAGCGGTCGTCCGCGACGGACAGATCGTCGCCCGCAGCATCATGACGGTGACCCTAAGTGCCGACCACCGAGCCATCGACGGAGCCGTCGCCGCCGACTTCCTGCGGACGCTGAAGGGGTTGCTTGAAGTGCCGGGAATGATGCTGGTGTAGCCAGCTTTTCGCGAGGATAAAATCGAACCGCAGTTGCCATATCGCTCCGGAGCGTCGGACGCACGGGAATTGCGTGTGCGACGGAAGATCGTAGCACGCCAATGGTTGCGTGCCGTTTCGCTTTTCATTGGAGGCCTTTTGGCCTTTATCGTGCTGGCCATTGGTGTTAGCCAATTCAATACGTGGCGAAGCTATCAGACGCGCGTGCAAAACGAGGACGAGGCCGCGGTAGCCACAAAACGCTTGCTCGCCTTTCAGGGGTTGGAAACCCTATCGCCGTTCGTCAAACGCGCCAAGCACGCCTATCGACATCCGAACGCGGAAGTTACCAATGACGATTGGTACGTTTTCGATATTCCGCCGACTTTGATTCCGACAATCTTACCGCCGCTGAGTTTTTGGCAGCAACTTCATGATCCGCGCTACGTGGTAGACGACACTGATTCGGATCACGTCGCAGCTTTGACGAGTGAACACTCGCCCGAATTCTGGAGACCGAAAGAACTAAAGGACGTCGATTTGATTCGCATTCATTTCCGCGACGATGATGACGGCAGTCGATCGCCGGAGATCATCGCAGCGGATCGCAAGACCGGACGTATTTACATCAAGACGTGGGACTGACGGGCAAACATGACAACCCCGCCGTGATTCCCTATCATTTCACACCTAGCATCACTTACGGAGATTGAATGCCCGCAGACATCACCATGCCACAGCTTTCGGACACAATGACCGAGGGCACCGTCGTCAAGTGGTACAAGAAGGAAGGCGACAAGATCAAAGCCGGTGAGAAGATCGCCGACGTGGAGACGGACAAGGCCGTCATGGAGATGGAAGCGTTCGACTCCGGCACGCTCGCGGCGATCGTGGTGCAGGAGGGCGGCAAGGTTCCCGTCGGTGCAACGCTCGGTGTGATCGCGACGGGCGCTGAGAAGGCTGAAGACGTCAAAAAGGGGGCAGGATCAACGAGCGCCAAACCCGTTCCAACCGCGTCTGTGAGCTCCGCGACTCCGTCGCGGATTGATCCGAAACCCGAGACCAAGTCGGAATCCAAACCTGCTCCCGCACCCGCGACCCCCGCGCCCGCGAAGCCGCAAGCGGCACCCGCCGCGGCTCCCCCGAAGAAAGGCTCCTACAACTTCGACATCCTCGTCATCGGCGGCGGTCCCGCGGGATACGCAGCCGCCATCCGTGCCGGTCAGCTGAAAAAACGGGTCCTGTGCGTCGAAAAAGAAAACCTCGGCGGCACCTGCCTGAACTGGGGCTGCATCCCCACCAAAGCCCTGCTGGAAGATGGAGCCTTCGTCCGCAAGATGCGTGAAGAGGCCGGCCATCGCGGGATCACGTTCGACAACATGAAGGTCGACTTCTCCAAGCCCATCGCCCGCAGCCGCGGGATTGCCGAGAAATTATCCAAGGGCATCGCCCACCTGTTTCGCAAGTACGAGGTGAAGAGCGAGTTCGGCACGGGCAAGATCATTGCCGCCAACACCGTCGAGATCACCGGCAAGGAAGGCAAGAAAACCGTCACCGCCGAGCACATCGTCATCGCCACCGGTGCCCGCACCCGGCCGCTGCCGGGCGTAGAGTTTGATGGCAAGAAGATCATCACCAGCCGCGAGGCGATGACGCTCCCGAGTCAGCCCAAGCGGCTGGCGATCATCGGTGCCGGCGCCATCGGCTGCGAGTTCGCCGACTTCTACTCCGCCATGGGCACCGAGGTGGAAATCGTCGAGATGATGGACCACCTGCTGCCGATCGAGGACGAGGATTGCTCGCTGCTGCTCGAACGCGTCTACACCAAACGCGGCATCAAGCTGCACCTCAAGAGTAAAACCGAGAAGGTGGAGAAGACCGACAAGGGCGTGAAGCTCACCGTCACCGGCCCGAAGGGCACGACGACCATCGAGGCCGACCTGGTGCTGATCGCCGTCGGCGTGATGGGGAATGTCGAAGGCATCGCGGATGACAAGCTCGGCCTGGAGATCTTCAAAAACAGCATCAAGACCGTGCCCGGCGAGTTCAAGACCAACGTCGAAAACGTCTGGGCCGTCGGCGACGTGATCGGCCCGCCGTGGCTGGCGCACGTGGCGCACCACGAGGCCGTCCAGTGCATCGAAAAAATCGTCGGCCTGCACACCTCGCCCATCGACTACAAGCAAATCCCCGGCTGCACCTACACGCACCCGCAGGTTGCCAGCATGGGCTACACCGAAAAGAAGGCCCGCGAAGCCGGCTACGAAATCAAGATCGGCAAATTCCCCTTCCTCGCCAGCGGCCGGGCCCTGGCGGCGGGCGAAACCGATGGCTTCGTCAAACTCATCTTCGAGAAAAAGTACGGCGAGTTGCTAGGCGTCCACATGATCGGCGAAAACGTCACCGAACTGCTGGCCGAGTTGGTGCTGGCCAGAAAGCTCGAAGCCACCGAGCAGGAAATCCTCGAAGCCATGCACCCGCACCCGACGATCTCGGAGGCAGTCATGGAAGCCGCCGCTGCCGCCGATGGGCGGGCGATCCATATTTGATGGCGGATTGCCAAATGTAGGGTGGGCACTGCCCACCGCCATGCACATTACGCCGCGGTGGGCAATGCCCACCCTACATTTTCCGAAAGGAAATATCCCATGCCCACCGATCCAATCCGCTTTGACGACGGGGCCGCTTACGAGCGGTACATGGGCGTGTGGAGCCAATCCGTTGGGGCGAAGTTTTTGGATTGGCTGTCGCCCAAGCCCGGGTTGCGGTGGCTCGATATCGGCTGCGGGAACGGGGCGTTTACCGAGATGCTGTGCGATCGCTGCAAGCCCGTCGCGGTGATGGGCGTTGATCCTTCGGAAGCTCAGATCAACTTCGCCCGAAACCGTCTTACGTCGCGGTCGGCGGAATTTAAGATCGGCGATGCGATGGCGTTGCCATTTGCTGACCACACCTGCGACGCCGCCGTCATGCCGCTGGTGATCTTCTTCGTGCCCGATCCGCACAAGGGCGTGGCGGAGATGGCACGCGTTGTCGCCGCCGGCGGGATCGTGTCCGCCTACGCCTGGGATTTGCCCGGCGGCGGGTTTCCGTACGCAGCGATGCGGGACGAACTCGACAAAATGAACGTCGCCACGCCTTGGGTGCCCAGCCCGGACGCATCGAACCTCGACAATCTCCGCCAGTACTGGACCGCTGCCGGGCTGAAGGATGTCGAGACGACCGTGATCACCGTCGAGCGGACGTTCCCCAGCTTCGACGACTACTGGACCACGATTATCAGCGGCCCGAGCGTGGGCGGGAAGATCAAAGCGATGAGCATCGACGATCGAGCGATCCTCAAAGCCCGCCTGCAACGCCGCCTATCGACCGACGCGGTCGGCCGAGTCACCTACTCCGCCCGGGCCAACGCCGTGAAGGGTCGGGTTGCGAATAATTAAGTGAATGATGATGGACTTCCTCTGGAGGGCGGGTGTCCTCACCCGCCGCGACTTTTCGGGCGACTCGGCGGCTGAGGACAGCCGCCCTCCAGCAACACTTTCGGAGAGATCTGCCTGACCGCAGGCTATTCCACTCCCGGCTTACCCCGCTGGAGCGCAAACTTGTTCAACTCGGCTTGTTCAGCCTTGATCTTTGCCCCCGTTGATCTGGTATCCACCGGCTTACCGGCTAACGCAAGTTTGTAGTTCTCCAGTTCCGGGTCGGCGGTTTTTTCCATGTGCGTGAGCAGGATTTTCTGCAACCGCTCGACGTGCGGCTTGTACGCGGGATCGGAGATCACGTTCACCCGCTGATCGGGATCTTTTTTCAGATCGTAAAACGCGATCGTCTGCCCGTGGATGTACTGATTCACCCGTGCAGCAATCTTCGGATCGGTTTCGCCGGCTTGTTTCATCGCGGCGTAGGTGATGCCGTTCATCGATTCGACCTTGAACGCACCGCCGTCGTGCGACCAGGGCGTGAAGCACAACGCGTAATCGGCCGTATGCACGCCTCGCTGCGGGAAGTAACTGCCGCTGCTGACGGTGTTGACATGGCTGAGGGCAAAATCGCGGTCGGGCTGTTGCTCGCCCTTGAGCAGCGGCGTCCACGATCGGCCGTCGATGTTCGCGGGCGATGGGAAACCCATCAGATCCAGCAGCGTGGGCGTGAGATCGCAACTGCTGGTGAACTCCGTAAACTCCTGCGGCTTGCCCATGCCGGGATATTTGAACAGCACCGGACACCAAGGCCCATTCGTGTACACCGTCGCTTTGGAAAACGGAAACGGCATGCCGTGATCGGACACGAACACGATCACCGTACGATCGAGCTCCCCCGCCGTCTTCAACGCGTCGATTGCTTTGCCGAAGCTCACGTCCAGCCGTTGCACGTTGTTGTAGTACTGCGAGATTTCCTTGCGAACCTCGCCGACGTCTTCCAAAAACGACGGCACGGTCACGTCTTCGGTCTTGAACTCGTGCGGCAGGTTTTCCGGATCGGAATAATCCTTTTTCTTGTCGCGATTTTCAGCTTTATAGAACGGCCGATGCGGATCGGTGATGTTGTAGTTGATGTAAAACGGCTTGCCCGCGTCCTTGGCGGCTTTGAGCATGGTGCTGAGCTGCTCGAACATCATCTCCGGATCTTTGCCGCTGTTGGCGTAGGTCAGATCCCACGGAAAGACCGACTGCGGGGCCATGTGGATGATTTTGTTGATCGCCCCGACGTAGTAGCCGTTGGATTTGAGAATCGTCGTGACCGAAGGCGTGCCCGGCCGAACCGGGTTGAAACCATACCCGCCGCTGCGATGCGGAACCAGCCCGGTCATCATCGCCTGCCGCGACGGCTGACAGATCGGCGACGACGCCTGGTTGTTCACAAACCGATGGCACTCGGCCGCAAACGCGTCCATGCGAGGCGTGGGCTTGAGCGGATTGCCCATCCACCCGGGCATGGTGGCGTTCATGTCATCGACGGTGATCCACAGTAAATTCAGCGGCCGCTTGGCCGATTCATCGGCGGCCAGCAGATCGCTCACTTTCGACATCCCCGCCAGCATGGCCATCGCCGCTGTGGTTTTCATGAATTCTCGTCGCTGCATGTGGGTGGCTCCGAGCGATAGTTATAGATTCCGAGAGATCGCAACATAATTCATCAGATTTCTTTATTTGTCATAATGCATGTGGGTGAAGTGACCGGATAAATCGATCGCCAGATGGAATCGCACGAAGCACGATGTGATCGGCGTATCCCTTGTCGCGTTGAATACGTCGAACCACGAACACTTTATTGATACCGCATTTCGGGCATTGCACTAACTTGGCGTAGACACAATCACTATTTAACCTCGCGCCAGCTTCCAGCTTGCACAACGCAGAAGCCTCTAGTTCATCTTGAACCTGCACGGCTTGGATTAGTCGTGATTCGTGCTCCGCGTCGAGTATGACCAGATTTCTCGGTTTGGTAAGCCACGCGTTGCAGCTATCACAAAATTCTTGACGAACCTGCCGCAAGACAAAATACATGGCCAACCCGAACAATATCACTGGAAATCCGTCGATGCCTACAACAACGGCCGCAGGATTGTCCAACCACAAAAGCCGTGCAAATCCAACAATGCCAGCCGTGCCAGTATCTGGAATCAGCCTTAATGAATCGAAATCTGCAAACGCTCTTCCGTCAAGCAGGCGATCAAGTGCATCCGCCGGTTGTCGGCCAAAATGTGATTGTTGGAATTGAAATGCAGCATTAACGTAAATCAAGCCAGCGGCTACAGCCGAATTGACTCCCAATGCTAGCCAAACCGCAGTTCGTGCTAAGTACACGTTGCGAATAAAACAGTATTTACAAATCCAGCCAACCAGTAAACCAATTAATATGCCGTCTGCAACGACAGGAAGCACCATATATTGGTTCAGCATTAGTGTAGGCACACAAAGCGGTGCGGCACTGACCAAACCGGCGAGAACTGCCCCGCCTACGAGTAACGGGTTTCGTAACAGCAACGCCCAATTGCTTTTGTCGTCATCATCGCAAGCGAGCGGCAATTGCGATCCGGAGTGAAACACCATAGTTGTCCCCTGAAGCTGGGCAGCTAAATGTCGTCGGACTGAGGTCGCGAATTGTAAGTGGGATTTTCCTTTCTACAAACAAAGAAGCCGCGATCGGTGAGGATCGCGGCTTCTGGATTTCGCTTCATGTAGGGTGGGCACCGCCCACCAATTACTTCAGCACGCCGTCCTTCTTGCCCATGTACTTCAGCAAGTCGACGACGCGGTTGCTGTAGCCCCATTCGTTGTCGTACCAGCTTACGACCTTGAAGAAGCGTTTTTCGCCCTTCAGGTTGTTCTGCACGGTCGCGAGGCTGTCGTAGATGCTGCTGCGGGGGTCGTGGATGAAATCGGTGCTGACCAGTTCCTCGTTGGTGTAGCCGAGGATGTCCTTCATGTAGGTTTCGCTGGCCTTTTTGAACAAGGCGTCGATGGCTTCGATGCTGGTTTCCTTTTCGCTGCGGAAGACCAGGTCGACGACGGAGACATCAGCCGTCGCGACGCGGAAGCTCATGCCCGTCAGCTTGCCCTTGGTGCTGGGCAGAACTTCGCCGACGGCCTTGGCGGCACCGGTGCTGGACGGGATCGTGTTGATCGCCGCCGCTCGGCCGCCTCGCCAGTCTTTCTTGCTCGGGCCGTCCACGGTCTTTTGCGTTGCGGTGTAAGCGTGGATGGTGGTCATCAGCCCGGTCTCGATGCCGACGCCTTCCTTCAGCAGCACGTGCACCAGCGGTGCAAGGCAGTTGGTGGTGCAGGAAGCGTTGCTGACGATGTTGTGCTTGGCCGAATCGTATTCTTCGTGGTTCACGCCGATGACCAGGGTCTTGACGTCGCCCTTGCCCGGAGCGGAGATGACGACCTTCTTGGCGCCCGCTGCGATGTGGCCGGCGGCTTTGTCGCTGTCGGTGAACAGGCCGGTCGATTCGATCACATAATCAACGCCCAGTGCCTTCCAAGGCAGATCCTTCGGCTCACGCGTGGCGGCCACGCACTTCACCTGGTGACCATTGACGACGATGATGTCGGCTTCGGCCTTGCTGGCGTCCGACTTCTTCGTGGTGACTTCGTGCTTGAACTTGCCGTGTACGCTATCGTACTTGATCTGGTACGCGAAATAGTCCGCGTCGGTGGAGACGTCAACGACCGCCACCACGTCGATCACCTTGCCGAGCAAGCCCTGATCGCAAATCGCCTGAAAGACCATTCGACCGATGCGGCCGAACCCGTTAATTCCTACCTTCAACGCCATGTTGAGCTCCGTAAAAAGTTCGTGTTTCGCCGATGAAAATAGGGCTGAGCCGGACACAAGTCAAGAAACCGGAGCACCGGACGAGACTGTGCAAAACGTCATAAATCGCCAGTAGTTTCCGATCGATCGGCAGCCATCGTTTGCACAAAAGGCGGAATGAACCACGGAGGCACGGAGACACGGAGGCGCATTTGAATTTTCCTGGCGGCTCGGGAGATCGAATGCATTAAATCAAATTAAAAAAATGATGCCGCTACAAGTAGCGGATCGAACGTCGTATGCGCCTCCGTGTCTCTGTGCCTCCGTGGTTCATTCTCCGAATTCGTAACAACCGCCGCCCCGAAGTGTAAATGGCCCGGCCACATGGCAGGTGAGTTTTTATCATGATTCCGGCTCACGGGTTTGATTTTGTTCCGTGTCCGAACGACCATCTATGGAAATCGGCGAAAACCTTTTCACAACCCGGTTCGCGGTTCGGGCCGCAACCTGTATCGCTTCGAAATCAATGCCCTCATTCGAAAGGAATTGGAGATGGCCAGCCTCAAATCCATCGCGTTCAGCTTGCTTGCACTCGCCCTCTCGGCGATTTCTTCCGGCTGTGCATCGAGCAACTGGAAGCAAACGCTTCATTCCGAACTGCCCCGCATGGGTCATCGCAACTGGATCGTGATCGCCGATTCGGCCTATCCGTGGCAAACCAGCGGCGGGATCACCACCACCGTCACCGGGGCCGACCAGATCGAAGTCGTCAAAGCCGTGCTGGCGGAGATCGAATCCTCCCGGCACGTTCGGCCGATCATTTATACCGATTCGGAATTGCCCTTCGTCCCCGAAAACCGTGCCCCGGGTATCGATGCGTATCGCCAAGAACTGGGCAAAGTGCTTGAGGGTAAAAACGTGCAGTCGATCCCGCACGAGCAGATCATCGCCAAGCTCGACGAAGGCGGAAAACTATTCCATGTGCTGCTGCTGAAGACCAATCTCGCGGTGCCTTACACGTCGGTCTTTATCAACCTCGATTGCGGCTACTGGAGTGCCGAAGCTCAGAAAGAGCTGACCGAAGCGATCCAGAAGTCCGGCAAGAAGTAAGCGGAACCCGCCTTAAAGAATTTTTTTGCCACAGATGGGGCACGGATGAACACTGATAAAGGCAGAACTCAGGCTCCCCATCAGTGTTCATCCGTGCCCCATCTGTGGCTAGATTTCATTTTCGCCAGGTGAATTGGAACTGTCATGAAGCAATCTCTCCCGATCTTGTTGACCCGTCGTGATGTGATCCGAACCAGTGCCGCCGCGGCGTTGGGAATGATGTTAAGCGATGTGCCCGCGATGGCCGGACCGTTTACGCGGGAAGAGTTTGATCGCCTCGTGCCGGCCGACAAGAAGCTGGACAAGGCGTGGGTCGACAGCCTGTTTGCCAAGGGCACGCCTCAGTTGCTTGAAGGCGAGCAGTTGAAATACGTCGGCATGCCGGTCGGCGGGATCGGGGCCGGGCAGGTTTACCTCAGCGGCGATGGTCGGCTGACGCACTGGGACATTTTCAATAACACGCCGGGCACCAACCAGGCCCACTACGCCAAGCCGTTTTCGCCGGCCGGTCCGTTCGAGCAGGGATTTGCGCTCAACGTCGGCGGGAAGACGGTGGCGCTCGATCAAGCGGGCTTCGCGAAAGTCACCTTCCGCGGCGAGTACCCGATCGGCGTGGTGAAGTACGAAGACCCCGCCCAGCCGGTCGCGGTGATGCTGGAGGCGTTTTCGCCGTTCATCCCGCTGGCGACGGATGATTCCAATCTCCCCGCCACCGTGATGAGCTACACACTTCGCAACACCTCAGCGGCGGCGATAGACGCAGAGATCGTCGGCACGCTGCAAAACGCCGCGTGCATCGGGCTGAAGACGGCAGCGGGCGTGCTGCGCAATCGCATCGTGCAGAATGACGCATCGGCCATGCTCGTTTGCTCCGTTGAGGCACCGGCCGACGCGAAGAAGGATCATCGCCCGGACATTGAATTCGAGAACTGGTCCAAACCCACTTACGAAGGGTGGGACGTCGAAGGCACCGCGTTCGGCAAAGGGCCGATCGATAAAAAGCAGATCCCCAAATACCAGGGCGACGTTGGCGGCGATTCGCCCCGCGTCGTCAACTCGCACGCGTCGGCCGACGGAGCAACAGTTGGTGAGAAAGACAAAGCCACCGGCCGGCTGCTGAGCAAAGAGTTCACCATCGAGCGTGAATTCATCAAGTTCTTCATCGGCGGCGGCCAAGGACCTGAGGGCAGCAGGCACGGGCTGAACCTGCTCATCGACGGCAAGAGCGTGCTGCGAGCCGCCGGCCATAACGACAACAAGATGTCGCTCGCCACGTTCGATGTTCGCCCGTACGTCGGCAAAAAGGCGAAGCTGGAACTGATCGACGCCGAAGGTGTCGAGTGGTGCAACATCGGCCTCGGGCGAATTACGTTCACCGATCACCCGGACGGCGGCGTGCCGCTGGTCGATCGCCCGGATTTCGGCACGATGGCGCTCGCGGTGCTGGGCAACGGCGAGCGTGTGGTGTCGGCCGATGAAACGGCGGGCACGGGCACGAAGCTCGTCGGGCAGGTCGGTCGCAAGCTGCATCTCGAAGCCGGCCAAAGCGTGACGGTGAATTTCGTCGTCGCCTGGCACATGCCGAATCTGTCGATCAAGGGCAAGCTCGGCAACGTCGGCCGATACTACGCGTCGCGGTTTGCATCCGCCGACGTGGTCATCGAGCACGTGATCAAAGACTTCGACCGCCTGGCGACCCAAACGCGGCTTTGGCGTGACACGTGGTACGACTCATCGCTTCCCGTGTGGTTTCTCGATCGGACGTTCCTCAACACGTCGATCCTCGCTAGTTCCACGACGTACCTGTTCAAGGATCGCCGGTACTACGGCGACGAGGGCGTCGGCTGTTGCCCGGGAACGTGCGGGCACGTGTATCACTACGCCCACGCCGCCGGGCGGTTGTTCCCCGATCTGGAGCGGGATCTGCGTCAGCGGGTGGATTTCGGGCTGGCGATGAAGGACGACGGAGCGATCCGCTTCCGTGCCGAGTACAACGACGGCCCGGCCGTCGATGGGCAGGCGGGCACGATCCTGCGGGCGTTGCGCGAGCACCAGATGTCCGCTGGCGATGAGTTCCTCAAGCAAAACTGGCCGGCGATTAAGAAGGCGACGAACTGGCTGATCAACAAAGACGAAAACGCCGACGGCCTGATCGAGAGCAACCAGCACAACACGCTGGACGCGGATTGGTTCGGCAAAGTGGCGTGGCTGAGCGGGCTGTACCTGTCGTCTCTGTCGGCCGCCGCCGTGATGGCTGATCGCATGGGCGACAAGGAATTTGCCGGCACCTGCCGATCGATCCTCAAGACCGGCAGCGAGAATCTGGTGCGGGAGCTTTTTGACGGCGACTACTTCATCAACCGCGTCGACCCGGCCCACGCCAACGCGATCAACTCCGGCACGGGGTGCGAGATCGACCAGGTGTTCGGCCAAAGCTGGGCGTTCCAGGTCGGCCTGCCCCGCGTGCTGCCGGTTGAGCAGACGCGGAAGGCGCTGGCATCCTTGTGGCGATACAACTTCGCCCCCGACGTCGGCCCGTATCGCGAAGCCAACAAGCCCGGCCGCTGGTACGCCATGCCCGGCGAGGCGGGGTTGCTGATGTGTACCTTCCCCCGCAAGGACTGGGATTTCGAAAAAGCCGTCGGCAAGGGCCACCGCGGATTCGCCGGTTATTTCAACGAATGCATGAACGGCTTTGAGTACCAGGCGGCCGGCCACATGATCTGGGAAGGCATGGTGACCGAAGGGCTCGCGATCACGCGGGCCGTACACGACCGGTATTCGCCGGAGCGTCGCAACCCGTGGAACGAAGTCGAGTGCGGCGATCACTACGCCCGATCGATGGCCAGCTACGGCGTGTATTTGGCGGCCTGCGGTTTCGAGTACGACGGCCCCGCCGGTCGAATCGGCTTTGCCCCAAGACTGACGCCCAACGATTTCAAATGCGCCTTCACCGCCGCCCAAGCCTGGGGCACGTTCAGCCAGAAGCAAAACGCCCAAACCCTGACGGCTGACGTGACCGTCCGCTATGGCCGACTGCGGCTGACAACCCTGAAGCTAGGCGAAGTGGGCAAAAACTCCCCGGCCCGCGTGTCGGCGAGCGTTGCGGGTAAAGACGTGCCGGTAAAACTATCGACCAATGACGCCGGTGCCGAAATCGCCTTCGCCGAAGAGATCATCCTCGAAGCCGGGCAAACGTTGACACTGAGCCTGACGGGAGCGTAGCCGTGACAACCGCCGCCCGGCGGCGTAAATTGCCCGGACACATGGCAGACCAATCTATCGGCATTACGATTCTCGGGCACGGCGTGGTCGGCAGCGGCGTCGTGAAGATTTTGGCGGAGCAGCACGCACTGCTGAAGCAACGCACGGGGATTTCGTTCAAAGTCCTTCACACCGTCGTTCGCGATCCGTCGAAACATTCCGGCACGCAGATCAACCCCACCACCGACTGGAAAGCCGCGATCGATGATCCGAATGTGAAGATCGTCATCGAACTCATGGGCGGCACCGACGTAGCAGGCTCGGCCGTCGAGCGGGCACTGAAGCTCGGCAAGCCGGTCGTGACGGCGAACAAGTCGCTGCTGGCGGCTCGTGGGCCGGAACTGTTTGCGCTCGCCAAGCAGAACAACACCTGTATTGCCTTCGAAGCTAGTTGCGGCGGAGGCATCCCGATCATCCAGGCGCTCCAGCAAGGCCTCGTCGCTAATCGCATTAATGCGTTGCTCGGCATCGTCAACGGCACGTGCAACGTCATCCTCACCCGCATGACCCGCAACGGCTGGAGCTACGCCGAGGCGCTCAAGGAAGCCCAGCAACTCGGGTTCGCCGAGGCCAACCCCGCCATGGACGTCGAAGGCCGCGACGCGGCCCAGAAACTCGCGATCCTCGCCGGGCTGGCGTTTAACGTTCGCGTCCGGGAAGAAGACATCCACGTCGAAGGTATCAGCACGCTGCAGGCGGAGGACATTAAGTTCGCGGGGCAGTTGGGGTATGTGATCAAGTTGCTGGTGATCGCCGAGCGATCGGGCGACAAGATCGCGTTGCGGGTGCATCCCACGCTCGTCCACAACTCCGACGTGCTGGCGGAAGTCAGCGGCAGCTTCAACGCGATCAGCGTGTTCGGCAACGCTCTCGGCCACACGCTGTTCTACGGCCGCGGGGCCGGGCAGTTGCCGACGGCGTCGGCGGTGGTGGCGGATTTGGTCGGCGTTGCACTGGGGACGATTCCGCTGGTGTTCAAGCAACTGAACGTCTTCCCCGATTCGGTCCCGCCGGCCAAGGTGTTGCCGTTCGAGCAGCTCAAGAGCCGCTACTACCTCCGCGTGATGGCACGCGACGTGCCCGGCGTGATGGCCGACGTCACCCGAGCCCTCGGCAACGCGGGCATCAGCCTGAGCGCGATCAGCCAGCATGAATCCAGCGAAGGGCAGATCGTGCCGGTGGTGATCACCACGCACGTCGCCAGCGAAGGAGCGATGGGCCGGGCGGTCAAGGCCATCGACGCCCTGCCGACGATCCAACCGCCGACGGTGTGCCTCCGGATTATTGATCAGCCGAAGGAATTCGGGGGTTAACCACGGAGGCACAGAGGCACGGAGGCGCATTCGACGCTCTGGGATTGGTTCGGGAGGAATAGTCTATGCTGATAGAGGAAGAACTCACTGAGAAAATCATTGGGGCCGCGATCGAAGTGCATCGGGAGCTCGGGCCTGGGTTGTTGGAGTCAGCATATCAGGCGTGTCTGGTGCATGAACTGGAGTTACGTGGGTTGAATGTGGAGGAGCAAGTTCCGCTCCCAGTGACTTACAAAGGCATCACGCTGGATTGCGGCTATCGGCTGGATTTGGTTGTTGAGAATCGTGTGGTCGTGGAACTGAAAACGGTCGAGAAGCTCATCCCAGTCCACGAGGCCCAGCTCTTAACCTATCTGAAGCTCAGCAAAATCAAGATCGGCCTGCTGATCAATTTCCACAGTGCCGTCATCAGAAACTCGATCAAGCGAATGGCTTTATAGCTACAAGTTGGCCTCCGTGCCTCTGTGCCTCCGTGGTTAAATTGAAATTATGAAATACGCCATCATCATCCCCGACGGAGCCGCTGACGAACCTCTCAAAGAATTGGGCGGTAAAACGCCGCTGGAAGCGGCTCGCACACCGAATATGGATCGCATCGCCCGCGAAGGGAAGATCGGGCTGGTTCACACCGTGCCGGATGGGTTTGAGTCCGGCAGCGATGTGGCGACGATGTGTTTGCTGGGGTACGACCCCGCGGTCTACCACACCGGCCGGGCACCGTTGGAGGCGGCGGCGCAGAGGATTCCGCTGTCGTCGACCGACTGGGTGTTTCGTTGCAATCTGGTCACCGTCGTCGACGGCGTGATGAAGGATCACTCGTCGGGCGGCATTTCCGACGCTGAGGCGAAGGTGCTCATCGGCGATCTGGCGAAGTCGATCAAGATCCCCGGGTTTCAGTTTTACACCGGTGTGAGCTATCGGCATCTGCTGGTGTATCGCGGGCATGAAGCGTTTGATGTGAAGACCAAGCCGCCTCACGAGATTCCGGAAGAGCCGATCGCCGGCTGGGTGCCCAAGGGCAAAAGCGAAGAGCTGCTCTGGCAGATCATGCTGGAATCGAAGCGGTTGTTCGAGGATCACCCGATCAACCTCGCCCGCAAGGCGGCCGGCAAGAACCAGGCGACGCAAGTCTGGCTCTGGGGCCAAGGCCACGCCCCGGCGATGCCCAAATTCGTCGAGAAGTTCGGCGTGAAGAGCGGCTGCATGATCACCGGCGTGGATTTGCTGCGAGGCCTCGCCGTGCTGCTCGGCTGGGACGTGCATGAGGTGGCGGGCATGACCAGCTTCCACGACACCAACTACGTCGGCCAAGGCGTCGACACCGCCGCGATGCTGGACAAGTACGATTTGGTGCTCAGCCACATCGAAGCCCCCGACGAAGCCAGCCATCAGGCGGATTGGAAAACCAAGATCGACGCCATCGAGCACATCGATAAACACGTCGTCGGCCCGGTGCTGGCGAAGATGCAGCAGTTCAAAGACTGGCGGATTTTGGTCATGCCCGATCACCCCACCAACATCGCGACGCGCAAGCACGGCTACGCCCCCACGCTTTTCGCGATGACAGGCAGTAACGTCAAACCAACGAACGCTGCGGGTTACACTGAGAAAGCTGCTGCGGCGAGCGGGCTCAAGCTCGATCGGGGGCATGAGTTGATGGAGTATTTTCTGCGATCGTAGAAGGCGTTTAAACCACGGAGGCACGGAGGCGCATTCGTGACTCTAACGCATTTCCGCCGGTTTTTTCTGCTTGTTTTTTTGACTGAATCGACATTGCCCAGAGCGACGCCGAACGTGGGATGCGCCTCCGTGTCTCCGTGCCTCCGTGGTTCATTATCTGCGATAGATCACACCGACTGCGCCAGCACGGTCGCATCGCTGGCTGCTTCGGCCAGGCGGATCGAGAGGAAGTAGCCGGTCAACACGCCTTTGGTCACCGCCAGCGAGATCGCGGCTTTGCTCCAACGCCAAATGAATGCATTGCCTAAGGCTCGCGCCATCGGGCGGGCGGCGAGGTAGAGCATGTACCAGAACGGGAGATGGTGCTTATGCAGGACGTGGCCTTTGCCCATCGAATAGCCGTAGACGCATTTGGCCTCGTCGGCGTCGTTGCGGGGGCTGGTGAGCGGGCCGGGGTGATGGACTTTCAGGGTCGGGTCGTAGTGAACCTTAAAACCGGCTTCGATGGTCCGCAACATATAGTCGGCTGCCTCGCCGGCACCCCAGGGGGTTTTGGCACCCGGGCCGAACGTCGGGTCCATCAGGCCGATCTTGTCAATGATCGATTTGCGGTAGAAGAGCGTGAATTCAAGCCCTTGCCACCACACTTTGTATCGGCTGATGAACGCGGGTTTTTTGCTGTAGTAATGCTCCAGCCCCACGACGCCGCCGCTCAACCCGTCCCAGTCGGGGTGGGTTTTGAGCTCCTCGTCGACGCGTTGCAGGAAGTCAGGCTCGTAGAAGCAGTCGTCATCGGGGAACGCCAGCACTTCGCCCTTCATCATCTGAGCCCCCATGTTACGGGCGGCGACAGCACCGATCGGCTTGTGCGTTTGCACGTGAGTGATCGGAAACTTATTCAGATACGGCGCGAGCACCGGGCGGAGGCTGTCATCCGGGTTTTGGTCGATGACGATCAATTCCAGGTCGCGGAAGCTTTGTGCGTCCAATGCTTCCATGAACCGCTGGACGTCGGCCACGCGGTTGAGGGTCGGCATGACGAGGGTGAATCGCAAGCGGGATACTCCAATGCACCAACTCTCGATTCCGCTCCGGGTTAAAACCCGTTCGGCGGACGAGGATACCAAAAACCTGTCGGATGATCGACCACCGTAATTATAAGTGCTAACGGAGGGCGAACAAACAGCAATCGGTGAATAAGGCGTTAGGTCCGCCATGTGCGGTTCAAATTGGATAAGCTTTGACGCGGGAGAGCGTTTGGCGGGTTGTACTCTGCCCTGCTCTTACTATAATTCCGCCCTCTTGTTAGGCGGACGTTTGTTATGGGTTTGATCGTTCAAAAATTTGGCGGTTCCAGCGTTGCCGACGCCGAACGCATCCACAAGGCTGCTCGCAAGGCGATCGCCGCGAAGGAACGGGGAAACCAGGTGGTTGTGGTCGTATCGGCCATGGGCGATACGACCGACGATCTGATCGACCTGGCCAAGCAGGTTTGCTTCTTCGGCGGGAAGGACCGCCTGCCCCCCAAACGGGAGATGGACCAACTGCTGGCCACCGGCGAGCAGGTCACCATCGCTCTAATGGCGATGGCACTTAACGCCCAGGGCCACGAAGCCATCAGCTTCACCGGCGGGCAAATCGGGCTGGTGACTGACGCGGCGTTTTCCAAGGCACGCATTCAGTCGATCAACAAGCACCGGATTTACGAGCAACTCAACGCGGGCAAAATCGTCATCATCGCCGGTTTCCAGGGAATCACCCCGCAAGGCGATTTCACCACCCTCGGCCGAGGCGGGAGCAACGCTACCCTCGTCGCGATCGGTGCGGTGCTGAATGCGGATGTGTGCGAGAACTACACCGATGTGGACGGCATTTACACCGCCGACCCGCGGATTGTGAAAACGGCGCGAAAGATCGACCAAATCAGCTACGACGAAATGCTGGAACTGTCGGCGTTTGGTGCCAGCGTGCTGCAGACGCGGGCGGTTGAGTTTGCCAAGAAATACAATGTCCCGCTGCACGTGCGGAACAGTCAGAACGACAACGAAGGCACCTGGATCGTCGCGGAGACTCCGAACATGGAACACATCGTCGTATCGGGCGCAGCCCTCAAGAAAGACATCACCCGCGTCAGCATCAAGGCCGTCCCCGACCGCCCCGGCGTGGCGGCGAAAATCTTCGGCGACATCGCGGCGGCCAACATTGTCGTCGATGACATCATCCAGAACGTCATGGACGACAACACCGCCAACATCTCTTTCACTGTCGAGCACGGGGAACTGGCCGACATCAAACCCGTAGTCGATCGACTGATCAAAGAGTTCGGCGGGAAGACCAAAGTCACTTACACCGAAGAACTGGCCAAAATCAGCGTCGTCGGCGTGGGCATGCGCAGCCATACGGGCGTGGCACAGCAGATGTTCAAGGCACTGGCTGACGGACAAATCAATATCCAGAACATCACCACCAGCGAAATCCGCATCAGCGTGATCATCGCCAAAGCTGACGCGGCCAAGGCGCTCAACATCGTGCACGATGCGTTTGAGCTGGGCAAAATCGCCAAGCCGTGAGTGAACCACGGAGGCACGGAGGCACTGAGGCGCAATCACGGCATCGCGTGTCTTGATTGGCCGAGCAGGAGTGGGAAATGCCTCCCGTACCACGGGCCTCCGGCCCGTGCGTAAAGCTATTCATACTCGGTGTGTATGTTGGTCCGCAGGACAGCGGTTCCAGGCACGGGCCAGAGGCCCGTGGTACGAGTGGCCCTTCCATTGAATTCATTTGCCTGCCGGTGCCTGTGCGTAATTCGGCTGCGCCTCCGTGTCTCCGGGCCTCCGTGGTAAATTCCCGCCTATCGCCCGCGAAGAAGACATCCACTACATCGAAACCCGCGTCGCCCGTTGGCGGCGGGTGCGGATTATTTCCGTCTCGCTGGCGGTGTTTGTGATCGGCCTGATCGGGCTGGGTCGCTTCGGGCTGCTCGGGGCGACGCAAAACGATTGGCAGGCGTACGATCGGCGTTCCTTTACCGTCGAGAAGGCATCGGCCGGTGATCGGATTGCGCTCGCAGGCGGGACTCGCGTTCGGATGCTAGGAGCGGCGGCGCCGGAAGTCGGGAAGCCGGGTGAGGACGAGTCGCGGGCGTACACGCAGAACCGGCTGGTCGGGCGGACCGTCACGATCCGCCTGGAGCCGACGCAGACGCGGGATGCCGACGGGCTGCTGCTGGCGTACGTCTTTCTCACCGACGGCGACAACGTGAACCTCGATCTCGTCAAGGACGGCCACGCCTACGCGGATCGGCGGGTGAAGCACACGTTCGCCAGTGCGTTCGAGCAGGCCGAGAACGACGCCCGCCGCAAGCCGCGGGGGTTGTGGGTGGATCTGCGATCGGAAGACCAACCTGCATGGCGGCGGCAGTGGCTAGTGGCGTATCTGGCGAAGCGGCAATCCAGCACACAGCCAAGCAAGTAGCCCGTACCACGGGCCTCCGGCCCGTGCTAGGAACTATCCATTTTCGGTGAACACGTTGGTCCGCAGGATAGCGGCTCTAGGCACGGGCCGGAGGCCCGTGGTACGGGTGAGCCGCAGGCGATCGACCAAGACCGAAATACTTCTAACAAAAAACGCCGGACTGATTGAATCAACAACCAGTCCGGCGTGCGTGTGGGTTTTAGTTAGCCCGATTTACCCGGCTTTGGCGGGGTAAAAGGGTCGCGGGGCGGGTGCTCCTGTCGAAGCGGGATGCGGGATCGTGCTCTCCGTCGCTCGCGGGTGGGCGGCGTCGTAGACTTCCTTCATCCGGCTGGTGGTCAGGTGCGTGTAGATCTGCGTCGTGCTCAGGCTCTGGTGACCCAGCAACTCCTGAACGCTGCGGAGGTCGGCCCCGTTGTTCAGCAGGTGCGTCGCAAAGCTGTGACGCAGCGTATGCGGGCTGATCCCCGGATCCAAGCCAGCCGACACCAGGTACTTGTCGAGCTTACGGCGGACCGAGCGGGTGCTCAGCGATTCGCCGTGCTTGTTGAGGAACACGCGGCTTTGGGCGGTGCTGTTCTGGCTGCGTTGGTCAATCGCACGCATTTCAAAATACTTCTGCACCGCTTTGATCGCCTGGCTGCCGATCGGGGTAAGACGATCCTTGCGTCCCTTGCCACGGACGCGGAGGACGCCTTCGTTGAGATCGAGGTCGCCCATCTCCAGCTCAACCAGCTCGCTGACGCGAATGCCGCTGCTGTAGAGAATTTCGAGCATCGCCTTATCGCGGGCTGAGAGGATGTCGGCGTCGCCGGGGGCGTCGAGCAGCTTCTGCACCTGCTCCAGGTCCAGACACTTGGGCAGGCGTTTTTCCTGCTTGGGCGTGCGGATGGTGGTCAGCGGGCTGGCAGTGAGCAGGCTGCGCTTGATGAGGAACTTGTAGAAGCTGCGTAGCGTCGCCAGTTTGCGGGCGGTGGTGCTCTTGGTGTAGTTCTGGCCATACAGATAGGCGAGGAACTCACGGATGGTCAGCGGTTCGCACTTGAGGTGCTTTTCATCGACCGCAGCCGGGGTGGGCTTGGAGTCGCTGGTGGCACCGTGCTGGCCGATTTCACCGCAGAGGAACTGGCCGAACTGAATCAGGTCGGCTCCGTAGCTCTTGATGGTGTAATCGCTGAAGTGCTTCTCGAGCTTCAAGTAGTCGAGAAACTGGTGAACGAGAGGGGAAAACGACTTTGCCGGAATAGAAGCACCGGACAACGAGGAAACAGTAACTGTGTTCATAGGTACCAAGCCGCTTTGGGCGATGGATTCCTACAGTGGGAATTGCCACAGGCCGGCGATGCCCGGTGGCCCGTTAGTGGAGCGATCCTCGTTCCACGCGTGAGAAGTAAATCTCACGTAAGCTTGTTAAAGGCTACAGAATTATTATCGGCTTAGTGACCGGAATTACTCCGATAATTCATGCCGCTTTTTTTGGCAAATAGGACTTGAGCTCTTTGGACAGGTGCTGGCCGAGCTGGTGTGAGAGGACGGCGGCGTCGAACCAGTCGAAAGGCACGTCGCGGCGTTGGACCAGTTCCACCAGGGAGTCCAGCAGCTTCTGCTCGTCACCGACTTCGTAGCGGAAGCAGAACTGATGCTGGCCTTTGACGAGCGAGAGGGTCTTGGTGACTGGCATACGATCCTTATTGAGTATCTTTAACTAATCCCAATCAAACTATCGGCGTAACTTCGGCGAATGGAGCAGATCATCGATCAGCGTGTAGTAAACGAATGAACAATATCGGTCCATCGAGTGAAAATACTCTTCGGCCCCCATCGGGCCGGCCGGGTTGTTTCGGCCACGGGCGTATTCGTACACCAGTTCGCGGGTCGTTCCGTTGGACGCATCAAACATGCCCACGCTTTGTATGAAATCGGCATTATCGATGGTTGAGATTGACTCATTTGCACCGGGTTTTGCCGCCCGGGCCAATTCCCGGGCATCGACATTGGCCGGCCGGGTGAACGAACCGGGCTTGGCCATCAGCTGTAACGACGCCCCGAATTTGGGGGGATTGTACGGGTCAAACATCGTGATCGTGGGGATCAGGATCGCGTCTGCGCCCAGCAGATCACACACCAGGGCGGCCTGTTCGGGCGTTTGAATCTTATCGATCTTCAGCGAGACGAAAACTTCCACCACGCGGTTGACCGGGATCGCCGTCACCCCATGCACCTGCTGCACCTGGCTGTAAAGCAGATCGGCCTGCAGGAGCGCATCCACGGGCTCCTGGCCGGAGAGGTTGATCGCCGGGGCGACCGCCCAAACCGCTTTCACCTTGCCCGGCAGGAACAACATCTGCTCCGTGCCGTACTGCGGCTTGCTGAACAAGCTGCAGCCGCTGAGCAGCAATAGAACGGCGAGGGCGGGGATTCTTTTCTTCATGGCTTCGTCCTTGAAGCTTGGAATATGTTGTTAGTTGCTTGTGAAGAGCCCACCTAGCAACTAACAACTAGCAACTAATTCAATGCGTCACTTCATGCACATCCGTTGCAGCCGAGGCATCATGCTTCGGTTCGGTCGATTCGTGGGCGACTTCGGCTTTGGCGTTGGTCGCGAACGGGTCTTTTTCAGTCGCAGCCGCGTGGGCGGGTGCGGGGATTTCGTGTTTCGGTACTTCGTGTTTCGGTTCGACAGCGGCGGTTTGAATCGAAGAGCCTTCGGTCTTGGCGGACCAGATGCACTCCTGTCCGCCGCGATCGGAGACGAAGTAGATCCGGCTGTCGCTCGCCCAGAACGGAGTCAGGTTCGTCCCGTTGCCGTCGGTGATCCGCTTGCGGCCGGAGCCGTCGGCGTTGATCACCCACACGTCTTGCTGTTTCTTCACGCCTGCGTTTTCACGCGTCGGATCGACCACCGTGCTGAACGCAATCCGCTTGCCGTCCGGGCTCCAACTCGGGCTGATGACGGCCGAGTTCGTGCTCGCGGCGACTTCGGTGATTCGGCGGGCTTCGCCGTCCATCAGATCGAGTGTCCACAAGCTGAACCACCGGCTGCCCCGCTGCCGAGGGCGCTGGAACGCGATGCGATTCACCGACTTGTCCGGCGACCACGCCGGGAACAAACCGTAACCGACCATGCGTTTCTCAGCCGTCTGTAAATCCACCGTCCACAACTCCCATTGAGCACTGCGACCACCGAGAGCCGAATACACCAGCTTGCGACCGTCAGGGCTGAAGCTCGGATGCACCGCCTGCATCAGTCCGTTGGTCACCTGCACGACGTTTCGACCGTCGGCGTCCATCGTGTAGATCTGCCAACTGCCCGACCGCGTCGAACTGAAGGCGATCTGTTTTCCGTCCGGGCTGAACGCCGGGAACGCATCGTCGGCCGCATCGTTGGTCAACTGCGTGACGCTCAGGCCGTCCACGCGTTGCAGGTACAGGTCGGGGTGTTCGTTGTGTCTCGTGCTGGCGAACACCATGTTTTGCCCTGAAGGATCGATGACGATGTCGGTGTCGTACCCTTCGTCAACGTACGTATGCTGTTGAAAGCCTGCCTCGCCGATCTGCTTCGTGGAGTTGCGGCGCTGGCCGTCAAACTCGCCGAAGATGTTGAGCGTCGAGGCTTTGACTTCTTCCGGCCGATTGGCTTCCCAATCGGGCTGTTCGATCGCAGCGCCGGCAACGGGCTGCTGCGGCTTCCCAGGCTCTTTCGCGCCAGCCACGCCCGAAATCGTCGAGCAGCCGGCCAACACTGCGACGGCCGCCACGATCAAACCCGCTTCAAGCAGACGTACGATCCATTTGTCTTGAGTTGCAGTCATCATTCTGCCAATCCATCCTTCGGGCAAATAAACCCTACGGAACGTATCGGCAGCAAAAGGACCGCACCTAACTGACGTCCTGATCGGACAATCAAACCTAAGAGGATTATCGGACGAAGTTCGGGTGGTGCTTGAGAAGAAGCGGGGAAATCGGGGAGGGGGCGGGAACTCTAATGACCAAGCCCCAATGACCAATCAATGACTTAATGACCGAATCCGAATGACGAAACCCGAAATCCGAAAGAATGCCGAATGTTGAATCCCGAATGACGAAGCTGCGAAATCGAGTCTTTTTCGTCATTCGTTATTCGAATTTCGTCATTCTTTCGGATTTTGGGTTTCGTTATTGAGTGGTCATTGAGACTTGGTCATGGGTCATTTCCCCACCACCCACTATCACGGCCCCGGAGGCCCTGCCGGTCCTGCCGGACCGCCATTTGCGGCGCCTTTTTCGGCCGGGAACAGGTCGGGCATGGTGTCGATCTTCCATTTCTGGCCGACCTTGCGGAACAATGCGTTTTGACGGAGTGGCTCGCCCTTCTTGGCGAATTTCATCTTCGCCAATCCGCCGGCGATCAACGACCCCGTGCGGTTGTCGAATTCAAACTGCACCAACCCGTTCCACTCGACGCTGCTTAGTTCGCCGTAGAGTTCGATCGCCTGTGCGGTCTCAAAAAAGCTAAGGCGTGATTTGAATTTCTCGAACGGCACACGGTCGCGGAAGTCGCCGCCGAACAGGTCGTAGGCACCGGTGTAGTCTCTGACTTTGAGTTTTTCGCCGAACTCGCGGGTCAAATCGGCGATCGCCTGTTGATCCTGCTGGGTGCGGTAGTTGTCACTGACCTTCTGGAAAACCACGAACCCGGCGAACCCCAGCGAAAGCAGCAGCCCAACGATCGCCAGCCAGCGGCCCGTCTGCGTGCCGTTGCTGCGCCCGATCTGCACGATCGCGATCACGCCGCAAAAGATGCCCGCGATCGGAACCACCAGCAACGCATTGTCGAGCTTCGCCAGGATGCTGGCCACGCCCAACAGAGCGGCGATGACCGCCACAATGTTCACCGCAACATAGTCGCCGCTACCAAGCCCTGCCGTGGTGGACATCTTGTGCAGCTTGGACAGCGCTTCGCCGCCATTGCCGCTTGTGTCGTCCGATAGTTTGGTCTCTGAATCTGCCATGGTGCGATCGTTCAAGTTTTGTGCTTGTGTCGGTCGATGCTCGATGCAACGGAACCGGCACAGGGGCCGGCTCCTATCCGTAGTTCTCCAGACGCGAAAGTATCACGCCATGACCAAACGTCAACTGATCGAAGACATTCGCCAGCACAATCCGACCGCACAACCCCAGTTTCTTGCTCAGTTCGAAGAGGTCGATCTGCAGCAGTATCTCAGCCATCTAGAAGCCGCCAAAGCCAAGCACGCCCGCAAAATCGGCTGGATGCGTCAGCCGACGCGTCTGCGGGCGGCATCGTAAGCGGCTGAGCCTGTCACAGCGATCAATAAAGAAAGCCCACTGCAACACAGTGGGCTTTTTCATTGGCACTAAAAGGTACGAAGCTTATTGGACGTTCCAGACCGTCAGATGGCTGGCCGGGCGGAGCAGCATCAGGTGATCGAAGTCGTCGGTGGTCTGCTTCAGATCGTAATCCCAGTTGCGGAGAATCTGTGCCCGTCGTTCAGACGGCGAATACGCGGGAGTGGCGCATCCGGACGACATCACGAGCGTTCCTGCGAGGATCACGAACAATGCAATTGCTTTCATAGGGCCTTCCGGTTGAGATTCTCTCGGTGTATCGGCTAATCACTAATGTAACGCTTGAAAGATCGTGGTGTCAAACGTTCAGGTGTGTTGTTGACAGGTGCCAAATGACTCCCGGGAAGCCCAACGACTGTATAAAATCCGCCCTACGTCAACCCCAGTTCCCGTAACCCCGCCCGCCATTCGACGTAAAAATACTCCACCTCCAGCTGATCGTGCATCGATTTCAGCCGGGTGTGGAACTGTTCGTACATTTCCTGCTGCCAGCCGGTCGCGGTTGGGTCGCAAAAGAACATTCGGCAGCCGAACGGTCGGATCGCGTGGACCGAGCAAAGGCCGGCGAGTTGGTATGGACAGCCGGTGTTGGACGGTAAGGATGAAGGATGAAGGCGCAAGGATGAAAAAGGAGTTGTCTTTCCGTCTCCTTCTTCATCCTTCATGCTTCCGCCTTCATTCTTCATGCCATCAAGAAACGCCGCCATCTCCAGTGTCGAGACGTACAGCCGATGCCCGTACTCCTCAAACTTACAGCACTTGCCGGACATATTGCAGACCGGCTTCCGCTCGGCGATGGCTTTCTGCACGTCGGCGTACACGTCCCCCACCGCCGACATTACCTCTGGTCGGGCGGCAGCGTTGCGGACAGCTCGGGCGAGTTGGGAGGACATGGCGTTTCCTGTAGGGTGCCATCCATGCACCTCTCCACAGATGGTGCCAGGAATGGCACCCTGTATCCTACCCTTCAGCGAAGGTGCAAGCGACGAGTTTTCTCCGCTTGCGGCTTCGCGAAAGGAGTGTTTCTACTTCTTCGGCGGTCCACCGGCCGGCGGCAAGGCGGCGGGGACTTCGTTGCGGACTGGGGGCAGCGTCTGCAGGTAGGCCCACATCGACTTCAAATCCTCGTCCGTCGCCTGCGACAGCCCCTGCCAAGGCATCGGCGGGAGGATCGGACGGGCTTCGCCGAAATGCTTGCCCGTTCGCATGGTTTTGACAAAACGGGCTTCATCCCACCCGCCGCCGCCTAGTCCGCTGACTTTGTCGGGGGTCAGATTAATTGCAAAGCTCACGCCCCAAGGCCCGGCGAACGCCGTATTCGTGCCCGTCCCGGCCCAAACCCACGGGCCTTTACCCAAATCCGGCCCGCCGGTGATTTGTAGCTCGGCTGGGTGACCGGAATACGCCCGGGATTCGTCGGGCATCGGTCCTTGTTCGGTCATCTTGAACGGCGTATGGCAGTCGGCGCAAGCCATCACCGTGACCAGGTACTTACCTCTCTGCATGCGATCCACCTGCGTCGGCACAACCGGCGCCGCAGCCGTCGGCTTGTTGTCCGATCCCCCCAGCCAGCACCCTGCCGCCGACAGCCCAAGAGCCAAAACCAATCCATACTTCAAACCCTGCAACTCCATCGGTGCTCCTTTCGTGTTAAACCGATTGGGCGAACATATTAGCAAGTGGCTTGTTTTGACTCCAGACAAGGTCGTCGCTTGAAAATACGGCCGGTCTGACCACAATAACGCCCCGACCGCGCTTTTAACGCTTTGCCTGACAGGACCGTACATGCAAAAACTGCTCGTCGCCAATCGCAGCGAGATCGCTATCCGTGTGTTCCGAGCCGCCACCGAACTCGGGCTACGAACCGTCTCGATTTACACCTACGAAGACCGCTTCGCCCTTCACCGCTTCAAGAGCGACGAATCATACCTCGTCGGCCCGGAAGAAGGCGGCTCGCCGGTCAAGGGGTATCTCGATATCAACAGCATCATCGCCATCGCGAAGAAATATAATGTCGATGCAATCCATCCGGGTTACGGCTTCCTTTCCGAAAACTCTCACTTCGCCCGCGCATGCGCTGAAAACGGGATTACCTTCATCGGCCCGACTGCGGAGATGCTGGAAACCTTTGGCGATAAAACATCTGCCAAAAAATTAGCCGTCAAAACCAAAGTGCCGACCGTGCCGGGCACGGAAGACGCGCTCTCCGAACCGGCCGCTGTGAAAAAAGCCTGCAAGGAAATTGGCTATCCCGTCATCATCAAAGCCAGCTTCGGCGGCGGTGGTCGCGGGATGCGGGTGGTGCGCAATGAAGGCGAACTCCTCGGCAAGCTGGAAGAAGCCCAGCGTGAAGCCGGTGCGGCATTCGGCCGAACCGAAGTGTTCGTGGAGCGGTACATCGGGCGTGCAAAGCACATCGAAGTACAGATTTTGGGCGATACCCACGGCAACCTCGTCCACATTTGGGAGCGCGACTGCTCCGTGCAGCGTCGCCACCAGAAGGTGGTCGAGATCGCCCCGAGCATCAACCTCAGCCAGCAGCTTCGTGAAAGCATCTGCGACGCCGCCGTGCGCCTGACCAAAGCCGCCAACTACCGCAACGCCGGTACGGTGGAATTCCTGGTCGATATGGATCGTCAGGAGTTTTTCTTCATCGAAGTGAACCCCCGCGTGCAGGTGGAACACACGGTGACGGAAGTGGTGAGCGGCATTGATATCGTCAAGAGCCAGATCCTGATCGCCCAAGGCCATCGCCTGCACGATGCGCCGATCGACATTCCGCGTCAGCCTGAAATCCGCACGCGGGGTTACGCGATCCAGGCCCGCATCACCACCGAAGACCCGAGCAACAACTTTATCCCCGACTACGGCCGGTTGACCAGCTACCGATCGGCGGCCGGGTTCGGCATTCGGCTTGACGGCGGGAGCGCGTTCAGCGGTGCGGTCATCACGCCGTTCTTTGACTCGCTGCTGGTGAAAGTCACCGCCAGCGGGCGGACGTTTGCCGAGGCGATTGCACGGCTCGACCGGGCGATCCGTGAGTTCCGCGTTCGCGGCGTGAAGACGAACATCCCGTTCGTCGAAAACCTGCTGGCCCACCCGGAGTTCATCTCCGGCGAAACCACCACCACGTTCATCGATAAAAACCCCTCGCTGCTGGAATTCCAGCCCAAGCGAGACCGGGCCACCAAGCTGCTGACCTACCTCGGCGAGGTGATCGTCAACGGCCGGCCGGACGTGAAAGGCAAGATCAACAAGAAGAAGGAACTTCACGACCCCGTCGTGCCGACCTACCCCGTCGGCAAAACCCCGCCGGCCGGTCTGCGGGATAAGTTTGTCGAACTCGGTGCAGTCAAGTTTTGCGAATGGGTCCGCAAGCAGAAACCGCTGCTGTTCACCGATACGACGATGCGTGATGCGCATCAGTCGCTGCTGGCCACCCGCGTGCGCACATACGAATTGGCGAAGATCGCCGGTGCGGTGTCGCACCTCACGCCGCAACTGTTCAGCCTTGAGATGTGGGGCGGAGCCACGTTCGACACCACCATGCGCTTCCTGCAGGAAGACCCGTGGGAACGCCTGACCACCCTGCGCCAACTGGTGCCCAACGTGCTCTTCCAGATGCTGTTCCGGGCGAGCAACGCCGTCGGTTACACCAATTACCCTGACAATGTGGTGAAGGAGTTCATCGTCCGATCGGCCGACAATGGAATGGACGTCTTCCGAATCTTCGATTCGCTGAACTCGCTGGAGAACATGAAGGTGTCGATGGAAACGGTCCGTAACAAGACCGACAAGCTTTGCGAAGCCGCCATCTGCTACACCGGCGATATCCTCAACCCCAAGCGCACTAAGTACAGCCTGAAGTACTACGTAAATATGGCCAAGGAACTGGTGTCGATGGGCACGCACATCCTGGCGATCAAGGACATGGCCGGCCTGCTGCGACCGTATGCGTCGTACGCACTGGTGAAGGCCCTTCGCGACGAGATCGACGTGCCGATCCACCTGCACACTCACGACACGAGCGGCATCAACGCCGCCACCATCCTGCGGGCGGCTGACGCGGGTGTGGACATCGCCGATGCTGCCCTGGCGAGCATGAGCGGCATGACGAGTCAGCCGAATCTTAATTCGCTGGTTGCGGCGATGGAAAACACGCCGCGTGAGAGCGGCCTGTCGCTCGACAACCTCAACTCGCTCAGCGACTACTGGACCACCGCCCGCGAGTTGTACTACCCCTTCGAAGAAAACATGAAAGCCGGCACCGCCGAGGTGTATCAGCACGAAATGCCGGGAGGTCAGTACACCAACCTCAAGCAACAGGCCAAGTCGCTCGGGTTGGAAGACCGCTGGCACGAAGTGGCGGATATGTACGCCCAGGTCAACGCCATGTTCGGCGATATCGTCAAAGTCACGCCTTCATCGAAGGTCGTCGGCGACATGGCGCTGTTCATGGTCACCAACAACCTCACCGCGTACGACGTGCTCAAAGGCGAGCGCAAGCTGAACTACCCCAAGAGCGTGGTCGAACTGATGCAGGGCATGCTCGGCACGCCACAAGGCGGCTGGCCGAAGGTGCTGCAGAAGATCATTCTCGACTCCGCCGGTGCCAAGGCTTTCAAGGGCCGTCCGGGGGCGAAGCTGCCCAAGATCGATCTCAAGGACGCCGCCAAGGAACTGGCCGGCAAGATCAAACGCCATCCGACCGACGAAGACGTGATGAGCTACCTGATGTACCCGCAGGTGTTCACCGAGTTCGAAAAACACCGCCAGACGTACGACGACGTGTCGGTCTTGCCCACACACGCATTCTTTTACGGCCTGCAGAGCGGCGAGGAAATTTCCGTCGAGATCGAACCGGGCAAGACGCTGATCATCAAGTTCCTCACCACCAGCGATCCGCGAGATGACGGCATGCGAACTGTCTTCTTCGAACTCAACGGCCAGCCGCGTGAGGTGGACGTGCCGGATAAGTCGCTGGAAGGCAACCTGCACAAGCAGCCCAAGGCGGATCTCGACAACCCGCACCACGTGGCCGCCCCGATGCCGGGCAAGGTATCGACCATCGCCGTGAAGAAAGGTGCGACGGTCAAAGCCGGCGAGCGGCTTCTCAGCATCGAAGCGATGAAGATGGAAACGGCAGTCTACTGCCCGCGGGATGCGATCGTGGCAGACGTGATGGTGAAGCCCGGAGCACAGGTGGCCGCGAGAGATTTGCTCGTCGTCTTGGAAGGATAAAGTCACCCGTACCACGGGCCTCCGGCCCGTGCCAGCGGCTCAGTAGCTCGAAATAAAAGTCTATCCGTCCAAAAGTCATCAGGCACGGGCCAGAGGCCCGTGGTACGAGTGAGCCAACCGCCAGACAGCTACGATCTCGCCACCCTGAAAGCCAAGCTGCGCCCGTTCCGTCTGCACTGGCTGCCGACCGTCGGCAGCACCAGCAGCCATGCGGCAGTGCTGCGGAAGCGTGGCACGCTGTATGCCCCCGCCGTCGTGCTGACGGGACGGCAGACTGCTGGCCGGGGTCGCGGCAGCAACCTGTGGTGGTCGCCGAAGGGATGCCTGACCGCGACGTTCGTCTGGCCGATCGACGAGCAGCTTCAGCCGCAGCAGATCCCGCTGATCGTCGGCGTCGCCGTCCGCCGGGCGGCCGTTGCGCTGACCGGCGATGACTCGATCCAGCTCAAATGGCCGAACGATCTCCTCCACGGCGAGCGCAAGCTGGCGGGATTGCTCTGTGAGCGGATCGACCGCTGCGATCTGATCGGGCTGGGGATGAACGTCTGTCCCGATTTGTCAGCCATGCCCCGCGGGTTGCGGGACAAAGTCACCAGCCTCTCGCAGATCGCGGGTAAGCCGATCGACCTGACGACTGCGTTGTTAAGCATTGCCAAGCATTTGAACCAGCTGCTTTCCCGACCTGACGACCGCAATTTCCCCCGGCTGCTTGGCGAGTACGACCAATACCACGCACTGATTGGCCGAACCGTGAGCATCACCACATCAGCCAGGGAACCCGCGACCACCGGCGTCGTCAAAGGCCTCGACGACATCGGCCGGCTGATTGTAAAAACGTCGGCCGGCGTCGAACGCATCCTCAGCGGACAGGTGAACCTGCATGCCCGATGATTCCGTCGATCGTCGCGGGAATTTACCCTCGCCCGGTACTCCGGTAGAAGGCAGGGTGAGGGTTCTGCCATCCGATCAAAAAACATCCACGAATAACACGAATCTTCACGAATCCCATTCTCTATATTCGTGTAGACTCGTGTTATTCGTGGACGCTCTCCGCCGACGTTGTAGCCATGCAGGGCATGCTATTGCATGCTGCGGACGTCATCGAACGGCATGCAATAGCATGCCCTACATGATCGTGCTGATGCTCCTCACCGGCTGCAACTCCCTGCCGGCGGGCGATGTGTCGAAATTGCAGCAACCCGCCGGCCATCGCGGCCAGGTGATCCTCTTTCGCGGCTGGAGAGGGTTGTACTCCGCCGGCGTGGATCAACTCGCAAGCGAATTCCGGCAGCACGGTATCGAAGCCAGTGTCTTTCGCGAAACGCAATGGTCTGAAGTCGCCGACGCGCTGATCGCCCACCGACCCGCCGGGCCGATCGTGATCGTCGGCTTCAGCTACGGGGCCGACAACTCGATCGCCCTTGCCAGACGACTGTACGAAAAACGCATCGGGGTGATCCTGCTGATCACGATCGACCCCGTCACCCCGCCTGGTCATGTGCCCATGAATGTCTCGGTCTGCAAGAACTTTTACCGCAGCAACGGTGCATGCGATGCGCTGCCGTACTTCCGTGGCGTGCCGCTTGAGGCAGTTTCCCGATCGGTCACGATGCTGGAAAACATCGAACTGCACCAGCACCCGGAGCTGGATTCCCCCGGCCTCGGCCATCGCACGATCGCCGCCAGCCCGAAACTGCACCGGGCGATCGTTGATCTCGTCCGGCCGATGTTTACCAATCCTTAACCGATGCCTTGGGTCCGACTATCGGACGTATTTCGCACCTGTTTGAAACGCTTGCCGGTGATTACCATGCCCGCCATGCCTCGCCACACGTCGTCGCTCTTAATCGGGTTGCTCATGCTCTGCTATTGGGGCAGCGTGGTGGCGATGGTGATCAAGACGAAAAAGCGAGTCGGCAAGGCCGCAAATTTTCTGCCCCCCGAACCGATCGGCCGAATCCTTCGCACCGCGTGGTATCCGCTGGTGTTGATCTGGATCGTGCACCCGATCACGTTTGGGTTTGCGAGCAAGAATCCCAACCGGATTCCCGTTGTCATGCGCCCGTTGATGGAGATGCGGTACTTCGCCGTGATCCCGCTGGTGATCGCCTTGTTGGCGTTCTACGCCACGCTCGTGTGCTGGCGGCGGATGGGCAAATCGTGGCGGATGGGCATCGACCCGAACGAAACCACCGAACTCATCGTGGCTGGCCCGTACGCATATGTGCGTCATCCGATTTACACGCTGTCAATCCTCCTCATGCTCTGCACGATGCTGATTCTCTCGTCGCCTCTGATGCTGGGGGTGGGCGTGCTGCACATCGGATTTCTCATCTGGGAAGCCCGACGAGAAGAGCAACATCTTGTCAACGTTCACGGTGAGCCTTATTCGCGATATCTCGACCGTGTCGGCCGATTCTTTCCGCGGCTGCGGGCTTCGCGTTAATCGACGGTTGGCGGTACGATACGTCCCTCGATCCGCCTTGAATGACCGCTTCGGCTCCGCTCAATCTCTTTCAACGATTACTCCGCCAGTGGGAACACGCGCACCCGTACAACGCGGCCCAGGCGATGCACCTGCGCGGGTCGCCCGACCAAAGTGCCATCACCGCTGCCTGGCTGGATACGCTTTGCTCGATGGGCCTGGGCAAGCTGCTCGTCACCGGCGGCGGCTACCAATACCAAGCGGTCAACGCGCAATACCGCAACCGCCCCGTGCCGATTGTGCCCTCGCACCGCTCGTTGGCGGAATTCCTGTCGGATCAACTCAATTCCCCGTTCGATGACCCCGAAGAACCACCGTTTCGGCCGTTCATTCGTCGCGGGGAGGATGGGTATCACCTGGGTGTGGTTTATCAACACTGGGTGGCCGACAGTATTTCCATCCGCATGTTGCTGCGCGAATGGTTCTACCGGCTTTACGATCCTGCCGCCGCGTGCAAGTATCCGATCCGCCAGCCAGATCGGGGTTACTGGCGATTGTTCGGGCCGGACAACAGCAACTGGCACTTGATCGAAGGGGCGATCAGTACCTTTCGGCGATACTTCCGCTATCGGCGGGTGAAAAAAGTCGATTCGGCCGGCATCGACAACGCCGGCGTGGCCGTGCGGTTGGAATCGCCGGCCGATGCGACGATCGACCGCGTCTACCGCTACGCCCGTATGAACGGCGTGAAGGTGAACGACGTGTTCGTTGCCGCGATGGCTTCGCTGTGCTGGCAATACGTGCCCCTGCAATTGCGGGCAAGGCGGACCGACATCGCCATCGGCTCAATTGTCGATCTGCGCCCGTTCAGCCACTCGCGGTTGGACGAAGTGTTCAGCATTTTCCTCGGCTTTAACAGCGTCGTCTGCACCCCGCGTGAGCTGGCCGACTGGAAATCGCTGCTGATGACCGTTCACAAGCAAAACAGCTCGCACCGGAACAGCGGCATGATCCAGAGCAGTTTGCTGTGGATGATGAGCGCGTTGATGGTCGGGCGGTTCGTCCGTCCCGATAAACTGTACCACTTCTACCGCAAGGAAGTGCCACTGGCCGGCGGCGTTTCCAACGTCGTGCTGAACAACTCATGGGCGACGAAGTATCACCCCGACCCGATTCTGTCGTACCTCCGCGTCAGCCCGCCCGGGCCGATGACGCCCGTCGTTTTCACCACCACCACGCTGGGATCGAATCTGCAACTGGGCATCACGTACCGCAAAAGCCTGATGGACGACGATCGCGTGACGTCGATGTGCGATGGTTTTTTCGAGCGGATGAATTCGCTGGTGTAATTCGGTCCAAATCAGTTGACATCTGCCGCAAATCATTGACATTACACCCCTTAAATCAACCAAGGAGCCTCCATGCCCAAGTCGTACGCCGCCGCCGGCGATGCCAAGATTGATCCGAGCAAGTCCTACACCGCCACGTTCGATACCAGCAAGGGTTCGATCGTCGTCGAGCTGTTTCCCAAAGACGCCCCGAACACGGTCAATAACTTCGTCTTCCTCGTGAACGACGGGTTTTACAACGGCCTGAAGTTCCACCGCGTCATCCCCGATTTCATGATCCAAGGCGGATGCCCCCAAGGCACCGGCACCGGCGGACCGGGCTACAAGTTCAAAGACGAACTCACCCCCGGCAAGTTCAAGAAGCACCAGGTCGGCTCCCTGAGCATGGCCAACTCCGGCCCGAACACCAACGGCAGCCAGTTCTTCATCACCCACATCGTGACCGACTGGCTCGACGGCAAACACACCGTCTTCGGCCAAGTGAAGACCGGCCAGGACGTCGTCAACGCCATCAAGCAAGGTGATACGATCAAGACAGTCACGATCACCGTGGCGTAAGTTTTTGGGTGAGATAACAGATCAAGGCCGCTGCCGATCCGATGACGGATTGGCAGTGGCCTTTTTGTAGGGTGGGCATGGCCCACCGCCTTTGAATCATGGTGGGCAGTGCCCGCCCTACGCCACTCTACTTCGTCGCCGTAATCTGAAAAATCTGCCCTCGCCCGTAATCGCACGCGTAGATTTCGCCATCGGCGTCTTCGCCGAAGCTTGATGGGCTGAAGTGGTTCGGGCCGGTGCGGTTGCGGTAGGTTACGGGGAGTTCGGCGTTCCACAGGGTTTTGTCGTTTTCGTAACGGATGCCCCACACCCGGCCGGAGCTGTAGTCGCCGTAGAGGTAGATGCCTTGTAGCTCGGGAAACGCCTTTCCGCGGTAGACGAATCCGCCGGTGATGGAGAGGCCGCCGTCCTCGTGGCTGTACTCGGCGATCGGGTCGATGAGTGGCGTGGCCTCGGCCTGCTTTCTTTTGTCGAACTGGTGGAAGCCTTCGCGGATGCGCCAGCCGTAGTTTCCGCCTTTGACGATGACATCGACTTCTTCCCATTTGCCCTGGCCGACATCGCCGGCGAAGAGCGTGCCGGTTTTGCGATCGAAGCTGAACCGCCACGGGTTACGCAGGCCGTAGGCGTAGATCTCCGGGAGGCATTTCAGCGTGCCATCAACGCCGGGGTTGTCCTTGGGGATACCGTAGGCTTTACCCTTGTGGGGCTTATCGACATCGATGCGGAGGATTTTTCCCAGCAGGGTTTGCAGCGATTGCCCGTTGCCATTTTCCGCATGGCCGGGCCCGTTGTCGCCGCCTCCGCCGCCGTCACCCGAGCCGATATAGAGTAGACCGTCCGGGCCGAACATCACCAGCCCGCCGTTGTGGTTAGGCTGCGGCTGATCGAACGTGAGGATCTGTTTCTCCGTGCTTGCATCGACGACGTCCGCCTTGGGATCGACCTTGAATTCCGCAATCACAGTGCGCAGCTTCGGGTCTTTAGTAGTGTAGTTGCAGAAGATGCGCCCGTTCTCGGCGAACTTCGGGTGGAACGCAATCGACAGGAAGCCGCACTCGCCTTGCATGTAGACGTGATCATGAACGTCAATGAACGGCTTGGCAGCCTTGCGGCCGTCGATGAGCTGGTAGACGCGTCCCTCTTGTTCAACGACAAAGTTTCGCCCGGCCGGATCGTGCAAGAACTGGACCGGGTATTTAAATCCCTTTTCGATCAGACGCAGCGTTACGCCTTTGGGCGCATTCTGCCCCATCACCGGCGCAACGATCGACAGGCAGACTACGGCAGCGCTTACAAACACTCGATAGATCAACATGAATTCTCCGTTCCTGGATCTTCAGCATATACTAGGGCGATCAAGCATTGTTGTCTCGCTGAAACGTTTGGGCTCAGGAAGGTTCAGCCATGATGCGACAGTCGGGCGGTATCATTCTATTGCTGCTGGCGATGTCGGCCGTCACCGTCGCGCAAACCACAGCCCCAGCCACAACACAAACCGCGGCGATGAGCGACGCGGATCTGCTCGCGATCTGCCGCAACGAGATCGGCCCAAAGCCGGAGATGCCCGAACCGGGCAAACTGCTGTCCGCCCACGGGTTGATCGAGCAGTTCTTCGCTGCCAAAACGCAGAAAGAGCGGGTGGCGATCACCAAAGAGCTTGAATCGACGCAGATCGATCCGAACGTGCTCGGCCGGCTCTGCCGAATCCGCCGGGGTTGGAAATCGCTCGAGCCCGGCGTGTATTACATCAACGATACCTTCGGCTCATTCGAGGTCAAATACTTCCTCGGCGTGCCCAAAGGCTACAGCCCATCCACCGCCAGCCCGCTGGTGATCACCCTGCCGACGGCCGATGAGTTTCTCACCAACCCGCCGCCCGACAACAAGGGCGTGACGACAATCTACATCAACTGGATGCACACCGAGCTCGATCGCCATCGCGATGCGCTGGTGCTGATGCCCCTACTCAATCTCGATGAGCTGTACGGCCCGGGCAAAATCGGCATGAACAACGTCATGAAGGCCATGCACCACGCTGCCGATCAGGCGAACATCGACCCCAATCGCGTTTACCTCGTCGGCCACTCGATGGGCGGGCACGCGACGTGGAATCTGGCGCTGCATTACCCGACCTACTTCGCCGCGATCGCCCCGCTGGCCGGCTCGGCGACGGCGGACTGGCAACGCCTGCGGCTGATGAACCTCAGCAACCTGCTGCCCGTCATCTGGCAAGACAGTGGCGACGAAATCACCCCGCCGGAACCAACGCGGCAGATGGTGGCGGCGCTGCGCAAGCTGAAGATCGATCTGACGTACATCGAGAGCAAAAACGTCGGCCATGTGCCACCGCCGGAGGTGCTGGGGCAGGTGTTTGAATCGATGCGGGCCAGGTCGCGGGAGATGTACCCGAAGGAAGTCCTCCTCCAATCGAACAAGCCCGAGACGGCGTTTAATCGCAACGACTGGGTCCAGATTTACCAGCCGGCCCGCACGGGGCCGGAATCGCGGATGCGCATCGCTCACGGTACGGGTCCGATGGTGGTGAACCAAAACGCGTGCAGCGTGCGGTGCGAGATCGCCGGCAACAGGTTGACGGTCAAAACCGATAACGTGATGCTCGTGCGGTTCTACTTCAACGACCAGATGATCGACTTCAAGCAGCCGGTTGCGATGAACATCAACGGCAAGAATCGATTCGAGGGATTGGTCACGCCGAGCGTTGAGGACATGCTCAAAGACCAGCTCTTCATCGGCCGGGGGTGGCGGTATTTCACGGGTGTGGTTGATTTGGATTTGACACAGTCGGGATCAACAACGGGTCCGACGACTCGGAAGTAGGTTTTCATCGTAGCACGGGCGTCCCGCCCGTGTCAGACCAACCCGGAGCGGACGAGCGGGGTTCAAAGTTTGAAAAACCACGTCGCGAGCGTCGAGTATTTTCTCCGCCGATCCACGGTGGCTTTTCAAACTCTGTACCCCGTTCGGTCGCTCGACGCACTCTGACACGGGCGGGACGCCCGTGCTACGGCGAAGCGTTCGCCGCCGATGCGATCCATGGAAGATGACGCCCACCCACTATCACAGCTTATCGTACTTCGTCGCCTTGCCGTGGGATTTGTCGATGGGGTACTTCAGCTCGTTATCCACGACCTTTTTCCGCACGGCTGAATCCAAATCCACGCCCAGGTCGTGGGCGATCAGCAACACCCACCCCAGCACGTCGGCCAACTCGTCGGAGACGTCACCCTTCACTGCCTGCAGGTGATCCGCCAGTTCCTGTCCGTTCTTCCACTGCATGTGTTCGAGAAGCTCGGCTACTTCAAGCGAGAGCGAGAGCGCCTGATCCTTGGGATTATGAAACTGCTCCCAATTCCGGTCGGCCCGGAATTTCAGGAGCAGGTCGGTCAGCTGTTGTATTTGCGAAACGCCCATGGCTCGACCTCGCTCTTGATGATTTGTTTCAGCTCCTCGCGCAGTTGGTGGAAGGTCCGATCGATGGTCGCGGTGATCTCGGCGGCCTTGAGGTGGTGCAGTTCCATCGGCGGGCCGTACAGCACCCTCAGCCGCGACGGATGCGGAAATATCTGCCCTCGCGGCCAGCTCTTGAACGAGCCGATGATGATGCACGGCACGACCGGGACTTGCGCCTTGCGGATCACCAGCGCCGACCCCGGTTGGATCGGCAACGGCCGACCGTCGTCGGTTCGCGAGCCTTCGGGGAAGATGTTCAGCAGGTTGCCTTCCTTCAGGCGCTCTATCGTTTCCCGCATCGCGCCGATATCACCCTTCCCCTGCCGAACCGGAAACGCGTGCAGTTGGCGGATGTACCAGCCGAAATACTTGTTGGTGAACAGCTCGCTCTTGGCCATGTAAGACAGAATCCGCGGCACGGCGGTGCCGACCAGAGCGGGATCGAGATAGCTCTCATGATTGGAAACTAGCAGCACCCCGCCGGTTCGCGGGATGTGCTTAACGCCGTACGCTTTGAAATCGAAAAAGACGACGAGGATAAAGCGGAACAGTCCGCGCATCGCCTTGTAGAAGAACCATTGAGTCATTTCGCAGCCGTTGTCTTAACCTGCAGCACAATTTGCTCGATGACCTGCTGCTCGGTCAGCCGGGTGGTATCGATGGCGATGGCGTCTTTCGGGCAACTCAGTGGCGAGACCGGGCGGTTGGCGTCGCGGTAATCGCGTGATTCGATCTGCTGCTGGAGTTGGAGCAAATCCACCACTTCCCCGCGGGCCCGAAGTTGCGCCGCCCGGCGCTTGGCCCGCTCGGCGGCCGTTGCGGTGAGGAAGAATTTGAACTCGGCGTTCGGGAACACCACCGTGCCCTGATCGCGACCTTCGGTGACGAGGTTGCCATGATCAGCCCCGATTTGCCGCTGCTGATGCACCATCAACTCGCGAACCGCCGGGATGACCGCCACGAACGACGCCGCCCGCGTCACCTCGCCACTGCGGAGCAGGTGCCCTACGGCTTCCCCGTTGAGCATCACGCCTGGCGGGTTGGTCTTCCAGTCGAATGACACTTTGCAGAGCTTGGCGATGTAGGAAATTTCGTTTTCGTCGGTGAGGCTGACGTTGCGTCGGATGGCTTCGAGCCCGATGGCGCGATACATCGCGCCAGTGTCCAGAAAATCCATGCCCAGCCGACGGGCGACTTCGAGCGCCACTGTCGATTTCCCCGTGCCGGCCGGTCCGTCGATGGTGATGACCATGCGCCCGATGTTGTAGTCGCTTCGCCGAACTTTGGGAAGGACTTGCGACGGCGCTTGGTCGGCGGGCAAAACGGCCAGATCATTTTCAGCAGAATTCACTGGATCCTCCGTCCCTGGAGCAAGCGACTTCCAATCTTGATGGAATCGAACTCCCAATCGTCATCCTGAGCGAAGCGAAAGACCTTTTATTAACCCTACCGACACTCACTGTTTGTTTCGTTTACCCGGAGAAAATCCTTTGCATCTGTGACAATTTTTTAATCGAAAAGAACCAGGGAATCTACTGGGTCCTTCGCTGCGCTCAGGATGACGCCTTTGGATTGTCGCAAAATTCAAAATCAGCACCACTTTAGTCCAGAGTCGATCCTTTTTCAGCCCACTTAAACCCGCGACGCATCAGCGTCAGGCAAGGCTCGGATTCGACAATATCCGCGTGATGACCGAGCGAGTTGTAAAACACCCGGCCCTTGCCGTGATAGCGCGTCCAGACGACGGGCATCTCAAACTTGCCGTTGGGCACGTGCGGGCCGTCGGCGACGGGGAATTGCGTTGTCATCAACACCCGATTGCTCGGATCGGTGTGCATGTAATATTGTTCGGATTTAACGGGAAATTCAGCGATGCCGGCCGTGATGCTGCTCTTGATCGACGTGGGTTTAACGGTGTATTCCGTGCCGTCATTCCCCGGATGCGCCACCCATTGCCCGCCGGTCATCAGTTGCCATTCGGTATCGGTGCGGAACGAGTCGCACATCCCGCCGTGGCAACCCGCCAGCCCCACGCCGGCGAGGACGGCTTTAGTCACCGGCCCGCGTTGTTCCTTGGTGATGTTGCCCATCGTCCAAACGGGGACGATGAGATCGAGGCCGAGGAGCTTTTCCGCATCCTTAAACGCGTCGAGCGTATCGGATACTTCAACGGTGTAGTTGTCTTCCTTCAGAATCCGCTCAAGAATCGCCGCAACCTGCTTGGGCTGATGGCCGTCCCAACCGCCCCATACAATTAACGCCTTCTTTGACACAATGCCTCCAATAGTGAATCGGCAAAGGATAGCGTGAAAAGTGGAAAGTGAAAAGCGATGAGCGATGAGGGATAGTAACGAGTAACAGGCGATGAGTAACGAGTAGGCAAAATGCAGAGTTACTCGTTGCTCATCGCTCATTGCTTTTTAATTTTATCTTTTCCTCTGTGTCGCATGGGAGCGGCTATTTCGCCGGCTGAGTCGCCGGTGCAACGGGCCCGGCCGGGAATTCTTTCGCCTTGGCGACTTTCTTCAGCGCCTGCGACACGATGTACGGATGTGTCGGGTTCAGCCGGACGAAATCCTGGTGATACAGTTCGGCCGGATAGAACTCCTTTAGCGGTTCGAGCGTGGTGACGATCGGCGCATCAAACACCTTCGCATCCGACAACTGCTTGATGTACGCCTCGACCACTTTCTTCTCTTCGTCGCTCGCATAGAAGACGGCCGACCGATACTGAGTCCCGCGATCGTTGCCTTGGCGGTTCAGCGTGGTCGGATCGTGGGCGATGGAGAAAAACGCCTTCAGTAGATGCCCGTACGATACTTTGGATGGATCGTAGGTGATTCGAATCGCTTCAGCGTGCCCGGTATCCCCGCCACAAACGGCGTCGTAGTTGGCGGTTTCTTTGGATCCACCGGCGTAACCGGATTCTACGTCGGTGACGCCCTTCAGGTGTTCAAAAACACCCTCCGTACACCAGAAGCACCCGCCGGCCAGCACTAGCTTCTGCAACCCCGCATTGGCGGGCACGGCAAGATTGACGGCCGGGTCAGGGAACTTGCCCACATCCGCCACCGACGTATTGCACGCGGCTCCGAAAAACGATCCGAGCATGGTAATGACTCCGAATAAATAGGGTTTGGTGTTCATAATGTCTGTCGAGCGAATCGACCACCGATTTCAACCATCCCCGCAATGGTTTTATTCCGCAAGGGATTGGCGGGGAACGAGCCAACGCAAGGAAGCGATTGAACCGCGAAGCGCCGAAGAGGAAATGAACGCAGAGACGCAGAGGCGCAGAGAGGAGTCAAATGCTTGCTTTTCTCTGCGACTCTGCGCCTCTGCGTTCATGAGGTCTTTCTTCGCTACGTCGTCGCTTCGTGGTCAATCTTCTCTTGCTTCACTTCGCCGGTTGAGTCGCCGGCACTTTTTCCGCGACGGACTTGAGGTCCGCAGTTTTCACGAACTTTAATGCCTCTGAGTTCAGGCAATACCGCAACCCGGTCGGCTTCGGGCCGTCGTCAAACACATGGCCGAGATGGGCGCCGCAGCGTTGACAGTTGATCTCCGTGCGCACCATGCCGTAGGCCGTGTCCTTCTTCTCCTCGATGTTCTCCTTCGCCGCCGGCTGAAAAAAGCTCGGCCAACCCGTGCCGCTTTCAAACTTCGCGTCGCTCTTGAACAGCGGCAGCCCGCAGCCGATGCAGAGGTACATCCCCTCTTCGTGGTTCTTGAGTAGCCCGCCGCAGAATGCCCGTTCGGTGCCGGCCCCGCGGGTGATGCGGAACTGCTCGGGCGTGAGTTTGGCTTTCCACTCTTCATCGCTGAGAACGATGTTGGGGATTGTCACCGGCTCGGACAGCTCACCTTTTTCGTTAATCACCCGTACCGTTGCCATGGCTTTCTCCTTAGGCCGACCGGCCGACTCGCCCCACGAATTCCTCGCCAAAACCAGATACCCGCCGACGACAGCAATGATAGCGATCGCCGTGCTGAACAGTGGATTCCATTTCATATCGATTATTCCTCTCGTATGGCGGGTGGTGCCCACCAACATCAGGCTAATACGAGAGATGTAACCGCTCTGGATGAGCCAATATTCCGTTCATTCGCCGCAAAACCGGCGTTTGATGAATGATAATCGATCAAATCTCTACATTTTAGGCGTGACGGACTGGCTGGAAGCATCCTATGCTCTGTCTGAAAACGAGAATCGCTCCTGCTTAGCTGGAGGGCGGGTGTCTTCACCCGCCGCGTTTGCAGGTAGACCCGGCGGCTGAGGACAGCCGCCCTCCATGAGGCGTCGATCCTTTTCAGACAGAACCGAATATCCCTCAACCTTTTATCTCGGAGGAATCATGACCACGCTCGAAGTCGGCAAGAAACTCGTCGCGTTGTGCAACCAGCACAAGAACCTGGAAGCCATCAACTCGCTGTACGACGCCAAGGTTGTCACCATCGAACCCCACGACATGCCTGGCATGCCTGCCCGCCAGGAAGGCATTGAAGCGGTGCGTAAGAAGGGCGAATGGTGGTTCGCCAACCACGAAATCCACAGCAGCACCGCCGAAGGCCCCTGGCCGCTGGGCGATCGGTTCATCGTCCATTTCAAGATCGACGTCACCCCCACGTCCGGCCCGATGAAGGGCAAGCGCATGAAAATGGACGAGGCCGGCCTGTATACCGTGAAGAACGGGAAGGTCGTGCAGGAGGAATTCTTCTACGCAATGGGGTGAGCAACTACTCCTTCAACACCATATCAATACACATCACCGCCGCCAGGATCAGCAGCCGGCTTGGGTTGTCCGTCGGCACCTGCTCTGAAATTTGCAGCATGTAGTTGTCGGCCGACGTGAACATCTCTCGACCGAGGCCGGCCCATTTCTTGCTGACTTTGGCTAGCTCGGTATCGCCGGACTTGAAGGTAAATTCCCAGCTCGACCATTTGCCCTGCAGGGTGAACAGCGGCTGATCGTTCACATCAACCACCGTAAATGCCCCGCCGATGGAGAAGAATTTCTGTTTGAACCCGCCGACTTTGATGCCGTTCTCGTCGAGCACATCCACGTGCGACATGAAAATCGAAATCCCCCGCTTCACCGTCAGCACCGGACGGCCGTCGGGCGTGCGGATTGTCACCTCGAACGGCGTCATCCGCTTGTAGTCGGTGAACCGCAGCAGCTTGGTGATCATGCCCAACTTCTCTTCGCGGCAGTTCATGATGATCTGCTGGCTTTGCGGATCCAGAATGTCGTAATTGTTCGCGGCCTTGAAAATGCCGGAGTGTTCTTTCACGAAGTAGAGATTGCGGTTGAGAATCGAATGCATGAATTGCCCCTTACAAAACAGACCGTTCCCCTGACCCTTTCAAACTCTTGCCGGGTGGGTTTCGACCCACCGCGAATTGGATTTAGTGTGTTGAAATCCAAGTTAAGCGTCAAATCACCGCCTCATTCACCACCACCCCATGTGCCTTCAGCGTGTTGATCTGCACGAGCTTGGCCTTCTCCGGCTCGGCCACCACGTCGCTGTGGCAGACGGCTTTTTTGCCTTTGTGAGCCAGCTTGTGGATCTCGTCGGCCGACAGGTTGCCGCGTTTTTCCAAGATCTCCTGTTGCTCGGGCGTGAGGGCGGCGGATTGCTTGGGCTTGTCCCAGGCGAAATCGCCGTCCTTGCCGCTGGCGAATTCCTGGATTTCCTTGGAGATGCGGACGGAGCACCAGTCGTGGCCGCACATGGCGCAGAAGTCGGTGTCGACGTCTAAATCTTCGTCGTGATAGGCACGGGCCAGTTCGGGGTCGAAGCTGAGTTCGAAATGCTTTTCCCAATTCAAAGCGGCCCGGGCCTTGGTGAGTTCGTCGTCGCGGTCGCGCGTGCCGGGGATGCCGAGCGCCACATCGGCTGCGTGGGCGGCGATCTTGTAGGCGATGCAGCCTTGTTTCACGTCGTCCTTCTTCGGCAAGCCCAGATGTTCCTTCGGCGTGACGTAGCAGAGCATGCTCGCCCCGTGGTACGCGGCGGCCGTTGCGCCGATGCAGCTGGTGATGTGGTCGTAGCCGGGGAAGATGTCGGTGACTAACGGTCCGAGCACGTAGAACGGGGCGCCGTGGCAGAGCGTGCGCTCCAGTTTCATGTTGTATTCGATCTGGTCGAAGGGGACGTGTCCCGGGCCTTCGATCATGACCTGAACGCCTTTGCGCCAGGCACGTTCGGTCAGTTCACCGAGTGTTCCCAACTCGGCCAGCTGCGCCAAGTCCGTGGCGTCCGCCAGACCACCGGGACGTAATCCGTCACCGATGGAAAACGTCACATCGTACTTCCGCATGATGTCGCAGATCTCTTCCCACATCGTGTACATCAGGTTCTGCTTGTTGTGCGTGAGCATCCACTTGGCGAGCAGCGATCCGCCGCGGCTGACGATGCCGATCAGGCGTTGCCGCACGTATTTGAGATGCGCCTGCAGCACGCCTGCGTGGATCGTGAAATAGTCCACGCCCTGCTCGGCCTGCTTGATGAGCGTTTCGCGCACCAGCGCTTCGTCCAAATCTTCGATCTTCTTCCCGATGATCATCGAGTAGATCGGGACCGTGCCGATCGGCACGCTGCTGTTTTCCAGAATAGCGATGCGGGTTGCATCCAAGTCGCCGCCGGTGGAGAGGTCCATCACCGTATCAGCGCCCCACTTCTCGGCCCACTGCAGTTTTTCGACTTCCTCGTGCAGCCCGCTGCTGACCGGCGAGGCGCCCATGTTGGCGTTGACCTTCGTCTTGCTCGCCCGGCCGATGGCCATCGGGTCGAGCTTGTGCTTCAGGTGGTTGATATTCGCGGGGATGACCATTCGCCCGGCGGCCACTTCATCGCGAACCTGCTGAGCGGTGAGATGCCCTTCCCGCTCTGCCACGCGCTTCATCTGCGGCGTGATGATGCCGAGGCGGGCAGATTCGAGTTGCGTGATCGGCTCGAAGTTAGCCGGGAAGCGCACCTGCAGCACTTCGCCGAGTGCCGTGCGGAAGGTGACAGACGGATGATCGCCGGTGTTGCAGGCGTACGGGCTGAAGGTGTCGTCCGGCGTATCGGAGGGCATCGATTTGACACTCCAACCGTCGGGCAGGAAGTCCCACGCGGTGAATTCCGACGGCACGGGCATTCCCGGCGTGTCGGGCGAGCTGAACGTCCAGGCCGTCCCGATCCGCCCCTTGGCCGCGAACGAGCCGGGCGTGGTGCCCTCCTTATTGGTCGAAGGATTATCGCCGATCGGCGGAAGCGGATGGACGGTGGAATCGTTGGCTCGGATCATCATGGGCGGCTCCAGTTTTCAGATGGGGGAAGGCGATCCAGACGCGCGTGCGGGCGGGATTCGCTTCCCTACGCGGTTCGCCCCTGCACTTGGCGCAGGGCTTACCGATCAGGTTCCAAGGGTTTTTCTCAGTCTTGCTCTGTCACGCAAGACACCCCTAGCGATTTCGAGTCGTCAGTTTAGCACCCGGAAGTTCGACTGCAAGCCATTTCAAACCCATAGGTTAAATCCCGGGTTGAGTTTCGATGATCGAACCCTACAATCGGCCGTTAACGCGTTCTTAACACTGAGTGGACGACCGTTATGCTCCGATTTTTCTACCGAGATACGGTCTTTTTTGACCTCTTTGAGAATCTGTCCCGCCACGCCGTCAGCTCAGCGGAGCATCTTCGACAGTTGGGTAAGAATTTCCCCAACATCGACGCCCACGTCCAGATGATCCGCAACGACGAGCACACCGCCGATGAACTGACGCACCGCGCGTTGGAACGGCTGGATCAATCGTACTTTACGCCCTTCGATCGCGACGACATTCATGAACTGGTGAACGGGATTGACGACATCATCGATGCGATAGACGCCCTGGCCAAGCGGTTCCGAATCTTCCATATCGATGTGCTTCCACCGCTTTTTCAACAGCAGGTGGATATCCTGGTCCAGGCCACGGTGGCGCTTTCCGAAGCAGTCCATCGGCTGCGAAAAACTCAGCGGCTATCGGAGTTGAAAGACGTGCTGATCGAAATTCATCGGCTAGAGAGCGTCGGTGATGACAACAACCACGCCGCCATCTCCCACCTTTTCAGCGGTGAAGTTCCGCCGCTGGAAGCCATGAAGTGGAAAGAGCTTTACAACTATCTCGAAAAAGCCATCGACATGTGCGAGGACGTGGGCAACACACTGGAGCGTGTGGTGCTGAAAAAAGGGTAACCTACAACAACGATACCGGATCCACATCCACCGCAATCCGATCGCTCTTGGCCAGCGCCTTGGCCTGACGCACGCTGGCGAGCACGCGTTGAAGTTCCCCGGCTGTTGAACTGCTGAGCACGATCTGATGCCGGAAGTAGCCCGCAATCCGGCTGATGGGGCACGGCATCGGGCCCTTCATCGATAGCTGTGAGCCGAGCACGTCGATCGCTTCGTTGAGCGCTGCCGCCAGTTCTTCCGCACGCAGGATCAGTTTGTCCTGATCCTGATCGCGGATGATGATCCGCACCATCCGCGCGAACGGCGGCAGGCCGATCTCGCGGCGGTGGCCGAGCTCGGTGGCGGCGAAGCCGTCGAAATCCTGCTTGATCGCGAACTGGATCGTCGGGTCATCAGGCATGAACGTCTGCAGCACCACACGGCCGGGCACGTCCCCGCGCCCGGCGCGTCCCGCCACCTGCGTGATCAGCTGAAACGTCCGCTCAGCCGCCCGGAAGTCGGGGAGTGCCAGCGCCGTATCGCCGCTGATCACGCCAACCAGCGTGACGTTGGGATAATCCAGCCCCTTGGCGATCATTTGCGTGCCCAGCAGCACCTGCACCTCGCCGGCGGCGAATTTGGCGAGGAGGGCTTCGTAGTCCTTGCCCGATCGCATCGTGTCGCTGTCGACGCGGGCGAATTTCATCGCCGGGAACTTCCGCTGGATTTCCTCTTCCACCCGCTGCGTGCCCAGGCCGAACAGCGAGAGCTTCTTGCCACACGTCGGGCATTTGTCCGGCAGCGGATTGACCGCCAGGCAGTAGTGGCAATGCAGCTGGCCGGTGTGCTTGCCTTCGTGCGACGTCGCGCCGTGCGCGTGTGCGCCGGCCGTTCGGTGGTAGGTCATCGTCGCGTCGCAGAACTTGCAGTGCAGCGGATCCTGGCAGCTGGCGCAGTAGACGAAGTTGGAATACCCGCGACGGTTGAGCAGCAATATCGCTTGCTGCTTGGCGGCCAGCGTGTCGTGCAGCAGTTTCTCCAGCCGCTGCGAGAGCAGATGCACGCCCTTGCGGTAGCGGCCTTCCTGCTTCATGTCGATCAGTTCGACCTTGGGCATCGCCAGGCCGCGAACGCGGTTGGGGAGACGGAGTAGATGATTTCGGGTTCCGGGTTCCGGGTTCCGGGTTCCGGAAGATTCGGCA